>NZ_JBWQOL010000004.1:0-372039 GCF_056591715.1 Maritimimonas sp. 2405UD52-3
TTGTACAGTTAGGAGGCGTTGGTGTTGCCGCTACAATGGTAAATGTTTCAGTGGTACATGATGTAGCATCACCAGCTGCATTGTAAGGAGTTATGGTTACAGACACGGTCTCACCATTATCGAAATCATTAGCAAAGTTGTAGGATGTTCCTGAGGTAACATCAAAGTTATTGAGGTTATTGGCAGTCGAAGAGCTCCCTGTGACTGTTAGTCTATATCCATCGGCAGCGTTTGCAGGATTCCATTGCAAGCTATTTAGGTTCATACTTACATTTGCACTTCCATTTAAAGGTGAAATTAATGTTGTACAATTTGTGGTTGTTAGTGAAGAATTTGTAGTAAAAGATTCTACTACACAACCTGTAAAATCACCGTCATCGTAATATGGAGTAATTGTTACATAATATGTTGTATTGGGTAGCAGATCACTATTGAAATTATAAACAGTTACTTTGCCTACATCTTCATTGTCCAATATATCTGTTCCTCCAGAAGTTGTTCCTACAGCAACTTTATAGCCACATGCACCTGGATTTTCATTCCATTCAATACCTGTATTGATAGGTACACCAGTAGCACCATTTATAGGGTTTGCTAAAGTAACACAGCCTTTAGTTGCATTTACTGTAAGTGTAATATCATTACGGATAAGTAATAAGTTTTTTCCATTTGTTCCAGGTGGATTACTATTTTCAAAAGGTACTAAATCGCTCGTTATTTCTGAATGATAAACTCCAGCATCGCAAGTGGTTAAATTTGTTAAAACTAACTCTGGTGAATCATGAGCATCAGTAATCTCAACTCCATCTTTAAACCATTTATAGTGATTTTGTGCACCTCTTACTGTCGTAACTAAGGTTATATCTTCACCAGCATTTCTTGTTGGGTTTTCTATAGCATTAACCTTAGCTTGTGGAGCGTAACTGTATTCTGAAAGAATAGGAATATTATATGCTCCTGGAGCATTTAAATAACTTATAAAATCTAAATGGTCTTCCTCGAGATCTCCGAAATGAAAATAATTATTGTCTATTGTCAATTCAAATCGTCTTGTCCACGGATCAGTTGTGTTAGGTCCTAAGAGAAAAAGATCTGCGAAGTTTTGAATTTTACCCGTTAATAGGTTATGACTAACTTCTAAGTTACCACCTCTTATACCATCGTCACCAGCTCTAATACTATAAAATTGATCTAAGATAGCTGTACCAGGAAACAAATTGTAGTTTAAAATTATAGTGCTTAACTCAAGATTTTGTGTAATATCTAATGATTCTATTTGATTTCTTTCAGCATTTAAATAAGTTAAATCAATATTTTGAGTTAAGTCTAAGCCTGTTGTTGTAAATAGATTATCATCAATGTATAGGGTTCTTAATTTTGTATTTGTAGTGATATCTAATGTTGGTATTTGATTCGTTCCTAAGTTAAGCACTTCTAATTCTGTATTGGTTGAAAGATTTATAGAAGGAAGCAGATTTGTATTTAAATTTAAGTTCTCTAATAAAGTATTTGTTGTTAAGTCGAGTGTAGTTATTTCATTACGACTAGCGTTTAAATCAGTAAGCAAAAGATTTTGAGAAGTATTAATAGTAGGTAAGGCATTGCTACTTACATTAACATCTAACAAATTAACATTTTGTGTTATATCTAAATTTGTCATATAATTACTCGTAGCTCTTAATCTTTCTAATTGAATATTTTGAGTAATATCTAAATTTAAAGGGGTTTGGTTCGAACCATTTTTATTAGATATATCTAGATCTTCTAGCATTGCAGCGTTCTCAAAAGAAATATTGTCAATATTGTGACCTGATATTCGAATTCTGGTAAGTGTATTTGTTATAGGTAGCTGTATGGTCTCAGTATTACTATTTTGAAAAGACAAGTATTCTAAGGCTAAACTATTCGATAAATCGGCATTGACAATATTACCACCTTGAAATGAAGCCGATCTTAAGGTGTTTGGATTATTTGGTAATGTTGCATTAATGACAAGTGTATTACTAAAATTGACACTTAAGGTTAAGGTTTCCAAATTATCATACCCTGAAAAATCTACATTTATATCAGCAAAAATGAGCATATATACATATTCAACTGTATCTGTATTAGGATATATAACAGTAAAAAGGTTTTTGAAATTATATATATGAATGCGTTCAAGTAAAAGATTATTTGATAAGTCTAAAGTGCTTATAGGTGCGCTGTTAGCACCTCCATTAGCTCTCATATCAATTACTCTTAAATTAGTATTAGATGAAACATCTAAATTTGCTAAAACAACGTTTTGATCAAAAACTAATTCTTCTAAGTCTGTAAGATTTGTTAAGGGTAGCGTAGCAAACTGATTGTTATTTAAATTGAGCGAGATCACATTCACAAAAGCTTCTAACCCAGTGAAATCAGTAATATCATTTCTTCCAGCGTTATAAACTGTTACGGCTTGTGCATCTGTATTTAAGATATTCCCATTAAGACCATTCGTGTCAAACCCTTGATCAATTAGGTCTTGTTCAAAATTAGCATCAGTAATTGGAGTAGTCTGTGCTATTAAATTAATAGTAAAAAGCAATAAAATTGCGAATAGACTCGGTCTAATCATGATTTGGTTAACTAGTTGTTATCTGTAAACGAATAGTGTTGAATAATATTTTAATAAATTGATTGTTACAGTCTACTTTTAAATAAACTTTTTAAATAGGTATAGTATGTATTAAAAGGGTTATGAAAACTAATTTTCAATCAAAATATATAAGGTAGTAATGAGAGTTTAAATTTTTGTTTTAAAGCACAGTTTAATTATGTTTTATAAAACCTATTCTTCTTTAGCTCAAAACTTTCTCCTAAATATACCTTACGTACCATTTCATCTTCCGCCAGTTCTTTAGGTGTTCCTTCTTTTAAAATACCACCTTCAAACATCAAATAGGTTTTATCTGTAATGGCTAGTGTTTCCTGAACGTTATGATCCGTAATCAGAATACCTATATTTCTATCTTTTAAGTGTGCTACAATACTTTGAATATCTTCTACGGCAATAGGGTCAACACCCGCAAAAGGTTCATCCAACAAAATAAACTTTGGGTCTGAGGCTAAAGCACGTGCAATTTCTGTGCGTCTTCGTTCACCACCAGATAAAAGGTCGCCTCTGTTTTTACGTACGTGCCCTAAACTAAACTCATCTATCAAAGATTCTAATTTGTCTTTCTGTTCTTTTTTTGAGAGACTGGTAAATTGAAGGACAGCCATAATATTGTCTTCAACGGATAGCTTTCTAAATACCGAAGCTTCCTGTGCAAGATAACCAACACCCTTCTGAGCGCGTTTATACATAGAGTCTTCTGTAATGTCTTCGCTGTCAAGAAAGATCTTTCCTTCGTTTGGTTTGACCATTCCTACTATCATATAAAACGAAGTAGTTTTGCCGGCTCCATTAGGTCCTAAAAGACCAATAATCTCGCCTTGCTCAACTTGTAACGAAATTCCCTTCACCACCTTACGACTTCCATATATTTTTTGAATATTCTCTGCTCTTAATATCATTTATCTGTACTTATCATTTAAACCAATATTATTTAAAATCATTGGTATAATTTTTTCTAATCTTTTCTTACGTGTTTCCTCTCTCTTAGCATTGGCAATATATTCTGAAAACTCTCTTTTTTTAGTAAGAGTTAGGCTATCAAATATATTGGCCAATTGCGTGTTTTCCTGAAATATATCCTGAAGCTCTTTTGGAATAACCAAAGGCTTCTTTTTAGGTTTTATCATTAGCCCTTTCTTTTGATTTTCAATTGCTTCAAGAGTATAATCTAAAATAATACTTTTATCAATTTGATTCATAGTTGTGAATCGTAATTGACGCATTCCTTTTGTTTTGTTTTCTTGGGCATTAATCAATAGATTATGAGGATCTGATAAAAATACGCCTTGAAAAAACCATAAACCGAAGTGAGACTTAAAGGCACTAATACTAACCACATTTTTCTTATCAATTGTGTAGGTAGGGATACCCCATTTTACTGTTTCTTGAAGTTCCGTCGTAAGCAAAAGATCTCTTAAAACCTCAAGTTCTTTTTCATAAGTATCTTGACTTTCTATATACTCTTCAACTGAACCCGCCATTTTCATGATCTACGCTTTTAAGATTAAGCAAAAATATAAAGTTTTAAGTTGTGTGCAGTCTCTTCTCCTTTTTAAGAATCATTTTAGAAATAGAAATGCTAATTTCATATAAAATGACCATTGGTATCGCCACAATAACCTGACTTATTACATCAGGAGGCGTGATTAAAGCAGCAAGTATAAGCACCAATACAAAAGCATATTTACGCTGCTTGCGCAGGAATTCTGGAGTAACCAATCCTAATTTTGTTAGAAAAAAGATGATGATTGGTAGTTCAAACATAAATCCGGCTGAAAGTACACAGGCACGCAACAACCCTATATAAGAACTTAAATCAATATTATTCTTTACCTGGTCTGCAACCAAATAATTTCCTAAAAAATTTACCGATAAAGGTGTAATCACATAATATCCGAACAAGACCCCAAGAAAGAATAAAAAAGAAGATACTATAATAAAGGTTTTTGCATTTTTCCTTTCTTTAGGATATAAGCCAGGTTTGATAAATTTCCATATCTCCCATAAAATATAAGGAAACGCCAAGATAAACCCGGCAGTAATTGACGTCCAGATATGCGCTGAAAATTGACCTGCCATTGTTCTACTTTGAACAATGAAAGGAATACTATCAATGCATAGTCCTTGAGTACCAAACTGCTTTGATACATTACATAAAAATCTATAGGTAGCAAAAGAAGCCTCTTTTGGCAGTAAAATTATTTTGTTGAAAATAAACTCTTTCATAGCAAAAGCCACACCTCCGGTAATAAATACAGCCAATGTTGAGCGTATAAGTGTCCATCTTAATACTTCAAGATGATCCAAAAATGACATTTCGTTTTGTTCGTTAGCCATCTTTAAATAATTCCCTCTTTAAGCAAATCATGTAGATGCACAACACCTAAATATGCATCATTATCAACAACCAAGATTTGTGTGATGTTATAAGCTTCCATGGTTTCCAACGCTTTGACAGCCATAGCTTCCGAAGTAATGGTTTTAGGATTTTCACTCATAATATCTTGAGCAGTTAAACCGTCAATACTTTGATTGTTTTTAAGCATTCTACGAATATCACCATCTGTTATAACACCAACTACTTTACCATTATTTATTACCGCTGTAGTACCTAATCGTTTTTCAGAAATTTCAATAATAACATCGCTAATGATTGCATCTTTTGGTACTTCTGGTTTAGCATCAGAATCAATTAAATCACCAACACGCAAGTATAATCGTTTTCCTAAGGAGCCACCCGGGTGATATTTAGCAAAGTCATCACTGCTAAACCCTCTCATTTCTAATAAGCAAACTGCCAGGGCGTCACCCATAACCAATTGAGCAGTGGTACTTGTTGTAGGCGCCAAATTGTTAGGGCATGCTTCCTGTTCTACATAAGAATTCAAAACAAAATCGGCTTGTTGCCCTAAAAAGGAATCTTTATTACCTGTTATTGCTATGATCTTATTACTAGAATTCTTTATTAATGGAATCAGTACTTTTATCTCTGGGGTGTTTCCGCTTTTAGAAATACACACAACTACGTCATCTTTTTGAACGATACCTAAATCACCATGAATGGCATCTGCTGCATGCATAAAAATAGCGGGTGTTCCTGTTGAATTTAAGGTTGCCACAATTTTATTGGCAATGTTTGCACTTTTACCAATACCAGTTACAACAACCCTACCTTTAGATTTCAGGATAAAATTAACAGCATTTTCAAAGTCTTTATCCAAAAAATTTATTAAATTCGCTATCGCTTTACTTTCAGTTGAAATAGTTTGCTTTGCTATGTCTAGAATATTTTTTTGGACAGTCAAAATTTAGAGATTTTCAAAATAAAATTATTCGTATCTTTAGTTGCAAATGTATCTAAAATAATAGATAAATTTTTATTCACGTGACAAAATTAGACTTACACGGTGCGCTAAAAAAATATTTCGGTTTTTCAAAATTTAAGGGATTACAGGAGCAGGTCATTAATAGTTTACTTGCTGGTGAAAACACCTTTGTAATAATGCCTACAGGTGGCGGCAAGTCTCTGTGTTATCAGTTACCTGCATTGGTAAAGGAAGGAACAGCAATTGTGGTATCACCCTTAATTGCATTGATGAAAAACCAGGTTGATGCTTTACGCGGAATTTCTACAGAGCATGGCATAGCTCATGTACTCAATTCATCTTTGAACAAGACGCAGGTCAACCAAGTGATGGATGACATAAGAAGTGGAGTCACTAAGTTATTGTATGTAGCTCCTGAATCTTTAACTAAAGAAGATTATATTGACTTTTTAAAAGATCAGAATATTTCCTTCGTTGCTATTGATGAAGCACACTGTATTTCTGAATGGGGACATGATTTCAGACCAGAATATAGAAACTTAAAGAATATTATCAAGAAAATTGATGATGTACCAATTATAGGGCTTACAGCAACTGCCACACCTAAAGTACAAGAAGATATATTAAAGAACTTAGGTATGTCTGATGCTACAACCTTTAAAGCTTCATTTAATAGAGCAAATCTTTTTTATGAAGTACGCCCTAAAACAAAAGATGTACAGAAAGATATTATCAAGTTTGTAAGAAAGTATACTGGCAAGTCAGGTATTGTTTATTGCCTGAGTCGTAAAATGGTAGAGGAAATTGCTCAGATATTACAAGTAAATAGTGTGAAAGCAATTCCGTATCATGCAGGCTTAGATGCTAAGACAAGAGCTAAACATCAAGATATGTTTTTAATGGAAGATGCTGATGTTGTAGTGGCAACCATTGCTTTTGGAATGGGCATCGATAAACCAGATGTGCGTTTTGTAATTCATCATGATATTCCTAAGAGTTTAGAAAGTTACTACCAAGAAACCGGTAGGGCAGGTCGTGATGGAGGAGAAGGGTATTGTTTGGCATTTTATGCCTATAAGGATATAGAGAAACTAGAAAAGTTTCTTTCGGGTAAACCTGTGGCGGAACAGGAAATAGGGCATGCTTTATTACAGGAAGTAGTTTCATATGCTGAAACCTCTATGTCTCGCCGTAAGTTCTTACTACATTATTTTGGTGAAGAATTTGACGAAGTGAATGGTGAAGGTGCTGATATGGATGATAACGTCCGTAATCCTAAAAAGAGAAAAGAAGCCAAAGATGATGTAAAGACTTTATTAGAAGTAATTAGAGACACCAATGAAGAATATAAATCTAAAGAGATTGTGAATACCATTGTTGGTAATGAAAATGCCTTATTAAAATCTCGAAAGACCAATGAGCAATCTTTTTTTGGTATAGGTAAGGATAAAGAAGCTGGTCATTGGATGGCGCTGATTCGTCAACTTTTGGTTGCAGGTTTTCTTAGTAAAGAAATAGAGCAATATGGCGTATTGAAGGTTACGTCAAAAGGTCATAATTTTATTAAAAGTCCGGTCTCGTTTATGATGACCGAAGATCACATTTATGATTCTGAAGATGATGCTACTATAGTAACAAATACTAAAAGCTCTGGAGGTGCTGTTGATGAGAAGCTAATGACTATGCTTAAAGACTTGCGTAAAAGTGTAGGTAAAAAGAAAGGAGTGCCGCCCTTCGCTGTTTTTCAAGACCCTTCACTAGAAGATATGACTTTAAAGTACCCAACAAGTATAGAAGAACTTTCAAATGTGCATGGGGTGGGTGATGGTAAAGCTAAAAAATTTGGTCAATCATTTATTGAATTAATCAATAGATATGTAGATGATAATGATATTGTAAAACCTGACGATCTAGTTGTAAAAAGTACGGGTTCTAATTCTGCAATCAAACTTTTTGTTATTCAGAATACCGATAAAAAAATCCCCCTTGAGGATATAGCTAAGGCCAAAGGCTTAGCAATGGCTGAGCTAATCAAAGAAATGGAACGCATTGTATATATGGGCACCAAGCTTAATATTGATTATAGTCTTGATGATCTTCTAGATGAAGATCAACAGGAGGAGATTCATGAATACTTTATGGAAGCTGAGAATGACCGAATACAGGAAGCTCTAGATGAATTTGATGGTGATTATGATGAGGAAGAATTGCGTTTAATGCGTATTAAGTTTATTAGCCAGGTAGCAAACTAGAATTTGTTATTTCAGATATCACAAGATTTGATTTAGTGTCCGATCAAAGTGCTTAAATAAGCCAATCCAAACCCTACCAATACAGCAATAAATTTTTTGATATTAAATTGATGATTTTGAGAACTTTCAAATAAAATGGCTGTGGCTATATGCAAAAAGACACCGATAACAATAGCTATTATTTCTGATTGGTAACTTTTGAAAAAAGCTATATACTCAGGTATGAATGCGCCTAGAGGACTCATGAGTGCAAAAGCGATTAAAATTCCATAAATGCTCATTCTTGAAAGCTGAGAATTCAATAAAAATGTCGTTAGTATTAGTGCAATGGGTATCTTATGAATGATAATACCCCATAATAAGGTTTGATCTTCACTTTCATATAAAGGAATACCCTCAACAAAGGCATGAATACCTATACTAATAAATAATAGCCAAGGAATGCTTTTCAAATCATTATGAATATGAATATGCCCATGTTCAGCACCTCTTGAAAAGTACTCCAGAATTGTTTGTAAAAGTATACCAACAAGTATAAATACCCCAATACCTTCTCTTTGACTTTCATAGGCTTCAGGTATTAAATGTAATACTGTAATAGATAGTAAATAAGCGCCACTGAAAGAGAGTGTTAGTCTTACATTTTTACTTTTAGGCTTAAAGAGAAAAGCTATTAAAAAGCCAATAAAAACGGCTGCTATTAAAACAAAATAGTTCATTCTAAAACCAGGATTAATCTAGGGGAATTTTCTGTATCAAAATCATTGAGATTATAGTCACCAAAAATATGCTTTAATTGTAAGCCTGCCTTAGAAAAATAATATTTAAAAGTGGTAATGTCAATATTACGGACATATTCGGTAAAATGATATTCTTTATTATCTATTTTGAACCGAATATCTTTCACAATAAAATCATCATTTATACTCCTATTGATATAAAAATCAATACCTCCTTTAGTCTGAACTTCCTCCTTAACAATCGTATTTTTTATAAAATCTACATTTAAAAAATCAATAACTAAAACACCACCTTTTTTAAGTCCTTTTTTTAAGATTCTTAAAACATCAATATTAGTTTCTTCATCATCAAAATAACCAAAACTAGTAAATAGGTTTAAAACTGCATCAAATCGGGTGTTAAATTCATGACGCATATCATGCACTTCAAACCTTAATGTATCATTTTCATATTGTTTTGCAAATGCAATACTATTTTCTGAAAGGTCTGCACCAATTACATCATAGCCCAGAGAGTTTAGGTAAACTGCATGTCTGCCCTTCCCGCAAGGAAGGTCTAATATCTTACTTCCTTTTTCAAGACTTAGAGCAGAAGTAAGATTTTGCATAAAAACTTGCGCTTCCTCATCATTTCTATCTTGATAAAGGATATGATAATAGGCTGTATTAAACCAACTTTGAAACCAGTCTTTTTGAACTTCCATGTAAAAAAATGAAGCACAAAAATAAGAAATCAATTTATAGCAGTTTTAATTAGATTACTTTTGTGTTTCAAAGGAAAAAAATGGATCAAAACTTTAAAATGCTGGCTAAGACCATGTATGGTTTAGAAGGTATATTGGCTAAGGAATTGAAAAATCTTGGTGCTATGCAAGTTGCAGAAGGTAGGCGAAGTGTGTCTTTTGTGGGCGATACCGGTTTTATGTATAAAGCAAACCTGGCATTACGTACTGCCATACGCATTTTAAAACCAATCAAGTCTTTTTTTGTTAAGAATGAGCATGACTTATATAAGCAGCTCCAGTTCATAAAATGGGAAAAATACCTATCTGAGAACGATACTTTTGCCATAGACGCAGCAATTTACTCAGATCATTTCACGCATTCACATTATGTATCTCTAAAAACTAAAGATGCTATTGCAGATTATTTTAGGAATAAAACAGGAAAGCGTCCTAGTGTAGATATAAAACACCCGAAAGTTCGATTAAATATACATATACAAAAAGATCAATGTACTGTTTCATTAGATAGTTCTGGTAGCTCACTTCATAAACGTGGGTATAGAAGCAGTACGAATATAGCACCAATCAATGAAGTGCTAGCAGCAGGATTGGTATTACTCTCTGGCTACGATGGATCACAACACTTTATGGATCCTATGTGTGGTAGTGGTACTATTTTAATTGAAGCAGCCATGATTGCCAATAATATACCTGCCAACATCAATAGAAGGGAGTTTGGGTTTGAGCATTGGAAAGACTTTGATGAAGATTTGTTTAATGTGATTAGAGAATCTTTACTAAATAAGATACGGTCATCTGATAAAGAGATTATAGGTTTTGACAAAGCACCTTCAGCAATCAGAAAGGCTGCCGGAAATATTAAAAATGCAAATCTATCTGAGTTTATAAAAATTGAGCATGAGAATTTCTTTAATACAGAAAAAGAAGTTGATGGTAAAACGATAGTATTGTTCAATCCACCTTATGGTGAACGCTTAGAGATTGATGTGCCTATTTTTTATAAGGAAATCGGAAACACCTTAAAGCACGGCTATACCAACACAGATGCTTGGCTAATTACTTCAGATTTTGAACAAGGCTTAAAAAGTGTTGGGCTTCGAACTTCAAAGAAGATTAAACTGTTTAACGGTAAATTAGAATGTAAGTTTGTTAAATACGAAATGTATGAAGGCAGTAAAAAAACCAAAAAACAATTCAATTAAACCATTGAGCATTAGGTGCTAATTTCTACACTAAAATCCTATATAGTTGATAGAAAGTTACGGTTCATAAATCACTTAACAAAAATGTTAAAATGTTGATTTGTTGATAACTAGTGGTTACTCAAAAAAGGAAAATATGAGTTTAAGTTATTGTTTATCAATAAGTTTTGGTGGTTTTAGAATTGAACATATTTAGATTTGTAATTAACAGTAATATTGTTAATAATTGCATTTTACGACACTTTTATCACCATTAGTATTCCACTATTTTTAATGAACGTAATTATGCTAAATGATTTTCACAATGTGAAGGAGTGCTTGTGAATCATTTAGTACCTAAAAGTTTATTGAAAAGAAAAAAATAACGTGAATTCTAGAAGAAAATTTTTTAAAAACTCCGCTTTTACAAGTATAGCAATTATAGCTGCCCCCAATTTAGCCTTTACTAATACTGAACTGTCAGTTACTTTTTCTGAAAACCTCTTAATAGGTAAAACACAACCTAAACTTTATGGCACAGGTTATAAGATGCAGAAAAAAGCGCATCAGGCTTTTTTAGAGATGAATTATGAAGCAAGGCGTCATGGTATGAACATTAGGGTGGTGTCTAGTTATAGAAGCTTTAATCACCAGAACCTCATTTGGACACGTAAGTATAAGCGTTACAGGTCTAAAAATTTGTCTCCTAAAAACGCAGTACTAAATAACATTCGATATACGGCTATTCCTGGAAGCTCCAGACATCATTGGGGTACAGAAATGGATGTAGTGAATGGAAAAATAAAGACATCTAGATATCCTTTAAGTACACGTAACTTTCATGGAAAAGGTATTTATAAATCTTTTAGAGAGTGGATGGATGGAAATGCACATAAATTTGGATACTATCAAGTATATACGAACGATCATACTAGAAAAGGTTTTAAATATGAACCATGGCATTATAGTTTTGCTGAATTAGCAAAACCCATGTTGAAAGATTATAGTGAGCGTGATGTTCAAAATATTTTAAAGAAACAGCCCCTATTAGGCAAACAACACTTTACAGAGTCTTTTCTAGATACCTATACTGAGAATAATATTATGGGAATCAATAAGAGTTTACTCTTCTAAATAATTTTACTATTCATTCAATTATTTGAGGAAAAAAAGCCCAAGTGAATTTACTTGGGCTTTTATTTTTTATAAGAAACGTGAATAAATATTATTTAATAAGTACGCCTATTAATTGCTTTCTAAGAGTTCTACATCATACATCAAATTTAATGATATTGTATTGTATCTCTCAGCGATCTCAGCGCTAATAGCATAAGTGTAATTACCATTGTCTAATGGAGTCTCTCCCACATAATCTATGGGTTGCAAGGTGTATATTTCATCATCAATATGTAACTCAACAAAAGCATATCTGTATGCCAATTCAAATGGTTTGTATTCATAGATTTCTCCTGAACTTAAATCTCCATAGCTTACCAACCCAGTAGAAGTGTCTACTTTAACATTTGAATACTCAAGTAAACTCGCATTTAGAATTCGAATATTTACCTGTTCAACGTTTTCATCGATATCGCTACTGCAACTTGAAAGTATTAAGATTAAAATAAATGATTTAAATAGTTTCATACTTTGGCTTTATGAATTAGACACAAATTCAAATAAAAGGTTGCTCATATTTCATTAAATTTTTCTAGCCTTTTGTTAAATTAAGAAGTGTCTAGAACCTTGGTAATTCTGTAAAATATTTCTTAATATAGCTTAATGCAACTAAGTTTTAGTTATCTCTTAAGTGTGAAAAATTCATATAAAAACTTTATAGCATTTTTCTTTCTTCTTACTTTTCTTAAGTTAAAAATAACAAGCTTTCATTTTTTTTTCGCATCTGGGTGAAGATCATATAACGCTTAACTGTGACGATTGCGAAATGATTTCTACAGCGTATAAGATTACTCCTATTTCCGATAACATTTCTGGGCATTCTTTCAATATTTTTCATAATACTACTTTGAAAGATAATTCTTTAGGTTGATATGAAGAGCCTATTTTTAAAAGTATCGCCTCCCAGACTTTCCTAAATAAACCACCACCTTCTAATTAATAAAAGGGAACTACTTACTTTTCATTTTTGATAGTTGGTTCTATCCTAGTGTCACTATATAATTACAGTTAATTATTTGATAAGCCTCAAAGGAAGTGACTAGAAGTAAGGAATAGCTAAAAATATACCTGTTAATAATTATGCCTATAGTTATAGGGCCATTTGTGTATTTACTTTCTCTTTCTAGGGAAAATAAATTAATAGCACTTAAATACTTAAAAATTATGATTTCAACTAACAATCTTACAAAAATATATGACGATCAAATTACTTTAGATAGACTTAATCTTAAGGTTAAAGAAGGAGAAATTTACTGCTTACTAGGTGCAAATGGCTCTGGAAAGACAACAGTCATAAACTTATTATTGGGTTTTATTGAACCCACTTCTGGTAATACATTTATTAATCAATTAGATATTCCTGAAAATTCTAAGGCAGTAAAAAAATTCATAGCATATATACCAGAAAATCTAATGTTATATCCAAGCTTAAATGCCATTGAAAACTTTGACTATTTCTCAGGTATTGTGGGGAAAAATCTATCAAAGCATGTCTTAAAAGATTATTTGATTGATGCAATGATACACAAACAGATATCTTTAATCCCACGCAACAAACATGTCAATTTATTAGTAAAATAACTTTCTTAAAACAGTTTTGATTTAGAATGTTTCTCCTAATATTCACAATATTGAATATTATGCTTAATCAAGCTTAAAACTAGAGACAAAGAATCACTAATACATTAACTTTTTGATATTATCTAAATAGCCTCTGCTTACCCTGACTACATCCTTGTTTTGCATCGTAATATCATAGCTCTTGGTGTATTTATTAAGTTCTTTAACCCGATTTAAATTAATAATAGATGAGCGATGTACTCGAATAAATACAGTACCATCTAATTTTTTTTCTAAGGTTGAGATGCCGTAATTACTCAGATATGATTTTTCTGAAGTTATCAGTTTCGAATAATCTCCATATGCTTCTATCCTAATGACATCTTCTAGAACTATCGTAATTAACTTGTTCTGTGTCTGTACTAAAATCCTTTCAGGATATTTAGATGAATTAAATAACAAACTTTCAGTTAGATTCCTCGCTTTATTTTCATTGTTATTTTCTACTAATCTATTTACCGCTAACTTAAATCGTTCCTTGGTATAAGGCTTTAGCAAATAATCAACGGCATGCACTTCAAAAGCCTTTAACGCATATTGGTCGTAGGCAGTTGAGAAAATGATCTGTGGCAATTCTTCAAGATGCCTTAACACATCAAAACCGGTGATCCCTGGCATTTGAATGTCTAAAAAAATTAGATCAGGTTTATATTCATTGATTATTTTAACTGCATCAACACCATTATTAGCTTCACCAAGTAGTACTAAATCTGTAAAATCCTTTAAGTACTCTTTGATTAGTTTTCTTCCAGCCTCTTCATCATCAATAATAATTACCTTCTTCATATTGCAAAACTTATTTTCAACCCTTTCGGTGTGTTATCTCTTAGTTGTAGTGTACTTTGATACATTTTTTCTAAGCGCAGGCGCGTATTATTAAGTCCTACACCTTTTTCGAAAGCTTTGATTTTATCGTCGATTCCCACTCCAGTATCAGTAATCTCAAATTGAAGTTTATGCTCTTTCTTTTCTATTTTTATTGTGATTGTGCCGCCCTCAATGAGTGATGATAGACCGTGCTTTACTGAATTTTCAACTAAAGGTTGTAACAACATAGGTGGTACCTTTTCATTTAAAATGCATGGTTCTACATTGATATTTATGTGCAAACGCTCTTGAAAACGTTCTTTTTCAAGGTCTAAATATTTCCTAACAAAGTCTAACTCTTCCTTAAGGGTCACTCTTTCGACTTGAGATGCCTTTAACTGGTAGCGAAATAAGTCAGATAATTCAGCAATCAGATGTCTTGTTTTTTCATTTTCTGAAGGTACCGAAGCGCTTATTGTATTAAAAATATTGTACAAGAAATGAGGATTTAACTGCGCCTTTAAAGCTGATAATTCACTTTTTAAAGCCATGGTTCTCAACTCTCCTTCAAGCTTTAATTTTTTTCTATTTTCTAAGTAGTAATTATAAGCATGTAAAATACTAAATTGCAATACATAAAATAATGCCGGAATGTAAATGTCCCAAACTTCCCCTCTTCCCGTTAAATGCCCAAAGTCTAATGCGTCACTAGCAATATAATAGAATTCCTTCCATACTATTACAAAGGTCGGAAGGAGAATAATATGTAATAATAATCGCTGGTATAATGTCCAACTTTTAAGTCTTCGAAACAGTATCCACCAAATCGGTATTGATAGGAGGAACTTTATTACATAGTCTAAGCCACTATCATCAAAAAAACTTACAGGTTGAAAAAGTGAGTCATCGTCATGTTTATATCCCGCTCTATTATACCATAATGTGGCATGATAGAAGGCAGAAAATATAGCATAAAATGCAATGAAAGAAAGTAATTCTCCATAGCGAATGCTAAAAATTTTTCGTTTCCAAAACGGTATTTTCATGCTATAATATTTGTTCAAATTTAAATGTACTATATTTTTTTCACACCATATTTTCGTTGAATGGGCCTATTTCTTGTTGAATTGTCTAGTCAATTCATCGACGTATTGGGGCATTCGTCCGAATTGAGATGTTTCGATTCTGAAATGATTGCATCTTTGAATTATTAAATTTTTTACGATGAAAACAATTGCTACTTTATTAATCAATCTATTTATTGTTTCTGCCATCTCTGCACAAGATATTCGTGGAAAAATTGAAGATGATAAGAATCAGATCATTCCAACAGCCGTGGTATCTCTGTTCAAAGAAGATGGCAAAACTTTTGTAAAAGCCGTTATCAGTAATGATCAAGGTATTTTTATACTTAAAAACGTTCAAGTGGGTACCTACAACTTGGTTATTGAAATTTTGGGATTTGAAAAGTATGCGTCACCAACTTTTACAATTTTAGAAACTGACAAAAATATGGGTACGATTAAACTAAAGGAAGTCAGTGAAACATTAAATGAGGTTAAAGTCAAAGCAGAAAAGCCTATGATTCAAGTTCAGGCCGATAAAACCGTATTTAACATTCAGAATACAATTAGTGCAGCTGGAGATTCAGGATTTGAGCTTTTACGAAAAGCTCCAGGAGTGATAGTTGACAATAACGATAACCTAATTGTGGAAGGAAAAACTGGCGTATTAATTTACATTGACGATAAACCTTCTGTTTTACGGGGTGATGACTTAGTCAATTACTTAAAAACAATTCAAGCTACAGATGTTGAAGCTATAGAAATTATAACCCAGCCCTCGTCAAAATATGATGCTGAAGGGAATGCTGGCATAATCAACATCAAGTTTAAACGTGATAAAAGTTTAGGCACTAATGGTAGTCTAGCTACAGGACTAACATATGGCGAATTTGCTCGCTATAATAGCTCAGTATCATTTAATAACCGAAACAAAAAAACCAGTTTTTACGGGTCTTTTAGCAATCGTTTTGGCGAAAGTCTCAATTTCATCAACCTCTATAGAACACAGAACAATACTATTTTTGATGCCCAAACAGAGACAATTTTTGATAACAATACTACCAATGCTCGATTAGGGTTTGATTGGTATGCAAGCGAAAAATCGACATTTGGATTTATCGCAACAGGAAATTTTAGTAGATCAGATGCTGACAGTGATTCAAGAACGCCAATCATTCCGATTGGGAATAGTCTACCCGACGAAATATTAGTCGCCGGTAGTGATTCTGAAAATGAAACCACTAATTTATACCTTAACGGAAACTATAAGTTTAAAACTAAAAAGAGTGTGAATTTCAATATTGATGTTGATTATGGTCGTTATGAGCGCGATCGTCAAAACTTACAACCCAATAGATATTTTAACGGAGATGAAACACAGGTCTTAAGTGAGGTTATCAATTTTATGATAACACCAACTGCTATTGATATTTTTACTTCTAAAATTGATTATGAACAGAACCTTTTAAAAGGAAAACTAGGTTTAGGCGTAAAATTCTCAAATATCATAACTGATAATCAATTTGATTTCTTTGATAGGATTAATGGTATTGATATTGTTAATGAAGAACGCACGAATGATTTTGAGTATGATGAAAAGGTAAGTGCAGCATATTTTAACTACAATAGAAAATTAAAAAAATGGAATATACAGTTTGGTTTAAGAATGGAACAAACGAATTCAGATGGTCAATTAACTAGTTTGATTGAAGTTCAAAATGATCGGGTAGAAAGAAAGTATACAGATTGGTTTCCTAGTGGGGGAATTACATATCAAGTGAACCAAAAGAATTCTATGGCATTGACCTATAGTCGAAGGATTCAAAGACCCAATTACCAAAGTCTCAATCCTTTTGAGTATAAAATAGATGAACTATCTTTTAGAAAAGGAAATCCTTTTTTACAGCCGCAATACACCGATAATTTAAAATTATCACATACGTATAACTATAGACTAACGACTTCTATAAGTTATAGTTTTATAAAAGATTATTTTGCGCAAATAACGGAAGCCGTTGGTGGTGATCAAAATTTTATAATTACCAGAAATGTAGCAAATCAAAAAGTGATTAATTTAGGCATTTCGTACCCAACGAAATTCAACAACTGGTGGAGCATCTATTTCAGTGTGAATGCATACAGAAGTATTTTTGAAGCTACCAATGAAGATTTTGTTCCTATCTCTCAGAATACACTTAGTTTATATGCACAAAACACATTTAAACTTCCCAAAGGTTTTCGAGCTGAAGTCTCTGGTTGGTATAGCTCTCCATCTATCTGGGGAGGTACGTATAGAACGAAAAGTTTAGGATCGCTCAACATAGCTTTTCAAAAGAAATTCTTTGATGAAAAGTTAACAGCACGTCTTGCTTTTAATGATATTTTATACTCGTCTCCATGGCAAGGCGACACACAATTTGGTGATCTAACCATTAATGGAGATGGTGGGAATGATAGTAGACAAATACGTTTTAATCTTACCTATAACTTTGGTCGAAATGAAATTAAGAAAGCCAGAAAGCGTAAAACTGGATTAGAAGATGAAAAGAATCGATTGGGAAGTTAAAATTAAAAATTTAATTTAATGAAAAATAATGTAGTTGTGATAGTTTTCTTCATCGTGAGCTTTAGTGCTTTCTCACAGAAAACGTATTTGAGGATTTATAAGAACAAGACGTTAACAGACTTAGTGATGTATCCTCCGGGGACTAAATTTGAGCTTAAAAATGAAAAGGGATACGTTGTTATGAAATATAGTGAAACGCCCAAAATCTTTACCATTGATGGCACATATGAACTTACAGTATTCCCGAAGTATAAAAAGCAAAAAGAAGTGATACGCTTAACAGAAGGCAAAGTTGAATTAGCATTAACTTCAGAATTCACAGACCACAAAAGTGAGAGTATTATGATTGGTAATAGAAAAATTACTGCTCAAAAAGTGTTAACTGATTCTAAAAAAAATAAAGGAAAAAAGAATTTAGTTTTTACCTTAAGTAATGGTATTATTTTTAAATATATAGATGGAAAATACGATGCTACTTTAGGAAATAAATATTTAAGTATTTCGGGAAAGTATATTATTACGAGTGAATTGGGAGAACTTAAATTGAGTTTTAGCCCAATTTCGGGAAGAGTATGGTGGTATTTTGAAGCAAATGACTAAAAAATAAAATATACAAGTTCATACGTTATTGCAAAAAAAATCGCAAATAAATCATAATAAATAGCATTAAAACCAATTTACTCAAATAAATTATTGAATTAGACTAAAGTATTGTACCTAAAAAGAAACCCAAGAGTGTAAATCTTGGGCTTTCGTTTTTGTAGCGAAGGGGGGACTTGAACCCCCGACCTCAGGGTTATGAATCCTGCGCTCTAACCGCCTGAGCTACCTCGCCTTTTTTGCGGTTGCAAATATAACAACATTCTTAGTTCAATCAAGCACCCCGCTTTAAATTTTTTTGAAAAAATTTTTTTTAAAACAAATATTCTATATATTGTCCATCAATGCTAAAAAGTAATACATGTCAGATAAAATAAAATTCGAATTAGAATTTCCTATACATTCTTCACCAGCCTTTCTATATCAATATTTATCAACTCCCGATGGGCTAGGAGAGTGGTTTGCTGATAATGTGAATTCTCGTAGTGACCTTTTTACATTTATATGGGATGATTCTGAAGAACAGGCAAAGCGTGTATCTTACAAAAATAATGAACGCATTCGTTTTAAATGGCTTGAGGAAGACGAGGATACATATTTTGAGTTTAGAATTCAAGTTGATGCAATTACTAAAGATGTTTCCTTAATTGTTACTGCTTTTGCAGATGAAGATGAAGTAGAAGAATCAAAAATGTTTTGGGAAAATCAAGTTGACGAATTAAAGCATACTATTGGTGCATAAATAACATAAATTTTATGATTGTAAAGCCTTGATTCTTCAAGGCTTTTTTTATGTAGTTTTGCAATCTAAATTTCTAAAATGATCAATTACAACGGTACTATTTTATCAGAAAATGAAGTGGCTATTTCTATTCAAAATAGAGCTTTTAAATATGGTGATGCTATTTTTGAAACAATAAAAGTGCAGAATGAAAAGGTTATTTTTTGTGAAGATCATTATTTCAGGCTGATGGCTTCTTCTAGGATGATTCGCATGGAGGTGCCAATGCATTTTACATTAGAATTTTTTGAAGAAGAAGTGCTAAGGCTTATTAAGACAACGGGTCTTAAAAATGCCAGGATTCGTTTTTCTATGTTTAGAAAAGAAGGAGGCTTGTATACCCCTACGTCAAATGTAGTTGATTACCTAATTGAAGCTTCTGAATTAGAAATTGTTATTAAAGATACGTATGAAGTTGAGCTCTATAAAGATCATTATGTTTATTCAGGAATGTTATCTACATTAAAAAGTAATAATCGTTTGATCAACATCATAGCCAGTATTTTTAGAGAGGAAAACGGCTATGATAATTGTCTTTTGCTGAATGAAAAGAAACAATTGGTAGAAGCAATTAACGGAAACATTTTTTTAGTAAAAGATAATTTAGTTTTAACGCCAGCTTTAAGTGAAGGCTGTATTAAAGGTGTTACGCGAAAAAAAATGATAGAAATTATTAAAAAGGATGCTAGTTTAAATATCCAGGAAACTGAAATTGCACCTTTTGAACTTCAAAAAGCAGATGAGGTATTTGTAACTAATGCCATTACAGGTATTCAATCAGTTACAAAGTATAGGAAAAAGTTATACGCTACTGCAATTGCAGCAGGGTTACATAAAAAATTAAATGCTTTAGCTTTATTGGCTTAGTTTAAGGAAGGGTTTTCAGGCGCATTTGCCCACAATTGATATTCACCACCAAATTTCATCAACTCATCTTTCCATAAAGATTTGTACGAAATATCAAAAATATTCTTGTAATTATTATCAATTACTTTCCAAGATGTAGTTTCTAATTCATCTTGTAGTTGATTTTTACTCCAGCCAGAATATCCTAAAAAAAAGCGAATATCATCACCTGAAAGTACACCGGTGTCTAATAAATTTTGAACAGTCTCAAAATCACCACCCCAAAAGATACCATCACCTATTTCAATACTATCAGGAATTAATTCAGGTAGTCTGTGCACAAAGTATAAATTTTCAGTTGCTACAGGCCCGCCTATATACACTTTAAGTTCAGAATTAATATCAGGAATAAGGTCTTGAATAGTAAATTCAGAGGGTTTGTTAATAATAAAACCAATAGCACCATTTTCATTGTGCTCAGATAATAGGACAACCGACCTGTTAAACGAACTGTCATTTAAGATAGAAGGTTCGGCTATTAGCAATTTTCCTTTTTCTGGTTTTAAGTCCTGCATAAACTCCTATTATTCAACTAATATAGATAAAAAATACATACAAAAAAATATCTGCAATAAATAATCCCGGCGAAATAACCGGGATTATATTATAAACGTTTATAATGTCACTATTCGTATTTTCTTTAGCTATTATTTAACATTTACTAATTCTACATCAAAGATCAAAGGGCTATTAGGAGGAATAACATTTCCTGCTCCTCTAGACCCATAAGCTAGGTCAGAAGGAATTACTAATCGTGCTTTATCACCAACTTTCAATAGCTGTATACCTTCATCCCATCCAGAAATAACTTGACCAACACCAATAGCGAAGTCAAGAGGCTGGTTTCTTTTATATGAAGAGTCAAAAACAGTACCATCTAATAACTGTCCTTTATAATGAACAGAAACCATAGCTCCTTTAGTTGCTTGCTTTCCTTCTCCTTCTTGAATTATTTGATAACGCAAGCCACTATCAGTTACTTTAAATCCGGCAGATGCTTCATTTAATGCGTCTTCTTGCGCTTGCCTTTCTGCTGCAATTCTAGCTTCTCTGTTTCCTTCAAAGGCTCTAAATGCTTCTACCGCATTAAAATTTTCTGCATCAGTACCTTTTCGGATAATTTCAACAGAATCAATAGCATCACC
The DNA here is from genome assembly GCF_056591715.1 of Maritimimonas sp. 2405UD52-3. Classification (NCBI taxonomy): domain Bacteria; kingdom Pseudomonadati; phylum Bacteroidota; class Flavobacteriia; order Flavobacteriales; family Flavobacteriaceae; genus Maritimimonas; species Maritimimonas sp. 2405UD52-3. The sequence goes on from NZ_JBWQOL010000004.1 coordinate 21,555, forward strand.
TTGTTGAATAGTATCAACGATATCTTGCCCGCTTACTACTTGGCCAAAAACGGTATGTTTATTATCTAACCATGGTGTTTCAACATGTGTAATAAAAAACTGACTACCATTACTACCAGGGCCAGCATTTGCCATTGATAAAATACCAGGTTTATCATGTTTTAGATCAGGGTGAAATTCGTCATCAAATTGATAACCTGGATTCCCAGTACCTGTGCCTTGAGGACAACCTCCTTGGATCATAAAATCTGAGATAACCCTATGGAATTTTAATCCATCATAATATGGTTTTCCTTGTGGTTTTACAGAATTTTCCAGATTACCTTCTGCAAGAGCAACAAAGTTACCTACTGTACCTGGCGTTTTTTCAAATTCTAAATTAATTACTATTTCTCCTTTTGAAGTATTAAACTTCGCATAGATTCCATTTTCCATATATCTTATTTAAGGCTGCAAAGATACTTCAATCTATGGCATAAAAAAAGTGCTTATCAGCTAATTGATAAGCACTTTTTGTAAGGCAAAGATTATTATTTTATTTTTTGAAAACTTTAAAAATTTCTGTTTGTTTATCCATTTCAACGCGTATAATATATGCACCTTGACTAAAATTATTCATTGGTAATTTTGTAGCCATAGTACTAGGTTGTTTTCTCATTATTAACTGACCAATACTATTAAACACCGTAATATTTTTAATATCCTTTCCTGCATGAATATTTAGTTCAGTATTTACAGGATTAGGAAAATAAACCAATTCACTTTCTAATAACTGTTGTGTTAATGCCTCATTGGTATTTATTAATTTATAATGGTCTATAGCAACTCCATATGTTCTTGTATTTTCATCATCATATGAAAAACGGACTTTAAAATTACTATTTACAAAATCAGAAATATCAATATGAGAAGTGGTAGATGCTTGATTGCCATCTTTGGCAGGGCTATCACTTTCAACTGTTAAAATGTTGTTCCATTCGTTCCCATCCCATGCATCTACAGTGAAAATACCTGAATCTACAAAAGCCTGATGATTGTAAGTCAATTGTATTTCTGCATTTACCACAGCTTTTGAAACTAAATCTATTTCAGGACTCTCTATTGATAATTTGTTGTTTTTAAAAGAACCACATTCGTTATCATCAAAAAGAAGGCTACCTGAAGCCAGCTTTACTGGTCTTTTTGGATTTATAAACGGTAGGTTTTCTAAGTAACCAAATTTCCAGGAGCAGTGACTATTTGAATCATCAATAGACCATCCAGAAGGTAATGCGTTTGTGTCAAAATTTTCTTCTTGTAATTGTGCATGAGCTAATAAGCAAGCAAAACATGCTATATAAACTATATATAATTTTTTCATTTTTTTCATTTTGATGATTATTCCTCTGTTTCTATACGCTGAATGAAAACTTGCGAGTTTCCTGCGGCGTCAGTTACAATCCATTCTCTAACAAGTAGTAATCCTCTTAGATTAACGCACATTTCTAGTGATGTGAACATTTCAATTATGCTTCCGTTACCTCCGATAGCACTGCCATTACTTAAGGTTCCGTTATATGCAAGTCTAAAAGCAGCTCCGTAATTACCTAATTCAGCCTTAGCACCAATTTCTATATAACTATCCGGGTTATTTTGTTCTAATGTTATGGAAGCATTTTCATAAGCTCCAAAACCATCAAAAGTGTAAGGTTGTGTAAAGTCTATTCTGGCATATTCACGCTGGTTGTTAAGAGCATCATTAGGTGTTTGTCCTCCAGCGGCTATCCATTGCGTATAGGGTGTAATACTTTCAAAGTAGATCTCGACTAAAAACCCTGAAGTAGGATCAGAGTTATTTACAACTCTACCATGTACTTTTGGGCGAATGTTTAATAATAATTCTACATACCCATATTCCCAGTGATGATTTTCATCAAACGGAATACCTTCAAAACGCATATTCGTATTTGGGTTCTCTGGACCAAATTCTGCCCAGCATGATTGTACTGCCTGATATTCTGTATAGTCTATTGTTACATCAGAACAATCATCACTGAAAGTTACCTCTGGTAATTCAGAAAAGTCAAATAATATCAGGTGATCTTCTAAATTATCTGCGGTAGGAGGTGTTACATCATTAACAATCACATTCTGTCTTTGAGTACTACTATTCCCTGCCGCATCCCTAAAGGTCCAAGTTATTACCGTAGTTCCTTGTGCAATTATTGGAAAAGTTGTAGTTGTAGTTCCTATAATTGATCCAGCATCACAGTTGTCAAGTGCGGTCGGTGCAGTTGGAGCTGCAACACTACATCCATCTGTTAAATCTGGTAAACTCGCTGCATCAGGTGTTGGTGCTGTAACATCATTAATAATGACATTCTGTGTCTGTGTGCTATTGTTACCCTCTGTATCTGTAAAGGTCCATGTAACTACTGTGGTGCCCTGTGTTGTTATTGGAAAGACGGTGGTTGTGGTTCCAGTAATTGTACCATCACAACTATCTGTAGCTGTTGGTGCAGTTGGAGCTGCAACACTACACTCATCCGTTAAATCTGCTAAACTTGCAGCATCTGGTACTGGTGCTGGGATACCGTCTATTATCACATTCTGTGTCTGTGTACTCATATTACCAGCTGTATCTGTAAAAGTCCATGTAACTACCGTAGTACCAGGTGTTGTTATTGGAAAAACTGTAGTTGTGGTTCCTGTAATTACCCCTGCACAGTTGTCTATGGCTGTAGGAGCCGTTGGAGCGTCAACGCTACAGCTATCGGTTAAATCTACTAAACTGGCAGCATCAGCCACAGGTGCCAAGTTATCATTAATGATTACATTTTGTGTTTGAGTACTGCTATTACCTTCAGCATCTGTAAAAGTCCATGTTACTATTGTAGTACCAGATGCAGTTATCGGAAAGGTTGTGGTCGTGGTTCCTGTAATTGCGCCAGCACAATTATCTGTAGCTGTTGGAGCTATTGGAGCATCTACACTACATTCACCTATTAAATCTGCCAAGCTTATAGCATCTGGTTCTGGAGGAGTTTCATCATTAAGACAAGAACAAAATACGTCCGTTTTTACAGATCCGCCCATTACCCACGATTGCCCGTTTACGGATTGTCCATTTTTCTTATTTCGAGTATCTATTTTAATTTCTATTTCATCTACATCACCAGCTACATCGGTCAACGATAAATCAAATATTTTTATACAGCACTGCCCATCAGGAAAGCTATTTATGTTTTCCGTAAGTTCTGTAAAACTACCATCGACTGCTGATACTTCAATATGAATATAGCGTCCATCTGGGGTTAATTCCGAGATAGGTAATTCAACATTAATTGTTCTTGGGCCTATATCTGTGCTAACGGGTATTTTAATGGTTTCAATGTTATTGTAACCACCAATAGCTGTGAAAGTACCTGAACTTCCAATGCCATTGTTCTTTTTTCTAAATACATAAGCTAACATAGACTGTGCCTTGTTAGCATTTGTAGTATTTGTATATTTTATTTGTGAAGTAGCAGGTAGCTCAGTTCTATAATACCATACATGTGAGCTTCCTCCTGCTGGAACTTCCCTAGTAGCCGTATAACTATTACCATCAGCATCTTGCACTTGTATGGTGCTTCCTGGGTTTTTTCCTTTATATACTATTTCAACTACCAACCTTTGTACATTCTCTACATCAGGAATGTTTATTTGGGCAGGCACATTACTTTTAATACCTAAGCTTAAAAGTTCTACTTCTATACCGTCTTCGCATGTATATGACCAGCCGGTATCATTAACACTATTAACATAAGTAGTGTTTTTGTCTTTCTTTTTTTCTAGAATTTTCTTTTTAGAATTGGCGTGCGTAGGGGAGATGATTAAAAGTGCACTTACCAATAAAAATAAAAGGTAACTTTTCTTCATCTTTTAATTTTTGGTTAATGGAACTTAGTCTTTTCCAAAACGCTCAAAATGTCGAAATATTTGAGAAATTGAGTGAATTGTTAGTTTAGCGACTGTTTATATAACACTTGAAAGTGCTAAATTCCCAGTCAAAAATTAAAATTTATCTTAAAAAAGTTTTAATTGGTTGTTTTTGTATACTTCGTAGAGAGAATAATTGTAAGCAGTCATTGATCTATCATTCATAAATTTTTTCTGGGCTAATCTAAATTGCATGGCGACTTGTTCAGCAATTTTACCTTCACCTCTCATACGTTTTCCAAATCTAGAGTCATTTAGTTGTCCATTATGGCACTCTTCAATCTGATGTAAAATTTTATTAGCCCTGTCAGGGAGGGTTTTCTTTACCCAATCGGTAAAAATTTCTCCAATAGCACCGTTTAATCGCACAATGGTATATGCAGCCGAAGATGCTCCAAATTCACTTACTTTTTTGACCAAATCAAAAACTTCATGACTATTTATTGCTGGTATAATTGGAGCCATCATGACATTCACTGGAATTCCATTTTCCGAAAGTACTTTTACCGTTTCTAATCGTTTTTTAATAGATGCTGTTCTTGGCTCCAGAATCCTTCTGGTTTCTTCTTTTAATGAAGTTATAGAAATGCTTACACGCACTAGGTTTAATTTGGCCATTTCTTTAAGAATATCAAGATCTCTAAGAATAAGTGCATTTTTAGTAATAAAGCCTACTGGATGTCTATATTTCCAAAGAACTTCTAGCATTTTTCTTGTTATCTCTAACTTTTTTTCAATAGGTTGATAACAATCAGTATTTCCTGAAAACATAATAGGCTGCGCTTTCCAGTTTTTACTTTTCAATTTTTCTTCAAGAAGTTCAGGAGCATTTCTTTTAAATAGTATTTTACGTTCAAAATCCAAGCCTGCACTATACCCCCAATATTCATGTGTATTTCTGGCATAGCAATAAATGCAGCCATGTTCACAACCTTGATAAGGATTCATAGAATAGACCATACCAATATCAGGGCTAGTGACTTTATTTAGAATTGTTTTCGGAAAAATTTCTATGTATTGGGTTCTGGTAGTATCTGGATTATCGCCTTCTTTTAGGCAATAGTTAAGAAAGTCGTTTTCTACACTGTATTCATGTTGTAAAAAACGATTATGTGTGTTAATTTGCGCACCTCTACCTTTTATGAAATCGGTATTTTTGATGCTTAAATTTACGTCAGAATTTCCGTTAAGCAATCAGAAATTATTAGATAAATTCAACAAATTTTTTTGTTGAAAACTTAGATTTTTCTGGTTTTATTAAGTAAGTAGAAGTCTACCAAGACCATAGCCGTCAATGCTTCAACAATTGGTACAGCTCTTGGTACTACACATGGGTCATGTCTACCTTTGCCTTGTACTTCAACACTATTACCTTTAGCGTCAATCGTATCATATTTTTGCAATAAAGTGGCAACTGGTTTAAAAGCTACTTTAAAATAGATATCCATGCCGTTAGAAATACCGCCTTGAACTCCTCCTGATAAGTTTGTTTTGGTTGAACCATCATTATTAAATGCATCGTTGTGCTCCGAGCCCCTTAGCTTTGTGCCATCAAACCCACTACCATATTCAAAGCCTTTTACTGCATTTAATGATAACATTGCCTGTCCTAGTCTGGCATGCAGTTTATCGAATATAGGTTCACCTAAGCCCACAGGCATATTTTGTACTACACAAGAGATTGTGCCACCAATGGTATCCCCTTGTTTTTTGATGACTTTTATATGATCTATCATTTGTTGTGCAATGGTATCATCTGGACAACGAACTGCATTATTTTCTATATTTCCAAGGTCTAAATCCTGATATTTTTTATTTAAAGCTATACTACCAACAGAAGATGTAAATGCGTTTATTTTTAGATCTTTAAATAACTGCTTAGCTATAGCACCAGCCACAATCCAATTGGCAGTTTCGCGTGCTGAAGATCTTCCGCCTCCTCGGTAGTCTCTTAGACCATATTTTTTGGTGTAGGTATAATCGGCATGAGATGGCCTAAAAGTCTCTTTTATATCAGAGTAATCTTTTGATTTCTGATTGGTATTTTTTATGACGAATCCTATAGATGTACCAGTAGTTTTTCCCTCAAAAATGCCTGACAAGAACTCAACCTGATCTGGCTCTTTACGTTGGGTAACAATATTTGATTGTCCGGGTTTTCTTCTGTCTAACTCATTTTGAATAGCTTCTAAATCTAATTCTAATCCAGCCGGACATCCATCTAGAATACCACCTATAGCTGGCCCATGAGATTCTCCGAAAGTTGTTAGTTTAAATAGTTTTCCTATAGTATTACTCATCTAGAAATGATAAAAGCACAAATTTAGGATAATTATAACTATTGATATAGTAATTAGATTGTTTAGTTTTATAAGATGAATTCAACACTGCATTATTCTATTAAAATCACTGGAAAAGTACAGGGAGTTTGGTTTAGAAAATACACTCAAAGCAAAGCAAGAGAACTAGGTTTAACAGGCTTTGTCAAAAATATACCTGATGGTAGCGTGTATGTTGAAGCCGAAGGCAATCAATCAAAGCTTGATGATTTCATCAAATGGTTGCATATGGGCTCTCCTTTATCAAAAGTAGAGAAAGTAATTTTTGAAAAGAAGGATGTGATTGTTTTTATCGGTTTTGAAATTAAACGTTAAAAAAACCATAGCTTAATTGCCATGGCTGAAACAATTACAATAAGCAGTATTCGCACAAATCCGTCACCTTTTTTTACAGAAAAACGACTCATAAACCAGCCTCCAGATGCGTTTCCTATAGATAAAATAAGGCCATATTTCCAGTTGATTAGTCCTCCTTTCTGAAATACTATAACTGCCGCCACTGAATAAATGAGTGCAACAAATACCTTTACGGCATTTGTTTTTACTAAACTTAAATGATTGAGGCCTGTTAATACCATGATCATTATAAAGCCAACACCGGCCTGAATCATACCTCCATATAAGCCTACAAAGAAAAAAATGATGATCCCTAACCATAAGAACTTTCCGGTAAGACGTTCTTGAATATGATCGGTTTTTACGTTTGGTTTTAGCAACATATATATTACGATCACAACCATGATTACTGCCAGGATTTTATTAAAAAGTTCATCAGGAATGTCTATGGCAATGTAGGCACCAATAATGGCACCAATAACGGCTGGAATAGCCAGATAAATACTAAATGGAAATGTGGAAACTCCTTTAGAATGAAAACCACGAACAGCAAATATGTTTTGAACTATGATAGCAATTCTATTGGTGGCATTGGCCACATTAGATGGTAAGCCCAAAAAGATAAGCATGGGTAGGGTAAGTAGTGATCCACCGCCGGCAACTATATTGATAACACCTGCCAGAAAGCCTACTAACACTAACCAAAGTAGGTCTATAGAAAAAACCATTTGAATTAAATAATGAACTCCTAAAAGTACATTTATTTTAGGATATTGACGTGCTTAAAAAACTTAGAATTTTATTTCAGTAACTAAAAAAAGCTTTCTATATTTGCACCCGCTTAAGCGAATTTTTAATTGCTTTTGTACATACTTGGAGAAATGGCAGAGTGGTCGAATGCACTGGTCTTGAAAACCAGCGAGGGTCACACCTCCGGGGGTTCGAATCCCTCTTTCTCCGCTGGGTAAATCCCAAAATTAACTAAAACGCTGTAAATAAAATGTTTACAGCGTTTTTCATTTTATTTAATCTCATTTGTCGTTAATTATTATCAAATAAAAAGGGGCTCTCAAGGTGTCACTTATAAAATTCTTCAACTGACACCTTCAACACATAAAATGTCAATAAATATAAGGCTTTCAGAGTTTTTTATTCAAGAATAAATTCTTATATTTAATGCAATTATGACGCAGTTATCACTGACACCTCGAACGAATACAATGTATTTGCTATTTTACTTAAAGAAAAGTAAGGCAAACTCTATCGGAGAGGCTAATATTTATATGCGGATAACGATAAATAGTAAAAGAGCGGAACTAAGTACCAATAGAAAGGTAAATACGAATAATTGGAGCTCTGCAGCTGGTAAGGTTAAAGGGCATTCAATGAAGGCAAGGCAAATTAACAGCTACTTAGATAATGTTCGAGCTAAGGTCTTTAGTATATATCAAGAATTTATTAAGAATGATGATTACATAACAGCAGTAAAGGTAAGGGATACTTATGTTGGTAAGGATAGCAAACCAATAATGCTTTTAGAAATTTTTCAGGATCACAATAATAAAGTGGAAAAATTAATAGGTAAAGATTATGCCGCTGGTACAGCAGAGCGCTATCGAACCGCTAAAAAACATGTTGAAGATTATATAAAAAAGACTTATAAGTTGAATGATATTCCTGTTAAAGAAGTTAATCATAAATTTATAACAGGTTATGAGTATTATTTAAAAACGGATCGTGATTGCAGTCACAATACAGCAATAAAGTATATTACAAACTTCAAGAAAATTATTCGAATTGCGTATGCTAATGACTGGATAACCAAAGACCCTTTTGTGAACTGGAGGGCAAGGCTCAAAGTGATCAATAGAGAATTTCTTACCGAGGATGAGATTCAAACTATGATGAGTAAGGAGTTTAGAATTCCAAGATTAGATCAGGTTAAAGATATTTTTATTTTTTGCTGTTACACTGGTTTAGCCTATGCTGATGTCAAAAAATTGACGGGAAATCACATAGAAAAAGGAATTGACGGTGATCTTTGGATAAAGACCCGCAGATCTAAAACGGACACAAGAAGTAATATTCCCTTATTACCAACTGCCAAGTTAATTATCGATAAATATGAAGGTTTTAGAAGAGAAAAAGAAGATAATTTACTACCGGTACTTAGCAATCAAAAGATGAATGCTTACTTGAAAGAAATCGCTGATCTATGTGGAATAGAGAAGAACTTAACTTTTCATTTAGCTAGGCATACATTTGCGACAACGATAACCTTGTCAAATGGAGTGCCAATTGAATCAGTGAGCAAGATGCTAGGGCATAAATCTTTAAGAACTACACAGCATTACGCTAAAATTCTTGATAGAAAGGTCTCAGATGATATGGCGGCATTAAAATCAAAATTGAGGGGCCAAGACATTAATCTGAAATAAGCCTAATAATTCATTTTACTCTTTCACTCACCATTCAAGCCTATTTACTCATTTGAACTTTTGTTTTAACATTTTAAGAGATAATTTGAAGTTGCTATGTGATAAGGCATAGTTTTTGTTAAATTTTAGTTAAGTAACCACTTTAAGCTAATCGATTTCATGTTCTGGGCATCTGCTAGTTATAAGCCAAAAAGTGGTTTATAATGGTTGTTCCTTATGCCTATGGATTTTGAAATGTTACTTCACCGATTTCATTCTGATTTAAAAGGAATCAAGAAACAAAATCCTGAAATAATCGCTCAGGCGAATCAAGCTATTCGTATATCTAGAAAGACCCTCTCAGATATGAGCCATATGGTTTCAACAACTTGTTTTATTAGTGAGAAAGACGAGATAGATTTTTTCAAAAGAATAAAATCACAACCACTAAATCAGTTGATCTATTTTAGTGAAATTAGATCAATGGAAATACAGTTTCCGAAAGCGAGTGTTAATTCCCAAAAGAAATACGTTAAACACAAGATCAGAAAAGCTAATAAGTTCTTTAATTATAACATAGAGTTTGTGCAATATGTTCGCAATAGAAGAAATCACTATGATGCACTTTATTTTACCAGAAAGAATTATAACTCTTTGACCATTACTGATACAAAGAATTACTATCGTGCACCAGAGTTCAGTACATCTCATGACATATTATACGCCAAGGTTAAGGCATTTGATTTGTTCTCTAGTTATCTGCAAAACAGGTTACATAACCTAATGAATCCTTCAACTCAAGTTTTGAATATGCATAAACGATCACGTCTTAAATGGACTTCATCAAAAGTAGCCCTCACAGAGTTAATTTACGCATTGCACAGTAGCGGTGCTATAAACTCGGGCGCTGTTGACCTCAAAGAGATTGCGTCTATTACTGAACGAATCTTTAATATTGAGCTTGGGGATTACTATAGAACCTACTTAGAAATTAAAATGCGAAAAAACGGCCGTACAAAGTTTTTAGATACTCTGAAAGCTTCTCTGGAAAGACGTATTGAAGATTCTGAACTCTGAACTGTCTAAACCGATTATCAAAAAATCCTTCCCAAGTTGGGTTTATATTGTGAATAAAACACAATAATTCACTTCAAATTTGTCATTAAACAATAAATCCGAGTAAAATGATTCATTAAATATTGTGGTCAATTTTGCTCTTTAAATTGAAAAGATATGAGAAGCGCATTTATTACAACTGAAGACTTCCATGAGTTTAAAAAGGAACTTCTAGACGGTCTAAAAGAAATTTTATCAAACCATAGTGGATTTTCAACCAAAAAATGGCTAAGATCACAAGAGGTACTGGATTTACTCGGTATTTCACCTGGGACACTACAAAACTTAAGAATTAACGGTACCATACCGTATAGCCGGATTAACGGCGTTCTGTATTATGATTATGAAGAAATACTTCATGTATTGGAACAAAATAGGGTGAATAATCAATTTTAGTTGCATAAAGGATGAAAAGATTGATCACCTACTCTATATGTTTAAGCGTTGAGTGACATCGCTTGATTTACTGAGGCCCTCAAATGATTGTGTCTTAACATGGAGTCAAATATATCCAATGCTTTATTTACATGTTTTCTATTCTTTTTTAAGTTCATGTTCAACTTGGTATAAATTCCCAGAATTATCTGTACAGGTTCTTTATCATAATGCCCCCGAAGCTGAATATTTGGTATACGGTCGAACTTTAAATTGTTTATTAATGTCAAACACTGGATTGGAAAATCTCTTGTACACGTTAACAGTAATTGAAAAAAGTAACTCGGTTGAGCCATGCATAGGTCACTTTTTGTATACTCTAGCAAAAAAGGATAAACACGTGAAAAATTTTCATTATTAAATTCTCTCAATATAATTCCGGAATAGGCAGAAGCAAAATCTTCTCCTTTTTCTTGAAGAAAGCTACTTAAAATTCGGAACGATTTTTTATTTGGATTTCCATTTTCATCAAATAGATTTGCCTCAGCAATTTTAAGTGCACATAGTTTAGCATCATCACTTAAATTGACAAATTTCTTGTATAGCTTTTCATCATTTATCTTTTCAATTAACCAACTTAATACTATTACGTTCCCTTCACTGTGCAATTCCTTGTGCTCCATTATTCTATAGAAGTAAGTAAGCATTTGATAATGAAATTTGTGATTAAAATATTGAGATGTTCTAAATGAGTTCCTTAGTAATTCAATGTTATCTTCACTGTCTATAAGTTCCATAAAAATTTTAAAACTTCTTTTTAAATCTAAATGATTCAAATAAGCTAAATTTTGCATTACCGCAACCTTAACAGAAATCTGTGGATCGGAAATTGCTTTTTCCGTAGTTTCAAATATTATTTCTTTGAACTCTTTATGTTCATAGCATTGCATTACTTTATGTACAGCAGCCCCTCTCACTGTATTCAAACTATCAAAAGAAGGGTCATTTTGATTCATGGGCTTCTCAGGATTTGGATGATTTTTGGCATTTTCACATAGAAACGTAATTATCTCATGATCAATTAGTTTATGTTGTATCAAGTATCTTGATTGCCACAGGGCATGCATAGTATTACTTTGATTTAAGTCTAATTGAATAAATTTTTTATAAAGAATTTTTACTTTTTCAGGACTAAATTTAGCTTCAATTAAACCATCAATGCCTTTAGAGATATAATCTATAGAAATACTTTCCTCAATGAACAAGCTATCAATAAAATCGAAATACTTTTCTGGGTCGTTTTTGACGGTTTGCTCAAATGCTCTTGAATGTTCAAGTTTACCACCTTTTGGACCATGTCCTTCTATATAATGGTCATCGAACTTAGTCATACTATTTTTCCAATTATCTAAATCCATATTTGAGTATGCATTATGAGATAAAGGAGCACCTACCGTATATGCACCAGAAGATGAAGAAATGTCGTGCGCTTCATTGCTATTTACATCACCAAATCGTCGATTAAATTCTTGATAAGCCTTTTTTAATTCAGGAATTTGGTTAATCTCTACGATTGGAATTTGCTTAATGAAATAATAGCGTTTCTTACCAAATCCATAGAAATACACTTTCTGTGCTCCATTTTTATCTTCATATTTATTGAATCCTAGATCGTACGGACTACGGATGGTCATTAAAATTTTGGCGATTAAATTTTTCTTTCCAGTTGAGAAATTAGAGAAAGAAGCTCCTATTAGTTGTCTCAGATATAGTTGAAATGTATCGTCGTATCCATTTAGACCATTCTTTAAATGAATTATGGAAATTAATTCAAATATTTCTTTAAGAAATAAAGTATTCGTGCCATTAAATGTCAATGTCAATATTCTAAGAATGAATACCGAGTCAGAGTTTTTATAATTGTTAAAAAACACTTTTATATAATCCTTATCATCAAGTTTTGACTTCAAATGCTTCACTAAAAATTCCTCCAAAAAAATATGTGCATCTTTTAAAGAGCTTAGACCATCTATAAACTTAGTGCAGTGGTATAAAGGGCTATTTATGCTTTCAAAATTTGTACTATCTTTATTATCATTTATTACTTCTTGGAATAAACTAAAAGCGAAATCAAAAGTCTTGTCAGGAAAACGATCATATAGCTTCTTTAGTAATTCTTCTTCGTCGTGAGTAAATTCATTGCGATGCCATGAGTTGCCATTGTAGAAAGCTCCTTTAAATATGGGTTTAAGAATATCGTAAACATAATCCTCATGATATTCGGAGATTTTTCCGATAACTTGATAAAACCAAAAATTATCCCTTCCTTTAGGTTCTTCTCTAAATGGAATGTATTTCTCAAAATAAATCAATAGAGATTCATCATTCCAATCGTCAAGGTTTATTAGTATTCTTTCTATAAAATGTTCCTTATTCGGAAATGAAGGTAATTCGTCCAGATAATTCATTATTAAGACCGGGGCATAATGAATATTATTTCTAAAAAATATCCAAGCAACATTCTTTCTATAATCTATTATATTCTCAAGATTATACCTTTCTAGAAAATTGAATCTAACTATTGATTGTTTTTTATAAAATTCATAGAACTTATTCGATAAAGTCTTTTGTGGGAAAATATATTTATCAAGTACTTGATTTTTCAAAAGATACTCAGTCCATCTTTTGGACAGAACTGAATGAAGAAAAATATCTTCATAAAGAGAATTCTTTAGCACCAGCTTATTGACAAGTTTTTCTTCTTTTTTGGATGGATTATACAATATGCCCAGATTTCCAATTATCAACGCTTTTATATGGAACCGATACTTGGACGAGTTAATAATTGAAATAGTATTTGATATGTATTTATTGTGGTCATACTCTCGCAAATATTCAAAAACCATTTTTATTATAGATCTAATCTCCAAATTCTGCTCGTTCTCATTCAGATATTGATAAATATCTGTTGAACTCTCAACAAATTGCCTTGAAAAGCAATAGTCGTAAAATGTTTGATGGAAAAATTGAATATTCGAATTTTCAATTATAATAAGTTGATTACTTAGCAGATATGTAATTTCTTTGTCAAACTCAACAGAAAATCTATTTTTGATTATAATTTGCTGATTGCTATACATTTCAGTAGAAATTTTATACAGCAGCTCAGCAAGTTTTGGGTTACCTCGTTTAATAATTAGTTCCTCCCACAATACATCATATAAATCTTTTAGTGACGAAATTGTATTTAAATTTATCTTGTCTCGATTTGGAAGTTTACTAAAAATCTCCAAATGATTAGGGGTTCTAAGTAATTCTATTACATTTTTCAGTGAGCATTTGACTTTCAGTTTTTCTAAAGTCTGAGTAACTTCTTTTTCACTTAAATATGATGCTTTTAAGCTGTGAAATTCATTTGATTTATAAATGCTTAATTCAGCATCATATTTAAGGTCATAACTTCTAGAAGAAATAATGATTCTGATATTATTTTCGTCAATTAGTTCATTAATTAGTCGATTATAAGTTTGAATGTATTCCCTATTTGTGGACAGAGTTTGAGAAAGAGCATCCAGTTGGTCAATTACCACAACTAATCTTTTCTTATGAGTATTAAGTGCCTTAATAATTTTAGGGAATGTGATATTTTCATTTAAGAAAATTTTATTTTCAAGCTCTTTTGGACTGGTAGCATAATACTTATCAGCTTTAATACCTAGGACTAAATAATTTTCATCTCGTAATCCCTGAAAGACATCCTTAAGTATTACGGATTTACCCATTCCTTTTTCACCTTCAAGAACAAGAATATTTTTTTTTGGGTGAACTAGGTCAGATTTTACCCAATTAATAATTTGTTTTGTCTCTTTCCTAGTAATATGAGTGCCTGGTTCATTTTCAAAATAGTTCTTTACCCTTGATAGGAAAAGAGAAGCTTTATTTAAGGACTGCTTTATTGAATCCAAATCAAAACTAATGATAGCATCGTTGTAAACTTCTTCTCCACAAAAAATTTTACACCACTCTTTACCAAAGAAATCATAAACAATTTGGGGATAAGTCTTGAGAATTCTATTTATTATAGAATAATCCCACTTTTCAACTTCGATCTTTTTACTATGAAAGGTAGATCTTATTTCCTCAAATTTTTTTTGCAGCTTTATGTCTGAAAAGTCTACAGAGGTACATAAGTAGAATTTTTTCGTTTTTGAAAACCAATCTCCTTTTTCGAAATCCGAAAATATTTTTTCTAATTCGGTATCGGTAAATGATTTGTATCGCTTACATTGAAATGTGTGGTAAGTGTTATTATCTCTCCGAGCGAAAATGTCAATTCCGTCTTGTTTTTGCCCTGGTCTTCCAAAAATTTCACAATCTTTCCTGTCAAAACCTTCTACTGATTCTATCATCCTTAAACAAAGTTTTTCGAAATTTTCCCACGACATTTTCTCCAAAGGTAAATTCATTTGGTTTCCATCAATTGGGGGAATATAATCTTGATCTGGATGAATATCCAAGTAGCTTAAGTTCATTTAGTTTTTATCTATTTTTATTTTTTCGGACAATACTTTTAATATTTCTAATGCTTTAGATTCATTTTTTATTTCATCATATATTTTTTCCGCGTACCAAATAATTAGGAGTTTTTCGAAATCAATTTCAAGAGCTCTTGATAATTTTTTTAATTGTGACTTCGTAGGTCTTCTGCCATTATTTTCAATTTTGCTTATTAACGCGGTGTCAACCCCAATTTTTGACGCCAACTCCCTTAGCAGCATAACTTTTTCTTCTCGTTTAGATTTCAATAATTTAGATAAATATTCCATTTGTCAAAAAATATCTTGTCAGAATATGTCAAATTTATGACTAATTAATAAATTTAATTAAGACTATCTAAAAGACTTATCAACTTCATAACTCTATGAACACTTGATAATCTAAATGAGTGGGATCTTTTACACTTCGAACACTGAAAAATCAATTATGCCAATTAATATGGACAATGCTAATGCTCTAATCTTTTTAAGTTTTATGAGATGATGAGCTTCATCTAGATTTGATAAGAATCCTGTTTCAATAAGTGTAGATGGATAGCTTTCACCTTCTCTTAGCACTTGAAAATTATAAAATTTTACACCTCTATTTATGAAACCTAGTTTTTTAGTAGTTTCATTTAAGATTGACGTTCCTAACATTATAGATTTTTTTGAATTCGACGAATTCGAATTGTTAACGTAAACCTCAATTCCTTTAGAAGCAGTTTTAGATGCATTGCAATGAATAGAAATAAAAGCATCAGCTTTTAATACACTTGGGATTTTTGTTCTGTCTGAGAGTGAGATTAAGGTGTCTTTGTATCTTGTTAGGTAGATATCGAATTTGTTATTGAATAGGGTTTTGTTTAGATGTAATATTTGTTCTGCAATACTGAGTGTGACATCTTTTTCTTTAATGCCGTTTATGCCGATGGCTCCTGAATCTACTCCTCCATGACCGGGATCAATAACAATTACTTTATTTTGAGAAAAGATCGTGGAGAAATTTAGGAGAAGCAGCAGCAAAACGACGTTTTTTAGGGTCTTGCTTTTCTTTTTTGTTGTATTTGTTAACATATCATTTTTATTTTTTCATTTTTATTGTTGTCATTTATTGTGATTTAATTTCAATTGAAATCAATAAATATTTTATTAACAAAATACTGATTATCAGTGTTTTGTATAGCAATATACAGTATTTTTCTAATATCAAAATCAGGTTCAATTTTAAATCTATTCGATATGAAAAAATCACTGTATTTATTTGTTGTATTAGTCTTCTTGTCGAACTCCTTATTTGCTCAAATAGGAGGGATCGAAGACTCTGTGGATGATATCTCTGATACCATCCGGGCTATTTTTCCCATTATTCTTGGGGTAATCTTTTTAATAGGCTTCTTATTTAATGCCGGGCATTTCTTTGGAGAGAATGCAGACCTTAAAAAAGGAATCACACGTGTATTAGTCTTCGTACTCATTGCGGGTGCTGTTGTAGGCATCTTTACCTATCTCATTGGAATTGTAGTGTAATGAAACAGTACGAAGTATATAGAAATATTCGAAAGAAAGCTATGATCATGGGCTTGCCCGTATCGTCTTTTGCGGTCATGATGACATCTGTTATAGGGTCACTATTGGTAATCATCTTTTCCTTTAGTCTGAAGATCATTGTGGGTGTATTTCTATGGAATTTGAAGCTCTTTGCTTCATTGTCTTACCTCGTTAGAAATCCATCTGTGTTGAATTTCAAGAGGGTATTTCCGAAAGTAATTTCAAATAAGAAAAACAACGGTCTGGATTATGAATAGTATTAATTTAAGTACATATCATCCCATATTAGATATCCAGGATAATTTGGTCTTTGCCAGTAATGGTAATGTATTACTATGTTATAAGGGAGAACTTCCGGAAATCTACTCGTTGTCTTCGAAAGATTTTGAGGGTTTGCATGGAGTTTGGTTTCAGGCTTTGAAATCATTACCGAATACGACGGTTGTGCATAAACAGGATATCTATGAAAAGGTAACCTATGATGCGAATGTATTGCGTGGAGATTCTTATTTGCAAAAGGCTACAAGAGGCTATTTTGAAGGTCGGATGTATTTGAAGCATCAGTGCTTTCTCTTCTTTACATTACCCTTGAATAAAGCCATGAATTCATCTCGTTTTTCGAACCCGTTTCGAAAAGTAGAGAAGGGGATTCATAAAAAGTTGGATCATTCGGTTACGGAGTTTGTAGGAGCGGTTCAGGACGCTATTGCTTTTTTGAATAATAGTAGAAAGCTGCGGTTTGTGGCACTTTCATCTAAAGCATTATTCGAGGTTACTTCTCGGTACTTTAATGGCTTTAATGAAGGATACGATACCGATATTCAATTAAAGAAGAAACATATTGATATTGGTGATCATTATTTTGATGTACTAGCTGTCAATAGTGAATTGTGCTTTGGTGAAACTGTTTCTAGTAGTAAAACCAATGATAAGTTTACTTCAGATGACTTTGTGTTTCATCAAGGGTTTGTTGATGGTATTGGTTTGAATTTGAACGAAAACCATATGGTCAATCAGATTATCTATCTGGATGACAATCACAAATGGCGTAAGATTCTGGAGAAGCGAATTGAGGAGCTTAAAAAGAGTTCGAATTTCGGGACGCAGAACAAAGTTATTCTTACTAAGATCGAGGACATCCTTCAGAAGATTAATGAAGATGATAGCTCCCGTATTATTCGAGGACATTTGAACGTGATCTTTTGGTCTAAGGAAGTATCTGAATTGAGTAGGATTGCATCCAAGATCAAAACTGAATTTAAAGAACTGGATATTGTTCCGTATTATCCAAAAGGGGAACAGCGTAAGCAGTTCTTTTTAAACTCTTATTGTTGCTTTTCATCGAACTATTCGAATGAAGATTTGTATGTCACGGATTTGAAGCATGCTCTGTGTTTACTCATCAATAACAGTAATTATAAATCGGATAAGGAAGGAATCGTTTTTAATGAACGGCAATACAATATCCCTGTTTTAAAGGATGTATGGGATGCTGAAAAGAAACGAATTAAAGCACGGAACTTTGCCATTTTCGCCCCTACAGGTGAAGGAAAATCCTTTTTAGCCAATAACATATTACGTCAATACTACGAAAGTAATGTACGCTTGGTCATTATTGATCTGGGTGGGTCGTATTCCAAGTTTGCCAAACTATATCCCAATGATCATATTATACTTCGTTATGAGCAGGGTAAGAATTTGGGGATTAATCCTTTTTATATAGCAAATGCTAAGGACGTAGGGCCTGAACGCTTGGAGGATTTAGCCTTGTTTTTATTGGAATTGTTAGCTTTTGGTGCCGATGCTTCCAAAGCTGTGGAAGTGGCGTTAAAAAAGATCATTCGACTGTATTATAAGTCCGTAATATCAGATCATTCCTTAGCTGGGTTTTATGAGTTTGTTCTGGAACGAAAGAATTCATTATTAGAAGAATTGGGTATAGCTAGTACACATCTAAACTTGGAAGATGTGTTGCACATTCTTTCTGAATATATAGGAGATGGCTTATATAGTTTTCTCTTTGATGTCAATGAAGATCAAACCTATCGAATTGAAGATAAGAGACTCATCATCTTTGAACTGGATGAGGTCAAGGATAATAAAGAGATATTATCTGTGATGTTGAAGCTAATCAAATCAGCGATTCAAAGAACCATTTGGAGGAATCGGTCCGAGCGTGGTATTATCTTATTTGATGAGTTTGCCAAACAATTGAAGTTCGGTAATGTCTTGGAAAGTGTGGAATTCTACTACCAGGCAATCCGTAAACAGAATGGTGCCATCGGAATCATACTGCAATCCATCAATCAACTGCCTAAGAATGCGACTTCAGCGAGCATCCTTGAAAATACACAGGTTATCTATAGTCTTCGCAATGAAAAGGGCTATGAAGAACTAAAAAACAGATTGAATCTGTCTAGTCATGACCTGAATCAATTAAAATCCATTCGTAACAATCTTTCCGGTGATCGTAAATACACGGAGATATTTATCAAGATTGGTAAGGAAAGTAATGTATTTCGGTTGGAAGTGCCACCTGCGGTGTATGCAGCCTATTTAACGGATGGTAAAGAAAGTGAGGAACTTCTACGCCTTTATGAAGAACATGAATCTATGGAAAAGGCGATTGACATATTTATTAATGCTTAAAACGAAGTAGTATGAAAAACAAGATTAGAAAACTAATAATTGCCGGCTTATTGATCTTATTGCCGGCAGGCGCTACCAGTCAAGGTATGCCGGTGTATGACAATACCAACTTTTTATCCTTAGGGAAGTCTTTGATTGAATCTGCCAAGCAGACCTCTGAACTCTTAAAAACGGTGAAGTTTTTAAAAGAACAAAAGGAACGGATTGAAAAGGTGAGCAACGTAATCAAGCAGCTAAGGGCTGTGCGAGAGTTAACACGTAATAATCAACGCTTATACAATATGGTACGTGATGATCTCCGGGATATTTTGAATTCACCGTATATCAAAGCAGATGAAGTGGAACGGGTATCGGAATCCTTTAATCAGATCATTGAGAACTCTTTGGAAAGTCTGGATTACATCGGTCAGATATTATCCAGTGATTATCTGAAAATGACTGATGCCGAACGAGCTACTATACTTAAAGAAAAAGAATTAGAATCGAAAGAAATGGTAGCTGAAATAGAAGCGAAGACACGTAGATATCGTGAGATTATTGCGTTTCGTCGTATGCAGGATATTATCAATAACAGAGAAGCAAATTATTAATTATGTATTTAGGAATAGGATTGGAATATGTAGATGCCGTCTTTACGACCATCAAGAACAGCGACTTCGCCCAGTACACCATAAATGGGATGAAGGCACTGGCCATTCTATTCTTTCTGGTGAATATTATTAAAAAATACAATGAAGGGATCGCCGCCACCGATGGGCATACATGGGGATTGACACCTACGGAACTGGCAAAGAATTTTGCCATTGTATTACTGGTGATCTTTTCAACACAGGTATTGAATGTATTTGATGGAATTTTAGTCGCTATTGAAAGTCAATACCGCGATACGGCTCCGGCACTCCTTCCTTTGCAAATGCAAGATGTGGATTTGGAACAGGATGTGGGTGCTTTGGAAGCCGCTAAAAAAGCAATGGCCTTATTATATGAAGCCTTGGTAACACCTTTGTTCGGGTTAAAGATCATTGCTTTTATTTTGGCGATTTTTCTTTGGTTATTGGATTTGTTCATCTATCCCTTATTCCTGGCGGAGCGCTTCTTTTTACTGGGAATCATGCAAGCCTTTTTCCCACTGGTAATTAGTCTGGCTGTTTTTGAAAAGTTTCGGAGTCTGGCCTATAACTTTTTTAAGCTTTATGCCGGGGTGTATATGTTGGTACCGGCCTTCTTTTTAGTCAATGTATTTGTGAACAATCTGTATACGGAAATTAATACCAACTTTTGGAGCAGTCTCTTCGGAACGGATTGGGGAAGTCAGTTTTTTGCACCGATCATTGAATTTGGTTCAATAGGATTTATTGTACTGCTGAAATTCAAGCTGTACCGACGTGCGACCTCCTTTGTATTTAAACTCTTTACCGCTTAATTATGAAAACACCTTTTAAAAATATCTATCAGGTCTTAAAACTCAACCGCTTTGTTGTTTTGGCTGTGGTCATTGTTTCTTCATTAGCAGGATTAGCAAGCGTAGCGATGGTCATCAAACTACATAAAGAAACGATGAATAAGGCCTTTGTGGTCAATGGTGACGGTGCTGTCTTGCCTCTGAAATTGGTGGACCAATATGAAAATCTTGGCGTGGAGGCCCTGGCCCATTTGGAACTATTTCATCGGTATTTCTATGGGATTGATGCTAGTAATCTCGAAAAGAATTTGGAAAAAGCGCTATGGTTGGGGAACAGTTCAGTGGATGATTTGTATCGGCAAAAAAAAGCGGATGGAGTTTACAATCGATTGGTGCAATATTCACTGGTTCAAAAGATATTAGCTATTGATTCTAAGGTTGATGTTCAAAGAACACCTTATCAGTTTGAAACCACTATTGTATTTGAGATCAACAGGGGATCGGTAGTCGACACCTATCGGTTGGTCACCACCGGGAACTTATTACATGTAGATCGCAACTTTCCAAAGAATACGCATGGTTTATTAATTACAAACTTTTTTGAAAAAACATTACAAAAACTGGAAGATTATGAATACGAAGAAAAATAAGATTGTATTTGGCGGGATTGTCTTGACAGTCACCCTGTTTATTGGGGTATACGCTTATTCCTTATTAGGAAAAGAAGATCAAGAGGAAGTGGAAGCAAATCGTATCCCCATTCCTGAATTGAAAGATGAACAAAAGACCTATGAGTCGAAATTGGAAGCTTTGGATGATTTGAAGGAGGTTCGAGAATCCAATGCTCCGAGCATTTACGATGAACGCTTGTTGGATTCTGCTGGTGTATATGATCCGGATTTATTGGATAAGGAGAAAATGCGCATTGTGGACAGCATTTATCGACAAGGAAGAATTCAATATTCGGAAACGTCGGAATCTATAAAGATTACGAAACCTGAGAAACTGAAAAAATCATTGGTTTCGAAGTACGATGCTGCTGCTTCTGGAACTGTTGAGGTCACTGGTGATCATGCCTCATTCTTTTTGGTGAAGAAGCTGACGGATAACTCGGTTGATAAAGATCAACTCGTATATGCTAAGGTGAATGGAAAGCAGCTGGTGAAGCGAGATTATCGTTTGGAATTGATATTAACCAAAGAGGCTATAGTTGACGGTCATGTCTTTCCAAAACATACGGCTGTTTATGGTTTTGTCTCATTCAAACCCAATAGAGTACATATTGAAATAACCAATATAAATGGGCTTGCTGTAAAGTTGAAGGCGTATGATGTACAAGACGGGAATGAAGGGATTTATGTGCCCAACAACTTTAGAGCGGAAGCTAGTAATGAAGTGGTGGATGACGCCATTGACCAGATCAACATACCGTCGGTTCCTTCCGCAGGAGTTTTGAAGCGCGTATTTCAACGGTCCAATAAACATGTGCGGGCAACCATTACAGATAATTATGAATTAGTATTAAAACCATCGTTATGAGAGCAGTAGTTATTTTGAGTATGTTGACTATGAGTCTATTGGCTCATGGTCAGGAAAAATTAGACACCATCTATGCGAATGAACGGGAAGTAGTCGGGTTGTTTTTTCCTGAAACGATTCGGCAGGGGGTTGTAGGACAGTCCAATTATAAATTTTCCTTTAATCAAACACAGGAACAGCATTTTGCCTTATTGCAGGCGACACCTGGTGCCGGTAGTAATCTGTTGACCATTACGTCAGACGGAAGAGTGTATTCCTATGTACTGAAGTATGCTGAGAGACTGCCAAAGCTGAATTATTTTATTAAGGCCGAAGAAAGTATCGGTTTTGAGAAACCTCATTTTCCTAAAAAGACCATACGTAATGAGATTAATAATAATTATAAGGATCGAAGCACCTATTTTGAGAAATTTAGTAAATACCTATTGAATTTACCACCGAAACGGTTGGCTCGAAAAAGGGTGAAAGGCCTAAAAATGCACGTTGAACAAAAGGTCTATGAACAATCAGAGCTGTACCTGGTGCTGTCACTGGGAAATAATTCTAAGATGGATTTTGAAGTAGAGGATGTCAAGATATTCTTGAAAAATAGCGTTCGAGGAAAGAAAGCTTCCCATCAGGAACTGGAACAGGGAATTATATATAAGTACAAATTTCCTGAGATCGTAGAGAAGGGAGCAAAAAAGCGAATGGTGCTGATGATCCCCAAGAATGTTCCCGGGTTTAAGGAACGATGGGAGGTAAAAGTTCGTGAAAAGAAGGGGAATCGTTCGATGTCACTGAGTTTTAAGTAGATTGCATATAATAATATAAAAGTATACTTATTTGTATACTTTTTTTATATTAAATATACGTATTTGTATATTTTATTGTATTTTTGTATACATATATGTATATTTTATACGTTATGATAATATTAATAGTTGAGTCATGAGGAACAAGAAAAAATTATTGGTAACACAATTGGATCAAAAACTGACTCCTTTTCTGGGGTTGGAAAAAGTATTGGTACCTGAACAAGGTTGGATCGCAGCGATCAGAACAGCCTTGAATATGACCATGGAACAGTTAGGAATGAAGATGGGTGCCACGAAAGGCGCAGTACAGAAAATTGAGGAACGAGAGGTCACAGGTCAAATATCTTTGAAGAAATTGAAAAAGGCAGCGGACGCCCTGGACCTAGATTTTGTGTATGGCTTTGTGCCCAAGGATGGAACACTGGAGGATCAGATAGATCGGAAAGCTATTGAGGTAGCACGCAAAATAGTCTTGCGTACGAACCATACCATGCAATTGGAAGATCAGGGGATCGCTGATGAAAAATTGAAAGCGTCCATCGCTGAATTGGCCGAAGAACTCAAACGAGAGATGAAACGATCGTTATGGGATTAAACCTGAACTATAGCGAAGGACAAACACCGATTAACGAGGAAGAGAAGGAAGGTCTTTTGATCAAAAATATAAGCCTTCAAAAAGAACTCGATGAATTTGAACAACTGAATATTGAAAAAGCAATTGAATGGACCATCCATGCCAAATTTAAAAAAGAAGAAGTGCTTACGGAGGCCTTTGTGAAAGATGTTCATAAGCGTATGTTTGGCGATGTTTGGAAATGGGCCGGTGAATTCAGAACATCTCAAAAAAATATCGGTATTCAGTGGCCTATAATTGGAGTTGAGTTGAAAAAATTGTTGGATGATACCAATTATCTAATCGATCATGAGGTTTATGTACCTGAAGAAATTGCTATTCGATTTAAACATCGCATCGTACAGATACATTGCTTCCCGAATGGGAATGGTCGGCATTCCAGATTGATGGGTGATATTCTGATGGAAGGGGTCTTTAAAAAAGAACCTTTTACTTGGAGTCGTTCTCAGGGGTTGGAGGTTTCCGTCTTGAGAAACCAATATATTACTGCACTTAAAGAAGCGGATCAGGGAACTATAAAACCTTTGTTAGAATTCGCTACGAATTAGTCATTACGTATTTGAATTGTATAGTTGAGGGCCTCGATACCTTCTGAACGGTGTATGCCTCCCTGTTGAAGTTGCTACTTCTTTTTCACCGTGCTTCCCTTTTTTTGCTAGCAAAGCACCAATATGGAGCCTAAACAGACTGCATAATCAGGCTCCTATGTCGCTCTTTTTATAAGTCCTTATTAGGCGTCCATCTTGAAATGTGTACGCATCAAAAAAAGTTAACAGCGACGGCTCTATGGGAAGTAAAGCAATAATATATCACATGAAACCAATACAACAGTTCATAGCAGAAGGTATCCGGTCCGAATCAAAAAAGGAAAACGCTCCGGATATAATAAGTAAATCAAGCCTTCGGGTTGTGGGCAAAAAAGTGAAGTTTAATTTAAATCTATATATCATGAGTACAGTTAAAAACAATGTGAAATTAATCGGAAATGTAGGGCAAGAGCCTACCATTACGAAATTGGACAACGGAAAGAAAGTGGCGCGGTTTTCTTTAGCCACAAATGAGACCTTTAAAAATTCAAAAGGTGAAAAGCAGACCGAAACGAATTGGCACACGATTGTTGCCTGGGGGAAAGCCGCGGAGATCGTAGAAAAGTATGTCAACAAAGGCAAAGAACTCGCCATTGATGGGAAATTAACGTCTCGTTCGTATGAAACGAAAGAGCAAGAAAAACGCTATGTAACAGAAGTGATTGTCTATGAATTATTACTAATGTAAGTACAAAAAAAGAGGGCTTGATTACTAACCCAATGCCCTCTTTCATTTCTCATTTTAATTCGCAAAAAAATGGACTATAAAGTTAACGAAATAAAAATCTCTTATCAAGAAAAGTTGCTAACACTGTGTTCCGAACATATCAAGAGTTCACAGGATGCTGCCGATTTATTGTTCGATTATTGGGATACAGATACGATCGCTTTACACGAATGTTTTAAAGTGATCTTGTTAAATAATGCCAATAAAGTACGTGGCATTTATGACCTCTCATCAGGAGGAATTACCGGAACGGTGGTGGATGTACGACTATTATTCGGTGTGGTGCTCAAGAGTATTTCCGTCGGGATTATCTTGGCACATAACCACCCGAGCGGAAAATTACAGCCGAGCGCATCCGATAAAAGGCTGACACAAAAAATTAAAAATGCTTCGGAATATTTGGATATCAATGTGCTGGATCATATCATCTTGGCACCGAATGGTGGCTACTTTAGTTTTTCAGATAATGGTTTGCTATGATCTATCTTAATTATAACAACCTCGATTCGGAAACCCAACAACGACTGTTGGAACAGTCCAAAAAAGATGTGGAACAGATCTTTGGTCATGAATTGAAAACCTATGCCCAAGAATTCCATTTGAACTATGATACGCTCTTATACGAAGAAGCGGTTAAGAACCTCTATAATTATCATTATGTATTTAACATTTAAAAAATAGAACCTTTGATTTTTTAAAGGTTTTTTAATGCACTTGACGTTCTAAAACCCGCACAAACTTATATCCCTATTCATTAATTTTAAATGAACTCATTTGAGATCAAATCGCGTTTTTACTTCACTTAAAATTGCTGTAACTTCTAAAGAGAATCTGTCCACCTCGGGTAGGCATTTTTGGTCCCGATCCCGGGACAAAAAGGAATAGCAAGAGGGCAACATGCTAACGCAGTGTTGCAATTATTAATAAATTGATTTTCAATCAATTAAAAAAATAGAGATTAAAATAGGGCCTTGTTTTTTACTAAAAAATGGTTGCCGCCCCTTTAAAAACAAGGATTTTTTTACTAAAAAATGGATAAAGGATACGAAAAAGAACCCTTTGAGACCTTTAAGATTAAGGCATCAGTAGCGAAGAAATTTAGACGCTACTGTAAAGCCATTTCAACCTCTCAATCAATGACGCTATTGTTAATGTTAGAGTTCTTTGAAAACAATGAAATTTCTCCAAAAGAAATGCTTGGCCCTAATATGCGAACCTTGGCAAACTTGATAAGAAAAAGAAATAACGCCGTCATCGCCATTCTTAAAACCATGGAGAAACACCAAACCTTACCGGCAGTATCCATGTTACAATTGCTTTTTGAGCAAGCACCTGACAAACCTACCGGACCTAAATTCGTAGAAGTTAAACAACAAAAAGAATAGCATGTACATTACTATCACAAGACAACATATGGGAACCACTTTTTCACAAAGTGCCGAAGATTACGTGACCTACCTGGAGAAAGAAAATGAAGAACACTCACAGGAACACCATGAGCATTTCTTTGATCAATATAACGATCGTATTTCTCCTCAACTCGTTGTAGAAGAGATCGATCGGAATACCTCTAAACTGAGAAAACATGAGCCCAAATTTTATGCACTCACTATTAATCCCTCTCAGCCCGAATTAAAACATATCAAGAGTGATCCGGAAAAATTAAAGAAGTATATCCGCGAAGTCATGAAAGACTATGCAAAAGCCTTTTATCGGGACAGGCCGGTTTCGGTGGATCAGATCAAATATTTTGCAAAAGTGGAGTATGAACGGACTTATAAAGGTTTTGATAAAGTCATTCAGAAAAATCAACCCTATATCAGTAAGATTGCCAAACTCAAACATGATCTAGTTAAAATCCGAAATCATGAACTGGAAGGGAATGCTCAAGAAATTAAGGAGAAGATTCGAAAATTAGAACGAGAAGCCCCTCATCAATTGAACGGTAAAATGATCGTTCAAGGCATGAAAAAGGAGGGAAGCCAACTGCATGTCCATATTATCGTTAGCCGTAAAGATGTCACGAATACGTATTCTTTATCTCCCGGAAGTTCCTATAAAGCCTCCGAAGCCGAATTCAATGGTAAACTGGTAAAGCGTGGTTTCCATCGCAATCAGTTTTTTGAAAATGCTGAAAAAACCTTTGATCGTTTATTTGATTACAAACGCAATTTTGCAGAAAGCTATGCAGCACGAAAACTCTATAAAGACAATACCCATAAATATTTTGCGTACCTGTTGGGCTTGCCCACCAGTGAACGAAGTGCTGCCTTAAAACTCTTAGGAAAATCAGGAATACCAATTCCGAATATCCCAACCAACAAAGTGCAATTCGCTTTACAAGCCATCAAACAAGTAAAACGTGCTGTTCAGATTTCGAAATCTGCCAGCTCTTTAGAAATCTAGTTATGCCTATTCTTATAATCTACATATTCGGAAGTATCACTTTGGCTCTTATCATTAAAAAGGTAGAGCACGGTTTTTGGCTGAATTGTACCTGTATCGGATTACTAGGGTGGATCAGTTTCGAGGTATTTCAGGAATACTTTTTAGAATTATTACTTTATGGCTATATCCCTTTTTTCGGGATCAATTCAGCACTTTTAGGCCTATTACAAAAAGAACCGGAAAGTATCCCTAATAAACGGTTTCAAGTACGATTGAAAACAAAAGGAAAAGACCTGGTATTGAATAATATTCGACGCGGAGTTTCGATTATCGGATCTGCAGGTAGCGGTAAAACGGAATCTATCGTCTATCCCCTTTTAAAGCATTTTTGTAAGGAGCAATTTTCAGGGATTATCTATGATTATAAAAACTTCGAGATCACAGAAATGGCACTTCCCTTATTCAATGGCAAGGAAATACCTTTTCATATTGTTTCGTTTGATCAGATGCACTCCAGAGTCAATCCTATTGCGCCCAGATATATTCCTGATGTTGAGAGTGTGAATGAAGTATCACGAGTATTATTACATAACTTATTGGAATTAAAAGACACAAATGTTTCAGGACCGACACAATTCTTTCATGACGCTGCAGAAGGCTTGCTTGGAGCCCTCATTTGGAAATTAAAAACGGATTACCCATCCTATTCCACATTACCACATTTGATTGCTATTTATCAATATTTGGATTCAGAAAGTTTGATGAATTTCGTGAGTTCAAACTCAACGTCCAAGGCTTTAGCAAGCGCATTTTTATTGGGAAAAGATTCCGAAAGACAGACTGCTGGAGTGTTGAGTACTTTAGCGAACGGATTAAAAAAGATTAGCACCGAGCGTATCTTTTATGTGCTCTCGGCAGATGAGATTTCATTGGATATTAATAATTCAGAAAATCCATCTGTAATTTCAGTAGTGAGCAATCCGAAATTTGAAAGTGCCCATTCACCTGTAATTGCCTTAACAATACATACCGTCATCAAACAAATGAGCATCCGAAATCAAAGACACTCTTTTATTTTACTGGAAGAGGCACCGACTATTCGCTTATTAAATATGCATCGAATTCCAGCAACACTAAGGAGTTATGATATAGCTACTATTTATGTATTGCAGGACAAAGTTCAGAATGATTTGCTATATGGAGATAAAGCAAGTAGAGCTATTTTAAGCAATCTTTCCTATCAATTTTTCGGAAAGGTGAACGACCCAGATACCGCTAAATATTACGAACGCTTTTTTGAATTAATAAAGCGCCCAACAAAAAGTATTAGTAAGACGCATACATTGAATTTTGATACTCGCATTACCAAAGGAGAGAAGGAGGTTAGTAAAATTCGATCGGACGAATTTTTTCGGTTAAAACAGGGAGAGTTTATTTCCTTTTCAGATGGAAAAGAAAGAAGAGTGAGATTTCATATTCCTAACATTAATAAGCAACATTTGGAATCAGAAAGAACTGAAAGAGATAAAGAGGTCCTTGAACAATACAATAAAATATACCAAGACATAAAACGACTTTTCCGAAATCATTAATGCGTTGAATAGCTGTCTAATCACTTTCTAAATAGATAAGGTGAGTAATTTGGTTAGCTATTTTGAAAATTTATTTACTCACGTCAACAATGCATACAATTAATTCCTCAGCGCTTCGGTTATTATTTTGTTTATTGCTCTTATATTCTCGATCTTTGAAAATAAACTTTCATATCTCTAGATAATCACAAAAAATTAGAAAGTACTCACATGAAATTTCAAATTTTAATTTTTGTAGCACTATTGTTATCAATCAGTTCTTGTAGAAATAACACATCAATAGAAAATAAACCCAACATTGTGATCATAAACGTTGATGATATGGGCTGGAAAGATCTAGGATTTATGGGTAGTGAATATTATGAGACGCCTAATATTGATCAATTGGCCAGTTTAGGGATGGTGTTTATGAATGGATATGCAGCATCTGCAAATTGCGCTCCAAGTAGAGCTTCTTTAATGACTGGCAAATGGACGCCTCGTCATGGAATTTACACGGTGAATTCATCTGAAAGAGGAGCTTCGAAGCATCGGAAACTTATACCCACTGAAAATACAAGAATATTATCTAAGGAGCATAAGGTAATTCCTGAACTATTAAATAAGAATGGCTATATAACTTTTCATGCCGGAAAGTGGCATTTGAGCAAAAACCCTTTAGATTATGGGTTCAATATTAATATTGGTGGCGGATATAATGGTCTTCCAAATAGTTATTATCCACCGTATAAGAATGTTAAAATTGAAGGTGGAAAAAATCAGCATCTAACTGATTTAATTATGGAGAAAACCTTAGAAATTATAGATACAGTACAACATCCATTTTTTCTTAATTACGCCCCCTATGCTGTACATACGCCAATACAACCCATAAATGAGCTATTAGAAAAATATAAGCAAAAACCTACCTGGAATGGTCAAGGAAATCCAGATTATGCCACCATGGTGGAAAATCTCGATAGAAATATTGGGTTGTTGGTTTCAAAATTAAAAGAAAAAGGGATATTCAACAATACTTTTATTGTTTTCACTTCTGATAATGGCGGTTTATATGGTATTACCCAACAATATCCCTTAAGAGCAGGTAAGGGAAGTTATTATGAAGGAGGTATTCGAGAACCCTTTTTCTTTGTAATGAATGACAGGATAAGAGCAAATTCCACAAGTGAAGTGCCCATTACGAATCTGGATATATTTCCAACTATTTTAAATTATGCCGGAATCAATAATGATCAATTAAAATTAGATGGAACTGATCTTTCTCTAATTTTAGAGGAAAAAGAGGATACATTAGACCGTCCGCTATATTGGCATTTCCCTATTTATTTGCAAGCATATAATGTTCATGATAATGAAAACCGTGATTCATTATTCAGAACAAGACCAGGTTCTGTAATAAGATATAAGAACTGGAAGCTACACTATTATTTTGAAAATGATGAAGTTGAACTTTATAACTTAGCGCAAGACATCGGGGAAAGAAATAATCTTGCAACAAAAGAACCTGAGAAAACAGAAGAAATGTTGAATTATCTTAGAAAATGGTGGGATGAAACAAAGGCACCAATTCCGAAGCAATTAAATCCTGAATATCAAGATTGAAATGTAAAAAAACCAATGCACCACAATTTGTAAAAGGGAACAACCGAAAAAGTGCGTGTTCAAGCGGTTTTAACCCACTCTAAATTTGTAGACCGATATGGAAGAGTAGCGCTCTTCTGGCTTGAGTAGGACTGAAGGGAAATTTGATTTATTTGGGCTATCCGGAAAATGCTGGGTTTCTAAACAAAAGGCACTTCTATAGGAATGCAATACTCCTTTTTTTCTATCTGTTTTTCCGTCAAGAAAATTACCTCCATAAAAATGAACTCCCGGTTCACTGGTAAAAACTTCTAAAATTCGACCACTAGCAGGCTCCTCAACCCTCGCGGCAAAATTCAACCCTTTTTCATTCGTAGTATGGGTATTTAGAACAAAGTTGTGATCATAGCCATTTCCATATGAGAGCTGCTGATCTTTTATTCCTAAATGTTCACCAATTACTTTTTTGAATCTAAAATCGAATGGTGTTCCTGCAACTGTTCTTATCTCACCTGTTGGGATTAAATTTCGGTCAATTGGAGTAAAATGATCGGCATTTAAAGTTAGTAGATGATCGTTGATCGTGCCTTTGCCTTCACCTTTTAGATTGAAAAATGTGTGGTGCGTAAGATTGATTATGGTTGTTTTGTCTGTAGTAGCATGATAATGAATATATAATTCGTTATCATCTGATAAGTGATAGTTGACTTTTACTTCTAAATTTCCAGGATATCCCTCTTCCTGATCATTTGAGACTCTATTGAATTCAATTTCATTCGTACTGATTTGATTTGCATCCCAAACAACGTTATGAAATCCGTGAGTACCACCGTGCAAATGGTTGTTTCCATTATTTGTTTCCAATGAATATTCTTGATTATCAATGCGAAATTTTCCTTCAGCTATTCGATTGGCATATCTACCAATAACTGCTCCGAAATAAGAATCACTATGCTTCATGTTTTCTTCTATATTCGAATAACCTAAAACAATATTATCAAAGGCTCCATTTTTATCAGGAACTAATAAAGATACCAAGCGTTGCCCATAATTCGTAAATACAACTTCCAGCCCATTTTTATTCCTTAACCAATAAAGGGCGGTCTTTTTTCCTTTTACTTGTGTCTTAAATTTCTTAGGATCAATCCCTGATTTTAAACCCATTTATTTTGATTTTAATAGGTTTTTATTAAGAAAATAAGTTTTGAATAGGGCTATTATTGATACCCAATTGTGAAGGATTAAAACTCATTTTATCTTGTAATAAGCTCGCATAGACACTTCTAAAATCGATATCAAAAATTAAATCTCCTTTATCTAAATGAGTCAAATTGGGGTTTTTACCTATAATCTTACCATTTGAATTACCGTTGATTATAAACATAGGAGCCGCAGTACCGTGATCAGTTCCATTACCATTATCTTTAACCCTTCTGCCAAATTCAGAAAAGACAACGAGCGTGACCCCTTGCATTAGATTTACACTTTTTAAATCATCGTAGAAGCTTTTTACAGCTCCATTTAGTTCAGTGAGTTTTCTGTTATGAAGTGGTAATTGGTTGTCATGAGTATCAAAACCACCTAATGAGGTGTAGTACACTTTAGAATTTAGATTCCCCTTAATAAGCCTTGAAATCCATTTTAAGTTTCTCGCCAAGGCTGTTTTAGGATATGAGATATCATCTTTAGATTTTGAAAGCGCTTTTTGTATGTCCTCAGATCCTTCAGATACTGATTCAGCTACCTTTAGTACAAAGTCCAATTGCGGATTTTCAGCCAGTTTTGATTTGGAATAATACTTCTTACGGGTTTTAAAATTGCCTGGATTTTTTACCGTTATTGAATTGGGTTCCTCACCTTTTAATACGAGGTTATCTATAGAATCAATATTAATACCTGCCGTTGGTTGATGATCTCTGCACTGTAAATCCAAGTATCTTCCTAGCCAACCATTTGTTAGGTATTGATTTGCATCTGAGGCCGTTTGCCAAATTTCTTGACTTCTAAAATGAGAACGATTCGGATTCGGATAACCAACATTTTGTAGTACATATAAATCGCCATTTTGCTGGATGTCTGCAAAACCTTTTAGCGCAGGGTGGAAGCCCATTCCTTTATTTTTACTGATAATTGCATCTTTAGCTAAAGCGACTTTTGGTCTTAGCGCATAGTATAAGGGGTCATCAAATGGAATAAAAGTATTGAGGCCATCATTCCCTCCATTAAGTTGAACGAATACCAAGCACTCATTTGCAGCACCCAACGTTTTCTCATTGCCTATAGTGCCAAAGGCATGTAAGAACTCCGGTAATAAAAGTGCTCCGCCTGTAAATGTTCCTGTAATGGATAAAAAATTTCTTCTTTTCATAAACCTATAATTAATATTCTCACATCAAACGAGCTGAAATTCAGGAGTTTTAGCGATATAATTAAATAGTCGCAACAATGCATTTTGCGCACCCATACTTTTTGGATCAAAGTCATATTTTAATAAAGTTTCCATGTCTTCTCTAGAAGAGTTGTTCACTTCAAATAACAGTCGATCACACATTTCACTAATAATCTTTTTATTATCAGTAGCTGTATCACTAAGTGTTATTTTTGGTTTGAATTTTACCGGTTTCATCTTTTTAGCCATAACCGCCTTGCCTTTTTTATCAATATTAAAGCCTCTGCACAGTAAATCAACTGTTCTTGTTCTCTGTAGATATGTCTGTGGAGTCAGCCATGATTGACCCCCATCCCATCCTTTTACATTGGGCTGGTTAAAGAGATCCATACTATGTTGTCTTAAAAAAGCAACAATAGCATTCGACCGGACTTCGTTTAATGACAATTCATCCAACAGTTGTAATATAAAAGATAAAGGATCTTTAATCTTAGTACCTGCATTTTCCTTTTCATATTCTTCGGTAAATAGTTTTAGCAAGAATGGACGAATTTCAAAATTTTTCTTTTTAAGAAAATCTCCATAATACTTTATTTGCTCCTCCGAAGGAATATCATAAATAAACCATTTTAAAATTTTCTCGGTAATGAGGTACGGAATGTTATCTTGTTCGAAAATTATATCTACGAGTTCATCTGCCTTGAAATTACCTTTTTTACCAAAGTAGGTGATGATGCTGTCATCTTGTTGTCGCTTCCTGTATTGAGCACCTTTGGTTCCCAATCCAAGCCCAGCCAGCCCTTTTGCACCATTCTTAATATCATTTTCGGTATAGTTTCCGATACCAAGAGTAAATAATTCTAGTAATTCTCTACTTAAATTCTCATTGATCTTACCTTTTTTATTATCGGTATTATCGAGATAGCGCACCATTGCATTACTCTTTACGACTTTCTTTGTCAACTCTCTAAAGTTACCAAATGCATGCTCTTGTAATATCATATGATGTTCATACAACCAATATGTATTTTTAACTTTCTGTGCAGCTGATACGAAGTGATTATGCCAAAAACAAACCATTTTTTCTCTTAAAGGAAAATCTTCAGAACGCATTTTGTCAATCCACCAACTTTTCAACGCATTTGCATTTTGGTATTTCTTTCTAAATGCTTTCTTTTCTTCAGGTGAACCATTTCTATATACTTTTCTGAGTTCACGATATTCTATAAAGGTCTTTGGAAAATCTTCAAGAAATGTAGGAAGGGTTTTGTCAACCTTTGATGTAAAAGATGTTTTTAAGAATTTTGAGATACCATTCTTATCAATCAATGTAGCTTGGCGCGAAGAATACCCAAGACGTAGAGACCATAAAACATTTTTATTCATAACGGGTTATTACATTATTAGACGCTCTAATTTTCAAATAGTTTAAAATCTTTTGTGTTTTAATTTCACTTTATATTGAAAAATTTTTAAGATTTTATTTTATAAAATATCCATTTTTCTTAATGTTTACTTTCTAGCATATCGATGGTAGCCACGGTTCTAAATCCAAGATGTTCTAAACCGGTGTCAATACTAGAGGCCATTCTAGCAGAAATTCTATAACTGGCACAATAGGAATCATGACATAGAAATGAACCGCCTCGTATCGTTTTTTCCTTGGCATATGGATTGTTTGGATTAAATGGCACCTCAGGACCAACCGGGTTCTTTTGTATGTCGTTCACCTGTGCTAACTTTTTGTAATAATTATAGTCATACCAATCTTGAGTAAACTCCCAGACATTACCGGCCATATCATATAAGCCATATGGATTCGGAGGATATGACTTCACAGGTGCTGATCGTTCATGCCCATCCTTATTAGAATTTTCCGTTGGAAAAACACCCTGCCAGGTATTAGCATGACTGTATAATAATGTTTCATCATCTCCCCAAGGGAAAATCATATTTTTTCGTCCACCCCTGGCTGCCAGTTCCCATTCTGCTTCTGTAGGTAATCTTCTGTTTGCCCATTTACAATATGCTTGAGCATCTTCATAGGATACATGAACAACTGGATAGTTCTCTTTTCCAGAAATAGTACTTTCCTTTCCTTCAGGGTGTTTCCAATTGGCACCAAGCTTCCATTGCCACCATTGCGAATAATCATTAAGGTTAATAACTTCACGCGAGTTGCAATGAAATGAAAGTGACCCCGGTTGCAACAGCGAATCATGTGGCTTTTCTACCCCTTCAGGGAGCTGTTTTTTTAGTTCATTCCAGTCTACCTTTCTTTCAGCAGTTGTTACATATCCTGTAGCATCTATGAATTTTTGAAATTGCGCATTCGTTACTTCGGTTACATCCATAAAAAAACCATCAACTGCAATAGTATGAATTGGTTTTTCATCAAAACGTGCAAGCGAATCGGCCAACGCTGCCCCTCGTTCGTAAATCTCACCTGGTATCCAAACCATGTCTTTTGGCGTGTCAATTCCATCAGGAATTTTTGAAAGAACCTCTATTGCTATTTTTGAAGATTCAGTATTATTCTTGCAAGAGAGCATGCAAGCAATTATGACATATATAGCTATATTGAATGTAAAGAACTTCATCAATTTATAAAGATATAATTTATAAAGTGTAATAATTATTTGTCATAGTGAATATCTTCATACTATTACTCATTTTCAATATATAAACTAACTATTCACAAGGCAAAATGTAAAGCGAGAAATCGCATCATTAGTCATGATTACTATTTTACGTAGTTATTTTATTATGATGAAATTAGGATATTGAATGTATTGGACTGTCCTGTACTATAATGTTCAATGGCTCTCTAATAGGGTGTCAGGATTAAAAAGTATCTTGAATACTACGACTTACAAGAAATTTTGTTTGATCTGCATACACATATAACATGATAGGGCAGGATGCCCAACGATATTATGTCTGTTATTTTTAGCAAGCATTTCGTACATTCATAAAAACAATTGAATAGATAATGAATAAAGTTGTTGTATTAACTGGAGCAGGTGGTGTTTTGTGCAGCAGGTTAGCCCTGGCTCTTGGTGAACAAGGTTATAGTATCGCCGTGTTGGATCTGCGAAAGGATGCTGCTGAAAAGGCAGCAGAAGAAATCACCGCCAACGGAGGCAAAGCTATAGGTTTGGCAGCGAATGTTCTTGAGAAAGACACCTTAGTTAAAGCCAAAAACGAAGTAAATAAGGCTCTTGGGAAATGTGACATATTAGTGAACGGAGCAGGAGGAAATCACCCATTAGGGACAACGTCAAAACCATTTTTCGAGCAAAAAGATCTTGAAACCGACTTGGAGGGCTTCAAGACTTTTTTTGATTTAGATCCAAAAGGTATAGAATTCACTTTTAATTTAAATTTTTTAGGAACCCTACTGCCTACTCAAGTTTTTGCTCAAGATATGGTGGGTCGTGAAGGGTGCAGCATTTTAAATATCTCATCAATGAATGCTTTTACTCCGTTAACAAAGATTCCTGCTTACAGCGGGGCAAAAGCGGCAGTATCAAATTTTACACAATGGCTGGCAGTTCATTTTTCAAAAGTAGGTATTAGAGTAAATGCACTGGCACCGGGGTTTTTCTTGACGGAACAGAATAGAACACTTCTTACAAACGAAGATGGAAGTTTAACACAACGCGGTCAACAAATTATTGATCAAACACCTATGGGACGATATGGCGAGCCTGAAGATTTAATTGGTACTACGCTATGGTTGTGCGGAGAAGGTTCAAAGTTCGTTACCGGAGTTGTGATTCCAATTGATGGGGGATTTGCCGCATACAGCGGAGTTTAATAATAGTAAATGAGCTTAACATTAGAACAAACATGGCGATGGTACGGTCCAAGTGACCCGGTCTCCTTATTGGATATCAAACAAGCCGGTGCAAGTGGTGTAGTTTCAGCACTACATCATATTCCTAATGGTGAGATATGGCCTCTTGACGAAATTAAAAATCGTAAATCTGAAATTGAAAATGTTGGTTTAACCTGGTCAGTGGTAGAAAGCGTTCCTATTCATGAGGCGATAAAAACACAATCTGGTAACTATCCAATTTATATTGAAAATTATAAACAGACTTTATTAAACCTGGGAGCTTGTGGAATCGATATCGTATGCTATAATTTTATGCCGGTATTAGACTGGACACGTACAAATCTTGATTATGAGGTTGATGATAGATCAACCGCACTTCGATTTGAAGCCAATGCCTTTGCTGCCTTCGAATTGTTTCTACTAAAACGCCCAGGTGCTGAGAACGATTACACAGAACGTCAAATAAAAGATGCCAAAAGCTATTTAGAAACTATTTCCTCAAAAGACCAGGAAAAATTAATTGGAAATATTATAGCAGGTCTACCGGGCGCCGAAGAAGGATATACATTAGAAGAATTCAACCAAATCTTGTCTACTTATAATGCAATTGGGCCTAAAGAACTTAAGCAGCATCTCTATGAATTTTTGGCAGAAATAATACCGAGTGCTGAAAAAGCAGGTGTACTCATGTGCATTCACCCTGACGATCCTCCGTATCCAATATTGGGTTTGCCGAGGGTAGTAAGCACAGAACAAGACATTAAGGAATTGTATGAAGCCGTCAAAAGTCCAAATAATGGATTGACCTTTTGTACCGGGTCTTTTGGTGTAAGAGAAGATAATGACCTTGTGGGTATGATAAAACGCTTAGGAGATCGCATACATTTTATACACCTTCGAAGCACAAAAAGGGATCAACATGGCAACTTTCATGAAGCGAATCATTTGGAAGGAGATGTCGATATGTATGGTGTTATGAAAGCCCTGATTGAGGAACAAAACTGGAGAAAAAAATCGGGGCGAAAAGATATTCGCATGCCATTTAGACCGGATCACGGTCATAAAATGTTAGATGATCTAAATAAGAAAATAAATCCCGGATATTCTGGGATTGGGCGTCTTCGAGGCTTAGCAGAATTGCGGGGTCTTGAACTGGGTATTAGACGCTCACAATAATAATTAATTGATAGTAAAATAAATATATATGTCAACAATTTTTGAAACACGATATGCATCTGGGCCAAAGGCGGTAAAAGAATATGATACGACTCAACTTAGAAAAGAGTTTTTAATAGATGACTTAATGCAAACCGGAGCCATAAAATTTACTTACACACACTATGATAGATATATTGCCGGTGGTGCGGTTCCGACCTCTGATTTAAAACTGGAAACGATAGATCCGCTTAAGGCAAATTACTTTTTAGAACGTCGCGAGATGGGCATAATTAACGTTGGTGCCTCAGGAAGCATTTCAGTGGATGGAGAAATCTTTACCATTGAGCATAAAGACGCTTTATATATTGGCAAAGGTGCGAAGGAGGTTGTTTTCAAAAGTGATGATGCCAAAAATCCTGCTAAATTTTATATAAACTCGGCACCTGCTCATACATCTTATCCAACAAAAAAAACCAGTTTACAGGATGCCAATAAGATTGAATTAGGGAGCTTAGAAACAGCAAATCATAGAACCGTAAGCCAAATGATTATAGGCGGAATCATAACCACATGTCAATTGCAAATGGGAATGACCGAACTTAAAACAGGAAGTGTTTGGAACACCATGCCTGCCCATGTACATGATCGCAGAATGGAAGTCTATTTTTATTTAGACATTCCGGAAAATCAAGCTGTCTGTCATTTTATGGGCCAACCACAAGAAACGCGTCATATATGGATGCATAATCACGAGGCAGTAATTTCTCCTCCATGGTCGATTCATTGTGGTTCAGGTACTTCAAATTATACATTTATTTGGGGAATGGCCGGTGAGAACTTGGATTATGGAGATATGGATGTTGCACAAATCACAGATTTAAAATAAACGATGTCGTTGGACTTATTTAATATAAAAGGAAAAGTTGCTCTCGTTACAGGTAGCACTCATGGACTTGGAATGGCCATGGCTATGGGATTAGGGAAAGCCGGCGCAACGATTGTCGTCAACGGGAATTCATCTCAGGAGAAAATTAATAAAGCTGTATCTGACTATAAGAATGAAGGTATTCATGCCGTAGGTTATAAATTCAATGTTGCTGATGAACAAGAAGTGATCGATACCATTAAAAAAATTGAAACTGAGGTAGGTCATATAGATATTTTAGTTAATAATGCCGGCATCATTAAACGTACCCCTTTAGCCGAAATGGAGGTCGAAGATTTTAAGGCGGTTTTAGACATTGATTTAGTAAGTCCGTTTATCGTTTCTAAACATGTTGTTAAAGGAATGATGAAGCGAAAGGAAGGAAAAATAATCAATATATGCTCTATGATGAGTCAACTGGGCAGAAATACAGTTGGTGCTTATGCGGCGGCGAAAGGCGGTTTGGTGATGTTAACCAAAAATATGGCAACCGAATGGGCCAGATTTAACATACAGGTAAACGGTATAGGTCCCGGTTACTTTGCTACGTCCCAGACAGCACCTATTCGCGTCGATGGACATCCATTTAATGATTTTATTGTCAATCGAACACCGGCAGCTAAGTGGGGCGATCCAAATGACCTGGCAGGGGCAGCTATCTTTTTATCCTCTAAAGCAAGTGACTTCGTGAATGGACATATTTTATATGTTGACGGAGGTATTTTAGCCACCATCGGTAAACCTTCAAACGAATTGTGATGATGAGAAAAATTATCTCTTTATTAGTGATCTTATGTTCTTTTTCGTGCTCTAAAAGGTCTCAGGAGGATATTTATGTGAAAGTAAAAAATACCTTGGATTCGGACAGAGTATTTGAAACTGTTGAAATAGATATTTCAGATGTCGAATTGAAAAATCACACGCTTATTGTTACAAATGATCAAACAAAGGATACACTTATTTCACAATTGGTTGATTCGAATATCGATGGAAGAGCAGATGTTCTTTTATTTCAACCTAAAATAAGCGCAAATTCGGAAAGTACTTTTAAAGTCATGTTAGCACCAATGTCTGAGGAAAAAGATGTTACCGAAAATGAGCGCTGTTATTCGCGTTTTGTTCCTGAAAGAACTGATGATTATGCCTGGGAAAACAATCGTGTTGCCTTTAGAACGTACGGACCCGTAGCACAAAAAATGAAAGAAGACGGTGTGAAAGGAGGCACGCTTTCAAGTGGAATAGATGCTTGGTTAAAGCGTGTCGAATACTCTATAATCAACAAATGGTATGAAAAATATACCACAGGTACAGGTACTTACCATGAAGATACAGGTGAAGGCTTAGATAACTTTCATGTGGGTGTGAGCCGGGGAGTAGGAGGAGTTGCGGTTAAAAAAGATAGTACTTATTATGTTTCCAAGAATTTCATTACATGGAAGACCATAACCAAAGGACCCATTCGCACGAGTTTTGTTTTGACCTATGCCAACTGGGATGCTAACGGAAACGCCATATCTGAAGAGAAAATGATTTCATTGGATTATGGTAGCAATCTGTCGAAGTTTAAGATCACTTTAGATGGTACCGATACAATCTCTGCCGGACTTACCCTTCATGAAAAAGATGGTGAAATTGGTGTTAATCAAGATAATGGTTGGGTTAGTTACTGGGAACCTCATGACGATTCGGAGTTAGGGACGGCTATTGTGATTCCGGAAAATGCAATGATTGGCTATGAACATTATGTAATAGATCGAAAAGATGAAAGTAATCTTTTCGCTCATATAAAAATCAAAAACAACAAAGCCGTTTACTACGCAGGATTTGGATGGAAAAAAAGTGGTCAGTATACAAATAAAGCAACTTGGGAAGCTTATTTAGATCGTTTTTCGAAGAATTTAAAAAATCCTTTGCTCATTGAGATGCACTAATTAAAAAAGCGATCATGAAATTTAAGAACTTATTAGTACTGATTTTCCTTGCGGGTGTCGTTAATTCTTGCTCTCGAACTGAGGACTCAAAAACTTTGCGCTTGGGTCACGGACTGGATGTCAGTCATTCGGTTCATAAAGCCATGGTAAAAATGGGACAAGACCTTGAGCGTCTCTCCAATGGTAAAATGAAACTTGAAATATACCCGAGTCAACAACTTGGTACAGAGCGGCAATGCCTTGAGTTGTTGCAGATAGGGAGTTTAGATATGACCAAAGTTTCTGTTGGAGTTCTCGAAAATTTTGCACCTAAAATGAAGGTCCTTGGATTACCCTTTTTATTTCGCGATAGGGCACACGCTTTTAAGGTTCTAGATGGCCCCATAGGACAACAATTGCTTAACGATGGTGAAAAGTATTGGTTGAAAGGATTGGCTTATTATGACGCCGGAAGCAGAAGCTTTTACACCAAAAAACCCGTGAATACACCAGAAGATTTGAAAGGACAAAAAATACGCGTGATGGAAAGTGTAACAGCTATGGATATGGTACGAGGACTTGGCGGTTCTCCAACGCCTATTTCTTGGGGTGAATTATACACTGCTTTGCAACAAGGTGTTGTTGACGGTGCTGAGAATAACCCTCCAAGTTTTTACCTGTCAAGGCATTACGAAGTTTGCAAGTATTATACATTGAATGAACATACAGTTTTACCTGATGTATTATTAGCCGGGACACATCTTTGGAAGAAACTATCTAAAGAAGAACAGGGCTGGCTTAAGGAAGCTGTAGAAACATCAGTTGTATATCAACGTAAGCTTTGGTTAGAAGCAGAAAATGAAGCCCTACATGCCGTTGAAGAGGCGGGAGTACAAATTATTCGGCCTGATAAATCACTTTTCTCAGATAAAATTAAAGATTCTTATGATAAGTATAAAGATGACAAATCTTTCTACAATCTTATAAAACAGATTCAGGCTACAGAATAATTAAATGCTAAAAACGAATTCATGCAATTAAGAAAAACCTTAGACAAGATCGTCGCTAATTTTCTGATCATCCTTATGGGAGTAATGGTCATAAATGTGCTTTGGCAAGTAGCCAGTCGTTATATTTTGGGGTCTCCAAGTTCGTTTACGGATGAATTGGCACGTTATTTAATGATATGGATAGGTATCCTTGGGGCTGCCTACGTTTCTGGACGAAATATGCATGTCGCTATTGATGTACTGCCGAGACGCTTCGAACCACCAACTCAAAAGCGCATGATGGTTCTTGTGCGAATATTGATTATTCTTTTTTGTTTGGTGGCTCTGGTTATTGGTGGTTCGAGATTGGTTTATATTACGTATGTATTAGGGCAAAATTCACCAGCGCTTCAAGTACCACTTGCCGTGGTCTATGCTGTCATACCCATAAGTGGTATTTTGATCATTTACTATAAAATCTCCGACAATCTAAAAAAAGAATAGACCATGGAATACATACCAATTCTCGTTTTAGTACTAAGCTTCATATACCTTTTGGCGATTGGAACACCGGTGGCATGGAGTATTGCAATTTCATCACTTTTGACATTGATGGTTAGTATTCCTATTATACCGGCCGCCACTACAATAGCACAGCGAATAGGAACAGGCTTGGATAGTTTTGCCTTGTTGGCTATACCTTTATTCATTCTTTCTGGTGAACTCATGAATAAGGGTGGTATCGCTCACAGGCTCATTGCTTTTGCTAAAACGTTGGTTGGAGCCTTACCGGGTGGACTGGCACTAATCAATATTATCTCTGCTATGCTGATGGGAGCTATTGCAGGTTCTGCTATGGCCGCCGCCTCTGCCATGGGGAGTATTTTAGGTCCGGAAATGGAAAAAGAAGGCTACTCCAAAGAATTCGGAGCCGCTGTAAATATTACTGCTGCTACAACCGGATTGGTCATTCCTCCAAGTAATGTATTAATAGTTTATTCGTTGGCCAGTGGAGGTGTTTCTATTGCTGCCTTATTTTTGGCGGGGTATATTCCCGGTATTCTTACCGGATTATTTCTGATGATAGTAGCCTTAGTATGGGCCAAGAAGAAAGGGTATAAAACGGGTAAGCGTAGTAGTTTGAAAGAAATTTTCAAAACGTTTATTGATGCACTACCAAGTCTTTTTATGTTGGTAGTTGTTATAGGGGGTATCGTAACAGGCATATTTACCGCAACAGAAGCATCTGCAATAGCCGTTTTATATAGTTTTTTATTAGGTCTTTTCTACAAAGAGATTACACTACCTAAAATGCCACAGATTTTACTAAATTCTACGGCGACCACAGCAATTGTAATGTTATTGATCGGTGCTTCAATGAGTATGTCATGGGCATTGAGTTATGAAAATATACCACAGGAAATTAGCACCGGACTTTTGGCATTAAGTGATAATCCCATTATTATCCTACTCATTATAAATGTGCTACTTCTTTTTGTGGGAATCTTTATGGATATGACACCGGCAGTACTCATTTTTACACCAATATTTTTACCGGTAGTTACAGAACTAGGTTTAGACCCCATA
The DNA here is from genome assembly GCF_056591715.1 of Maritimimonas sp. 2405UD52-3. Lineage (NCBI taxonomy): Bacteria > Pseudomonadati > Bacteroidota > Flavobacteriia > Flavobacteriales > Flavobacteriaceae > Maritimimonas > Maritimimonas sp. 2405UD52-3. Next base: position 64,879 of record NZ_JBWQOL010000004.1, read on the forward strand.
CATTTTGGAATTATAATGGTTTTGAACTTGTGTATTGGACTTTGTACCCCACCCGTGGGATCTGTACTCTTTGTAGGAGTAGGTATCGCCAAAACATCCATAGAAAAGGTAGTAAAGCCATTACTACCTCTGTTCATAGCCATGATAATTTCACTGTTTTTAGTCACCTATTTCCCGGAGTTGAGTCTTTGGCTACCCAGACAATTCGGTTTTTAAAAATAACTTAATTGTAAATTCTGCCTGATAGTTTCTCCATGGCTTGCATTACTAAAAAACCCTCTTCTGCCGTACACGGATTCTCTCCTTTGCCTAAAAAATAATCAACAACGGCCGTAATCATAGGTTGTTGAATATGTTTGGGATTTTTGAATTTGAATACTTCATCACCCGTTTCGTTTGAAAGATTGACCTTTTCTCCATAAAAAGAAAACCGAATACTTCCTTGTGTACCGTAAATAATACATTCGTCCTTTTGGTTCTTTCTAGCACTAGTAAAATTCCAAACACCTCTAAACTGAAATCCGTTTTTAAAATTAATGATGCCATTGACAATGCTTTCAACAAAATCAAGACTGTTTTCTGAGTGCGAGAATCCTTCAATTTTATCAAAAGGTCCAAAATAATGATACATCAAATCAATTTGATGAGGTGCTAAATCATAGAAATACCCACCTCCTGAAATTTTAGGATTTAATCTCCAGTTGTTCTCAGTATTGGCAATAATAGTTGATTTGTTTGGCTGTAATATTTGTAGGTCAGCGAATAACGGTTTCCCTATGGCTCCTTGTTTTAATAGCTCTTTTACTTTTAAGAAAGCGGGAAGTTTCCGGCGATAGTGAGCGACCGTCAATTTAGCATTACTTTTAGCAGCAGCCTCACAAATAATTGCTGCTTCTGTTGTGGTTAATGCCATGGGTTTTTCTAAATAGACATTTTTATTTTCTTTCAAAGCCTTTAAGGTATATTCGAGGTGTGAAGATGGAGGTGTAGCAATGTAAACAGCATTAATGTCTTTATTTTTTAAGAGTTCATCTGCCGAATCGTACCATTGAGATACTTGATGCCTCTCGGCAAAATCTCGCGCTTTTTCAGCATCTCGACGCATTACTCCTATGAGTTTTGATTGTTCTACTATATTAAAAGCAGGCCCACTTTTGACTTCAGCAACATCGCCACAACCAATGATACCCCAATTGACTTGTTTCACAGGTTTACATTTTTATAATTATTGAAAGTTGAAATAATTCTTGGCATTGTAATAACAAATATCGCTTACAATTTTACCAAGCCATTTTTCATCATTAGGCAACTCTCCGTTTTCAACATCCTTGCCGATAGTATTGCATAAAATACGCCTAAAATATTCATGCCTGGGGAAAGACAGAAAACTACGAGAATCTGTTAACATTCCCACGAAACAGCTCAGTAAACCCATATTTGAGAGCGTGTTCAATTGTTTTTCCATACCATCTTTTTGATCTAAGAACCACCAAGCTGCCCCGAATTGAACTTTACCGCGAGTCGACCCATCATTAAAATTACCTACCATGGTCGCAAATACTTCATTATCTGAAGGGTTCAGATTATAGACTATTGTTTTGCTAAGCTGATCTGTGCTATCTAAAGTATTGAAGAAATTACTCAAGGCACGTGCCTGTGAGAAATCTCCTATGGAGTCAAATCCGGTATCAGGACCTAATTGAGAAAGTAATCTCTTGTTATTGTTTCGCAGAGCTCCTAAATGAAACTGTTGGACCCATCCATACTTATGATAACACTTTGAGAGATGAAGGAGCGTATTCATTTTGAAAAAATGAACTTCCTCATTAGTTAGCTCCTGATGATTTTTTAATTTATTGAATAGCGTCTCACAATCGAATTTGTCAACTTCAAAATGATATAATTGTTCAAAACCATGATCAGCAAGCCTTCCACCGGCTGAATGAAAGAAATTAATTCTGCTTTCAAGGGCAACTAATAAATCGGAATAAGAATCGATCTCGTTTTCAACTGTATATTCCAATTTCTTAAGATAGGCCAAATAAGCTGGTCCATTTTCAACTGCAAATGCCTTGTCAGGCCTGAAGGTTGGAAGCATTTTTATGGAGCTATTCTTCTTTTGAACTGTCAAATGATGCTCAAGGGTATCTGTTGGATCATCGGTGGTGCATAGCACCTCAACCTTATGATGCTTTAAAAGTCCTAAAGTACTATGAGTAGGATCTTGTAGCAATGCAGTTGTCTTATCATAGATATATGTAGCATTTTCAGGGGTTAGAAGCTCATCGATATCGAAATAACGCTTAAGTTCCAAATGTGTCCAGTGATAAAGCGGATTTCTTATGGTGTAAGGAACCACTTCAGCCCATTTTAAAAACTTTTCCTGATCGGTGGCATCACCAGTGATATATTTTTCATCGATTCCAAAGGCCCGCATTGCACGCCATTTATAGTGATCTCCGGCGAGCCAAACTTGACTTATATTTTCGAATACACTGTTTTCAGCAATATCTTTTGAAGGAAGATGGTTATGATAATCTATAATGGGTAGCTCTTCTGCATAGTCAAAGTAGAGTTTCTTTGCAAAATCATTTTGCAGTAGAAAGTCACCTGTGATAAATGTTTTCATGATTTTTTAACTCTTTAACTCTTTGATTAAGGCGAGTGTGCTTCTTACTGTTTTTTCCAATCTTGAATAATCTTTGCTTGCGATGATTTCTTTACTAATGAGCTTAGAACCCATTCCAACACAGGTAACTCCTGCATCAAACCATGCTTTTAAGTTAGACTCTTCAGTGCTGACGCCACCTGTTGGCATTATACTCGTCCACGGTTGTGGGCCTTTAATGGCCTTGACAAATCCAGGACCATAAGTGCTCCCTGGAAATAATTTCACAATCTCACAGCCTAATTCTTCCGCCTTATTTATTTCTGTTAACGAACCACATCCAGGTGACCATAAAACCTTTCGTCGATTACAGACCATTGCGATATCTTCTCGCAACGAAGGTGTTACAATAAAATTTGCACCCATCTGCATAAAAAGGGATGCTGCTGCTCCATCAGTAATTGAACCTACACCCATAACCATACCTGGTAACTCATTAATCGCATACGTATTAAGTTCATGAAATACTTTATAGGCAAAATCTCCCCTAGCAGTAAATTCAAGCAACCTTGAACCGCCGTCATAACAGGCCTTTAAAATTTTCTTACCTAATTCGATATCTGGATGATAGAACAAAGGAACCATACCCTGTTCCTTCATTAAATTTGCCACCTCTATTCTTGAAAATTGTGCCATTCTTTAATTTTTATCTCGCTACTCTACCAGAAGCATCACCTCCCATTAATTTTTCTACTTCCGCTACCGTTACCAAATTGGCATCACCTTTAATAGTGTGTTTCAGACATGAGGCTGCCACCGCAAAATCTAACGCATTTTGATCATCATCTGGATATTTGAGTAAGCCATAAATTAAACCTCCCATAAAAGAATCTCCTCCACCTACTCGATCTACAATATCTGTTATTTGATATTGACGTGTTTCGTACATTTTAGAACCATCATAAAGTACTCCGGCCCAGGTATTATGAGATGCAGAAATAGAACCTCGAAGCGTTGTAATGACTTTTTTTGCTCTTGGAAATTTTTCCATCATTTGTTTACAAACAGACAAAAAGGCTTCTGCTTTTACATCATGGCCATGTTTATGAACATCTAAACCTTCAGGATGAATACCAAAATGCTTCTCAGCATCTTCTTCATTCCCTAAGACAATATCACAATATGAAGTGAGTTCCGTCATTATTTTTTCTCTGACTTTATCGTCACAGTACTTCCATAATTTAGCACGATAGTTTAAATCGGTAGAAATGGTAATGCCTTTGGCACTAGCCATTTTTACGGCCTCTAAACAGGCATCAGCTGCTCCTTGTGATATTGCAGGGGTGATTCCCGTCCAATGAAACCAAGAGACGCCTTGAAAAACAGAATTCCAATCAATCATTCCTGATTTAATCTCAGCGATCGCAGAATGGGCACGGTCATAAACCACTTTACTACCGCGACTTACTGCACCGGTTTCTAAAAAGTAAATTCCTAAACGATCACCTCCATAGACAATTTTATCGACTCCAACACCTCGTTTACGCAGTTCCATCATGGCACATTGACCGATATCATTATTTGGTAGACGTGTCACAAAATCAACTGGAACACCATAATTTGCTAAGGAGACTGCTACATTAGATTCTCCTCCACCGTATACAACATCAAAGCTAGATGCTTGTGAAAATCTTAAAAACCCGGGAGGTGCCAATCTTAGCATAATCTCTCCAAAGGTTACTACTTTTTTCATATTTAAGTTTAAAACGATTATTCAGATTTGGCCTCCATTCAATTAATAGATCGAATTGAATTCTCTGTCGAATTTACAATTGTCTCTGAAATTTTTTTGGGATGGCATTAATATTTTTGATTTGAATATTTTTATAAAATACCTCTGCTCCTTCAGATTGAATCTGAATTTGTCCTTTTGTTAATGGTTCTAGTTGATTTTTAGAATTGAGCATTTTAGAATTATAAAGTACCATAACAACTTTTCCGTTCACAATATGCAGACTAGTGTCTTCAAAACAAATAAGTTCGAGGGTGTTCCATTCACCTTGCGGATTTTCATTATCAAAACCTTTATTGCAATGACCTGGATATTTATTTGTCACACCAGAAAAAGTTTCTTTTGTTCCAGTAGGGGTATAGTCGAATTCTTTAGAACCGCTTTTTTTTATAGATGGAATGTCTATTTCAACATTTTTTAAACTGTAGTAATCTCCTACATCACCTTCTTGAACCTGAAACTCTTGTGACTGCATCCAGACATTCCAAAATTTACGAAAAGGGCCGGTGCAGTGATATAATATACCACTATCTTTTTTACGGTGTAAGCGAGGCTCCCATTTTTTATCTCCCCATTTGAATTCCATTTTTAAATGATAGTTTTTATATTGAGCTTTAGTTGTTAGCGCTCCATAGATCTCACCAGAGATATGTACCATCTGATCATTGCCATCTTTTTTTATAGAGAATACATTTTTAGGATCATTATTGAGGCCTAAGGCGCTTGAATTTTTTCCATCGCTTTGCGGATCAACATTCTTTAGATCTTTTACAGAGGCATGCGGAGCCCCAATAAACACGTCCCAATTTTCGTGTAGACTTTCGGTTAGGAGTGGCGTCCATTTTGTTGATGCTCCAATGACCTCTGATTGATCAGATGCCCAAAGAATACCTTTTTCAATAAGTTGATAAAATCTTTGATCATTGTAGACCTCAATGGTGTGCCCTATTCCTGAATAGAAGACTTTACCACCGTCATAATAATGATACCATATAATAGGGTGATCCATGTTCATTTTTTTTCCTTCGTAAGATGTCTCATCAAGGGAGGCCAGAACGTTCACATGTTTCGCTACAGGCTTTCTAAAATTGTACCATTCATCTTTAAACTGCTCCTTATTATTTAAATGACTTATGGCACTATGCTTTGACTCTTTATTTATTTTTAAGGTAGCTGTCTGAACTTTCGGATGGTTATCGAACGAGGCACCGATCATTTCGTTATACCAGGGCCATTGATGTTCAGTATCTGAAGCCGCATGAATACCAACAAATCCACCGCCCTGCGCCATATAATTTTTTAAACCTTCTTGTTGTAAAGAATCTAAAATGTCACCGGTTGTATTCAAAAAAACAAGTGCATCGTATCTGTTCATTCCATCGTTTGAAAAAAGATCGGCATCCTCTGAAAACACAATGTTCCACTTATTTCGTTGTGCCATTTTTTTTAAAAACGCCTTTCCTGTTGGAATTGATTTGTGCCTAAATTCGGTAGTTTTAGAAAACACTAATACGTTTACGGGTATTTCTTCAGGCAATGTTGATGACATGCTAACGAAAGCCATTAGAAGAAAAAGGACCATATACAGTGGTTTGATCATTCTTAATATTTTCTTTTTTTACGTTTTCTCATCGAATTTGCTTGAATATTTCCAACAAATTCTTCATTTACGGGATCCCAAGTCAGACGGGTATTCAATTCATAGGCAATATTAGCTACATTGCATATAGTGGCTGTTCTGTGGCCCGTTTCCACATTGCAAATTGGTTGCGTTCTCGTCTTAATTGCCGACAACCAGTTTTGATAATGATTTCCTTGCCCCGAAAAAGGTCTTGGTTTCTTAGCTTCCGGATGTGATAAAACAATAGAAGCCGGTAACGATTCTAAAAATTTTCTACTTACATCAAGAATACCTTCTGATCCGATAAATCTTACAGCGTTGCCTCTATTAAAGTCTTCATGAAACATTTCAACACCGTTGGCATAGATCATTTTCATTCCTCTTTTTGCATTCTTATCATTTGGAGGAATAAATTGGGTAGGTCCAGAATTATCCATACCTAAATACCATTGAACAATATCGAACATGTGCGTACCCCAATCGGCTAGTTTACCACCACCAAATTCTTTAAAATGTCGCCATCCGGGATATTCTTTTACTTCTTCGGGCGCTATACTGTTATGGTAAGTAACTAGTGGAGCCGGTCCGCACCATTTATTCCAATCAATACCTTTTGGTAATTTTTCTGATGGCAAATCATAGTTTCTATACGGGTCACCAACACTTACCAATACTTTCTGTATTTCACCAAGTTTTCCGGAGTTAATAATTTCTTTTGCTGTTATAAATCGATTCCATGATCGCTGCATACTGCCAGTTTGAACAATGCGCTTATTTTTTTTTGCAGCACTAACCATTGCTTGCCCATCAGCAATTGTATGCGTCAGGGGTTTTTCACAGAAAACATCTTTTCCGCAATTCATGGCGTCGATAGATTGAATGGCATGCCAATGATCAGGCGTTGCAACAATAACCGCATCAATATCTTTTCTTTTTAGAAGTTTTTGATAGTTCGAATATGTTTTAACACCAGCGTAATTGTGAATATTTCTATTTTCTGAATAGAATTTTTCAACATTTGCTTTAAAATAATCAGTCTTGGATAACCATACATCACTCCCCGCAACAATTTGAGCTTCTGTATTCGATATAAACCTATCTGCTAGAATATTCCCTTGTTTTCCTAGCCCTATGATACCAATTGTTATCTTATCACTCGGAGCAGTAAATCCCTGCCCTAATACATGCCTCGGAATGATACTAATTCCCGCAAAGGTCAGGGCAGAATTCCTTATAAATTTCCTTCTTGAAACTGCAGATGAGCTTGTATTTTTTTTTGGCATGGTAAAAGTTTTAAACTTGATTCCTGTTTACTTGAACATATACAATACTTCTCTTATTCTTAAAGAATTTTATCCCGGGTCAAACCGACAACAGGGTCGTTATGTACGCGCTTATAGTTTTTTCAATGCTTCTGCATTCTTTTGCTAAACACTAAAAATAATACTCCACATAATAGCCAAGCGGGTAATGTTACAAAAGAGAGAAATATATCAAACTGAATTGATATAAAATAAAACAACCCAAAACTAATCGCCCAGGCAAATAGTACGGATTTATTAAATGAGATATTCGCGACTTCTGCATAGTTTTTTATTATTCCGGCTTTTTTATGAAAGAAATGCTCAAAAACAATGATTGCTCCAAAAGGGGCCAGTATAAATCCATACAGCGCAACAAAACCGAGAAGTTTCATAGCAAAAGCAGGGAATAAGCCCGCGATTGTTGCCACTGTACCTGCAATAATGGTAACCCAGAAGGTTGAAACTTTTGGAATAATGGCCTGAAACGCCAATCCCGCGCGATAAATTGTTGGGTTTGCGGTGGTCCAACCAGCCAGCACTACTGCGATGATTCCAAAAATACCGATGGCATTATTTGCCAAGGGTCCTGGTGCAACAGGAGGTGCCTCCCCATTACTTAAAAAAGCTTGTGCCTCGGGTGACTTTAAATACACGGCATATAATAATGCAGCCGCAATCCAAGCCATATAATGTCCCACATACATACCTGCTGCTGTAGTCCAACCTGAACTTTTCTTCTTAGCGAATCTAAATACAGACAAATCCGACATACCTACATGCATGGCTGCATTAGCAAACCAAGACCATATAACAACATGCCAGAATGTAAATTTAATTTGTCCAGGAAACGGTTCTGATCCTTCACCCCAAATATCCCAAAACTCAGAAAAATTAGTAACGCCTAACTGACCCAAAGCTACGACTCCACATGCAATAAAGGCCAACACTATTAATGGCGACATCCAGTTGGCAGCTTTTGATACGGTATCATAGCCTTTTGAAGCAATTAGTGAAATCACAGCTCCTATAATTATAACAATTATTATCCATGTAGGACCATTAGGTGTTGTATCCGTTAGTTTAGGCATTTCCATATCAAAAGGAATTCCAACCGCGGTTGCCGAAACGGTGATCATGGCGCCGGCAAGGAAACAAAAGAGAATACCATTGGCCAAATTATAGCCAATGACTAACTTTTTTCCACATATTTTTTCTAATTGATAATAGAGTGTTAGTCTGTTTTTAACGGCAATTTCTGCGGTTAGGAAACGCCAACTTAGAACGGCTAATAAATTTCCCAATAATAAACCAATAATTAGGTCAAAAGCACTCACGCCAGCCGTTAAAAATAAGGGACCTATCATAAATTCGGTACCTGCGGCATGCTCTCCGGCATACATTCCCAAAAAACTTTTCCAGCTTTTTAACTTAGATTTTGGAACAGGTTCTCTTTCAAATTCTCCTCCTGCTACTTCTTCTATGTCTTCTTCGATATTATATTGACTCATAGGTATTGGTTAATTGGTTCGTATTAAATGATTTGGTAAATCGGCTACGGTTTCACAGCAAAGCTGCTCCATAACCTGTTGTAATTCTGTCTTCAATAAAGAAATTGTATGATCACCGCCCTGTTTTCCGAGTGCTGAAACACCGTACATAAAAGACCGGCCCATAAAGGTAAATTTTGCTCCGGAGGCTAATGCACGAGCAATATCAGGACCTGAGCGAATACCACTATCCATCATCACTTCTATCTGGTTGCCGAATTTTGAAGCGATGGTTTCTAGAGGTTTGATGGTCGATTGCCCTGCATCTAATTGGCGTCCTCCGTGGTTAGAAACGATGATTCCGTCGAGACCCAAACGAATGGCTTCTGCAGTATCAGATTCAGATGCGACACCTTTTAAAACAAGTTTGCCTTTCCATAGATCTCGTATGGGTTTTATTTTTTCTTCATTCAACCTCCCACTAAACGTTTCATCCATAAACTTTCCGAGTTGTTTTAAATCCATCCCTTTGGGCATATAGGGTTTTAGTGTGTTGAAAGTGGGGATTCCATATTTGAGGGTTTCTACAGCCCAATGAGGTTTGCTTAGGACTTGTAGAATATTACTGATAGACATTTTTGGTGGCATTGCCAATCCGTTGCGAATATCTCTTGGTCTAAACCCAAAGGTTGGAACATCACAGAGAATTACTAATACAGGGCATTCTGCCGCTGCCGCTCTTTTAATAATATCATCACGCAATTTATTATCGGTAGGATGATATAATTGAAACCAGGCCTTTCCTTCTGTCAATTCGCTTGCGCGTTCTATATTTGACGTTGTTACGGTACTCAGAACAAATGGAATGTTATGTTCAAAAGCAGCTTTTGCGAGAATTTCTGGAGAATTCGGCCACATCAACCCTTGTAAACCAACGGGTGCTATTCCGAATGGAGCATCATATTCAATCCCGAAGAGGGTCGTTTTTAGAGAAGACCCATTATAATCTCTAAGATACCTTGGTTTCAGCTGTACCTCCCTGAGTTCAGAAGTATTTCGACGTAAATTTACGTCTTCATTACAGCCACCATCCAAGTATTCAAAAGCAAATTTCGGAATACGCTTTTGTGCCTTATTCCTTAGGTCATCAATAGATGGATACTTGGTATTAAATGATAGTGCCATAACTTATATTTTAATTTATAATAAATGGTACATGCTTTTTTAAGGAATAATTTTCCTTCAAAAATTTTGAATTTAATCTGGTATCTGAAATCACGATTGCGGCACCCAATGCCGATCCCAGAGATGAATTGGTCGTTCTCAACTTCATACCCCGCAGATAATGACTTAGTAATTTTATATAGATGTCATTATCACTAAACCCTCCGTCTACATACAACCTTTCTATAGGGTCGTTGCCAATGGCGGTTTTTATACTCTTTACCTGCATTCTTACCAGTTCGATCATAAGATGGTGATAGGCATGTTCAAAAGTAGCGTAGGGTATTTTCGTTTTTAATGGTTGACTTTTATCGATTAAACTTTTCCATTTAAATGAGTAGGTAAAGTTTTCTTCAATTTCTTTAAATATTTTGTAATCAAATTTTACTTGCTTGTGGTGGTCATTTGCAACACCGTATTTTTCTGCTAATTCAAGTACTTGAAGTTTATATTCATTCCCTAAGAATAAGCGTGAAGACTTTACGGGTTTTCCAATAATGCGCATATAATTGATACATTCCGCTTGGATATCTTCTTCCGATAACGCTTTCTCCGTAAAGGGATTGAAAGCAATACTCCAGGTGCCTGTTGAGACTAAAATGAATTTTTTCTTGTCACTTCTAATATAGGGTATTAGCGCTGCAGAACTATCATGAATACCAACCCCAATTTTAATTCGGTTCCCATTATAATTCATATTGATACTTGTTTCAGATGATACTATTGGAGGTAAAATTTCATCTATTTTTTCTGTGTAAACCCAATCATGGTAATCCTTCTTTTCATAATCCCATAAAGCCGTATGGCAGCCAATACTTGTATACTCAGAAACAGGTATCTTCGTAAAAATGTAACTTATATATTGCGGTAGGTGTAAAGAATATTTAATTTTCTTAAAAATGTGAGGTTGTTGGTATTTCAACCAGTACAATTGCATTCCGGAGTTCAACATACCGGCATTCGTAGTTCCGGTTTTTATGGCAAAATCCACAGGAGGCCCATATTTTTCGTAAAAAGAACCGATAATCTTTTTATCTAGCGGTTTGGTATAATTGTATAAAGGTGTTAGAACGTCTCCGTGTTCATCAAGGTGCACAAAACTCGCTCCATACGTAGAAAAATTAATGGCAGTTATATGATATTTGTGGTCGTTGAGAATCCGGTCAAAAACTTCTTTTAACCAATTTTTCAGGGCATGTAGGTCTTCAGTAGGGTAGCCGTCTTCATCTTCAATCTCAGCGAAACGATCATATTCTCGATAGACTTCTTTAAAATTTTTATCAAATAAAAAGAATTTCTTATTAGTCTTTCCAATATCGAATACAGCTGTAACCTTCTTTTTCATTTCTCGGTTTTACAGTCCTGAAGCTATTGTTTTTGTCCCTCTTTGTTTGATCAGGTTTGCTCTCACATTTAAATTTCTATAAGCATCAATTGGATGAAGTGCACCTCCCGATAACAATCTTGCTTTTTCTATAAGGGGTCTCACATCAGTTCGATAAGCGTTTTGCAAAAGTTCCTGACACTTAACTACATCGTGGTTGCGTTGTGCTTCTTTTAATAAAGGCTGATTAACCAGTAAAGATTTAGCATATGCCTCTTGAATAGCTTCCAATGATTGAATAATATCCTCTAAAGGGTCTTTAATATTATGACTTGCGTCAATCATCCAGGCCGGATATGGATTTTGCGGATTATTTTCCATACCATAAACCAATTCATTAAAAATAAGGAATAATGCATATGGTTTGATACTGCCAACCGTGAGGTCATCATCTCCATACTTGCTGTCATTGAAATGGAAACCACCTAATTTTCCTTTTAGCATGAGAGTAGATACGATTTGTTCTATGTTCGAATTTGGTAAATGATGCCCCAAATCAACTAGCGTGTAGGCTTTTTCACCGCATTCGTTTGCAAGCATAAATGACGTACCCCAATCTTGAATGACCGTACTGTAAAAATTAGGTTCATAGGGTTTGTATTCAATGAATAACTTCCAATCACTCGGCAAAGACTTATAGATCTCTTTAAGACTATCCTGAGTGTTTTGTAATGCAGTTTGAAAATTATGTTGTCCGGGAAAGTTGGAGCCATCGGATAGCCATACGGTCAAACTTTTTGACTCGAGCTTCTCTCCGATTTTAATAACATCAATATTATGTTGTATTGCCTGATCACGAACAGCCTCGTTTGTATTGCTAAGGGAACCAAATTTGTAGCTTTCACCATCGTTTTCTTGATCTTGAAATGTATTAGAATTAACGGCATCAAATAGTATCTTATGTGAATCGGCCCTTTCTTTGATAGCGGCATAATCCTTCGGAATATCCCATGGAATATGTAATGAGATAGCCCCTGATGTCTGTGTAAGGCTATGTATGATACCCACATCATCAATTTTTTGCTCGAGGCTTGCAGGCTCTCCTTTAAACCCAAATCTTCCAAATCGTGTTCCACCTGCTCCTAAAGCCCAACTAGGTATGGCAACCTGAAAGTCTTGAAGTTTCTTAACGACATCATCAACTTCAAGAGCTTGTTTTGACAGCCTATTCGCTAAAAAATCAAAACTTTCATGATGATCTGAAAGATGCTTTTTGTTGATGCTTTCGAGGTTGTTTACATCTATTCTCATTTATTTCTTTTATTTATGACACATTCGCCGACATTGAATATAAAAAAAATAGTATCGTAGTTTATAATTTTATCTCACATTTTATTGAAATACCAACCCTTTAAAAATTGGACCTCCATAAATTTTTTACAATCTATGGAAGTCAATTTAACTACTAATTCAAATAACTATCGTACAAATGCATTGGCCATTCCACCATCTACATTTAGTATATTTCCGGTTGTCTTATCTAAAATACCGACCAAAGAGAACACGCCATTGGCGATATCTTCAGGGTATATGATTTGATTTAATAAATTTCTTTTTGCATAATGTGCCGGTAGTTCATCAACGGAAATACCATAGGCTTTGGCTCTGCCTTCAGCCCAATCACCTTCCCAAATCTTGCTTCCCACAATCACGCCATCTGGGTTTACGGTATTTACTCTAATTTGATCCTTCCCTAATTCAGCCGCTAATAAGCGCGCCATATGCTGTTGAGCTGCTTTTGAAGTTCCGTAGCCAACATTGTTCGGTCCGGAAACGAGCCCGTTTTTACTCGCTATACAGATAAAATTACCTCCAAGTGATTGCTTTCGCATGATGGCAACGGCTTCTTTTGCCAGCTCAAATTGTCCTTTTACTAAGACATTTTGTAATAAATCCCAATCATCTTCGGTTGTTTCTTCGATAGGTTTCGAAATTGCTAAACCGGCACTATGTACCACAATATCTATACCTCCAAATTCTAAGCACCCTTTTGAAAAGGCTTCTACAATAGAATCTTTTTTGGTTACATCACAAACGCTGTAACTCGCAATATCTTTGGGGTATGTTTCTAGGGCTCGTTGCAATCGATCTTCGTCAATATCTGTAAGGATGACGTTGGCCCCTTCGGTCGCTAACTTATCTGCTATGGCTTTGCCAATACCTCCGCCCGCTCCGGTAACCAGAGCTACCTTTCTCGATAGTGGTTTTTCTTTTGGCATACGTTGTAGTTTAGCTTCTTCCAATAACCAATACTCAATATCAAAAGCTTCTTGCCTTGGTAACGAAGTGTAAGAGGTAATGGCCTCTGCACCGCGCATCACATTTATTGCATTGATATAGAATTCACTGGCAACACGAGCAGTTTGCTTGTTTTTAGCGAAACTGAACATCCCAACTCCTGGAAATAAGATAATAACCGGATTCGGATCCCGCATTGCTGGGCTATTTTCACGCTTGCAAGTGTTATAATACTCCTTGTATTCTGCTCGATAGTCTTCAAAAACAGGCTCTAAACTCTTGAGAACCTTCTCAGTATCTGATAAGTCTTCACGTATATCTAAGGGAAGTATCAGTGGCTGTATTTTGGTCCGTAGAAAATGATCAGGACAAGAAGTCCCCATAGGAGCAAGACGCTCTAGGTCATTACTATTTATATATTCCAGAACAACATCATTATCATTAAAATGTCCAATCATACGGTTTTCAGAAGACGCCAGCCCTCGAAGCAAAGGCATTAGTTGAGAAGCTTTTTCTAAACGTTCTTTTTGTGGAAGGCTTACTGTTTTTTGACCACCAAACACAGTGCCTTTTTCTCTGATTTTGTTTTCTATAAACGCTGAGGCCATTTCAATGACTTCCAAACTATTCATATAGCATTCATAAGAAGTTTCTCCCCATGTAAATAGGCCGTGGCTACCCAAAACAATTCCACGAATTCCCGGATTATCATTTAAGCATTTCTCAAGTTGTAAACCCAAATCAAAACCGGGCCTTTGCCAAGGTACCCATCCCATAGAATCGCCCCAAATCTCTTTTGTAACTTTCTCACTGTCTTTGGCAGCCGCCACTGCAATGAGCGCATCAGGGTGCAAGTGATCTATATGCTCGAATGGAAGTAGTCCGTGTAAAGGAGTATCTATAGAAGGTGCTTTGCTCTCTAAATCATAAATGCAATGATTAAATAAACCGACCATACGATCTTCATCATGGAGACCTTGATAAACATTTTTAAGATTTCGTAACCGCTCAGTATATAAACCGGCGATTCCAGCTCTTGTGAGTGTTCCGATATCACCTCCCGAACCTTTTACCCACATAACTTCTACTTCATCATTCGTCAGTGGATCTTTTTCAAATGTTTTACAACTTGTATTCCCACCGCCATAGTTTGTTATTCTTAAGTCGGCTCCTAAAATATTTGAACGGTATAAAAATAACGCTACTTCATCTCCTTTCATTGAAGATGCTTTCTCATCATCCCACAAATATTCAACGTGCTTAAAATTCGTTGTTACCATAGTATCAATAATTGCATTCTTACACAACGAAAATATTCCAACACCATAGACAATGCATCCTGTACTATGCTGATAGACCATTTTAACCATTAAATTGTTAATTCAGTTTTTTCTATTAATTAGAATTGTTATGTTTGAATTATATTTCATGTTTTAAGTGATACCCCATCCTTTGGAAAAGCAGCAAGCTATACATATCGATCACGATTCAAGAATCCCTAAATACAAGCAAGTTCTGGATTCTATAAAAACCAATATCAAAGAGGGCGTACTTTTAATGGGAGATCGAATTCCATCAATAAATGAGTTAAGTGAAGAATGCTTGCTGTCGCGAGATACTGTAGAAAAAGCGTATGCTATTTTAAAAGAACAAAATATTATCGAGTCTGTTAGAGGTAAGGGGTATTATGTGACAAAAACGAACCTGTCTCTAAAAGTAAAAGTGTTGTTTCTCATTAACAAAGCGAGTTCTTATAAGGTCCGTATTTTTAATTCATTTGTAAGTACGCTTGGAACAAATGCTCACGTCGACTTGTTTATTTATCATTGTGAGGCTTCGGTATTTATGGACATTTTAAAAAGTAGAATAAATCGGTATGATCATATTCTTATAATGCCTCATTTCAAAAATCAGGAATCTCGTCATATGGGATGCCCAGATGATGTACTGAAGTTAATTCATTCAATACCTAGTAAAAAACTAATAATTGTTGATAGAGACCTTAAATTTCTAGAGAATGAAGCAGGACGCATTTATCAAGATTTCACCGAAGATATTTGTTCAGCTCTTAACACGGGAATTGAAAAATTAAAAAAGTATAATAAAATTGTACTTGTTTACCCCGAGAAAGCCGTATATCCATACCCAAAAGGAATCGTTACCGGCTTCAAACGCTTTTGTATTCAACATAATATTGATTACGAGTTACTTGATAAAATCTATGATGATATGGAATTCCAACAGAGAGACCTGTATATCATCATCGAAGAATCTGACCTCGTGAATTTGGTGAAACAAAGTAGAGATCAACAGTTGAAGCTCGGAGAAGATATAGGAATCATTTCTTATAATGATACGCCTTTGAAGGAGCTATTGGGGATTACTGTCATCAGCACAGATTTTAAAATGATGGGGCTGGAGGCAGCAAAAATGATTTTAAACAAACAAAATATTTCGGTGAAAAATAAGTTCAATTTTATTGATCGTTTTTCTTTGTAGTAATTACTTTTACGTATTCACCGTTTATCTTTTCTTCGATTTCGTTCTACTTCGTGTACTATTCTAAACTATTAATAGTGTTGCATATTTTATAGGGTAACTCTAAATAAACTGCTGTAAAATCTGTGTCATTTTTTGTCAAAAAATGATTTACCCAACAGTACAGTACAGGATGCTTAATAATTCCCATGTTTATAAAATTGTGCGCAGGTCAATCAAAGAAATAGCCATTTAATAAAGGGCTCCTAAAGTTTCTTGTTGACGCGAATAAAAAAATAATTTATATGATAAATCCCAAACTTAAAATGAGACAAAAAGCCCAGAAACAGTATGGAATTACTTCTCTTACTGTGCTATTGGTTTTCATTCTTTGTAGTTTTATTTCATTTGATTTACAAGCTCAAAGAACAATAACCGGTAAAATTACTAGTGAGAATGGGGATCCACTTCCTGGAGTAAATGTACTGCAAAAAGGTACTCAAAATGGAGTTGGAGCCGATTTTGAAGGTAATTACTCAATTAAATTAATTGCAGGAGAGCAGACATTAATTTTTTCTTTCGTTGGTTTTGAATCCAAAGAAGTTGTCATTGGTGCAAGTGATGTGATCAATGTCATACTGCAGGAAGATGCGGAGAGCTTAGACGAAGTTGTCATAATTGGTTATGCGCCCGTAGCAAGAGAGAAAGTGTTAGGTGCCTTAGCATCCGTGAAATCTGAAGAACTTGTTAAGGCAACTCCAGTAAATGCATTTGATGCTGTACAAGGGCGCCTTGCCGGTGTGCAACTATTAAGTAATGGTGGCCCGGGTTCTGGTTTTGATATTAGAATAAGAGGTGTTGCTACCTTTTCATCAGGCACAAGTCCACTATTTGTTGTAGACGGTCAACAACTAGAAAATATAGATAATATAGACCCAAATGATATTGAAAGTTTTGAAGTTTTAAAAGATGGTGCCACAGCTGCTATTTATGGGTCAAGAGGCGCTAATGGAGTAGTATTAATAACAACGAAATCCGGAAAAGCCGGTGATGTTAAGTTTGATATAACTTCAAATTCTTCATTTACTTCCTTGAATGGTGAAATCCCCTTGGCTAATACGCGGCAACGAATTTTATATGAGAGGTTAAGACAAAACAATACCGCAAATTTAACAGTACAAGAGCGTGATTCTTTAAGTTTAATTAACCGAAATTCGTATGATTTACAAGATCTGCTAACAAGAACCGCATTAAGACAAACAGTAAATTTAAGTGTTAGTGGAGGTAGTGATAAAGTAAAGGTGTTATGGAATACTGGTTTTCAAGATCAAGAAGGAGTTGTTGTGAATAGCCAATACAAAAGAATCAATTCAAGGTTAAAACTGGATTTTGATCCTTCATCCAAGTTCAAGTTGGGCACCAATCTAAATGTTTCGTTTGAAGACCAAACAGGGTTGAATGAAAATCAAGTATTTCAGCAAATGGTAGAGCGAATTGCCTATTTTCCAATTTTCGAACCGAATGGTACATTTACTCCTGAAATTGCAGGACGTCAAAATCCTGTAGCTGAAGCGAACTTAAGAAAGCTGAGAGATCGTAATTTTCGTTCTCAAATTTTCAATTATGCGCAATATAAAATATTGCCGTCGCTTTCATTGAAGTCTACTTTAGGTATTAATTTTCGGTACAGAAAAAGAAATGATTTCGAACCCATTCTAACTCAAAACCCTAACAGCCCTATTCCTAGAGGTGCTGAAAGAAGAGGTTTAACCTATGATATTCAACAGGAAAATTTCCTAAATTATAATAATACTTTTGGAGAACATACTTTAGGTGTATTTGCTGGTATGCAAATACAAAAATATTTTAGCGAAGGCTTTAATGTTTCTGCACAGTTTGTTTCAGACGATATTCAAACATTTAACAATATAGACCCCTTGACATTCGCTGTAACTAATGGAACGGTGAATGAACGCCATAATTTATTCTCATTATTTGGAGGCTTAAGTTATGACTATAAAAATAAATACTTGGTAGGCTTTACCTTACGTAGAGATGGCTCATCACGTTTTGGAGATGATCAAGAATACGGTAATTTTCCTTCATACAACGTAGGGTGGAGGATTAGTAATGAAGGTTTTATGGAAAATACAAAGGACGTTATTAATAATTTATTGATACGTTATGGTTATGGTGAGACCGGAAACGAAAATATTGGAAATTATGATGCTATCAGTACGTATTCACCTGGTTTTACTTATAACGGAGTGAGTGGGGTAGCACCAACTCGTTTAGGTAACCCAACGATAAGTTGGGAAAGTACTGCCTCTTCCAATTTTGGTGTTGATTTGGGATTGTTTAAGAATCGCCTCAATATCACATTTGATGTTTGGAAAAAAGAAACAGACGATCTATTGGCGAATGTACCTTTACCGGAAGAGAGTGGTTTTAGCAGTATCAGACAAAATGTTGGTGGAGTTGAAAACAGGGGTATTGATCTAGGAATCAATGGAACGATTCTTCAAACAGAAAATTTTACTTGGGATGCAAGTTTTAATATCAGTACACTTGAAAATGAAGTTACTAAATTAAATGACGGTGTAGCGTTTCAATCAGGTGACTACTTAATTGAAGAAGGTCAGCCCTTAGGTAATATATTTGGGTTTAGAAATTTAGGAGTCTATCAGTATGACGAATCTAATGCATATGATGAAAATGGTGTTCGTTTAACTCCAAATTTTGATACGAACGGAACTTTTGTTAATTACACCTTAAATGGTCAAGAATATACGGGTACTGTAAGACAACTAAGAAATTCTGGTCGTGTTTTAGAAGGAGGGGATATTATTTGGGAAGACCTGAATAATGATTTAGACATAAACAATGCTGATAAACAGGTTATTGGTAATGGTTTACCTGAATTGTTTGGGGGTTTTTCAAGTGATTTCACATATAAGAACCTAAGTTTAAGTTTTTTATTTGATTTTACCTTTGGTAATGATCTTTGGAGGAGATATGATGAATTACGTAATGATTTGAATTCAAGCAATGAAACACCGGGGCCCGATAGAATAGAAGGCGCTTGGAGAGAGCAAGGGGATGTTACAGTGTATCCACGTTTAAATAGGGTGCCACAGAATAGAGAGCGTCCAAATAGCTTTTTCGTTACCCCAGGAGATTTTATAAGACTGCGTTTTGTGCGATTGAACTATAATATGCCAAAATCATTACTAGACAAAATTGGTTGGGTTAATAGTGTATCATTCAACGTATCCTTAAATAATTTCGTGACATGGACAAACTACCCGGGATACAATCCGGAACTAGGATCCAGAACCAACCCGTTACAACCGGGCTTAGATAATTTAAGATATCCGAATACACGTGAAGTGATATTTGGTTTGCGAGTTCAATTATAATTAAATAAAAATATACTAATGATACAGATTATGAATAAAAAACGATATAAGCTCATAAGTATTTTGCTTGCAGTAGTTTTCTTAAGTATTTCATGCGACGATCTTGTTGATGAGCAGCCAATTAGTGAGATTGGAGCTGAAAATTTTTGGCGAAATAACAATGATGCCGCTTTGGGTGTGGCAGCTATTTATGACGGAATGCAACCCACTTACAGATTGAAACGTTATTTCTGGGGAGAATTCAGATCTGACAACTTTACGTACGGTAGTGAATCTGCCAGCGCTAATAACTTGGAGATTGTAGCGAATGATATTAACTCTGATAATAGTGGTGTTACAAGATGGACTGATTTTTACATAATGATCAATAGAGCGAATTTAGCGATCAAATATATTCCCCAAATAAGCGGATTCGATGAAGATCTTTTGGCACAAGCACTTGCAATCAGGGCCTATGCTTATTTTGACGCTATACGAGTATGGGGAGGTGTTCCCTTGTTTACCGAACCTGTAGAAAATGCAACACAAGAATTGCAACTGCCTAGAACAGACGCTTCTACAATCATGAATGAGGTAATTATTCCTGATATGCTGAGAGCTGAAGAACTAAGTGCACAAGTTGCAAATAACTATCGTTTCTCCAGAACGAGCATTTGGGCGTTACAAGCAGAGGTGTACATGTGGCTGAATCAATATGATAATGCTAAAATAGCATTGGATAATATTGTAGCGTCTAATGAGTTTAGTTTGGCCGTTGGTATCGACCAATGGCAAAATATGTTTTTAAATGATACAGGTGATGGTGGGGGTCCATTAAAAGTTATGGAAGGACCAGAATTAATGTTATCTATTAATTTTGATCTTAACGAACCGAGAGATAATCCTGGCCAGACTAGAGCTAATAGGTCTGGAATTTTCGCCTTGTTTTTTGCTGGCTTACCATCATATTTTATATCACCAGCACTAGAAAATAAATGGAGAGAAAAATTCCCAATAGATAGTGCAGGTTGGTACAATAAATTTCCGGGTGTGGATCCTAATATTCGAATATCAATCGACGGAGGAGAGCCTACTTTTCTTTATGGAGATTGGCGGTATTATTTATCTCGCGAAGGTGGTTTTGATCTTGGTGTTAGAGATGTTGGCGAAGCGAGATTGGCTAAATACAATAAGTTCAATTACAGTCAAGATTTGGATGACAGTGATATCGTTCTATATAGATACGCCGGAATGTTATTATTATTAGCTGAAGCTGAAAATCAATTAGGTGACGCAACACGAGCTTTGGAATTAGTCAATGAAATTAGAACGGCACGTCTACTTCCACTTGTTACAGAAGCAGAATTTGGCGCAACAACGGAAGAACGAGAGAATTATATACTAGATGAGCGTCAGTTAGAGTTGTTAGGAGAGGCACAAAGGTGGTGGGATTTGCGAAGAACGAATAAGGCCATTGAAGTACTCAATCCTATATTGGATACATTGCCCGGAGGAATTCCATTAACTGAACAGAGATTGTTATTTCCACTTTTTGACGATCATCTGGTAGAAAATCCATTATTAGAACAAAACCCAGGATATTAAAATAGTATTAGATTATGAAAACTATAAAAAAAATGAATTTTAAGTTTCTTCCGCTAGTAGCTTTTATGATGTTATTCGCAGGATGCGATTTAGAACTGCAAGAGGGCTTCGATTTTGTTCCTGAAGTAGACGCAACGGACCCATTTGCCGAGCTAACAGCTTGGGAGTTTATACAATCTGCAAATGAATTAAATGATGATGGCTCTTTGAATAATGAACGATTCAATTATATGATCGCAGCTATTGAAAGAGCTGGTATGGTCGATGAATACAATGGCACAGATCCCGAAAGAACATATTTGTTACTTAACAATAATGCATTTACGGGTGGAGGTGATATTATTCAATTAATAACCGGTTCTAGTAGCGTGGCGGATGGAGAAACACCAGAGCAGGTCATGGCAAGGGCTGACCCTGAAGTCTTGAGACTAATATTACAATACCATATTGTAACAACGTATGTTGCCCAAATACCAACACTTTTTGAGTTTAATGTCAATTATGTATTTCAAACTCTTATCCCCGGTGAGGATGGTATAATAGTAATGCGAAGAGATAATAGATATAGAATAGATATCAATAGGGCTCCTGCTCCATTACCATCTTCGGCGACATCTCAATGGGAAAGAGTACGTAATCATAATTATGTTTTTAATAACGGAATTGGTCATATTATTCAAGATCCGGTAAGAAATCAACCGTATCCAGATCCAGTTATTCCTTAATCAATTGTTAAATAATTTTATAATTTGTTTAGACCTCCATTGTCAACAATGGAGGTTTTTTGTTTCTTATTTTTTTAGATTCGAACGAGCGCGAGAGAGGCCTACACTACAGGTTAGTTATATTTTTAATTTAGATTATTTTTAAACATCAAATAAAACGCACTCATGAATATTTTTAACATACATCGCCCCAAAGTCAAACTTTACTGCATTTTTGGCTTACTTTTAATATCTTGTAGCGAGACTAAAACACAAGTGCCTTGGGTAGATTTAATCGAAAAAGAGAATTTGAATAATTGGATTGTTCGAGGAGGTCAGGCCAACTACGAATTAAAAGATGGAGTGATTACAGGTACAACAGTTGCCAATACGCCCAATACTTTTCTAACCACCGAGCAATTATATAGTGATTTTATTTTGGAGCTAGACTTCAAAGTTGATTCTACAATGAATTCAGGTGTGCAAATACGCAGTAACAGTTTTCCATACTATAGAAATGGCATAGTACATGGTTACCAGGTTGAAATAGATCCTTCAAAGCGATCATATAGTGGAGGTATTTATGATGAAAAAAGGAGAAAATGGCTTCATACGCTTGAGAACAACAACGACGCTCGTGCAGCATTAAAACAAAATGAATGGAACTCTTTTCGTATTGAGGCCCATGGAGACACGATTAAAACATGGATCAATAATGTACCGGCCTCTTTTTTGATTGATAGTAAAACGGCTACCGGATTTATAGGATTACAGGTACACAGTATTAAAAATAAAAGTGATGCCGGCAAAAAAGTACAGTGGAAGAATATTAGAATTATAACCGATAGCGTATCTAAATATACAACAGCATCCCCTCTCAAACCGATTACCACTAAGAATAAGTTGACGATAGATGAGCAAAAAAACGGATGGGAGCTACTCTGGGACGGAACAACTACAAAGGGTTGGAGAGGAGCAAAACTCGATACTTTTCCGTCGAAAGGATGGGAGATACATAACGGTGAACTAACAGTATTGGCTTCAGGTGGCGGCGAATCAGAAGCCGGGGGTGATATCGTTACCAGAGAAATGTTCGAAGACTTTGAACTAAAAGTTGATTTTAAAATCACGGAAGGGGCAAATAGCGGGATTAAATATTATGTAGATACTGAATTGAATAAAGGTGCAGGCTCATCTATAGGGCTAGAGTACCAGATTCTTGACGATCTAAAGCATCCCGACGCAAAATTGGGTAGTCATGAAGGTAGCAGAACACTGGCATCTCTATACGATTTAATACAAGCAAGTAGACAAAAGCCTATACATGCTATCGGTGAGTGGAATACCGCACATATTATTTCAAAGAATAATCATGTAGAGCACTGGTTAAATGATATGAAGGTGCTTGAATATGAGCGTAAGAGTAGCGATTATAGAAAATTAGTTGCAGCAAGTAAGTATGCGAAATGGCCCAGTTTCGGTGAACTTAAACGCGGACATATTCTGTTACAAGATCATGGCGATCACGTTACTTTCAAAAATATTAAGATTAAGTCCACCAAATAAATAATAAATGTAACTATGAGTAGTAACAGAAGAAATTTTATAAAAAAAACGAGCTTGGCGGCTATGGGAGTAGGTTTAAGCGGCAGTATTAATGCAATGTCTGCTATAAGTTATCGTAATATTATTGGTGCAAATGATCGAATTAACCTTGCCATTCAAGGATTGGGTAGAAGATATCCTGCTTTTATTGCTCCTATTGTTCAAAAAGAAAGCAACGTAAAATTGGTATATCTCTGTGATGTTCTTAAGAGTCAAAGAGAAAAGGCAGCAGCCAAATTCGCTGAAAAGAGTACTCATAAACCTAAACTTGAAAATGACATTCGTAAGATTTTTGATGACAAAAATATAGATGCCATTTTTATGGCTACACCTGATCATTGGCATACTCCAGGAGCATGTATGGGCATGCAGGCAGGGAAGCATATTTATTTAGAGAAGCCATGTAGTCACAATCCGAAAGAAAATGAACTTGTGGTGGCTTTTCAAAAAAAATATGATAAGGTGGTACAAATGGGGAATCAACAGCGATCGTCAGTTGAAACGAACCAAATAATTAATGATATTCACAATGGTATTATTGGTGATGCCTACAAAGCGATTGCCTTTTATGTAAATGGAAGGGGCCGGGTACCGGTTCCAACCAAAGCGGCACCACCTGAAGGATTAGATTGGGATCTTTTTCAAGGGCCATCTCCGCGTAAAGCATATATGCACGATACCTGGAATTACAATTGGCATTGGTATGGATGGGATTTTGGAACTGCTGAAATGGGCAATAACGCCACACATGAACTAGACATCGCGCGATGGGCCTTGAATGTAAAATACCCGGAACAGGTTAGTGTTATTGCCGGAAAACATCAATTTAAAGACGATGGTTGGGAAATGTATGATACAATGGAGGCTACCTATAAATTTGCTGATGGTAAGATGATACAATGGGATGGAAGTAGTCGAAATGCACATAATAAATATGGCCACGGCCGCGGTACCATTATTTACGGATCTAAAGGTTCTGTTTTTGTGAACCGTGGTGGTTATGCCTTATATGATTTAAAAGGTAAATTAATTAAAGACAGTAAAACTGAAGGTACCGAAGGAGGCGTTGCATTGGGTGGGGGTGGAGATCTTACGTCCAGACACACCATTAATTTTTTCGAAACCATTAGAGGTAAACAGAAATTAACATCACCGATTGAAGTAGGAGCGGTCTCACAGATGCTAACACACTATGCAAATATTGCAGCTCGAATTAATAAGCCATTTGATGTCGATGCAACTTCTGGAACAATTTACGATAGAAAAGCCATGCAGTTATGGTCAAGAGAATATGAACCCGGTTGGGAACCGAAATTGTAAAGAATAAATTTGGTTTTAGTAAACGCTTTTATCTGCTAAATTTTCAGGATAGCACAGGATAGGAAAGATTGCGTTTACCACTATGTTTGAGAGATTACATCAATTGAATATGTTCAGGCAATTTTTGTATGTAGATCATCAATTATTTAAATCAAGAAATATGCATCACTCTAAATTTAAATGTCTAATAATCATCTTATTGAATTGCATGTATGTGTTGGCCATTTATGGACAGGACGCTTCTGTTAAAAGCAATGAGAAACCAAACATCATATTTATTTTAACTGATGATCAGCGTTTTGATGCATTGGGATATGCCGGTAATAAATATGCTACAACCCCAGAGATGGATAAGTTGGCGCAAGAAGGAACCTATTTCAAAAATGGCATCGTTACAACTCCAATCTGCGCTGCGAGTAGAGCCAGCATACTGACTGGACTTACTGAGCGGGCTCATAATTTCAATTTTCAAACAGGTAATGTTCGTGAAGAGTATATGGCGAATTCATATCCAACACTTTTAAAAAATAATGGATATCACACCGGTTTTTATGGCAAGTACGGGGTGCGATACAATGATTTAGAGAAGCAGTTTGATGAGTATGAATCATATGACAGAAATAACAGATATAAAGATAAGCGGGGTTATTATTATAAAACCATTGATAACGATACGGTCCACTTAACGCGGTATACCGGTCAAAAAGCACTTGATTTTATAGATGCAAACGCGAGTGATGAAAAACCTTTTTGCTTGTCATTAAGTTTCAGTGCACCGCATGCCCATGATCCTGCAGAAGACCAATACTATTGGCAAAATACGACGGCCAAATTATTGGCAGACACCACCATTCCGGGCCCTGCACTAGGGGATGATAAGTACTTTGAAGCACAACCGAAAATTGTTAGAGACGGTTTCAATAGATTGCGTTGGACATGGCGTTATGACACGCCTGAAAAATATCAACACAGCCTCAAAGGGTATTATCGAATGATTGCAGGAATCGATTTAGAGATTGCAAAAATTCGCAAAAAGCTAGCAGAAAAAGGCCTTGATAAAAATACAGTGATCATCCTAATGGGTGATAATGGTTACTTTTTGGGAGAACGACAATTCGCCGGAAAATGGCTAATGTATGATAATTCCATACGCGTGCCCTTAATCGTTTATGATCCAAGAGTAAACAAGCACCAAGATATTAATGATATGGCCTTAAATATAGACATACCACATACGATCGTAGATTTGGCCGGAGTGGAGGCTCCAGATTCATGGCAAGGTAAAAGTTTGATGCCAATTGTAAATGGTCAAACAAATACAATAGGTAGAGATACGATTTTTATAGAGCATATTTGGGATTTTAGTGAAATCCCGCCAAGTGAAGGTGTACGAACTGAAGAATGGAAGTATTTCAGATATGTGAATGACAAAACGATTGAGGAACTTTATAATTTAAAGAAAGACCCTCAAGAGGTCAAAAACTTAATTGGTAAGAAAAAATACAAAGCTGTTGCGGATAAGCTGCGCTCGAAATTAGATGAGTTAATTAAGAAAAACAGTAATAAATACAGAGCGGCACCAACTGATTTGACAGTTGAACTTATACGAGAGCCAAGCACTGATGTTCAAATATATGATGTAAAACCAGAATTTGGATGGACGGTTCCCGTGGCATCAAAATTTCAATCTGCTTATCAAATTCTAATAGCCTCCAATAAAGCTACAATTGATGCTAATAATGGTGATATTTGGGATAGCGGAAGAGTGGCTTCCACGAAATCGACAGATGTTGAGTATGCAGGTAATGCTTTAGAAATAGGAAAATCGTATTACTGGAAAGTTAGAATTTGGGAACAAGAAAATCGATTGGTAGATTATTCTGAACCTCAAAAATTTACCACGGGCCAGAGTAATAGCTACATTATTTCAACAGAAAATAAATTCGTTACTACAGAAGTTAAACCTGCAAAGTTTGAAAAAAGAGATGACTTCTATTTTATAGATTTTGGGAAGGCGGCTTTTGCAACTATGGATTTTACATATAAGGCCAAAGCACCACATACATTAGCGATACATGTAGGAGAAATGGCCGATGATAAAGGGAATCTAAATAGAACACCGCCTAAAAAAAGTAATATCCGATATCAAGAAATAAAAGTTGATGTAAAACCTGGTCAAACTAAATATCAGATTAAAGTTCATGAAGACGAACGGAACACAAGAGCTAATAAAGCCGTGCCTTTACCAGATGGTTTTCCGCCTTTAGTACCATTTAGATATGCAGAGGTAGAAGGCGCTCAAAGCGACCTAAAGGCTGAAGACTTTACACAATTAGCATTTCATACCTACTGGGATGAAGACGCCAGTAGTTTTGAGAGTAATGATAACATTTTAAATCAAGTTTGGGATTTATGTAAATACTCAATAAAAGCCACTACGTTTAATGGGCTTTATGTTGATGGTGATCGAGAACGGATTCCTTATGAAGCCGATGCATACTTAAATCAATTAAGCCATTATACTACAGATAGAGAGTTTGCCATTGCAAGACGTACTATTGAGTATTTTATGAAGAATCCTACATGGCCCACGGAGTGGCAACAACATGTGCCTCTATTGATTTACGCAGACTATATGTATACAGGTAATACAGAACTCATAAAGCGTTATTACGAACCCTTAAAGCATAAATCATTATACGAATTATCTAATGAAGATGGTTTAATAACATCGACTAAGGTTGATGCTGCCTTTATGAAAAAACTTGGTTTTCCTGATGGGTACAAAAAGCCTTTGACTGATATTGTAGATTGGCCAGGACCAAACTTTAATGGTAGCAAAACCAAAGGAGAGCGTGACGGTTTTGTCTTTAAACCATACAGTACAGTGATTAATTCATTCTTCTATGAGAACATGAAAATCATGGCAGAATTTGCAAAAATTCTTGGTAAAACGCAAGAGGCTCTGGACTTTGAATATAGAGCTGCAAAAGCTAAAAAAGCGGTGAACGAACAGATGTTTGATGCAGAGCGTGGTGTATACGTCGATGGAATTGGTACAGACCATGCTTCACTACATGCTAATATGATGCCTTTAGCCTTCGGGTTGGTTCCTGAAGAACATCTTGAATCTGTTGTAAATTACGTAAAATCTAAAGGAATGGCTTGCAGTGTATATGGCGCACAATTTTTAATGGACGGATTATATAATGCTGGTGAATCTGATTATGCACTCGATTTATTGACTGATACTTCCGATAGAGGCTGGTACAATATGATAAAAATTGGATCTACAATTACTCTTGAAGCTTGGGATAATAAATATAAGAATAACTTAGATTGGAATCATGCTTGGGGTGCTGTGCCTGCAAACGTAATCCCAAGAGGATTATGGGGAATAAAACCTAAAACAGCAGGATTTGGTGTGGCAACTATTAAGCCGCAGATGAGCAAGTTAAAATCGAGCGAAATTGAAGTACCAACAGTAAGAGGAACGATTAAAGGAAAGTATACTTATAATGGAGCTAGACTTCAAACCTATGAAATTGAAATTCCGGGGAATATGGTCGCCGAGTTTTCTCTAAACGGTTTGGACGGAAAGGACTTAATCCATAATGGAGAAAAAGTACCATCCGCTTTTGAATCTATACGGTTGTCACCCGGGACTCATACCATTCAACTAAAAATAAATTCGTTCTAATCTCATAACATGTGAATAGGTACTTCCTAATATTTATTGCTGTTCTTTCATTGATGTCATGCCACAAACAGGCAGAAGTTGAAGTGAAAGGTGAACTAAAAAAATGGCATAAAATAACATTGAATTTTGAAGGCCCTGAATCTAATGAATTAGCTGAAGATAATCCGTTTTTAAATTATCGCTTAGACGTCACATTTAAGAATAAAGACAAGGTCTATGTGATTCCGGGATTCTATGCAGCCGATGGTAATGCAGCCGAAACAAGTAGTGATTCAGGCAACATATGGCAGGTGCGGTTTACCCCAGATGCGATTGGCGAATGGACCTACACAACATCCTTTAAAAAAGGCGAAAATATTGCCATAGCTGAAACCTTCTTTGGAGCCTCTAGCGCTGGTTTTATGGATGGTCAGACCGGAAGTTTTATTGTGGTTGAATCTGATAAAACCGGTATTGATAATCGTGCTAAAGGACGACTGCAATACGTAGGTGAATCCTATTTAAAGTTTGCCGAAAGTCAAAAATATTTTATAAAGCTCGGTGTTGATGCACCGGAAAACCTATTAGCATACAATGATATTGATGTGTCAACCAACGCATTAGGTTTTCAAAAAACATGGGAGCCTCATTCCAGAGACTATGATGAGAGTGCGGCACCATTTGTTTGGCAAGAAACGAAGGGTAAAAACCTTTTAGGGGCTATCAATTATTTGTCAAGTGAAGGGTTAAATGTCTTTTCATTTTTAACATTCAATGTTGACGGAGATGACCGCAATATTTTTCCGCATTTACTGAAAGTTTCCATTGGTGATTATGAAGCCTATGCCGGAAACAAAGAAAATAAGGAGGCTTGGGAAACGATGTTTCATAAAACACGATTTGACGTTTCTAAGCTTGAGCAGTGGGAGCGCATTTTTGAATACGCTGAAAAGAAAGGTATGTTTTTACACTTTAAAACACATGAAACTGAAACCGATCATTTAATGGATAAAGGTGTATTTGGTACAGAGGGTAAATTGTATTATCGCGAATTGATCGCCAGGTTTGGACATCATTTAGCAATGAATTGGAATTTAGGAGAGGAAAATAATCAACCCATTGAAGAAGTAAAAAAAGTAGCCAATTATGTTTCGAAGCTAGATGCTTATAATAGCCACTTAGTTATACATACATTTCCGAATAAAGATGATAGATACGAAGCATTCATAGGAGATCAGTCACCACTAACAGGTGCTTCATTGCAGTTAAGTCATGAAGAGTTCAATGATGTACATCCAAGGGTTTTAAAGTGGCGTGAAAAGTCAAATGCAACCGGTAAAAAATGGGCATTGGCCGTTGATGAACCGGGCAAGGCTAAAATTGCTTTATTACCAGATGATGAAGACCCAGAACATAATTATGCCAGGGGAAGGGCCATGTGGGGAACGCTAATGGCCGGAGGTTATGGTGTTGAGTGGTATTTTGGCTACGCAAGTCCGAATTCAGACTTGACCTGCCAGGATTTTAGAAGTAGAGATCTTTTTTGGGATCAGAACAGACATGCGCTACATTTTTTCAATACCTATATTCCGTTCTGGGACATGGAACCGAATGATAGCCTAACAGCTGATGAGATAGCGTATTGTCTTGCGAAAGAAGGTGAAGTGTATGTTATTTACGCCGAAGCGGAAGCAGATAAAATCAAACTAAATCTGGGAAATTCAAATGAAATTTTTACTGTAAGATGGTTTGATCCCAGAAATGGTGGAGACCTTCTTGAAGGGTCGATTGTATCAACAAAAGCAACCGGTATCGTTGCATTGGGGAGTCCGCCGTCGGCAACAGACAAAGATTGGGTGATCTTAGTAAAACGCATTGAATAAAAATCGCTTATGATTCAAAGGTTCAACATTTTGATATATAGCATATGCTTCGTCATTAGTATAAGTATGTATGGTCAAAAAGTACAGCGTCCTTTTATTTGGGTAACGAGCAGCGAGCGAAGCCACATTCTCGATAAGATTGAAAATAAAGCCTGGGCAAAGTCAACGTTTCAAAAACTCAAATTCAGGGCAGATTCAATCGTAAAAATACATGCACAAGGACCGGAGAATTTTTTAAAAGATTTTCCCTTTGATTGGGATGCTGAACAGCCAGGTAAAACACCACCGCTAACGTACACAGATATTGATGGCCCTAAAGGTCATAGCAACCTTGACAATGCCAGTGAATCGGACCTTGCCAACTTTAATAAACTTTCAAAATACTTACAACTGGCAATCGAGTGTGGGGTGGTGTATTATTTGACCGAGAAAGAGACTTATGCACAATGTGCGACTGATATTCTTAGTGCTGCAATACAAGGCATAGTTCAATTAGAGCCTTCTAATTGGTCAGGTCGAGGTGGTTGGCTTTGTCCTGACGATATCTTGCGCGAATCAAGACGAATTGGTGAAAAATTTCCCATTGCTTACGATTTTGTGGCCGCATTTATTAAGAAAGGTGGTAAGACCTATGATGTGGGTAAAAAATCAATGATAGCTTTTCCTGAAAGAAAAGCACAACAAGTCTTTCGAACCTATGCTAAATTAGTCGTTGAACATGGAATGATCAACTCAAATCATCCTGTTTTAGAAGCAAATTGTTTAGTATATAACGCGCTTGCGTTAGAAGATATTGATGAAAGAAATAAGCATCTCAACTACTTTCTCAGTAAGAATACACCACATCAAGACGCCCTAACAAAAATTTCAGAAAGCTATAAAACGCTAGGAGATATCTGGCCAGAAACTTCACAATACACGAATGATGTTGCAAAGCGCACAACCTTATTGATGTACTTATTAGTAAAGTATGATTCAAGTCTAGATCTGGGGCAACACTATGTGAATATTCCTTGGGCGCTACAACGCTTGGATTATTTGGTATATCCCAATGGTGATTTAATTCTTTGGGGAGATGGGCATAGAAAATATAAAACTCCCTATCAAGCTTATGAAACAGCATATGAATTAGGTAAAATTGATGAGGTACCCATTCTTGTTGAACGTTTTGGAAACTTATTGGGTAGTGCAACGGCAAAAGGTAACTATTCGAGACATGGTTTAGAGGCCTTATTATGGTTTTCTGAGGAATTTGAAGAAAAACCACAATCAATTGATTTACCTAGAACCGATGAACAGCCTCATGCAGGAATATTCCTTCAACGCAATATAAGTTCCACTCGTAATCCGGATGACGGTTTGATGTGTTTTGTTGGAGGTGCACCTATGGTACATGGGCATGCCTCTGGAATGAACATTGAATTGTATGGTGAAGGCAAAGTATTGGGTATTGATAACGGTCGTGGCCGCTATGCCAAGGATATTCACGAAAACTACTCTCGCCTCTTTGCTGCACATAATACTGTTATCGTTAATGGTGCCTCTCAAGGAGAGGGACACTGGGTGAATTTAGGCATGGATACTGTTCGCTTAAAAGTGATGGAGCCTATGCCTACCAAAACTGCGGTTTCTCCCAATTACTCTTTTACAACTACCACTTTTTTTGATGGAGGTGGTGATGGAGCAGAGGCCAAACAAGAACGAACTTTAGCCTTAATTAGAACATCACCAACCACTGGATACTACGTTGACGTTTTCCGATCAAAATCAGCGTTACCGAATGAATTCCATGACTATCTCTATCACAATTTGGGGGAGTCCGTAAATTTTTTAAATCAAGACTTAGCCCTTGAAGCTGACCCCAAAAGGTACCAAAAGAATGCTAAAGATAAATGGATTAGAAATCGTATCTATCGAAATCCCGGATGGCATTTTTTCACAGATGTTATGACCTCAAAAACCTATAATAGATCAGTAGAGGTTTTATTCAAGGCCGAAAAATTCAAGGATAAAAAAAGGTATATGAAGGTGTTCTTACCAGGGTTCGAAGACAGAACCTATACTAAAGTTAAAGCGCCAAAAAGCTTCGAAGCCCCAGAGCCCTATAACTCCATGCCAACGCCAACCTTGGTTGTACGCCAACAAGGAGAGGCCTGGAATCGTCCTTTTGTTGCGGTTTTTGAACCGTTTTCTTCTCAGGGTAATACGATTACTTCAGTCGAAAAATTACTACATAATGGTGAATTCAAGGGATTAAAGGTGATTAGCGAGATTGATGGTAAAATAATCGAGCAGTTTATCATTACACAAAACAAAAAAGAACTGTATGAAAATAAGAAAGAGCGATTTTCTTTTAGCGGTTCTTTTGCTGTCATAACTAGAATTGTAGACCAAAAATTATTGAATATCTATGTAGGTGATGGGTATGAGCTCAATTACAATGCTATTCAAATTAGCTCAAAGGACGGAGAATCAATAAGAGCCTATTTAGATTTTTCAAAACCCAATCACTCCACTAATACCTCAGAAAACGCTCAGGTTCATATTGGTCTAAAAGAATAGATCTCAAATGTATGGGTAGACACTTAATCTGCTCGCTAACGACTTGGTCTATTGCTAATAGTTAAAGGCATAAATGCTAGGTATGTCAAACAGTATAGTGCAGGATGCCAGATTTTTGCTCAAAGGCTATTTTAGAGACTTAGTAGAATGATATAGAAATTAGGAGAAGATCAAAATGTCACACCATCGACTAATTTGTAATGTTTAAAACAGACGACAGTTTATCAATAGCCATAGATTCATCATTAAGTGAAATGAAGTACAAGTAATGAGCAATGCAGGTGTTAAGATTTGACATAACAAAGAATAGGGCACTAATCATGATGTTTTTCATGAGTTTCGTGCTGCCAGGGCATGCACAAAATCCCATAGTTCCAAATAAAGGATTGAATGACCCACACATTCATATTTTTAATGACACGGCTTATGTGTATGCATCACATGATAAATCTGCAAACAATACTAGATTCATTATGGAAGATTGGTGGGTTTGGTCGTCTCCAGATTTGGTAAATTGGAAGCAGGCAAGTGTGTTAAAGCCAAAAGATACATATATAGGCGATGATTTTCAAGGATGTTGGGCGACCGACGTAGGGTATCGTAATGGTAAATACTACTGGTACTTTTCAGAAAGAAATAAGCAAACGGGTGTTGTTGTTGGCGAAAGTCCCACTGGTCCTTGGACAGACCCTCTTGGTGAGCCTTTACTTACTTCCGAGCTAACTCCGACTCATGAATACGATATGGCAATTTTCGAAGAAGATGGCGAGCATTATATCATTTTTGGTGTTTGGAATTATTATATAGCGAAACTAAATGATGATATGATAAGCTTGGCTGAAACGCCAAAGAAAATTGAGATTAAAAATCCGAGAGGGCCGTACAACCTTGATGGAAAAAATAAAGAGAAACCTACAGATGACAAACCTTCGGTACATAAATATAACGGCAAATATTACCTGTCATGGGGCTGCTTTTATGCAATGTCTGACAACCTATATGGCCCGTATGATTATAAAGATACCGTTATAAAAAAGGAGAGTTTTGCACCCGGTTATGATGCACCTACCTGGCCACATGGTTTTTTGCAAGGAAGGCATGGTAACTTCTTCGAATGGAATAATCAGTGGTATTACACCTATTGTGATATCAGCCAAACCGGTAATCGTTACTTTAGAGATGCTTTCATAAGCTATGTACATTACAAGAAAAATGGTGAAATGGCACCCATACGAATTGACGGCATTGGTGTGGGTCGTTACGAAGCGAATCAACCGCGAATAGAGGCTGAAGATTACTTCAAAGCCATTGGTTTTGAAAAAGTTGAACATGCTGACAACGTATTCAGTGTGCGTACGAAAGAAAAAGTGGCTGTTCTAAATTTTCCTAATGTGGAAGGGCTGGAATCGGCAAAAAAAATCAAATTATTCGTTGCAGGAACAACACCAAATATATTTACGATAGAAATTAGAAAGGATGGTCAAAATGGAACCTTGTTAGGCGCCAGTAAAATTAATGTATCAAATAATCCTGCTTCTTTTCAAGAATTGACTATTGATTTGATGCCAATGAATACCATAGAAAACTTATCCATAATAATTAAAAAATTCAATACAAAGGAAATTCGGCTTGATGCTTTTTCCTTTATCAAATAAGATACGATGAACAATTACATTAAGTATACATCCATGAATAAATTTCTCACTAGATCATTAAAAGTCATACTTCTGATTTTTATGCTCTCTTGTTCCAATGAGAAGAACGAAGAAGCCCAAAATAGCGCAAACAATACTCGCCAAATTGACGAAAAGGTTGATGCATTGATTGCTAAAATGTCTATCGAAGAGAAAGTTGCCCAAATGCGTATTTTTCATGCAAACATAGGTGTGAAGTCAGATGAAGAGGGTAACTTGATCTTATCAGACAGAGTTAAGGAAAAACTAAAACTAGGTATAGCAGGTATTAAGAATCCCGGTGAACATATCAGCCCTATCGCGGCAGCCAAACTAAATAATGAATTACAGAAATATATTATTGAAAATAACAGATGGGGCATTCCTGCCTTGTTTGTCACCGAATCTTACAACGGTGTAGATGCCGAAGGTTGTACAAAATTTGGTAGACCCCTAACATCTGCAGCTTCGTTTAATCCAGAATTGGTCAATCGTATGTGGGATGTTGTTGGAAGAGAAGCTCGTTTACGAGGAATGCACATGTGTCACTCTCCGGAAGCTGATATTGTTCGTGACCCACGGTTCGGACGAATGAGTGAGGCCTTTGGTGAAGATACCTATCTAACAACTCAAATGGTCACAAATGCCATAAAAGGTGTTCAAGGTAATTATGAAGGTTTAGGAAATGGCACACATATCGGGGCTGTTGCCAAGCATTTTGCGGGATATGGTCAGGTACTAGGAGGTCGAAATTTTGCGGCAGTCGAGATTTCTCCCCGAACCTTGATCGATGAAATCTACCCACCCTTTGAAGCAGCCGTTAAAGATGCGAGATCTCTAGGCATTATGGCATCACATGGTGATTTAAATGGCATTGCAAGCCACGGAAATCCAGAACTTCTTACGGGAGTACTTCGTGATGAATGGGGGTTTGATGGATATTTGGTATCAGATTCAAATGACATCGCACGATTATTTTATTTTATGAAAGTAGCAGAGACTCCGGAAGCTGCTGCATTAATGGGACTTGAAGCAGGGATTGATGTCGACCTTTATGCAGAAGATTCATATGCACTTCTTCCTAAAATGGTAAAGGAAAATCCCGAAATCGAAAAGCTGATTGATCGCTCTGTAAGACGTGTATTACGTACAAAGTTTATTTTGGGATTATTTGACGACCCCTATATTGATTTAAATGATGTGGAAAAAGAGGTGAGGTCTGAATCTTCATTAGCATTGGCAAAAGAGGCCGATCTGGAGTCTATTATACTATTAAAGAACGAAAATGATGCCTTGCCCTTAGATAAAAATAAGCCGACTAAAATAGCATTATTAGGGCCACTTTTAAGTGAAGATACTCAAGCTAATTTTGAAGCTGTTGCAGGAGACAACATCCGTTTTACTTCCGAAAAAGGATTTAATTTAACAGATGAAAAAAGGGGAGTACCTAACTTATTAGAAAGAAATCCGAATGCTATTAACAAAATGATGACGATTGCGCGTCAATCGGATGTTGTAATTTTATATTTAGGAGGTGATGAACACACCGCAAAAGAAGCTTATTTTAATGGAACGCTGGGTGATAGAGCAACGATTGAACCCGTCGGTCAACAAGATGAACTCATTACCAAGATTAAAGCATTAGGAAAACCTGTAATTGTCGTATTGAAACATCGAAGAACTTTAGCAATCAACACCATTTCTGAAATGGCAGATGCGATCTTGGATATTTGGGATCTAAGTGAGTTTGGTGATCAATCAACAGCAAAAATAATTTTTGGTGAAGTGTCCCCCTCAGGAAAATTACCTGTTACAGTACCTCGCTCAATCGGGCAATTACCATTTCACTACAGTCAAAAAGAAATTAATTATAAGAAAGGATATTTATTTCTGGAAGAAGGGCCTTTATACCCGTTTGGTTTCGGACTTAGCTATGCAAAATTTGAATATTCCAATATCCAAATTTCTGATACTTTGATGACTCCTGATACGAAGCTCAACGTAAGTGTAGATGTTACCAATGTCGGTAAGGTTAAGGCAAAGGAAACGGTTCAACTCTATTTAAAAGATGAAATCAGATCGGTTTCTCCTCCAGATAAAGAACTAAAAGGTTTCGAGAAAATTGAATTGGCACCGGGTGAAATGAAAAAAGTTTCATTTGCGATAGATCCTAAAATGCTTGAATTTACAGGACTTGAGATGAAAAAAATATTGGAACCGGGCAAGTATAAGGTAATGCTTGGAACTTCCTCACAGGAACATTTGGAAACAACATTCACACTAAAAAAATAAAAAATGAAGAAACTAATAACAAAACTTTTGGTTGTTTTTATGCTATTTAATTGTACTGCGGTTCAAGAGGTTGTAACTCAAGAGCCTATAGATAAATCTAAAATAAAGGCATCAATGATAAAAGCTCTGGAGTGGCAAGAAGTGCATCCTATTATGGCATTAGCGCCTACTGACTGGACCAATGGTGCTTATTACGTAGGAGTTGCGAGAGCACATAAAACCACAAAAGATATGATGTATATGGCTGCCTTAAAAAATCAAGGTTACCGAAACAATTGGCAAACATTTAAAAGATTACACCATGCAGATGATGTTGCTATCTCATATAGCTATTTATATGTCGATAAAACGGAGCGCAGAAGAAATTTTGTGGATTTAGAACCTACAAAGAAATTCATAGATGCACATTTATATGAACCCGATAGTTGGAAAGAAGGTACAGATAAAAGTGCAATGGGTAAAACGATTCTATGGTGGTGGTGTGACGCCTTATTTATGGCTCCACCTGTTATAAATCTCTATGCGAAACATACAAAGCAACCAAAGTATTTAGAGGATATGCATAAATACTACATGGAGACGTATAATCAGTTGTATGATAAAGAGGAGCATTTATTTGCTCGAGATATGCGCTTTGTATGGAAAGGGTCAGAAAAAGATGAAAAAGAACCAAATGGAAAAAAAATATTCTGGTCTAGAGGCAATGGGTGGGTGCTTGCAGGCTTGGCATTGCTTTTAGAAGATTTGCCCAAGGATTATGAGCACCGTAGCTTCTATGAAAAGTTATACAAAGAAATGGCAGCGAAAATTTTAAGTATTCAACCCAATGATGGTCTATGGCGTACTAGTTTACTTTCTCCCGAATCGTATGATCATGGAGAAGTAAGTGGAAGTGGTTTTTACACCTTTGCACTGGCATGGGGTGTTAATAATGGACTCTTAGATAAAGCAAAGTATACGCCTGCTGTAAAAAAAGCATGGAATGCCCTGGCCGCGTGTCAACATGATGATGGCCGTGTTGGTTGGGTGCAAAATATTGGAGCATTTCCAGAACCAGCCTCAGCCGACAGTTGGCAAAACTTTGGAACCGGTGCTTTTTTGATGGCCGGAAGTGAGATACTAAAACTAGCAGATTAGATAGGTCCTATTTCCAAAAAGTATTCACTGCCTTGGCCTTATCCGTTAAATAGTGAGGCGAGGCAGGGTTAATAAAAACGATTTTAATAAGGTAATATTGTTGCTTATAATTTGAGTAAATACCTTTATTTATGAAACATAATTTATTAGTTTTATTAGGGACAGTTTTATTTTTGGGTTGTCAATCAGAGAATAAAGATTCCGTCAACACTACCGATGGAGTACATTTAATAGAACTAAGTCAAAATTTCAAATCACCTTCGCAAAAGTACTATCCTGAAACTTGGTTTCACCTTAATGGCAATAATATTAGCAAGGAAGGCTTAACCTTAGATTTAGAAGCTATAAAGGAAGCCGGATTACAGGGTATTCATTTATTTAATAAATCGGGAAGGCTTTATCCCAACGTGGAACCCATTAAAATTCTATCACCAGAATGGGAAGACATGATTCGGCATGCAGCAGATGAATGTAAGCGCTTAGGTTTAAAATTCACCATGCAAAATTGTCCAGGTTGGTCAATGACTGGTGGTCCTTGGGTGCCTGTGGAGGAGGCACAACGCGAGGTGGTTGAGTCAGTTTACAGAGTTTCAGGTGGACAAACCTATAATGACGTATTAGAATTAGATTCTTTATATAAGACTTCAGATTTCAACTATCAAGATATTCAAGTATTAGCTTTCCCAACACCAGAAGGAGATGATTTAGAACCCTTAAATCCTTCAAAAATTGAAACTAATAATAGTGCAGTGCCTTGGGAAGCGATTTTTAATCCAAATTCTAAACTCATCGTTACACGAAAAAATACGTATTTAGATAAACCTTTAAAAACTTATAGAAATCAAGGAATTACAAAAGTAAATGATGCTAATTCTTGGGTAAAAACTGTCTTTGATGATGCTGTGACATTACGCAATATTACCTTTCCGCAACTACGTCACATCATTGTAGGTACGCAATATCCAAAAGTAGATGTAGCTCTTAAAGTTGAAGCCATTGTTGATGGCGAACTAAAAATAATTACAACTGTAAAGCTACCTGATGCCAATTGGAATGATCGTCGTAAACATCTCACGTTGGCGATTCCTGAAACCACATCAAATATATTTGTATTTACGTTTCAAGGCAATCATAAAATAGCACCAGAATTTATTCGATTAAGTTCAAATCCAAAACTTCATAAT
This sequence comes from Maritimimonas sp. 2405UD52-3, assembly GCF_056591715.1. NCBI lineage: Bacteria > Pseudomonadati > Bacteroidota > Flavobacteriia > Flavobacteriales > Flavobacteriaceae > Maritimimonas > Maritimimonas sp. 2405UD52-3. Next base: position 104,057 of record NZ_JBWQOL010000004.1, read on the forward strand.
CACCAAGCTAAAGCGGCTAAAGTATTGCGTCGTCTTAAAGACGATGTACAAATTGATTATGCCCAAAACACCATTATCAAATCCAATGCAATTATTAATCTTTCTGATAAAATGACTTCCGAAGGGCAATTAATTTGGGACGTTCCCGAAGGCAATTGGACCATTGTACGTTTTGGTCATATCAACATGCGATTAACCAATAAACCTGCAGTACCCGAAGCTACGGGTTGGGAATCTAGTAAGTTGGATAAAGTTTCTATTGAAAATCATTTAAGAAACGGCATGATTGGAAACTTAATTAAGGATGGAGGTCCAATTGGTGATGGAAAATTACACGGTTTGTTAATTGATAGCTGGGAAAGCCATGTGCCTACTTGGACCATGAATTCTGAAGATATGTTTGCCGAGTTCGAAAATCGAAGAGGTTATAGTATGAAAACCTATTTACCTGTTACAATGGGTTATATCGTTGAAAGTCCAGAAATAACGACTAAGTTTTTACGAGATTTACGACATACCATGGATGAGGTGTTTATTGATAATTTCTTTACACATTTTGCAACGGTTGCGCACGATATGGGAGCGGAAGTATATACCGAAGGTGCCGGAGGCGAAGTTTTACCTATTGATCCTATGCGTTATTACGGAGTTAGCGATATTCCAATGACTGAGTTTTGGTATCCTAAAGAACCATCTGCCCAAAGAGAATATGCAAAACCAATATTTAATGCAGCATCTGCAGTACACCTATATAATAAGCCAGTTTTGGCTGCCGAAGCTTGCACGCAAGTAGGTGTAAAATGGAATGAACATCCATTTTCGGTTAAATATTTAATCGACTATAATTTTACAAAGGGTGTCAATCATTTGGTGTTTCATACCTTTTCACATACACCACAAACTGATGTATTTCCAGGATCTAGTTTTGGAGGTAACATCGGTTTTCCATTAGTACGTCAGCAAACCTGGTGGCCATACATGAAAGATTGGACGGACTATTTAGCTCGAAACCAGTATGTTTTGCAACAAGGTGAATTTGTTGCCGATGTATTAAGATACTATGGAGACCATTTTGAGCGTCCACCATTCGACTTAGATTATTTTCCTAAAGGTTATCGTTTTGACTATTTAAATGCTGAAATATTACACGATAAGTTGAGTGTTAAAGAGGGTAAAATTCGTGTAGAGAATGCAGGAGATTATCGCATCATTACTCTTAGAGATTCAAAAGAAATGTTATTGTCTACGGTAAAGAAACTAAAAGAATTAGTGCTGGCAGGAGCCGTGATTCTTGGTGAAAAACCATTAGGTTCACCTAGTTTAATGGATGATGAGAATGATTTAGAAGAATTATCCTCAATAGCCGATGAGTTATGGGGAAATACGATTGAAGGTGTAAAACAAGTAGGAAAAGGAAAAGTGTATTGGGGAAAATCACTTGATGCTGTTTTAGAAGCTGAGCGTATTGCTCAAGATGTTATTGTTCAAGATGATTTAGATATAAAATGGATTCACCGAGAAACGGCCGACGCACATATTTATTTTGTCGCTTCAAATCATGATAAACCAGTTGATGTTTCATTGAGTTTTAGAGTAACGGGTGTATACCCTCAATTATGGAATGCCTTTACGGGCGAACAACAAGAAGCAAAAGTTTGGAGTACATCAGATGATAGAACCAATGTGGCTTTATCTTTTGCACCAAGTGGAAGTATAATTGTGGTGTTTTCAAAAGGTGATAAATTGCCTTATGCTTCAAAAGTAACCTATAATAATGAGGTTATTTTAAATGCTGAAACTGGGTGGTATAATATTCATGATACAGAAGATTTTCCGAGCATATCTTGGGAAGGTAATAATTTGCTTGCTTCAGAAGCAGGCGTATATACTTTTTTTCAAAATGGGAATAAAACATCTAAAACCATTACATTCAATGAGCAACCCCTACAAACAGATTGGAAATTATCTTTTAATGAAGGTTGGGAGACTCCGAAGTCGATTCAAATTTCAGAATTAAAATCACTTACTGAACTTGATAATGATGCTGTAAAACATTATTCTGGCACAATAACCTACGTTAAAACAATTGAGGTTAAAGCAACTGGAAAAACCACTTTATTAGATTTAGGAGAAGTGGCAAACATTGCAGAGCTTTGGTGTAATGATAAGAAAGTTGGTGTAAAATGGGCACCTCCATTTGTTTTTGATATTTCGAATGATATTAAAAAAGGCCAAAACACCATTGAGGTCAAAGTAACCAATACGTGGCGCAATCAACTCATTTTTGACAATACAAGGTCCGAAAGTGAGAAGAAAACCTGGACCACAAATCCACCTAAACAAAACGAGACTGAATTGGAGGTTTCTGGCTTGATAGGTCCTGTTGTGTTAAAAACAATCCAATGAAATAAACAGCAATAATATCAAAAGTGATCAATGCATACAAGAAATCGGTACTACATTTTTATACATGATTGTGCGGGATAGTTTAATGTATTGAACTTGTTATTATTGTTCTCATTTCAAACCATTTTGTTTTATTATATGGATAGTACGAATTGGATATTTCAATTCTTAGGACGCTTACACCTTATTCGTCCATTTTCCGATAGGACTACTCGTATTGAATTTATTTTGAAGCGCCACCATCAGAGGGAAGTGTAAAGTATTAAGAGATCGAATTAACAGGATGGTATATTTAGGAGCTGCTATTCCATATTTGGAATTCAATGAAGGTAAAAGAGTTGTACAATCACCGGGTCCTATAAAGGGTAAATAGAAAATGCAAAGAGCACCAAGTACATATCAAATTTCGATTCTTGTCGTTTTTCTTTTTTTGAGTGTCGCATGCCTTTGTAGCACCAAGCTCTATGCCAACGAAACTAGCCTTAAAGTTTTGACTAAATTTCAAAAAAATGATTCACTTGAAATTGGTTTTAAGTCCCCACCGCCCTCAGCAAAACCCCGCACATGGTGGCATTGGCTAAATGGTAACGTATCGAAGTCCGGTATCACCAAAGATTTGGAGGCCATGAAGGCCGTTGGTATTCAGGAGGCACAATTATTCAATGTTAAACTAACCTTGCCAGATGGGCCTGTCAAATATCTGAGCCCTGAATGGTTGTCCCTTTTTAAGTTTGCAGCCCAGGAAGCTAAACGATTAGACATGGAACTTGCTTTTCATAACGGCGCAGGTTGGTCATCCAGTGGAGGGCCATGGATCACTCCAGAACATGCCATGCAGACCGTGGTATACAGTGAGATGGTGCTGGTAGGGGGTAAACGGTTACGAGAGCAATTACCACAACCGGAAATGAAACATAATTACTATAAAGACATTGCCGTACTTGCCTTTCCAAGACCCACAAATACTGCGAAAATAGAAGAGCTGGACTATAAAAATCTTTCAGGCAGGGTGCGCAATCATCTATACCCAAATACCAAAGCAATTCCCCAATCGGCCATCATAAAGAAAAACATGGTGATTGATCTAACCGATAAGGTTTCAGAAGCGGGTATTTTAGAATGGAATGTACCAACAGGTGAATGGGTCGTATTGCGATTAGGGCACACGCCCACGGGTAAAAGTAACCATCCTTCACCTGAGTCTGGTAAGGGTCTTGAATGTGACAAAATGAGTAAAGAGGCGGTTGATGTTTTTTGGCAAGGGGGGATACAGCCAATTATTGAGGAACTCGGCGATCTGGTTGGTACAGTGGTCAACAATTGTTTGATTGATAGTTATGAAGTGGGAACCACCAACTGGACAAAAGGATTTGATCAACAATTCAAGCGATTGAGAGGCTATGACCTACTGCGGTACTTGCCCTCAGTAGCGGGCTACTTTGTAGATAGCGGTGAGGTTACCGAACGCTTTCTATGGGATTTTAGAAGAACCATCGGTGATTTAATGGCGGAGAATTATTACGGCCGTTTTAGAGAGCTTTGTCATAAAAACGGACTTAAATTCTCAGTTGAGCCTTATTGGGGGCCATTTGATAATATGCAAGTAGGGGCAACCGGTGATATTGTCATGTGCGAATTTTGGAGCGGAGGATACCCCTTTTTCGATTCGCCAAAGTTTGTGTCTTCAATAGCACATTTAAATGGAAGCTCGATTGTAGGAGCCGAATCGTTTACAGGAATTGGTGGGTGGGACGAACACCCGGCATTATTAAAATCTATTGGAGATAGGGCCTGGGCGCAGGGTATTAACCGTTTTATATTCCACACCTATGTACACCAACCTTGGGACGTCGGTCCGGGATTGGCACTTAGTTATCATGGCACCGATTTTAATAGACTGAACACTTGGTGGTATCAAGGAAAAGGGTTTATGGATTATATCGCACGATCCCAATTTCTATTGCAGCAAGGGAAGAGCGTAACCGACGTTCTGGTATTTACAGGAGAATCGTCACCGAATAACGCCTTGCTCATGCCCGAAATCAAGGCCATGGGGTACGACTATGATTTGATTGGATACAATAAATTGATGGAGCTGACCGTAGAAAATGGCAAATTGAAAACTGTCGTTGGTGGCGAATATGCAGTATTGGTTTTACCCGATATTGCATGGATGCGACCTCAAACCCTTCAAAAAATTGCTGATCTGGCTAAAAAGGGTGCTACCATCTTGGGGCGGCCACCATTAAAATCACCGAGTCTTGAAGGATACCCGAAATGTGACGAGAGGGTAAGGCAATTAACACAAGAACTTTGGTCAACAGGCCTGATAAAAAATAGTTCAATTGCTTCATTTTTAGAGAATACTGAAATTCCGTCTGATTTTAGTGTTGCAAAAGGTGATGCATCTGAGATTAGTTTTATTCATAGAAAAACCCCAAACGCCGATATTTACTTTATAGCCAATGCCAAGAAGGAAAGTGTGAACCATCAATTCAGGTTTAGGGTTGCCAACAAACAACCGGAACTATGGGATTCGCAAACCGGTCAAATTACGAAACCAGCTGTTTGGCAGCATAATGACGATGGTACCACCACTGTACCGATAACCCTAGATGCAGAAGGTTCGATTTTTGTTGTATTTAGAAATGCTTCTACTGAGTTGTCTCATTTGGTGGAAACCAGTTTCGAACTTGAAATGCCCACCCCCAAACCCATATCCAACCTTAAGATTATAAAAGCAGAATTCGGTACCTTTTTACAAGAAGGATTAGTAGACATCACAGAAAAAGTCTCCCAAGCCGTAAATGACGGAAAACTGGATATTAGAGCAACCCGACATTTCTGCGACTGCGACCCGGCGATGGGCTACAAAAAAGAATTTAGAATGCGCTATCAAACAGGTGACAGCATAAAAGAAATGAGCGTTCAAGAACTGGAAAACGTTAAAGTGTCAAGCGATGGAGAGCTAAAAATAGTTAGGGCAATTTTCGGTAAATTCAAACCTGAGACTTGGGGTGTGCCCGAAAAATATCCCATCATTGACCTTACCGAAAAAGTAAAAGATTTGAAAATGAATGGGCAATTAGAAATACTGGTTGATGAAAAGCTTGTCCATGGGTTAAAGGCTGAAGGTCCTAAACCTTTATTACGTGTCACCTATACTATTGATGGATTACCACATACCATTTATATTCCCAAAGGGCAGTATCTTAACCTTACGAGTGAACGACTTCAACCTACTTTCGCGCTTGAAAGTGATGGTATTAAGTGGATATCTCCTTATCCCGGAACGCTAACATACACCAAATCGTCAGGAGCCACAAAAGACAAAGAGGTACGATCAGTACCGAAACCTCAAGAGCTTAACGGGCCTTGGGAGGTAACGTTTTCATCACAACAGGAAAAAACTATTTTTAATAAGCTATCATCATGGTCTGATTCAGAAGAGGAGTCCATCCGTTATTTTTCAGGAACCGCCATCTACAAAAAAGAGTTTGAGGTTAGAAAAAAGTCATTGAAACCTGACCTGACTTTTGAGTTAGATCTTGGCAGCGTTCATGTTATGGCAGAAGTTATCTTGAACGGCACTTCTTTAGGGATATTATGGAAGGCTCCATTTAGAATCAATATCGATCAGGCCTTAAAAAAGGGGACAAATCAGCTAGAACTTAAAGTGACCAATCTCTGGGTCAATTCATTGATTGGCGACGAACGTTTTCCGCTAGATGTTGCATACTACCCTAAAGGTATTAAATCATGGCCTACATGGTTAGATACCTCCAAAATCCGCACTTCTGGTCGCAAAACCTTTGCAAGTCATTCGCATTGGCAATCAGATTCAGGACTTTTAAGTTCGGGCCTGTTAGGCCCTGTGCGCATCATTGCATATAAGAGCGTTCTGTTAGATTAATATAAAAAAGAGCAACATAAAAAATGCGATATCAAAAGTTAATACTTTTAAACTTCGAGTAGGATATGAAGCGCATTTTATGCTAATAATGCATAACAAAAATAAGATTTCTTAAGACCATGACTTTATCGTTTCTGATAATGTAGCACCCCATTGTACGGGATAGTTTAATGTATTGAACTTGTTATTATTGTTCTAATTTCAAACCATTTTGTTGTATTATATGGATAGCACAAATTGGATACTTCAATTCTTAGGACGCTTACACCCTTTATTAGTCCATTTTCCGATAGGACTGCTTGTGGTGGCACTTATTTTTGAGGCGTTTACCATTGGAGGAAAGCGTAAAGGATTAAGAGATGGAATCAACTGGATGGTATATGTAGGGGCTGCTGTTGCCAGTTTCTCTGCGCTTTTTGGTTGGTTATTACGTTCGCAAGAAGATTACAATAGTGATTTGGTCGATAATCATCAATATACTGGCATTGCCACAGCAATTTTAGCATTGATTACTGCTTTCATTTTATGGAATACATCGAAGAAAAAATTTAAAAATTTAAAAGTATATCGATTCTTTTTGATTGTCACAGTAGTTGTGTTAGGGATAGCGGGACATTTAGGAGCCAGCATTACCCATGGAGAAGATTATTTATCGTTTGTTTTGCCGGGTAGTGAAGATGGCTATGATACGTATAAGGCTACAGCCCTGCTTTCTGAATTCGATAATTCTGATACACTTTCAACGCTACAAAAAGATAAATTAAACCTCGAAGTCAGAGCTATTTTTGCCCATAAATGTTATCAATGTCATAGTGAAAACAAGCAAAAAGGCGAATTAATACTAGAGCATAAAGAAGGTGTATTTAAAGGAGGAGAATCCGGGGTCTCCATTGTTGCCGGTAAACCTGAAGAAAGTGAGTTGTTTAGGCGTATTACGCTTCCGGCAAACCATAAAGAAGTAATGCCCGAGAAAGGAAAATTGTTGAACGATAGTCAGATCTCCATAATTAAACTATGGATTGAGAATGGAGCACATTGGTCAGATAAGGAGGTTAAAATATTTCCAGAAGCCAAAATGGCACTTCAAAAGCCTGCGTTACCTTTAGCAACAAATCAAAATCACCCGGTTGATAAATGGGTTGATCAATATTTCACAAAGCATCAAATTGATTGGCCGGAGATCGTTGATGATAGAACTTTTATTCGGCGCGTATATATGGATATTGTTGGATTACTACCTCAACCTGAAGCGATTCAAGAATTTACTCGAGATACGAAGCTCAATAAAAGAGAAGTATTAATTGATTCGTTATTAGCGGATAATAAGAATTACACGCAGCACTGGTTAAGTTTTTGGAACGACCTGTTGCGAAACGATTACAGCGGAACAGGATTTATTACAGGTGGTAGAGAAGAAATTACGCAATGGCTCTATACATCTTTAATACACAACAATTCTTATGATCAGATGGTCAAAGAACTAGTCAATCCTATACAAGGCTCCCAAGGTTTTATAAAGGGTATAAAATGGAGGGGTGTTGTAAATGCCAGTCAGCGCACAGAAATGCAGGCTGCGCAGAATATAGGGCAATCTCTTTTAGGTGTTAATGTGAAGTGTGCGTCCTGTCATAACAGTTTTGTGAGTAACGTATCACTCAAACAAGCCTATGATTTTGCGGCAATTTTTTCGGACACCATATTAGAATTAAATCGATGTGATAAACCTATTGGTAAGATGGCAAAACCCGATTTTCTGTATCCCGAATTAGGAAGTGTAGAAGGGGAAACGATTGAAGATCGTTTATCACAGCTCTCTGAAGTTATGGTAAAGCGAGATAATGGGAGATTATACCGAACCATTACGAATCGTTTTTGGGATCGTTTGATGGGAAGAGGCATAATTGAACCGCTGGATGAAATGGACAATACTCCATGGAATGATGATTTATTAGATTGGTTAGCTGTTGATTTTATCGATTCTGGTTCAGATTTGAAACATTTACTAAAACGCATAATGAACTCTAAGGCCTATCAATTGCCAACGGTCAACTACAAAACATTAGAAGAACTCAAGGAAGAATACGTGTTTAAAGGGCCGGTTGTACGACGTTTAAGTGCTGAACAGTTTTCAGATGCTATTAGTCAGGTTGTAGCCCCAGTTTATGTCGCTGTAGAATTTAATCCTAACGAAGAAAAGATGCCAGCATTACGCATTTGGCATCATGAAAAAGACTTAACGAATACAGTATTGCCACTACCCGGAAAACGGTATTTTAGAAAATCATTTAAACTTTCTAGAGGACGCATAAAACAGGCTTCGGTTTTAATATCGGTAGACGATTCTTATAAATTATTTATAAATGGAAAGCATGTGGGAGAAGGCAATAATTGGACGAATGTTGGGAAATACAATGTCACAAACCTTTTAAATATGGGTAATAATATTATTGCTATTGAAGGAAATAATGTTGGAAAAATGGACAATCCGGCAAGTATTTTATTCGCGATGAAAGTTACTTTTGATGATAATAAAACCTTTAATCTCTATTCCGACAAAACATGGATTAGCACGGACAAAACGCCTAAGACTAATTGGACGAATTTAAAGTTTGATGATAGTAAATGGGTTGAAGTTCGTGATTACGGAACGAACAATTGGAGTAAGCTACTAGAATTTACGTTCAAAGATCATGAAAAAACGTTTGCGAGAGCCAGCTTGGTTAAACAGCATTCTTTTTTGAAAGCTTTAGGAAGACCAAACAGAGAAATTGTAACTACGAAAAGAGAAGAACAAGCTACTTTGCTGCAAGCCTTAGAATTGACCAATGGTGGATTTTTTAATGGCGTGTTAGAGCAGGGCGCGGAAAAATGGCTCAACAAATATGGTAACAATAGCGGTTTAATTGTTAATTCGTTGTATCAGGAATTACTAGGAAGGCATCCTTCTTCTGATGAGCAAAAGATTTTAATGGCTTCTTTAGGTAATCAACCAAATATAGAACAAGTTCAAGATGTAATTTGGTCGGTTTTAATGTCTCCTGAATTTCAATTTATTAACTGATGAAAATAGATGAGGGGTGATGAAGGATCAAAATAATAAGATGAACTCACGTAGAGAATTTATAAAAAAAATGACAGCGGCAAGTATTGCTGCGTCAGCAACAACTATTCCCGTGGCAAGTTTTTTAAGTTCCTGTTCACCTGAAGTTAAAAAAATCGCGGCATCAGCAGATAGTGTTGTTTTGTTATGGATGGCAGGTGGAATGGCACACACAGAGACTTTTGACCCTAAAAAATATGCGCCTTTTGAAAAAGGATTACAAACCAATAGTTTATTAAGTACGTTTCCAAAACATCCAACAGCAGTTGATGGTTTAGAGTTTTCTGAAGGTTTGCAATCTATCGGTAGTGTGATGGATAAAGGTGCTATTATAAGGTCTTATAAAGCCGCAGATTTAGGTTTTATACTTCACACAAGACATCAGTTTCACTGGCATACCTGTTATGAACCACCACAATCGGTGCAAGCACCACATATTGGTGCTTGGATAGCAAAAGAATTAGGGCCGGCTAATCCAGTAATACCGCCTTTTATTTCAATTGGGCAACGTTTTACAATGGGAGAAGCAGAAGAGTTAAAGGCGTTTCATACCGCTGGTTTTTTAGGCAGTGAGTATGGCCCATTTTTAATTCCTGATCCTTCAGAAGGTTTAGATAGTGTACGTCCACCTCAAGGCATGTCTTTAAAGCGTTTCGAGGCACGTTATAAACTGTATAAAGAATTAGCTAATAAAAGTGAAGTGATGGAGCAAGCGAGCGATTATCAGAGAGAATCGCTAATGCGCTCAATGGAACAATCATACTTACTTTTAAACTCACCAGAAGCTAAGGTGTTTGATTTATCTCAAGAGTCGAAAGAAACATATAATACTTATAACACAGGACGGTTTGGACTAGGATGTTTACTAGCGAAGCGTTTAGTGCAAAACGGTGGGCGATTTATAAGCGTATCTACAGAATATGAACCTTTTTTAGGTTGGGATACACATGCAAATGGGCATACTAGAGCTAAACAAATGAAAGCTTTAATTGACAGGCCTGTAGCACAATTAATAAAAGATTTAGATGAATCCGGTCATTTAGACAGAACCTTGGTTATTCTAGCCAGTGAATTTAGTAGAGATGCTATTATGGAAGGACGTCCGGGAGAAGAAGTTAGAGATCAGGCAAGAAGACAACCAGATAAAATTGAGCATATTAGACATTACGGAATGCATCGTCATTTTACTGATGGTGGCTCTATTTTAATTTGGGGTGGAGGTGTTAAAAAAGGATTGGTTTACGGTAAAACGGCGGATGAAAGACCATGTGTTTCTATTGAAAATAAGGTAGTTATAGATCAGGTGCATCAATCTATTTATCATGCATTAGGGATCGATTCTCAAACGCATTATGAAATAGAAGGCAGACCGTTTTATACAACGCCAGATGGTAAAGGAGAACCTATATTGGACTTGTTTGGAAAAGAATTAATTGCATCAAAAGAAAGCAAAGCATAATAATGAATATAATTCATGACTAAGTCTAAAATAAATCGCAGAGCATTTATAAATTCTACGGCAAAAGCCAGTTTGGGCTTGGCTGTTGTTCCTCATTTCAACATATTAAAATCAAAGCCTGAAATGTTTGAAGACATCATTGGGCATGGAGATTTTAAATATAAAGTGCATAAATCATGGGGAGATTTAGATCGAACAATAACACCTGTTAAAAATTGCCATGAAATGGTAATGGATTCGAAAGGGCGCTTGATTATGGTGGGAGACAACACTAAAAATAACATTTTGATTTATGACAAATCTGGAAAACTTCTAGATTCTTGGGGCATTCGCTATAGCGGAGGTCATGGTTTGTCTTTATGGAATGACGGTTCTGAAGATTTTTTATTTATATGTGATTCTAAGGGAGAAAGCCTAATAAAAACAACAACAAACGGTAGAGAATTAATGATTATTGGGCATCCTTCTGAATATGGTGCTTACGAGAAAAAAGATGAATTTAAACCAACGGAGAGTGCTATTGGTCCTAATGGAGATATTTATATTGCTGATGGTTATGGCTCAAACTACATACTTCAGTTTACAAAAGATGGTGAATTTATTAGAAAGATTGGAAGTGGCAGAGGTACAGGTCAAGACCAGTTTCAAACCGCCCACGGTGTGTGTATTGATTATCGCAGTAAAGGAAATCCTACTTTGTTAATTACATCAAGAGCTGCAAACTGTTTTAAACGTTTTACACTAGACGGTAACTATATAGAGCAAATAGATGTACCAGGAGCATTCGTATGTCGCCCTGTAGTTCATAATAAAAATCTGTACTCAGGAGTTTGTTGGTCATCAAATACAGGTTATAAAGAAGGAGATCAGAGTACACATCCTTTTAAGACAAGCCCTAAATCGGGTTTTGTTACTATCTTAGATGAAAATGGAAAAGTAGTGTCTAATCCTGGAGGCACAAAACCTATCTACAAGAAAGGAAAACTGCAACATATGGCACAAGAAAAACCCGTTTTTCGTCATTGTCATGATGTCTGTGTTGATAACGATGAAAACCTCTATGTGTGCCAATGGAATGCGAACAAGACATACCCTATAAAATTAGAAAGGGTTTAATTTGAATTGAATAATAGTATGAGATTAATCGTCATTTATTTTTTGTGCTTGTGTTCTGTAGTCCAGGCGATTGAAGTGAAAGATTTGAAATGCCAGTCTAAAACAAATCCTATAGGAATAACAACAGCGAGACCGAGCTTTAGCTGGACTTTTGTCGGTGATGATAAAAGTCCGGAGCAAGGTGGTTTTCGTATCATGATGGCCTCAAGCATTGAAAAACTCAAATATCCTGATATCTGGGATACAGGCCCAACCAGTAAATCTGAAACAGGCCCTTATCACTACCTTGGAGAGCCATTAAAATCTGGCCAAAAAGTTTACTGGAAGGTAACTGTATGGGGTAACAACAGAGGAGTTAAACACAGTGAACCGGCATGGTTTAAGATGGGTGAAATTGTAAATCCAGAAAAACCATTTGAACCTCCAGTCTTTGAACAAAAGGAAGGTGTTGTACAAATCATTTTAAATCCAAATGATGAGGGAAGAACGTTTGAAGGCATTGGTGGTGTAAGCGCAGGGGCTTCAACCGATTTATTGTACGATTATACAGATCCATATCGCAGCAATATTCTAGATATTTTATTCAAACCTAAATTTGGAGCAGGTTTTCAGCACCTTAAAGTAGAAATGGGCGGAGGAGAAAACTCAACTTGTGGCTCTGAGCCATCGCATGCTATCACGCGTGAAGAGTTAAAAAATCCAGTTACGAGAGGATACGAGTTTTGGTTTATGAAAGAAGCCAAAGACAGAAATTCAAACATGATTTTGGAATATCTGCCATGGAGTTTCCCTGGCTATCTAAAAGAAGATATTTATACAAAAGAGTCAGCTGAATATTTTGTAACATTTTTAGATGTAGCTAAAAGAGATTGGGGCATAGACATTGATTGGGTAGCGGCAGCCGAAAACGAGAACTATACCGATCGCGATTGGCTGGTGAACGATTTAAAGCCTTTGCTTAATGCCAGAGGTTATGAGAATGTAAAAATTCAAGGTCCCGATGACAATAGTGGCGATTGGCAAATATTTGAAGAGCTGGAAAAAGATCCCGAGTTTGCGAAGGTAATCGAGGCAGTTGGTTACCATTATGTAACCGGACGGGAGTTTAATGAAAACATGGTAGATGGTCGGGGACGCCCAACGACTGAAAAAGCAAAAGCATCGGGCACCCCACTTTGGGCTAGTGAAGACTGGAGCTGGACCGGAAAAGAATGGGGTGGTGCAGGAGCACTTAATTTAGCTCGTTTATTCAATAAGTTTTACATACGCGATGAAATTACGAAAACCTTAATTTGGGCACCTATTGGTTCAATTTATGAATCGGTTACTTGGGATAAAGCTGGAGCTATGAAAGCAAACAGCCCATGGAGCGGTTATTATGAATTATGGCCAACCATTTGGGCTATCGCACACACCACCCAGTTTGCAGAACCTGATGGTTGGAATTATCTCAATGATGGTTGTGGTCTGTTTGATGCATCAACATACAAAGGTAGTTGTGTTACTCTTAAAGAGAAGCGAAGCGATAACTGGAGTATGATCATTTGTACCGAAGAATCGGAAACCATAGAAGTGAAGATCGAGAATGGACTATCAAATAAGATAGTACATGTCTGGAAATCCGATGAAGATGAGCAATTTGTTCAGCAGAGCAGCATTATTCCAAAAAATGGAGTGTTTACCATTGAGCTAGAAGCCAAATGCATTTATTCATTAACAACTACGAGCGGTCAACAAAAAGGGCAATACAAAATACCTGAGGAAACTGCTTTTCCGTTTCCATATAAAGAGAATTATGAGAATAGGGAAGTAGGTGATTTGCCAAAGTATCATTCAGACCAAACAGGTAGTTTTGAAATTGCCAAAAAAGAAGACGGAACAAACTGTTTAAAGCAAATAAATCCGGAACAAGGTTACGACTGGATGCGCATTTACCGACGGTCAAATATTAAGCCTAATACCTTGATTGGAGATGTAAACTGGAACGATTTTACTTGTAGCGTCGATGCTTTTATCGAAGGCGGCAATGTAGAACTCGGCGGTAGAGTGCGGGGCAGTTATTTGAGAGGATATCGCTTTATTCTAGGAAAAGAGGGGAAATGGAAACTTGTTTTTGATAAAAATATCCTTGCAGAAGGCAGTATCAATCATTTTGATGGAGGACTTTGGCACAACATAAAACTTCAGTTTCGTGGTAAAGAGATTCAAGCCTTTGTTGATGGAGAATTTATTACTAAGGTGAACGATGAAAGTAGATCTGGCTATGTTCTATTGGGAAGCTCTTATCATACTAATATGTTTGATAATTTGGTGATATCAGATTGAAAATAGTATGACGGTTTATGGAATTGAAGAAGTTAAATTTAATAAGAATTACTATGGTAATTTTTACATCTGATAATGGTGGGGTAGTATTTAAATAATAGACTAAAGCCATTATTAAAGCTAATTAGTGCCTTAGTAATTCTTATTAAATTTTAGACACATGAAGATTCACCTAAAAAATTATAAAAGTAACAACCTATTCACAATACTGTTGATACTATTTGTGATATTAATATCAAGTTGTTCTAATTCCGATGCTGGGGTTTCACTTGCGAACCTTAAATTTGAATATCAAAATTATATAGAATAGAACTTTCTAAAACAATAGTATTACTGAATATAGCAGGACATTTAGGAGCTAATTTAACACATGGCTTTAAAAAGTATTTAGATATAACATATTTCGATCGATGAAAAAAATGAAACGACATACTACTTTTCTTCAAATAGTTATTCTATTGTGTTTAGTTTTTGAAATTTCTGCTCAGGAAAATAAAAGCTTGGAAAATATATTGGATAGCCTTATCACCTATACGAATAGTAATACTCCAGAGAAAGTTTATATACAAACCGATAAAGATCTCTACACCAGTGGGGAGACCATCTGGTTCAGAACCTATGTGCTGAACGGGATAGCGCACACCCCTAGCACTATGAGCAAGGTCGTTTACGTAGAACTGGTCGATTCAAAGGACAACATAATCGCGCAGCAAAAACTATATGTAGAATCCTCGGGAGCTGCGGGCGATATAATGATTCCTGGGGGAATGGAAGAAGACACCTATGTACTACGTGCCTACACCAAATACATGTTGAACGAAAAAGAACCCGTACTTTTTCAAAAGGAGATCCCAGTTTCATCAACACAAAGCGATTGGAATGAAGAACCTGATAAAGGTTCAAAGAAAAAAGTAACGAACAACAAAGCACCAAAACAAGGAAGTGTCAAATTAAGAACAACTAAACCCGTTGTGCAATTCTTTCCGGAAGGCGGTGATCTTGTGGTAGGTTTAGAAAGTGTTTTGGCTGCAAAAGTCACCGATTCAGAGGGCAACGGTCTTTCTATGGAAGGTAAAATTCTCGATCAGAACGGTGATATGGTCTCGCTCTTCGATAGTTACGAATTTGGTTTGGGTCGGTCCGCTTTTAAGGTGAAACCGAATACCGATTATTACCTACAAATCCCATTCGATGGTAAGATGGTAAAGTATTCACTACCCCAACCTTTATTAAAGGGTTATACTTTGCGGATCATGAACCGCGGTGAGCATATAATGATAAGTTCATCTACAAACATTACCAATGGTCTACAGGGTGCACTACTGATAGGTCATATTCGTGGTGATGTAATCTTGAAGCAGGTATTAAATGATAATGCTAAAAACACTAATACCATAAAATTGCTCACTTCCAAACTACCGGATGGAATTGCACATTTTACCTTGTTCGCGCCAAACGGCGAGCCAGTAAGTGAGCGCCTGACATTTATCGAAAACCCTAAAAACAACTTGGAATTATCGCTAAAAACAGATCAACAGGACTATGGTTTACGTGAAAAAGTTAATGTGAACCTTGCCCTAATTGATGATAAGGGAAAACCGCTTAATGGCGATTTTTCGATGAGCGTATTTATCCAGAATGAAGTGCAGAAGGATGCGAACAACATAAAGAGCTGGTTGCTATTGAATTCCGATCTAGGCGGAACGATCTCGAACCCGAGCTTTTTCTTCCGAGAAGATGTAAAAGGCCGCGAGTATTTGTTAGACTTACTCATGCTTACCCATGGTTGGCGGAGGTTCACTTGGCAATCCCTTATGAACGAAAATGTTCGTAAGGAAGCACCCTTCTTTCCCGAAAAGGGTATTATGATAAATGGTATCACTACTGCGTTCAACAATAAGTACCAACCAAAAAAGGTACTTGCGACCTTGAATATCGTTGCAAATGAATTGATACAGGAAAAAAAAATGACCAATGCACAGGGCAGATTCAGTTTTGGCCCGTTTATTTTTATGGATAGCATAACTGCAGTTTTAAACGCGAAGAAGGTACCTGAATCGAAAAAGAACAAAGACCGGTTGACCATACAACTGGACCCATACTTCCCTGAGGTAAAGGTCAAAAATTATATCGAACGAGAGAGCCGTACCAAAACGGTAAGGGGAATTCAAAAGAAACCTTATCCCCTAAGTAAGGTAGCACAAAACATAACACCCGATTTCAAATACGACCCCAATGTCACTAATTTGAACGAGGTCGTAGTGAAAGCGAAAAAAAAGAAAACCCGACAAGAGCTCTTAACTGAAAAAATGAATGCTCGAACATTACATGGACAAGCAAATAACAGACTTATTCCAGACTCTATTCCTGGGGTGGGTCCAGGATCGCCCACATTCGATATGTTAAGATCTGTAGGTGGGGTTCAGATTTTCGGTAACTTTCCAAATCAATCGGTATCAATAAGAAAGGAAGGGGTTCTTTTTGTACTAGATGGTATCCGAGTCTCCCCTGATCGTGTTCAAACTATTCCTATTACCGATGTATTGTTTGTAGATGTACTTAAGGGAGCTGAAGCTACTATTTATGGAGGTTTAGGTCCTGGTCGGATTGGTGGTGTCATAGCTATTTACACCAAAAGAGGTGATGATATCCCGCAAAAACCAAAAGTACTTTCAGGGGTTAGTAATGTGACAATTCCCGGTTTCCATAAGGCAAGGGAGTTTTATAAACCCAACTACGCAATCGCAAAACCAGCGCATAAAAAGCCTGACTACCGCAGGACATTACATTGGGAACCGGATATTAAAATCAAAACTGACTCGGCATCCAAATTGAATTTCTATACCGGTGATACCGCGGGCAACTATGTGATACGGGTAGAGGGTATAACCTATGACGGTAGGCCAGTGAACGAATTATACAGTTTTAATGTTCTAAATTGAAAATCTAAATAGTATTTACTAAATCAATGCTGATTTTCGTAAATTTAAGCTTAATGTAAACGGAAAAAATATGAAGAAAATAGTCGTTATCATCCTAGTACTTTCTTTTCTATCCATGGGAAAGAAAACGGAAAAAGCACTTCCCATATTGGGAATAGCCCATGTGGCGTTTCAAGTCTCGAGCTTGGAACAATCACGTGCTTTTTATACTGCTTTTTATGGCTTCGAATTCGCCTTTGCGGCGTATGAAGATAGAGAGGCTTGGTATTTAAAAATCAACGACGACCAATTCGTGAAGTTGATTTCAAAACCCGGTGGGACGGACGATAATCGGTTAGTGGAAGTCGCCTTTCAGGTTTCAGACATCAAAACTACTGTCGAAATGCTCAGAGAACGAGGGCTAGATCCAACACCAGTGGAAAAAAAGTCCGATGGTACCCTAGAAAGTGCTCTCGTAGATCCGAACGGTCATAAGCTGTTTTTTGTTGAATATACTCCCGGTTCAAAGCAGACGCTAACGCGAGGTAAGCATCTAGGGGCAAGGCGGGTTTCCGATCGTTTGCTTCATGTGGGCATCACAGTAGCTGACGAAGAGGTGGCCAACGAATTGTATCGAGACGCTTTAGGCTTTCAGGAGATCTGGCGAGGATCCCGTAAGGAGGGTGGTCCGGATGCTTGGGTGAATATGCAGATACCAGGTGAGAGAGGTGACTACGTTGAGTATATTCTTATAAATGATATGAAACCAAGTCGAAAGCAAATGGGTAATATGCATCATATGTGCCTTTTGACCGATAATATTCAGAAAGCGCATCGCGATATGCTGTTTAATGCCTTGCCCGATATTGAACGTCACGAGCCCATGATTGGCCGGAGCAACCGCTGGCTGTTTAATGTGCACGATCTCGATGGCACGCGTAGTGAATTAATGGAATCAAAAGAGGCAGTAACTAAATGATTAAAATGATAATGTTATCTCGGTTCTCGCTGCTGGCAATCCTGTTTTTAACGGTTAGTCCTATGGTTCTTCCGCAAGCGGGTTTTGCACAAGACGTGTCAGCCGCCGCCCTGGTTGGAAAAGAGAATCCTCGGTTCTTCGGAGCTAAACGCGGAGCCTTACCCAAGGTGAAGCAAGGCATTGCCCGAAATGAGACCTCGCTTATGCCAGCCTACAAGGCCCTGTTAAAGGCTGCTGATGAAGCTTTAGCAACAAAACCCCCAACGGTAACCGATAAAAAACGACATCCAGTCACTGGCAATCTGAATGACTACTACACTCAGGCGCCTTACCTTTGGCCCGATCCTTCGAAGTCAGACGGTCTGCCATACCTGCCAAAGGATGGTGTAATCAATCCGGAATCCAGAAACCCCGATTTAGCCGACTATTCGCGCGGCCAGCAGATAGGGCACTTGGTGGAATCGCTCGCCCTAGCCTATTACCTAACGGATAAAGAATCGTATGCGGCACATGCAGCCCAATGCCTGCGGGTTTGGTTTATCGACCCCGAAACGCGGATGAACCCGCATCTACAGTATGCCCAGGCCGTACCAGGTAGAAACCAAGGGCGGTATATAGGGATGATCGAAGCTGGCGGTGTAGTGCAAGCAGTCGACGCAGCGGGTTTATTGGATGGATCCACGCATTGGAGCGAAGACGATCGGGCGGCATTGGAGATATGGATAAAGGACTTTCTAGATTGGTTTATGAATAGTGAGTATGGTCGCGAAGAGGTACAGATGCGACAGAACCATGGCACCATGTTCGATGTAAGAGTTGTGCGGATGGCGCTCGCCTTGGGTCAACATGACCTAGCTCGTGATAAGCTAGAATCGGTTAAAGAAAACCGTATCGCGCTTCAAATAGAACCGGATGGGGCCCAACCCATGGAACTGCGTCGTACCAAGTCGTTTAATTACTCCGAAATGAATTTGACGGGACTCATAGAGCTAGCGACACTCGGGGAGTGGGTCGGAGTCGATTTGTGGAGCTACGAGACAGGAGATGGCCGCAGCATAAGGCAAGCATTGGAATTCCTTCGACCATATGTCGAGGCAGTGCCAGAAGGCTCGCCTCCTAAGGTCTGGCACTACAAGCAGGTTGTTCCCTATCTGCCAGAGATTCTCGCTCCTGCATTTCGTATGGCGAGTTTAGGGTATCAGGATGAGGAATACGAAGAGATTGTTTCACAGTTCCCTGATTTCAGAGCATCAAGTTTTCAGCTAAAGCACCCGAAACGTTAGTTTTGAGGAATTACTAAATAAGAATTATGAAAAAAATCAGTTCAATTTTACTTTATCTATTTTGTGTTTCGGCTTTATTGGCACAAAACGAAATTCAATCTGAGCAAAAAAAGACGACAGTAGACTCAATTTTGAATCCCGCCCTCAATAAGACATTAGAGGAAATAAACGATCGGTTCGAACATGTCGATGTCGAACTTATTGAGTGGCCCAATGAGCTGCAAAAGAAATTGGGGAAACTGAAGAAGATTGCCTTTTTGGCTTCTCCCGTGAAGAAGCCTACCGGTAAATTGCCATTACTTATTTCATTGCATGGTGGAGGGGGCAAAGAAATGAGCTTAGAGCGACAGCTTGCCCGATCAGCGAAAGTTAAAGGCTTGGGGTTGGCAGAACTTGCGAAAAATGATTTGGTGTTGCTGGAGCCGAACACGGCGGGGAATTGGGATGTTAGTTCACTAAATGTGATGCTCGATTACGTTCTGAAGAATTATCAGGAGATCGATGCGAATCGTGTTTATCTGATGGGGCATAGCATGGGTGGTCGGGGTACCTGGGCTTGGATCAATGAATCTTCGAATCGTTTCGCGGCGGCAGCGCCCTGTGGTTTCTCAGCTGGTGAGACCGGTGATGCGCAGCGCTTGGTAAACTTACCGATTTGGGGCATGGCAGGTGGAGATGACGGAGATAGAGCCACTGGCATCAGAAAGATGGTGAAGCGCTTAAAAGCGGCGGGGAACAGGAATGTGAAGCATACGGAATTTCTTGGAGCTAATCATGCTCAAGGAAATGCGGCTGTTTTTAGTTCGGTGGAGTTGGTCGATTGGATGCTTCAATTTTCTAGAGAGATGGATTAAATGACCTTCGACCCATTAAGTTAACATAACTTTAAGTGTATATACAGAGAAAAAGAAAAAGGCGAAAATGAAAAAATATATAGGTGTGATGCATATCGCGGCAGAGTTTTTTATTAATGGTCAAAACGCAGGGCTTGCTTGGATGCCACCATTTCAAGTAAATATTAGTGATCACATCAAAGTGGGTCAAAATCATTTGGAACTTCGAGTGACCAACCAATGGAGCAATCGATTAATTGGTGATGAACGCTATCCCGCGAATGATGACGGATATCTATTAGGCCCGCATCGTGCTACAGATTTAATTATGCCGGCTTGGTATACCAACAATCAATCAAGGCCCTCTGGTAAGCGAACCACTTTTACCATGGCACCATTTTATAAGAAAGATAATCCCTTGATGCCATCAGGCCTCTTAGGGTCCATAACGCTCAATTTTTTGAAAACTATTCAATATAAATGATGGAGAAAATACATACGATCTTAAGAAAATTCTACTCCAATAGGCTTTTTGTTATCCTTTGTTTTGGCCAGTTCTTTTCTTGTGGTGATGACGTCAAAATATCACGGCTTACTTTCACGAAAGTCACAACGAATTACAAAGAAAATCCAACCTCGATAGAAAGCGAAAAACCAAGATTTTCCTGGGTTATTGAAGCAGAGGGATTTAACAAATCACAATCTGCTTACCATATTATGGTTGCAAGTGACAAAGGCAAACTTAACGAACAGGATGTAGATATTTGGAACTCTAACAAAGTGGAATCTGATAAGTCTACCTTCGTTCCTTACGAAGGAAATGTTTTACAACCTATACAAACCTATTTCTGGAAAGTGAGGATTTGGGATGAAAAAGGAAATCCATCAGAATGGTCAAAAGTACAAACCTTTCAAATGGGTTTGATCAATGAGGGCAATTGGGGTGCTTCTAAATGGATAAGCCTCAACAAGGATACAAGAACATCTCCACACCGTTTCAGAGACTATAAAACAGGAAAAATGAAGAAAGCTTTTCCTGTTGATGGCTTTGCTGCTAGTTATTTTAGAAAGCAAACCAATATCAATAAGCAAGTAGAAAAGGCAGAGGCTTATATCTGCGGCCTGGGATATTATGAGTTATATTTAAATGGCAATAAAGTGGGCAACCATGTGTTAGACCCAGCACCTTCCAACTATGATAAACAAGCCTATTATGTACATTATGATATTACTGAGCAGCTCAAATCTGGAGAAAATGCATTCGGAATTATGTTAGGTAATGGGTTTTACGGACAAAATATTTCATGGAAAAACGACCCAGAATCTGAAAGAGATTTGGCATATGGACCTCCTACGGTGAAACTTTTGGTTAAAATCAAATATACCGATGGCAGCGAAACCGATTTTTTTACCGATAAGACCTGGAAAGAAGCCACCGGGCCTATTGTATTCAACAATATCTATGGTGGAGACACCTATGATGCAAGATATGAGATCAATGGCTGGAACACGACTGGATATAATGATAAGCGTTGGGGCAATGCAAAAGAGGTTTTTCCAAAAGTTAAAAGAATAAGTGCGCAGCAAATACCACCCATCAAAAAATTAAAAGAGTTAGATCCTCAAAGAATATTCAAAGGTGCTGATGGGGAGTGGATCGTTGATTTTGGGCAGAACATTGCGGGTTGGGTACAATTAAATGTGCAGGAAAAAGAAGGTCAGCTCATCGAAATTACAACTACCGAAGCTTTACGTACCGATGGCACCGATATTTTTCAAGGATCTACAGGCGGCGGGGCCAACGGAATGCCTCAGATATACAAATACATCTGCAAAAGTAGTGCATTTGAATCTTGGGAACCAAAATTCAGTTATCATGGGTTCCGCTACGCGAAGATTAAGGGCATTTCGAAAAAACCAGATGCCAATATGATCAAAGCAGTGCTCGTAGCCAGCGATATTCAGGAAACCGGAAGTTTTAGTTCGTCAGATGAGTTACTGAATAAAATGCACAATATCAGCAAATGGACGATTGTTGATAACCTGCATGGCATCCCTGAAGATTGCCCACATCGCGAAAAATGTGGTTGGCTTGGCGACGCCCATGCCTTTGCAGAATATGCCTTGTATAATTATGATATGTATGATTTCTATAAAAAATACATGGAAGACATTCGTACTCAAATGCGACCTACCAAAGGACACAACGATCCCGATATCAAATTTCAGGTACCAACCATGATCGCACCTGGAAAGCGCACTTCAACCTATGCAAAAATAGATTGGGGCGTGGCCACCATGTATCTGCCATGGTATAATTTTTTGTATTACGGAGATGATACCATCATTAGCGACTATTACGAAGAAATGAAGGGGCTTACGAACTTTTATCTTTCTTTTAAGGACAAAAATGGCATTATGCAAGATGGTATGGGAGATTGGTGTCCACCACGCTGGGATAGGAGAAAAAACCCAGGCGCTATGGAATGCGATCCCATTATTTCGGCAAATGCCTATTTTTATGATGTACTCGGAATTATGGAAAGGTTTGCCAAGATGAATAATGACCCTACCTATGAAGCTCAAATGAAGATGGAAAAAGAGGCACTAAAAGAAGCATTCAATACTACTTTTTTAGTTGATATTCCTGAAACAGGTCATAAGTGGTATGCAAGTCAAACGGCAACGGTACAGGCATTACAATTTGGAATGGTACCGGATAAGGAAATAGAGAATGTAGTTAACGGTTTAGTTCATGATATTGTTGAGGTCAAAGGCGGACATCATTCAACGGGGATTCATGGTAACAGGTATATTTATACGGTCTTAACTAAAAATGGAAAGGCTGATTTAGCGTATCAAATATTAACAACTCCAGATTTCCCCAGTCAGACGTATGTTATGAACTCAGGGTTCAGTACATGGCCAGAGCGCCAATTTGAATGGGAGAAGATGGAAGGGCCAACGAATTCATTAAATCATCCCATGCATAGCGGTTTTGCTGCTTATTTTTATGAATCGTTAGGAGGAATTAAATCTACCTTTGAATCTTCCGGATATAAAGAATTTACAGTGAACCCAAATTTCCCCCAAGAGATTACTCAAACTTCAGTTACAGTTCCTACACTATATGGTACTATTAAAAATAATTGGAAAACGAATGGTTCCAATTTTTCCATGAGCTTAGAAGTTCCATTTAATACCAAAGCTAAGATTGAAGTAACAGAGAAGGAATTAGAATCCTTGAAAATCAATGGAACTACGTTTGAAGACTACAGTAATGAAAACGGAACACAGGTTATTAATAATTCAATCTTAGTTTTAGGTTCAGGAAAATATGTGATTGATTATCAACACTTAAAAAATTAATATTAACACGTGTTTATTTTAAATAAGTCATTGTATTGATGAACGATTTACACTCTTAATAGAATTACTGGATGCACAGCAGTCAAAGATCAATAATTCGGTGAATTATCGACGTTAACAGGATAGAACAGGACAGTTACAGATGCGACAGGACAGTTATTAGCTGCTTAGAGAATACTTTTAGTTCTACTAATAACTAAACTAATTTTTATGGATTTAATTACGAAGGTTAGAACACATTCAAGCTCTTGCAGAACATGGATGTGTCTGCTATTAATGTTGTTTTGCATGGCAATGACAAATGCACAAACGGTAACTGGTACCGTGACCGCCGAGGGCGAGCCTTTGCCCGGAGCTACGGTATCGATCAAAGGTACTACAACAGGTACAACTACCGACTTTGACGGGAAGTATACCATCAATGCAGATTCGACGGATACACTTGTTTTCTCATTCCTCGGATATGGCGCGAAAGAAGTTTTGGTTGGTAACCAAACAGAAATTAACGTGGTGCTGGAACCAAGCAATACTCTTGATGAAGTAGTAGTTATTGGTTACGGAACACAACGCAAATCTGATTTGACAGGATCGGTAGCAACCGTTAGTTCTGAAGATATAACAGCTGTGCCTGTAGCAAGAGTAGATCAAGCATTGCAGGGTAGAGCTGCCGGTGTGCAGGTGACACAAGTAAGCGGAGCACCTGGAGCAGGCACAGCCATAAGAATAAGAGGAGGTAACTCAATAACAGGGAGTAATGAACCACTTTGGGTTATCGATGGTATTATTGTGGGCACAAACTTCAATTTGAATAACCTGAATACCAATGATATTAAATCTATTGAGATTCTGAAAGATGCTTCTTCAATTGCTATTTATGGTTCAAGGGGTGCTAACGGGGTTGTTTTAGTAACCACCAAAAATGGTGCTAACATTGGTGGTGGTAAGCCACAAATAAGTGTAGGTGTTTATACGAGTACACAATTAGTGCCGGAAAGGCCAGATTACCTAAATCAGGCACAACAAATAGAATATACCAACGCTGATGCTATAGCTAGGGGTGTGGCCGAGCCATTTCCTGGAAATGCATCTGACTACCCAGATAATGACTATTTAGACCTTTTATTAGACGCATCACCTATTTATAATGTGGATGTTTCTGTAGCTGGTTCTTCAGAAAATGGAAGTGCAAGCTATTATAATTCGTTAAACTTTTTCGAACAAGATGGTCTTATAGAGAATTCAGGAATACAAAAATATATATTTAGGTCTAACTTAGATTTTAAACTAAGTGACAAATTGAAAATAGGAACTCGCATTAATTATTCAAGAATTAAACAGGATAATGCTCTTGTGTCTTATGGAGGTCTTCTTGGTATTTTACCAACCCAGCCCGTATTTAATGATGATGGTTCTTTTAACGGGGCAAATGAAGTAACAGGTAATCCGTTTAACAATCCCGTTGCCACATCACAATTAGATATAAATGAGACTTTTACAAATAATTTGCTAGGTACGGTATATGTAGAGTATAGCCCTATTGAAAATTTAATTATTCGTTCTACTTTTAATCCGGATATTACGAATTCTAAAAGGAACCGATTTATATCTAGCCAACGACCAGATCTACAACCGGGAGACAGTAATGCTAGCGTAAGCACGACATCTTCCATCGGATGGAACAATGAAAACACAGTGCAGTACTCTGGAATAATTGGTGAAGATCATAACTATACGGTTTTAGGTGGTGTTTCTTTCCAGAAAAATACTGTAGAAACTTCATTTGCACAAGCTTTTGGCTTTACAACTGATGCCATTACATTCAACAACTTAGGATTGGGAAGTGATCCACTGAGAAATGTAGTAGGTTCAGGCTTCAGTGAATTTCAAACAGTTTCCTTTTTCGGAAGAATTAATTATTCGTACAAGGATAAGTATTTATTAACATTGGTTGGTAGAAATGATGGAAGTTCTGTTTTTGCTCCTGGTAATAAATACGAGTTTTATCCTTCAATAGCCGGAGCTTGGAAGATTACAGAAGAACCATTTATGCAAGATCAAAATATATTTAAAGATTTAAAATTAAGAGCTAGTTACGGTAAGTCCGGAAATCAGGCCATTTCACCCTACAATACCTTAGGTGTTTTAGTTGAGGGAAATACTTCTTTTGACGGTGCTGAGCTTCCTGGTGTTGTCTTGGGAAGACCGGAAAATCCAAACTTAAAATGGGAAACAACAACGTCATTTGACATTGCTTTGGAAGCTTCGCTTTTTGGAGGTAGAGTATTTACAGAATTTAACTACTATCGTAAAGAAACAGAAGATTTATTATTAGATGTAACTATACCTAGGCAAACTGGGTACACAAGTCAATTACAGAATGTAGGGTCTTTAGAGAATACAGGTTGGGAATTTCTTGTGAACTCTACTAACGTTCGCTCGGATAATTTCAATTGGAATTCCACCATAACCCTTTCTTCTAATAAAAATAAGGTATTGGATCTTGGCGGTCAAGAATTTATAGATGTAATTACAGATCCAATTTTAGGAGCAGGAAACTTAAGAATAATTGTTGGAGAAACCGTTCCGGTATTTACAGGAGCACGGTATTTAGGAACTTGGAAAAGTCAAGATGAGATTGATGCTTCAGGACAAAATCCTGCAACAAATGCTGTTGGTGGTCCTAGATATGAAGATTTAGATGGGAGTGGTGATATTACCCCAGAGGATTATGTGGTGCTGGGTAACCCATTTCCGGATTTAATTTATGGATTTGAAAACAATCTTTCTTACAAAAATTTCGACTTAAGTATCTTTATTCAAGGTACTGTTGGTAATGAGGTTTGGAATACTAGAACGCGTAATAGTTTTTTCATTCGCGGGGAGCTTCCGAAATATGCCGAAGTTGCTAACTATTGGTCACCTGAGAACCCAACGTCTGACATTCCTAGACCAGGATTCGTTGAAGGAGCTTATGTTCCCAATTCTGTCGATGTTGAAGACGGCTCACATTTGCGTTTAAAGAATGTAAGACTTGCTTATAATGTACCCGTTGAAAAAATCGGATGGAAAGGTGTAAAGGATATGCAAATTTACGCTTCTGGAACTAATTTATTTATCCTTTCTGATTTTAGACTAATTGATCCAGAGACGAGTCAATATGGTAGAACCGGTCTGGGAAATATAGCTCAGGGATTTGCCGGAGGAGAGTATCCCAATGCCAGTGTTTTAAGTTTTGGACTTAACGTAACTTTTTAAAGAATAGATATGAAAACAAAAAATATATTTTTATACGTATTTCTAATTTTCGCAAGTTTTAGTTGTGAAGATTTTTTAGAAGAAGAACCACGAGATATTATTTCTCCGGAAAATTTCTTTGCCTCGGACGCGGATGCCAAACAAGGTATCACAGGCATTTACTCCATAGTTAAAAATAACTCTATTTATGGACAAGCAGGACTAGATAATTGGTACGACAACGGGGTGGATATTATAGAGCCTAACCGTACGCATCCAATTTTCGAGGTAATGGGTAATTACACATTGAGTGAAGTAACTGCTGACCTATCAAATCAGTTAATGAGTGTAGCAGATACTTGGCAGAATCTGTATAGAGTTATTTTAAATACCAATGTTATTATTAATAGGGTTTCAGGAAATGCAGCGATTTCAGAGGATGTTCAGACCGATGTTATCGCAGATGCTAGATTCATACGTGCGATGGCTTATTGGCACATCACTAACCTTTGGGGCGACGCACCTTTTTATACGGAAGTTCTTACCTTAGAAGAGATTGGTGCACTAGGAAGAACTGATCAACAAGTTATCTTAGCCAGTGTATTAGAAGATTTAGCGTTTGCACAAAATAATCTGCCATCTGTATTTCCAGCTGAGGATAGAGGCAGGGCCTCTAAGTGGGCTGCAGCTATTATAGAAGCTAAAATACATATGAAAGCTGAAAATTGGCAAGCAGGATTAGATAAATGTCTTGAGATAATAAATCAGTCACCTCATAGTTTACTACCTAATTATGCAGATGTATTTGATCCAGAAAACGAATATAATGCAGAAATTATTTGGTCCTTAGATTTTGCTAAGGACATTACAGGTCAATTTGAGCCAGCGTTTCCAGGCCGTGCATTTGCTGGAAATAATTATTGGAGGCCAAGTTTGTTTAATCCCCGTATACGTGATGAGCCTGCTAATGCAGCAGATAGGGATCCATTAAGAGCGGCTTTGGCAGCTAATGGAGAAGAATTTAATGGTACTGGACTTCAGATAGCATCAAAAGACTTTGCTGAAAAGTTTCCTTTGAACGATCTAAGAAGACCTTTGAATGTTATGGGTTCTTACGAGGGCTTTCAATTAAATCATACCTATATGCCTAAGTTCATGAATCTCAATTTTGAGACTTCGCCCCGTTTTAATCATGGCGACAATAGATTGGTATTTAGATTGGCGGATGTTTATTTAATGGCTGCAGAGTGTGAAAATGAGTTAAATGGTCCTGCGAATGCATATCAATACATTCATCCCATACGTCAACGTGCGTATGCCACACAAGCTGAATGGGAACTTGTGGGCTTGAGTCCACAAGAATTTAGAGAAGCCATTTACGATGAGCGTAAATGGGAGCTGGCGGCTGAAGCACACAGAAGATACGATTTAATTAGATGGGGCATTTATTTGGATGTTGTTCGTAATGCAGAATTTAAAACGTATACTCCAGGTGCAAACATACAAGATTACCATGTTCTGTTGCCAATACCATTATCAGAATTACAATTAAATCCTGCTTTATTAGAATCAGATCCAACAAATAATGGATATAGATAAGAATTAGTATTTGAGTTAGTTAGTTTTTATACAATCGAAGACCGAAATAAACTATTTCGGTCTTCTTTCTTTTACCATATCGTTCTAGTTAAGTAAGTACTAATTAGTTTTAGGGACAAATGCTATTTATGAGAAATTTATCTTGTCTTAAGATCAGTTATGGCGTCGTTTAATTTCATGAACCTAGATAAATGAAATATAAAAAGGTTGGGATTTCCCAACCTTTTTATATACTTCAAGATTAAAACTTAATCTCCTCGAAAAAAACTAGTCTATTTCTACTTTTTCATACGTAGTACTTGCCCACCTAATTTGAGCCCTGCCTCCTTTAACTCTATATGCTCCATATCGAATACCAGACTGCGTACCTCTTTCTGGTTCTGGAATATTCCAATTGAAAACTGTTCCTCCAATTACTGCATCTGCGTACTGTATTTTTTTCGTAGCGTCATCAGGATCTTGTCTAAACCCTACCTCCAATTCAATGTCTGTGGCCTCATTTTTCTTAATGTTTTTCAGAAAAATAAAATCCCTTCCTTCCGCTCCTGATCCACCTCTATAATTAATTTGTTCTCTATAGATATCGAATGATACTTGAACTTGTTCACCTTTACTATTTGTTCCATAAACAGGTTTTGCCAAATACAAGCAAATCGCCGGATCAGCTGAACCCCCACCTCCAGTGTGTTTGCCTTTAGCTTGCATAAAATAGCTACCATCATCATTGTCTCCTGTAGTATCGCCCACTTCAATGATTCTAACTATTCCTGAAAATCTGGCATAACTTCCTACTCCTGTAGTTTGAGATCTGTTTAATGACCGTTCTATCCTCGGTTGTAAACCGTTAGTATCTATATGATTTGAACCTGTCGTTATGTTGTATACACCCCAAAATTTTCCGTAAATAGTACTTTCTTTGTAATTAGCGTAACAACTTCTATCGTCAATTGTTCCTACATTAATAGGATTTACTATATCCGTTTCTCTAACGGTATTAGTTCCCGCAGCTGTACAAGTGGTAAATTCACCTGTTTCTTCATCACTCGGTTCTTCTTCTATAATTGCTTCTTGTATGTCTTCAACAGGAGTATCATCTTTTTCACAAGAAACGAAACCTATAAAAACAATTAATAAGACAATTGACCCAAGTTTAAAATTTAAACTTTTCATGAGGCTTTTTTTTGTTTTAGCAAAAAAACTAATATAAAATAAATGAACCATCCTGAACCATCCTGAGCCATTTTAAATGAAATGCTTTCTACAGATTTGTGCCCTCATAATTAGTTCGCAAAAAACCATATCAAGCAATTCTTGGTTTTTCAACAAAATATGATATTAATAAAAGTAGCTTTATAAGAGGAATACAGTATAGTACAGGGTACAAATACTATTTACGAAACTTATCTTGCTCTGATATTTGTTATTTCTGTGTTTAATGAAATTAAAAGTTGTTTTTGCGATATCTTTTTTAACTTCATTTCTGGCCTATTCTCAAATAGAACATGGGCTGAGAGATCAGCAAGGCCGACATTTTATCCCTCGCGGTTTCGTGGTAAATACAAATGATCACAAAGGCGAAGTTTTCTTCAATAGCGATGATTACGCCAGAATGGTAAGAATGGGCGCTAACGTTCAGGTTATACGATTAGAACTGGGTAAATTAAGTGATTTCCCAGGTGCTAAACTCGAATCTAATTATCTCTTAAAGTTAGATTCACTAGTAGATCTAGGAAGAAATTCTGACATAAAAACGGTATTTAAAATGACTGTATATGGTGTCAAAGACTTTGTTTGGGAAGAATTCTGGGAAAGTAAAAAAGGTGAGCAAAAGACCTACATAAACGCATGGAAAGTTATCTGGAATCGCTATTCAGATAATGCATCTGTTTTGGGGTATGATGTAGTGAATGAACCAAGAAAACTGACGATGAAAATATCCTATTCTGATCTCACATCAAAATATCTCATCCCACTCTATCAAAAAATTATTGATGAAAGTCAAAAAATAAATGCCCATAAAAAGATTTTGATTCAGTCTATTTTTATGAATAAAGGTGAGGGTATTGATAACAATCAATATGCAGAAATTAAGGTATCTATTAATAGAGATAATGTTGTTTTCGCTCCTCATATTTACCAGGATAAAATTGATTATATAAAACCTGTAATGGATCGCTTTGATAAAGAATCAAAGTTGCTAAATGCTCCAATTCTTATTGGAGAATGGGGGTTTCCCACTTTTGCAGCGACCGATACATTGATTGAAGGTAGATTGGGGCAACTAAAGTACAGAGAACTTTATATTAGGACAGCCATGATTTTTGATAAGATGGGTGTTGGTTCCATCAAAGCCTGGTTTTTGGGTAATCGCAGCATGCAAAACTTTCTACCGGGTGGACCGTCAACATGGGCTATATTTAGTGATGAAAAAGATGCCGGCACGGTCGAACGAAAGTATATTACAGATGTTATTTCCAGACCTTTTCCTCAGACGATTGCAGGAAATATTCAATCATTTTTATACAATCACGCAACAAGAACATTAGATATTGAAATAAAACCAGATAATACAAAAGGAGCGTCCAAAATATTTATTGGAGCGAATAGGCATTATCCTGATGGTTTTTCGCTACTAATAAATGAAGATCTAGTCATGTATTTTAATCCGTTAAAAAACGTAGGACTTGAAACCTATAAATGCCCTAAAGGTTTAGATCCTTCCGATTTTATTTGGGATTCAAAAAGTCAAAAATTAATAGTTTTAAAATGGCTAGAAAATAAAGAGTACTTAAAAATAAAGATTGTTCCGGGATTAAGGAATTTTGACATTAAAAATTAAACATATGAGGAAATTATTATTTATTAGCTTTTTTGCATTCTTGTTATTGAATTGTAATTCGGAGAAAACTACTTCTAAAACCCTGAGTCAGGAAGATTCAGAAATTGCTAAAAAAGTTGAGGATCTTATTAGGCAAATGACGCTAGAGGAAAAGATTGCCGAAATGACACAAGATGCCCCAGCCAATGATCGGCTGGGTATTCCATTTATGAAGTTTGGTGAAGGTTTGCACGGATTATGGTATGATGGGGTAACAGTTTATCCTCAAGCTGTTGCATGCGGTTCCACCTGGGATCCTGAGCTCATAAAAAAAATGGCTTCGCAAACTGCCCTAGAAGCAAGAGCATTAAACATCACACATTGTTATTCTCCTAATCTAGACGTTATTTCGGGAGATGCACGTTATGGTAGGGTTGAAGAATCTTATGGTGAAGACCCATATTTAGTATCACGTATGGGAGTTGCCTTTATTCAAGGTATGCAAGGAATGGGAGAAGAGCGATTTGATGAAAATCATATTTTAACAACTGCCAAGCATTTTGTAGGATATCCTGAAAATAGAAGAGGTATCAACGGGGGATTTAGTGATATGTCAGAGCGTCGATTGCGCGAAATCTTTCTACCTCCGTTTGAAGCAGCAATAAAAGAGGCCAAAGTTGCTTGTATAATGCCAGGGCATCAAGATTATAACGGGGTGCCTTGTCATATGAATAGTTGGTTATTAAATGATTTGTTGAGAGACGAGTTAGGATTCGACGGATTTATAATTTCCGATAATAATGATGTTGGCAGACTACAAACCATGCACTATATCACAGAAACAAGAGCTGAAGCGGCAATACTCGGCCTCAAGGCAGGAGTTGATATGGATTTGGTTTTAGGCAAACCGTTAGAATTTTATGCATACCATTCAACGGTATTGAAAGATACACTTGAGAAAAATCCTGAATTGGTAAAGTATATTGATAGAGCTACCTCACGAATTCTCACCGCCAAATATAAATTAGGGTTGTTTGGTTCTGATTTAAAAGAAGCAAAAACCGATACTGTAGTCAGTAAAAAAGAACATCAGGAGTTTGCCTATGAAATGGCAAAAAAAGCGATTATCCTGTTAAAAAATGAGAATAACTTATTACCATTGGATATCAACAGCATTAATTCTTTGGCAGTTATTGGCCCCAATTCAACAGAAGAAAGACCATCGAAAGGAACCTATTCTTTGTTAGGTGGTTACTCTGGCTTACCACCTTACTACGTCTCAGCCTTGGAAGGATTGACCAATAAAGTAAAAGGAAAGGTAAAGATTAACTATGCCCAAGGATGTTCGCTATTAAGTAATTCAAAGGAGGGTTTTTCTGAAGCTATAGCCGCTGCAAGAAAATCGGATGCCGTTGTTCTTTTTGTTGGAGGTTCACGCAGAACTGGAGGCGAAGGTGTCGATAGATCAAATCTTGATTTATATGGCGTTCAAAACGAATTGGTTGAAGCCATTCATAAAACCGGTAAGCCAGTTATTGTTGTCTTAATTAATGGTCGTCCGCTTTCAGTTAATTATATCGCAGAAAACATACCCTCAATATTGGAAACATGGTATCTTGGGATGCGATCTGGTGATGCCATTGCAGACGCCATTTTTGGTGACACCAATCCGGGAGGTAAATTAACAGTTTCATTTCCGCGATCAGCAGAACAAATTCCAGTCACATATCTGGAACGTCCTGATTTTATCGGAAGCGGTAAAGGTATTTATAAGTTTAGCGATAAATCACCGCTATTTCCATTTGGATATGGATTAAGTTATACCACATTTAAATATGGTACACCAACATTAGATAAAGAAATAGTAGCTAGTAATGAAACAGCCTGGGTGTCAATAGATATTACTAATACAGGGGAGAGAGCTGGTGATGAAGTTGTTCAGCTCTATGTTAGAGATGATTTTGCATCTGTTGGACGTTATTTGAAAATGTTAAAAGGATTTGAGCGTATTACCTTGCAACCAGGTGAAACAAAAAGTGTGAAGTTTAAATTAGGTTTCGAAGAACTGGCAATACTAAACCAACAAATGAAAAAAGAAGTAGAGCCCGGTACGTTTACAATATCAGTGGGATCTTCTTCTTTAGAGAAAGATTTACAAAAAGTGACCTTAACAGTAAACTAAATAAATGGAGGAAACAATGGCTCCCCATAAGAATAATATTCGTTTAGCTTTAAGTAGGTTAGCGATCGCCTTTTTCATTTGTCTTTTAATAATTAATTGTCAAAAAGAAAAAAATCAAGAGCCAGATGGGCCTAAAGACTCATCATTTGCACAACTACAAGAGCGCCCCAATATCTTATGGCTGGTTACAGAAGATATGGGTCCGTATATTCCTTCATTTGGTGACTCTACCATTGTAACACCCAATCTAAGTCGATTAGCAAAAGAAGGTATTGTGTTTCCAAATCTTTATTCTACTTCGGGTGTTTGTGCTCCAAGTAGAGCAGCGATTGCAACAGGTATGTATCCCTCAAGTATTGGAGCAAATCACATGCGTACCAATTCTTATACAAAAGAAAGAGGCTTGCCGGCGTATGAAGCAATACCCCCTCCTGAAGTTAAAATGCTTAGTGAATTACTCCGTATGCAGGGTTATTATTGCACAAACAATTATAAAACAGATTATCAATTCCGTGCACCAAAAACGGCATGGGATGAAAGTAGTCCGTACGCACATTGGCGAAATCGAAAGAAGGATCAACCATTTTTTTCGATTTTTAATTTTACCGAAACACATGAATCCGGTTTGTTTGAGCCCTACGGCTTTAGGCAAATAGAGACCAGACATTACCGTGGTGGTGATACGACGTACACATGGAAGCAAAATGGACTGCCTGATGCAAAAAACAGAACATTAGAGGCAGATACACCAAAGCATTTAGCAAAAGAAACAACGTTTAATATCCCTCCATACCTCCCAGATACTGACGTTACCAAGCGTGATATGTGGAAATTATATAACAATATAGCTGAGATGGATAGACAGGTAGGAGCCGTCTTAAAACAACTCGAAGATGATGGACTACTTGAGAATACCATCATATTCTTTTATGGTGATCATGGAGGACCATTACCAAGGCAAAAACGACTCATTTATGATTCAGGTTTAAATACGCCAATGATCATTCGATTTCCTGATAAATTAAGAGCGGGAACCAAAGATGAACAGTTAGTCAGCTTTATTGATTTTGTGCCAACATTATTGTCTCTAGTAGGAATAGCCCCTCCTAATTATTTGCAAGGACAATCTTTTTTAGGAACATACAAGTCAGAAAATAAGCGAAACTATATTCATGCGGCAGCCGATAGATTTGATGAAGTAACTGATGCTATTAGAGCGGTTAGAGACGGACAATTTAAATATATTAGAAATTACCGGCAAGAACAACCTTACTATTTACCTCTTGGCTATAGAGAGCAAATTCCCACAATGCAGGAATTATTGAGACTGCATGAGGAAGGAAAATTAAATGATACGCAGGCTCAATGGTTTCGAAAGACCAAGCCCAAGGAAGAATTGTTTGATTGTAGAGCGGATCCTCATGAGTTAGTGAATTTGGCCGAGAATCCGGCCTACAAAGAAAAACTTATAGAGTTACGAGGAGAAATGGACAGATGGCTTACAAATATTGGTGATCAACCGAACCTATCCGAAAAGAAATTGATTGATCAACTATGGATGGGTGCCGATAACCAGCCGAGTACTTCCACACCAAAAATCATATTTTCTAATGGTGAAGTAGCTATAAGTAGTTCAACCCCTGGGGCCTCTATAGGTTATAAGATAAAGACAAAAGATACCGAGTATCCAGATGCCTGGAGTATTTATCAGAAACCTTTTGCAGTTACAAAAGATGCAAAAATACGGGTACAAGCCCATCGTATTGGATTCAAACCAAGTAAAACTTTTGAGACAGCTGGGTCACAAATCAAATAATTATTTTAATATAAAATGAGGGGTGCCAAAAAAATAAATGTGAAGATATTGTCAACTTTCTTATGGGTAATAGCTTACTTCTTAGTACACGTTACGGCGGTAGCTCAGAACGCAAACGAAGCTGGTCAAAAAACACTTACGAGTATGAATTTCGGTCGTTTAGAAGCTATAAAAAATGACATTAAGAGCGGCGCAGATATCCGTAAGAAAGCCTTAGAAAAATTATTGATAAAAGCAGATAGTGCCTTGGCTGAAGGTGTTTTTAGCGTTGTGACCAAAACACAAACACCCGCGAGTGGCGACAAACATGATTATTTAAGTTTAGGTCCGTACTGGTGGCCCAATCCCAATACTTCAGATGGACTCCCATGGATACGAAAAGACGGTGAAATTAATCCGATGACTCGAAAAAACAGCACCGATTTCGAAACAAAAAATAAGATGTTCAATAATACGTACACATTAGCTCTAGCATATTTCTTTTCAGAAGAGAAAAAGTATGCTAAAAAGTTAGTTGAACTTCTTGAAACCTGGTTTATCAATCCCGATACAAAAATGAACCCTAACCTTAATTTTGCACAGGGAATTCCAGGTAAGAATACGGGTAGAGGTATAGGAATAATTGAATTTACCGGAATTACCAAGATTATAACTGCTATAGAAATTTTAGAGATTAACGAAAGTATGGATGCTGTTATGAATAAAGAACTTAGAGAGTGGTTTGCATCGTATCTCAATTGGCTTCAAACCAGTAAAAATGGGGTTTTCGAAAAGAATACGAAGAATAATCATGCTACCTGGTATGATGTACAAGTAGTCAGTATTCTTTTATTTTTAAATAGAATAGAAGAGGCTAAAGAAGTTCTAAAAGCCGTTAAAGAAGAGCGCATCCCTGAACAAATTAAACCAGATGGATCTCAACCTCATGAATTGGCACGAACCAAAGCCTTATCTTATAGTGTAATGAATTTGAGAGGATTTACACAACTCGCATTTCTTGGGTCAAAGGTCAATATGGATTTATGGAATTTTCAGACAAGTAAGGGTGCAAGTTTAATGAAGGCGTATGAGTTTTTAAAACCTTATGCCAAAGGGGAGAAGGAATGGGATTACGAACAGATCCATAGTCTCAAAACTGCGCAAAGAAGTTTGAAGCTTTTATTTGCCAAGGCGGGTAGTCAATTTGATATAGAAGATTATTGTCTCGTTGGATCACAGGCAAGTCGTGATTCCTCATCACTTTTAAAATACTGTAATACTGGCAATAAATTGAAAAATTAATGATAAACCTTCCGCAGATCAACTAGTCAGGACAGTACGGGATGAATGATTTGTAGTTGAAGTTTATTTTAGCTAAGAATAGTGTTTGATATTTGATTCGACCTTTAAATAGGGTCATCTAAATTGCCAATATTTTCATACGTGTCTTAGTTAACATGAATAATTTTAAAGGTTGCTATTCACCTTTTTTAATGCTGCTAATTTGTTTGTTTCATCGGAAAGATGTGTTGGCTTTCAATATAATTGAGAAATGCAATTAAACATTACAATTAGAGAAGTTGCCGAAAAGTCAGGGTATTCGGTATCAACGGTTTCGAAAGCTTTAAATGGGAGTTCTGAAATAAGTAGAAAAACAAAAGGTAGAATTAGTAGGGTAGCTAAAAAACTCAATTATACACCTAACAACGCAGCAAGAGCGTTGAAAGTTAAAAGAACCGGTATCATTGCGGTTATTATACCGAAGATAAATTCCATTTTTTTCTCCGATCTTATTGCGAAAATACAAGCCCATGCCTTTAGAGAAGGTTACAAAGTTATTATCCTCGAATCTCATGATAACAATGAAAAGGAAGAGCAATGTTTAAATTTTATCCAGGATGGTTGTGTTGATGGAATTATTATAATAAGAACCCGTATTATGAAAAATTCTACAGCTCGGAGTGAAGTAGTACTTCGAAATTCCATCAATTTACCTTTTGTAAGAAAAAAGCTCAATGAACTTCAAAAAAATACCAACATGAATTTGATCTCAAATGAATGTGTACAACAGCTACTTGGTAAAATAGTGAGTAAAAGAATCGCATAAAATGGAAAGATTAGCCTTTAAAATGAAACTAAAACCAGGCTTCAAGAATGAATATATTGAAAGGCATAAAAAGATTTGGCCGGAACTAAAAGAATTGTTGCGGTCTGTGGGCATTCATGAATATTCTATTTTTTTTGATCATGAGACGAACACTCTTTTTGCTTTTCAAAAAATTTCGGGGAAAAGTGGTTCTCAAGATTTAGCTACCAATCAGGTAGTTCAAAAGTGGTGGGATTTTATGGCTGACATTATGGAAGTTCATGATGACAATTCACCTGTTTCAACCTCTTTAGAAGAAGTATTTTATCTGGAATAAGCAGTTATTACAATAACACAGGAGTAAAAAATAAACATATGAAAAGACGATCGTTCATAAATTTATCAGCAGCAACAGGTATCGGTTTAATGTTCCCAATGTATGCATGTGTGGGAAATGATGGTAAGCATACCAAAATGAATATTGGTGACATGACAGCCTACGAGAAACAATGCTTTAATTTACTAACGACCTGGTGTGACGCTATGATACGGGACCAAGTTAATAACCCAGACGATGCAGCTTCAAACGGTGCATTATACTGTCATGCCTGTGATCTCATTCATGGTCGTTGTATGGATTCAGTATATCCGTTTTTGTATATGGCTGATATAACTGGTGAGCAAAAATATTTGAATGCTGCCATAAGAGTGATGGATTGGTCTAAAAACGTTGATAAACCAGATGGAAGTTGGACGGTAATGGCAAACCCAAAATCATGGAATGGTATCACAGTATTTGGAGCGATTGCTTTAGGAGAGGCCCTACATCACCACGGACATATTTTACCCAAAGAAGTTAAAGAGAAATGGGAGCAACGATTAAGAAAAGCAGCTGATTTTATTTATAAGAAATTCGATATGAATTTCAGTCATATCAATTATCGATTTACCGCCATTTATGCATTGTATTTTCTAGGCAACTATTTCAATGAAGAAAAATATATTGCGCGCAGTATAGAATTTGCTGATGAAATTCCGAATTGGCTAACAGAACCAAATAAATTAATCTACGGAGAGGATAATCCCGATAATGAAAAAAGTGCAAAAGGTTTATACCCGATAGACTTGGGCTATAATGTCGAGGAGACATTAAACGGTGTTGTACAATATGCGATTCTTGAAAAAGACGAAAAATTAGTACAGTTATTAACCGAATCTTTAAATGGTCATCTGGAATTTATGTTACCAGACGGTGCTTGGGATAATAGCTGGGGCACCAGACAAAATAAATGGACCTATTGGGGAAGTCGAACTACTGATGGTTGTCAACCGGCATTTTCATTAATGGCTGATAGAAATCCCGCTTTCGGCACAGCAGCTTTTCTGAGTACAGAATTACTGGAACGTTGTACTGTAAATGGATTGTTGGCAGGAGGGTTGCACTACCAAACTCATGACATAACACCCTGTATTCATCATACCTTTGCACATGCAAAGAGTTTAGCCTTTGTATTAGATAATAAGGACAAATTACAAAACGTAAATAAGAATAAACCAATTCCAAGAAAGACAAATGATGGCGTTAAGCATATTGCTGACCTTGACGTATGGCTAGTAGCCAGAGGTCCCTGGAGAGGAACGGTATCTTCTTATGATCAGATTTGGAAAAAGAAATATTCTGTTGCAGCCACAGGAGGGGCATTAGCGGTTTTATGGCATGAAAAAGTAGGTCCGCTATTTACTGCAAGTATGGCTGAATATATTGAGGTGGAACCGTATAATCAGCAGGAACAACCCGGTGAGGACTTTTGTATAACACCGCGCATTGAGCGTTATGATGATGGGGTATGGTATACAACTATTCATGATTTAAAAGCTAAAGTAGCTAATACAGATGCAAACGGAATTGTACATTTTGTGGTAGATGCCGCATTGACGAATCGAGAAAAACAAACACCGAAATCTGAAGGGGAGGTGCAATTGCACTATCTCTTTGATCAAGAAAAAACTATTATAAGAGCGCTAAGAAATATATCTGGTTCAAATACAGATGTATTGGTTTTACCGATACTTTCACCGACCGGTGAAAAAGTAGTTCAACCTTCTGATAACAGGGTCGAAATTTATAAAGAAGGAGGCACCGTTGTTATCGAATCAAATGCCCCAATCGCTATCAAACCTTCTAAGAAAGAACGTATTTTCAATATGGTACCTGGGGTTGAAGTTGTACCAATAATGATCAATTTTCCAAAAGATAC
Organism: Maritimimonas sp. 2405UD52-3; assembly: GCF_056591715.1. Classification (NCBI taxonomy): domain Bacteria; kingdom Pseudomonadati; phylum Bacteroidota; class Flavobacteriia; order Flavobacteriales; family Flavobacteriaceae; genus Maritimimonas; species Maritimimonas sp. 2405UD52-3. The sequence goes on from NZ_JBWQOL010000004.1 coordinate 143,733, forward strand.
GACCGAAGTCGCTGCCACTATAAAGGTCGAATAAATTGACTTTTTTCGAGCGAGACAGGGCAGGACAGTTTTTTTGAAAAAAAAAAGAACCTTGCTTTATTATACTTTTTAATTAAAAGCATCATTAAACATGAAACGAGCACCTTTTATCTCAATAATCACTTACCTTGCCATAATCTTTTTTATGAGCTCTTGCACTAAGCAGGTTATTGAGCAACCTATATTCTTAACGGTCTCAGAGGGATTTAAAAACCCTATAGGATTTTACGATGCTAACCCTATATTTTCATGGCAATTACCAGTTTCTGATAAGGTATCGAGTCAGTCTGCATATCAAATAGTTGTTGCCAGTAGTCCAGATCAATTGCCAAATAATGCAGATTTATGGGATTCCAAAAAACAAGAAACAAATCAATCTGTATGGGTTAAATATGATGGTAAGCCACTTGCATCTCGCCAAAAAGTATATTGGCAAGTAAAGTATTGGAACCAAAATGACGAAGCCTCAAAGTGGAGCGAACCCAATCATTTTGAGTTGGGTTTATTAAACAATAGCGATTGGAAAGCCAAATGGATTGGTTTAGATACCGCTAAAGACAGTGTTAGAGGGCGTGGAAATACTCTCATACATAAACCACAATACTTAAGAAAAGAGTTTGAGTTATCTAACGACGTAACTTCAGCACGTTTATACATTACAGCTAAAGGTGTGTTTGATGTTTCTATTAACGGTGAAAATGTTTCTGATGACGCGATGTCGCCCGGATTTACAACTTATGACAAACGTATTGAGACCTTAACGTATGATGTTACTAATTTAATAGAATCAGGACAAAATACAATTGGTGTTGAACTGGCTTCTGGTTGGTATTCTGGTCGTTTACTGTGGGGAACAACACCATGGGATAATACGATTTCTCCAAAAGTTTTAGCTCAGTTAGAAATAACGATGAGTGATGGAACCAAAGAAATTATTGGTTCTGATAATAGTTGGAAAGGAATGACAAATGGTCCGCTTCAGTTCGCAGAAATCTATGATGGCGAAATTTATAATGCGAATTTAGAAATGCCCAATTGGACGACAAATAATTTTGATGATAAAGATTGGACGTCCGTTGAAGTTGCAGCTATTGATGATGACGTTAAGTTAGAACCTAAACGCCACGCTACAGTAAAAGAAAAAATAGTGTTAACGCCGCAAGACATTACGAATAATGATGGAGCAATCGTGTTCGATTTAAAACAAAATATGGTAGGTGTACCTGTTGTAAATGTTCCAATGAAAAAAGGAGATACCCTTCAAATCAGATTCGCCGAAATGCTATCACCTGATGGCACCTTTTACACTAAAAATTATAGAAGTGCAAAATCTACTGATTATTACATTGCTTCACAGGATGGTAATATTGAATATAAGCCTAAGTTTACATTTCATGGGTTTAGGTATGTAGAACTTAGCGGATTTGATACTTCTAAAGAACCTTCTAAAGACTGGATAAAGGGTCTAGTTTTATATTCCGATTTTGATGATAACGGTACGTTTACATCTTCACATGATAAATTGAATCAACTACAAAGTAACATCGTTTGGGGCTTACGTGGTAATTTTTTAGATATTCCTACGGACTGCCCGCAACGTGATGAACGTTTAGGCTGGACAGGTGATGCTCAGGTATTCGGGCCAACATCCATGTTCAATGCAGATGTGTATAAATTTTGGACGAGTTGGTTGCAAAGTGTCAGGGAAGCACAGTTAGAAGATGGCGCTATTCCTTGGACGGTACCCGATTCACGTGGTAATAAAATTGGAAGCTCAGGTTGGGGTGATGTCTGTACGATTATCCCTTGGAAAATCTATATGCGTACTGGTGACACGAGTATTTTAGAGGAGAATTTTGATATGATGCAAAACTGGTTGAAATATCATGAGAAGAGATCAAAAGATTATATTTCAAATATGATGTCCTTTTCAGATTGGTTGCAACCTTATCCTGAAAATGGTGATACCAGAGGTGATACGTCTAGCAAATTAATTGGTACTGCTTTTTATGCACATTCAGCTAAATTGACAGCGAAAGTTGCTGAGGTATTAGATAAGACAGAAGAACAGGCTAAATATGAGGAATTGTATACTACTGTAGCAACCGCTTTTGAGAACAGATTCTTCGATGATACAGGGAAAGTTAAAGATGTTGCTGAAACACAAACATCATATTTATTGGCTTTGGCTTTCGATTTAATTTCAGAAGATAAAAAAGCAAACGCTAAAAAATTCTTAATAGAAAAGATAGCCGAAGCCGATAATCATTTACGAACAGGGTTTTTAGGAACACCATTACTATCGGAAGTTCTAGATGAAACAGGCGAAATTGATTTAATGTACAAATTATTGTTTAATGAAACCTACCCATCCTGGTTTTACTCTATTAATCAAGGTGCAACAACCATTTGGGAACGTTGGAATAGTTACAGTAAAGAAGAAGGGTTTAATCCTATGAACATGAATAGCTTAAACCATTATGCATACGGAGCAATTGGACAATGGATGTATGAGCGTATAGCAGGTATTGCACCACTAGAAGCTGGATATAAAATCATTAAAATAGCGCCTCAACCCAACGAACCATTAACATCGGCTTCGGCAAGTTTAAACACACCTTACGGAAAAGTATCGTCTTCATGGGAAATTAAAGATGGCAAGTTCAACTTCGAAGTAGTGATTCCACCAAATACAACAGCTAAAGTCATTATACCTGCTGATTCAAGCCTAGCACTTCAAATTGACGGAAAAACTTTTGAAAATAATTCAAATATGAAGTTGATTAATACAGAAAAAGATGCTTTCGAATTGGAAGTGCAACCTGGAACGTACACATTTCAATCAAAACTTAAATAATTTGTAAAAATGAAGATAAATTTTGTATTGTTTCTACTTTTAGGATCAAACATATTTGTAAATGCCCAATCGACAAATTTCAACAAGCCAATTGTTGATGTAGACGTTATTTTTATGGAAAATAATGGCATGGTTGCCATTGAGGCAGAGTACTTCAATAAACAAAGTAAATCAGAAATCAGACAATGGTACATAACCTCTAAAGACGCTTTGTCCAATGTAGGACGGGACGAAGATCCGCAACATAATATTGGAGCTAGTAATGGTGCTTATATTGAAGTATTACCAGATACTAGAGTGACACATTCTGATACGCTAATTCATGGAGAAAATTTCTCGAATAAAGCTGGTGAAATTGGAGTTTTACATTATAAAGTTAGAATAAATAATCCAGGACGATATTACGTTTGGGTACGTGCTTTTAGTACGGGAAGTGAAGATAATGGTGTACACGTTGGGTTAAATGATGAGTGGCCGGAACATGGTGAACGCATGCAATGGTGCGAAGGAAAAAATAAATGGACTTGGGAAAGCAAACAACGAACAAAAGAAGTGCATTGTGGTGTCCCAAAAGCAATTTATTTAGATATAGAAAAGGCAGGTATTCACGATATACAGTTTAGTATGCGAGAGGATGGTTTTGAGTTTGACAAATTTATTTTAACCAAAGACAGTTCATATATACCAAAAGATGAAGGGTTAAAAGTCACAACCCTTTGGCCTATGCAATCCTATTATAAACAGATTGCCGCATCCAATATCGAAAATAAAACCTTGCCCATTGATGATTTTCCAATAAAAGGTACTGGATTTTACAAACATGCTGGAGGCAAATGGCTTGGTATTAATCCTAACAAACAAAAAGAAGCGCAAACATCTACGTCTTTTACATTTAAAAATGGAAGCTATGATATGGTATTTGTTGCTGTTGGCGAAAATGATGGACAATCGGAGTTCAAAATTCTAATTAATGATAAAAAATTAGGCGCGTTTAAACCTCCTTTAACGAAAGACATATTTGAAGAAGGCGAAAATAACAATGGTCTTTGGGAAAATGTGAAACTAAAAAAAGGAGATAAAATTACGGTTGTAGCAAAAGTAGGTAGTGCCGATGGAAAAGAATGGGCAAGAGCCCGCTGGTCAGGTATCATCTTTGCTCCAGTTGGTAAAGGTAAAGATGTTATAAGAACACCATTCAAAAGCAACTTAGAGGTGGTACAAAATTCTGCACCTGTAATAAAAGCGCCTTCAGGTCGCATTGCCATTGTTGCAGATGGAAACTCACCAGATCCTGATGATCTTGGTGGAACGGCAGTCTCAATTGCTTTGTTAAGAGCTTCTGGGCTCGAAAACAGGCTTGTACATTATTCGCATAGTTGTGATTTGTTAAGAAATCAGCGGATTTCAGTGGCCGCCGAAAAGGAGCGACATGCCTTAATGCAAAGTGCCTGTGACGTAACGGCAAGACGCTGGGGCGGATATGATAATATGACGTTTTACGATGCAAAATGGCAACAAAAAGAAACGGTAGATGATCTTGTCAATGCGATAAATGCGTCAACGGCTAATGATCCACTATGGATTATTGAAGCAGGTGAACCTGATATTATTGGTTTTGCACTTGATGCTTCCAAAAAAACAAAACACAAATTTGTCAAAGTAGTGACGCATCACCCCGCGAATGACGACGCCGGTGATTATTATACATGGCAGCAGATTTTAGATTTCGGAATTGAAGAAGTCCGTATTCCCGATCAAAACATTGGGTTGAAAGTTGATATTGAGCATTGGGACTGGGCGAAAAATCATCCTGACCCTAGAATTCAAGGTATATGGATTCAAGGAAAAATTGCAGAACTAGATGATGTGGTCAAATTTCAAAAAGGAAAGTGGGATTGTTCAGATGCCGGGATGGTACTCTACTGGATTACAGGAGCCACTAATGGAGGGCTAAATCGTGGGAATGTAGGCCATGTAAAAACAATATTATTGGACCATGTTAATAAAAAATAAACTATAAAAATATGGTAAAAAAAGTACAACACTCCTTGGTTATTTTACTCATGCTGATACTATTAGCTTCTTGTACCAAGAAGAATACTAATAAAGCTATCACCAAAGAAAATATTGGCACGGAATTACCAAATATCGTATTCATCTTATCTGATGATCAAGCATGGACTGACTATGGTTTTATGGGTCATGAACATATAGAAACACCGCGTCTGGATAAATTTGCGGCCGAAAGTTTGACATTTCAAAGAGGTTACGTATCGACCTCGCTTTGTGCACCTTCTTTGGCGACTATTATCACCGGATTATATCCACAGCAACACGGCGTTTTGGGTAACGATGTTACCTATGATCGAATTCCAGATAAAAAAGAAGCGAGAAAACTACGAAACGTAAACTACAGACCCATAATAGAAAATTTTGAAACGCTCACAACCTTACCGGATTTACTGAAGGCTAAAGGTTATCTTTCATTTCAAACAGGTAAATGGTGGGAAGGTAATTATAAAGTTGGAGGCTTTGACTATGGGATGACACACGGTGACGAAAAACGAGACGCACGTCACGGAGACTATGGCTTGGAAATTGGCCGAAAAGGGTTGGATACTTTGTACAATTATATTGATTTAGCCGTAAAAAAAGAGAAGCCATTTTTTATGTGGTATGCCCCCTTCTTACCTCATACACCCCATAATCCACCAGATAGTTTATTGCAAAAATACCTTCCGAAAGCACCATCAGAATATGTAGCTAAATACTGGGCCATGGTTGAATGGTTTGATCAAACTTGCGGAGACTTATTCGATTATATTGATGACAAAGGACTGTCAGAAAACACATTATTTGTTTATGTCACTGATAACGGGTGGGTTCAAAATTTAAATGATTCACGCTTTAATGAAATATCGAAGCGCTCTCCCTACGACTACGGGTTGAGAACGCCTATCATGTTTAAATGGAAAGGTAAAATCACGCCGCTAATGGACACTCAAAACCTCGTAAGTAGCATTGACATGGTACCTACAGTATTGAGTATGTTGGATATAGAACAACCAAAAGAAATGAAAGGAATTGATGTTTTAGATCAAAAGAAACTCAAAAGTAGAGACGCCATTTTTGGCGAGATCTATGCACACGATTTTGACTCGATTCAGTCAAGTATTTTTTACCGAATTGCAATAACCGATCCATATAAGTTGATTATCCCAGATAGTACAAATAAACCAAATGAAAAAGTACAACTATTTAATATATACGAAGATCCGTATGAAGTACGAGATAGTGCCGGGGCGAAACCGAAAATAGTTGAAACTCTAAATAAAAAGATCGATAATTTTTGGAAAGAATAGATGCCTAAATATGTATAGAAAAGTATGTATAACGTTCATTATGGTCACCTTATTTTTGTCTTGTAAAAACAACAATGAGATGAAAGAAAAGAGCGTCGCTATGGCGAAACCAAATATACTGTTCATTTCTGTTGATGATTTAAACAATTGGATAACACCTATTGATGGGTATTCTAACGCCAAAACACCCAATTTTGATAGGCTAGCTGCAATGGGGGTAACCTTTACCAATGCGCATGTTCAAGCGCCGCTGTGTGGTCCGTCAAGAGCTTCAATTATGTCTGGACTTAGGCCTTCTACTACAGGAATATATGGTATGACTCCGGATAATCAAATTCGTCGCCCAGGAAATCCAAGTACTAAGGATATCACTTTTCTACCAGAATATTTTGCAAACAATGGCTATCACACTATGGGAATCGGTAAGTTATTTCATATTCATGCTCCAGACAGTGTGTTTAATGAATCTGGTGGACGCGTAAAGGGTTTTGGACCCTATCCTGAAAAGCGATTTGTTTGGGATGGTTTTGGTAAGGGTATAAAAGGGAAACACGGAAGAACGAGTACAGATTGGGGGGCTTTTCCCGAAAATGATAGCTTAATGCCCGATCATCAATCTGTTAATTGGGTCATAGAGCGCTTAAATAGAGATTATGATAAACCTTTCTTTATGGGCTTGGGCTTTTTACGTGTACATGTACCCTTATATGTACCTCAAAAATGGTTCGATATGCATCCCTTGGAAGGCATAAAAACACCACCGTATCTAGCAGATGATTTAAATGATATTCCTCCTGTTGGTTTGCAGATAAATGACTTACCAATGATGCCATCCACAGAATGGGCGAAAGAAAGTGGAGAATGGAAAAAAATTGTACAAGCCTATTTAGCTTGTATGAGCTATGTTGATTATGAATTGGGTCGTGTTTTAGATGCCTTAGAACAAAGTAAATATGTAGATAACACCATTGTTGTTTTATGGTCTGATCATGGATATCGATTAGGCGAAAAGGGCACTTTTGCAAAGCATGCCTTATGGGAAGCTGCTACCAAGGCACCTTTAATGTTTGCCGCACCAAATTTACCAAAAGACAAGAAGATTAATGTGCCCGTAGAGATGCTTTCAATCTACCCAACACTTTTAGAATTAAGTGGATTACCGGCTTATAATAGGAATGAGGGAACTAGTTTAGTTGCACTGATGCAAAATGATGAAGGACTGGAAGAGGCTATAGCGATAACAACATTTGGTATGAATAATCACGCGGTAAAGGTCGACGAATACCGATATATCCGCTATGAGGACAATACAGAAGAGTTCTACGATCATCGTTCTGATCCCAATGAATGGATAAACCAAGCATATAATCCTAATTATAAAGATAAAATAGAAGAACTGAAAGACTATTTACCAGGGATTAATGCTGAATGGGATTTAGCTTCTAACTATACGTTTCAGCCGTATTTTGTAGAGCAAAAAGCAAGGACGAGTAGTTATAATATGAAACCTGTAGAAGTTATAGGAGCAGATAGGTAAGCACGAGTAAATTAACCTTAATTAAATGATGTTTTTAAAAAATAGATTTCTTGTCATAGTTCTCGGGGCGATTATCTGTTTTTCCTGTGGTCCAACCCCGATAACAAAAATTAAAGAGGTTAGCGAAAAAAAGCCAAATATCGTATTCTTTTTAGCCGATGATCAAGATGTTTATGATTATGGATGTTATGGAAATGAGAAAGTGAAAACGCCCGCAGTAGACCGTCTTGCCAAAGAAGGAATGTTATTCAACAATGCATTTACCGGACAAGCAATATGTGCACCAAGTAGGGCGCAGCTATTCACGGGTAACTATCCGTTAAAAAATGGATGTTTTGCGAATCACACTGGCACGAAACCATCGGTTGAGAGTGTGACAAAACGTATGAAGCAACTAGGCTATGAAGTGGTTCTTGCCGGCAAAAGTCATGTTAAACCTACAGAGGTTTATAATTGGGATAGGCAATGGAATCCGGTTCCAAAAAAAGGAGTGCCGAGAGAATATATTCCTTTAGATAGCATAGCGGACTACTTTAAAAAGAGTGAGAAACCATTTTGTATGTTTATTACATCAAAATATCCGCATGGAGAATATTTTGATGTGAAGAATGCCAATGCAGATTCCATCAAATTCTATCCTTTTAATGAACATAAAAAGAATAGTAAGTCTTTTGTCAAGTCTAAAGCAGGATATTATCGAAGTATCGAAGAAGATAATACACAACTAGAAAAGGTATTACAGCTGGTAGATGACCATTTGAATAGAAACACGATTTTTATTTATAGTGCAGATCATGGTGTCTCCGGTAAATTCACCGTTAAAGATGTAGGACTCAGAGTTCCACTCGTAGTACGTTGGCCCGGTGTTGTGAAACCTGGAACAAAATCAAGTCAGTTGGTGCATTACACAGATGTACTTCCTACCTTCATAGATATAGTGGGTGGTGACGTCGCTTCAGATATGGATGGTAAAAGTTTCTTACCATTGCTGCAAGGAAAAGATATTGAGGTAAATCAATATGTCTACGGAGTTCGAACCAATCAAAACATATTACAATCAGAGATTTTTCCATCGAGGATGATCCGCGATAAGCGTTATAAATATATACGAAATTTCAATTCGATTGAGGTTCTCGATAAAAACCTAGGGAGTAAGCCAAATGTGAATGTTTTTATCAAAAGAGGGGCATTAAAATTCAAAGATGAACCTTTTGAAGAATTGTACGATCTAGAAAATGACCCCTTCGAACAACATAATCTGGTTAAGAATCCCGATCATTTAAGTACGATCGAAAGATTAAAGACGGATATGTTCAGCTGGATGGAGAAGCAAGGAGATTTTTTACAGGAACAACCCGGATACATGCCAATAATTACACCTAAAGGTACTAAAGGTTTTAAGCTAGACCAAGATACAAGAAGAAGAACCATTCCAGATTCACTGAAGAATATCCTTAACAAGGGAGATTATTTAGTTATTGAACATTGGTAGTCATTGAATAATAGAATCAAAATGAGAGCATTTAAATATCTGATAGCAGTTGTAATTCTTTTTATTTCATGCAAGAATGAAAAAAAAGCGAAAGACCTGCCTAAAGAAAAAAAGCAGATGAATGTTTTATTCATCGTGGTTGACGACCTCAGACCCGAACTAAATTTTTATGGAGCAAATCATATAAAATCACCTCAATTGGATGCATTGGCAACGCAGAGTTTAGTTTTCAATAGAGCCTATTGTAATATTCCAGTTTGCGGGGCATCAAGAGCAAGTTTACTAACGGGAATTCGCCCCACGCGACATAGATTTTTGAATTATAAAACCAGGGCAGATGTTGATGTGCCGAAAGCTGTGTCTCTACCTATGCTATTTAAGAAAAACGGATATACAACAGTGTCAAATGGTAAAGTATACCATCAGATTGACGACGACAGTTTAGCCTGGGATCGTATTTGGTTTCCAAAAGGAAGTATTCGTGATTATCAACTGAAAAAAAATATTGAGATTAACTCTGATGAAAGTCAAGTGAGTGCTGGTGGTTACCCCGTTGAAATGGCTGATGTAGAAGATACAGCCTACTTCGATGGGAAAATAGCAAGAAAAGGCATCGATGATTTACGAAAACTTAAAAATAGTAAAGAACCCTTTTTTCTTGCCTTGGGTTTTATGAAACCACATCTTCCGTTTAACGCTCCTAAAAAATACTGGGATTTATACGATAGAAAAAAAATAGTCTTGCCGGAAAGCTATGTGCAACCTCAGACTACACCAAAAAAGGCCTTTCATAATTTCGGAGAATTACGTGGGTATGCCAATGTGCCGAAAAAAGGAGAGGTGCCAGAAGATCTGGCAAAAGAACTAATCCATGGATATTATGCTTGTGTAAGTTATATCGATGCTCAAATTGGTTTGGTATTAGATGAATTAAAAAAATTACAACTTGAAGATGATACGATCGTCGTTTTATGGGGAGATCATGGGTGGAATTTAGGAGACCATAAACTATGGTGCAAGCATGTGACTTTCGAAACGGCCTTGCGTACTCCGTTGATGATTAAAGTCCCAGGAAAAACATCAGGTCAAACTACAAATGCCATTACAGAATTTATAGATGTATATCCAACCTTATGTGAATTGACAGGAATAGAAATCCCAAATACGGTGGAAGGTCAAAGTTTAATGTCTGTTCTAAATAGTGAAAAACGTGAAAAAGATTGGGCGGTTTCCAAGTTCAAAGATGCTGTTACATTAATTAAAGGAGACCTATTTTATACCGAATGGACCGATGATACAGGTGTTGCTTATGAACGCATGTTGTTTGATCATAGTAACGATCCTTTAGAGCTTGATAACCTGGCGGAAAAAGAGGAGCATCAACAAACAGTCATTTTGCTCGCAAAAGAATTAAGAGAAAAATGGGGAACAGATTTTTTAAAAGAAAACCAAAACATAAAATATAATGAGTAAGAAATATAAGATCGCTGTAGTTAACGGTGATGGAATAGGCAATGAAATAGTGCCGGCAGGAATTTCTGTACTTGAGGCGGTTGCTAACAAGTACAATTTTGAAATCGAAACACAAGAATTCTCATGGGGAGCAGGTTATTATTTAAATCATGGAGAGTTTATGCCTGAAAATGGTTTAGATACTTTAAAACAATTTGACGCTATTTATTTTGGCGCCGTAGGTCTACCTGAGGTAGATGATACCCTGCCTGCTAAAGACTATACGTTTAAAGTTCGTACTGAATTAGAGCAATACGTCAATTATAGACCGGTAAAGTTATTTGCGGGTGTTGAAAGCCCCTTAAGAGATAAAACCGCAAATGATATTGACTTTGTAATAATCCGCGAGAACAATGAGGGTGAATTCGTGCAAAACGGCAAAATAATGTATCCGGATACTCCGAACGGAATGGCCATTGATACCAGTATTGTTACACGAAAAGGAGTTGAACGTATCGCCCATTTTGCTTTTAAACTAGCCAGGAAGCGACGTAAAAAAGTGACGAATGTCACCAAATCAAATACGCTGATTTATTCATTAGGTTTTTGGGATCGTGTGATTGCTGACGTTGCCCAGCAATATCCAGATATTGAATATAGTAAAATGTATGTAGACAATGCCTCCGCAAGTTTTGTTTTGAAGCCTGAAGTTTTTGATGTGATTGTCACCACGAATATGATCGGTGATATTTTGTCTGATCTCGGAGGAGCCATCATGGGAAGTCTGGGTTTGGGCGGCAGTGGAAATATCAACCCTGAAAAAGAGTTTCCGTCCATGTTTGAGCCTATTCATGGATCAGCACCTGATATTGCCGGGCAGAACATTGCAAATCCAATCGGACAAATTTGGTCGGCCGCCATTATGCTTGAACACCTTGGTGAACAGGAAGCTGCTCAAAACATTTTAGATGGGATTGAACACGCAACGACGACCAGAAACCTTACAAAAGACCTTAAAGGTACAGCAACGACAACTGAAATAGCAGAAAGCATTGTGAAATTTATAGCATCTTAATAGTGATATATTATGTTTGATTTGGCTTCAAAAAATGTAGTAGACTTAACATTATCTATGAGTAACGAAATACCCGGGGTTGAAATTACGTCGGCGAAAGAACTCTCATCAGATGGATGGAATGCAACCACATTGCATCTATACTCGCATAGCGGCACCCATATGGATGCACCGATGCATTTTGAAGTTAATGAGCAAACTATTGATCAGATTAAAACTGATCGCTTTATCTCAGAGGCCTGGGTAGTTGACCTCACACATATAGCTCCTGGGACTTTGATCGGGATTGAAGATATGAAACCTATTGAGCATAAAATTAAGAAAGGTCAAAGCCTTTTATTGCGTACTGAGTGGAGTAAAAGAATCAACACTCCGGCGTACAAAAATGAATTACCTCGAATCAGTAAAGACCTCGCACATTGGATGGGGGTAAAGCGACTTAACATACTAGGAGTAGAACCTCCATCTGTTGCCGATGTCAATAATATAAAAGAGGTAACTGAGATACATCATATTTTGATGAACCATGATGTAATAATTGTTGAAGGGTTGACAAACTTAGGTCAGCTGACAAAAGAAAAGGTGGTATTGATAGCACTTCCATTAAAAATTAAAAATGGAGATGGAGCACCAACACGCGTGCTGGCTTTAGAATAAAACATGATAGTAAAAGAGCACATAGTAAAATCTATACAGCAGGGTGCTGAAAAAAGTAGACGAAAAGAAGTGTTAAATTTTCTTCGTGAAAATTCGCGCACGTTTGTAATACTAGATGATGATCCTACAGGCACGCAAACAATGCATAACGTACCAGTGGTAACTGACTGGGAATATGCAACCCTTGAATATCAGATCATCAATAGTCCCGTTTTCTTTCTTCTCACGAACTCTAGGAGCCTGCAAGCGAAAGAAGCGAAAAAATTGGGGCTGTCAATAGGTTTATTATTGGCTGAATTGGCGAAGGAACATCGAAAAAAATTAATTGTTATCAGCCGTGGTGATTCAACGCTTAGAGGTCATTATCCTGACGAGGTTATATCACTTTTGGATGGTCTAGGTTGGAAAAATGCTAAGCATGTTTTAATTCCAGCTTTTTTTGAAGGAGGTCGATACACTTTTGAAGATGTTCACTATGTGCAAGAGCACAATGAATTTATACCTGTTGGTGAAACACCATTTGCCAGAGACTCCACCTTTGGATATTCAAGTTCGAACTTAAAAGCCTATATCGAAGAAAAATACAATGGTCTGGTGAAGGAGAAAGATGTCTTAAGTTTTTCAGTAGCAGAACTTCGAAACAAGACGGTGACTACTATTAAAAACACGATTCAAGATACAGAATGCGGTCATCTTATTGTCAACGCGACCTCTCGTGTTGATTTAGAAACATTTGCGATTGCCAGTCTCCAATGTAATGAAAACCTTATGTATCGCACTGCTGCTTCTTTTGTAAATGCCATAACCGGTATCCCTTCATTACCCTTATTGACGAAAGAAACCATTTTAACTCGTAATCGAAAATATGGAGGGCTTATTGTTATCGGGTCTTACGTACCAAAAACAACAGAACAACTCAACTATTTGAAAAAAAAGAATGCGAAAGCCGTATTTATTAAAATAAAGGTAGGTAAGATGTTGGTAAATGAACCCGATAGCGTGTACATTAAAAATATCGTAAAAATTATCAATAATACCCTGGCTAGCGGCAAAGATGTTATACTCTATACAAGTAGAAAAGTGCATACAGGGAGTACTAAAGAAGAGAATCTGACAATTGTGAACAGAGTATCTGAGGGTTTGATTAGTTTGGTAAAATTAGTTTCAGTAAGGCCCAAATATATCCTTACAAAAGGCGGAATTACATCGAGTGATATATGTGTCAAGGCCTTGGGTGGAAAAAGAGCCATGGTAATGGGCCAAATTTTGAAAGGGGTACCCGTTTGGAAATTAGGTAAGTCATCTAAGTATCCTGAAATTCCTCTAATCATATTTCCTGGAAATGTTGGTAAAAAGAATGACTTATATAATTTAATTAAACAACTACAATGAAACCAAGCAAGTACTTTCCCAGGCGTTACTTCATGGTGTTAGGTACTTTTCTCTTAGCACTATTATTATATGTTGATAGAATATGTATCTCAGTGGCAAAAGATCCTATTGCAAATAGTCTCAGCCTAACGGATAAACAAATGGGATGGGTGCTAGCAGCATTTTCTTTAGGATATGCTTTTTTTCAAACACCCTCAGGAGTGCTTGCAGATCGTTTTGGCCCTAGAAAAATATTGGCGCTCATAGTAACAATTTGGTCTGGTTTTACTGCGTTAACCGGAGCCGCTTATAATTTTGTTTCACTCTTAATTATACGTTTTTTGTTTGGTGCTGGAGAGGCCGGAGCCTTTCCGGGAATGTCAAGAGCGATTTACAGTTGGATTCCATTAAAAGAGAGAGGTATTGTGACCGGAATCAATTTTTCTGGCTCGCGTCTTGGCGCTGCCTTTTCACTACCAGTAGTAGCCTGGTTGATTGACACCTACGGTTGGAGGACTACCTTCGTAATATTAGGAGGTATAGGAGTACTATGGGCCATTGTCTGGTATCTGTTTTTTAGAGATAATCCAGAAGAGCATAAGGGAATTTCTGATCGGGAAAAGGAGTATATAATTTCGACTAGACAAGATAAAGAATCGACGAAAGCCACAGAATCCATAAATTTTGGAGTTCTGATAAAATCTAAAAACATGTGGTATGCCATGGGACAATATTTTTGCAGCAATTTCACCTTTTTCTTTGCACTAACATGGTTGTTCCCTCATATAAAGAAGGTCTACAACTTAGAAACGGTAGAAGCAGGGTTTTATACAGCAATACCGCTTATTTTTGGTGCTTTTGGCAACTGGTTTTCAGGTTGGCTTATCGACAGAAAATTTAAAAAAGGAAAATGGGATGCTTCAAGAAGAATTCCGGCAGCTATAGGGTTTTTTCTCGCAGCAATAGGATTGATTGGTAGCATCTATATGCAATCGGCTGTTGGAGCCATTTTATTTTTAAGTATTGCAATTTTTGGGGCGGATATGACCTTACCACCGTCTTGGGCATTTTGTGTTGATATTGGTAAGAAACACTCAGGAGCGGTTTCAGGGACCATGAATATGGCGGGTAATATCGGGGCCTTCATAACTGCATTGTTATTTCCATATCTATTGGCATGGACAGGTTCGACAACTTTATTTTTCATTGTTGGTGCCACATTAAATGTTCTGGCAATCCTATTTTGGTATAAGATGAAACCACAGAGAAACTTTACACAATATTAGATAATGCTAAGAGGCGTATGCATCGGTTTAGGATATTTCAGTCAGTTTCACTTAGAAGCTTGGAACAGACTGAAGAATGTTCAAATTACAGCAATATGCGATGTCAATAAAGAAAAAGCGAAGAATGCGGTTTTAGCATACGGTATACAAAACATCTACACTGATATAGAGGAAATGTTTATCGAAGAGCAGCCAGATTTTGTTGATATCATTACACCTCCTAAATCACATTTAGCTATATGCTTATTAGCCATCAAATACAAAATAAACATCATTTGTCAGAAACCCTTAACACCAACTCTAAATGAGGGAAAGCAAATAGCTATGGCTGTTGAGAATGCACCTATTCGGATGATGGTTCATGAAAATTTTCGATTTCAACCTTGGCATATTGAAATGAAAGCCTTGTTGGATGCAAATACCATTGGTGATTTATTTACGATAAACGTACGCATGCGCATGGGTGATGGCTGGCAAAAAGATGCATATATGAATAGACAGCCATATTTTCGAGAAATGGAAAAGTTGCTGATGTACGAAACAGGTGTTCATTTTGTTGATCTAATGCACTATTATGCGGGTAAAATAGCTAAAGTATATGCGCGATTGAAAAGATTGAATACTGTGATTAAAGGTGAAGATTTTGGGTGGGTCCATTTTGATTTTGAGAATAGCGGTGTAGGTTTTTTTGATGCAAATCGCTATAATGAAAGTACCTGTGAAAATCCGAGATTAACTTTCGGAAACTTTTTAATAGAAGGAAGAAAAGGCAGTATAAGACTCTATGAAGACGGAAAAATAACACTACAGTTACTGGGACAAAAGGAGCAAGAGCATATCTATGATTTCGAAGATCGAAATTTTGCGGGTGACTGTGTTTATTTTACGCAAGAACATTTTATTCAGAAATTAAATTCAGGAGATGCATTTGATACGTCTGTTCATTCTTATTTAAAGAACATGGTGGTATTAGAAAAAATTTATGAATCGAGCCATGAAGGAATTCCAAAGGATATTGATTATTGAAATCCACGTCTATGAAAAGAGTGTTTTATTTAATTCCTTTTTTAATGATTTTTATGTTTCAAGACCTGATCTGTCAGTCAGAAATAATTAAAAATCAATGGGAAAAAATAGAAACTAATAATAGCCCAATTGCTCGACATGAGAACGGTTTTGTCGCTATTGACACTCTTTTTTATCTCTTGGGCGGAAGAGGAATCAAAAAGACATCTATTTATAATGTTAACACGAATACATGGTACTTTGGTAAGGAGCCACCCTTAGAAATTCATCATTTTCAAGCAGTTTCTTATCGAGGGAAAATTTATGTAGTTGGCGCCATGACCGGAAAATATCCTTATGAAACACCACTTTCAATGATGCTAATCTATGATCCGGATTTAAATCGATGGGAGGAGGGTTCCGAAATTCCGGAAGAAAGACGGAGAGGGTCTGCAGGTGTAGTTGTGCATAAAGATAAATTGTATCTTATTAGTGGTATCGTTGATGGCCATAATTCTCAGCATGTTCCTTGGGTTGACGCATATGATTTTAAAACAAAAAAATGGAAAATCCTTGAGGATGCCCCTAGGCCCAGAGATCATTTTCATGCTGCATATTATGATGACAAAATATATACTTCTGGGGGTAGAAATTCGTCATATGCTACTAAACAAACTTTCGAGTTGACCATACCCGAAGTTGATGTATATGATATTAATTCAAATAAATGGATGACTTTACCGGAAAACTTAAATATACCAACAGAACGTGCTGGTACGAGCACCGTTTTTTATAAGGACAATCTCATGGTCATTGGTGGAGAAAGTGCGGTGTTAGAAACTGCCCATGATAATGTTGAGATATATAATGTTACTTCAGACAAATGGTATAAAGCACAAAAACTGAAAGTTGGTAGACATGGCACTCAGGCAGTTATTTATAAGAATTCTATTTATACCGTTGCCGGAAGCGGGAATAGAGGAGGGTCACCAGAATTATTTTCCCTCGAAAAATTAAATTTGACGAAGAAGTAATATTCTATTGGCTATAGATTCTCATTTGCAAACTTGAAGGATTAGCAATTTTTAATTCTGTTGAGGTCCTTTGAAGTTTACCCGTAGTTTGATTCCTTTTAAAAACCACGATATTATCAGAAAATTGATTTGCAACAATTAAAAACTTGCCTGATGGATCGATCACGAAATTTCTTGGATGCTCGCCATGGGTAGGCTCGCGATCAATTAAGGTTAAATCACCATTTTTCATATTTATTAAAAAAATAGAAATGGAGTTTTCTTCGGGTGCTCTATTCGATGCGTATAAGAACCTTCCGTCCGGTGATATATGAATATCAGCGGTTCTATAGATGTCTTGTTCATTCGCATAAGAGAGATAGTCTTTTTTAAAAATCAATTGACCATATTGATAATCATATTGCGATATTTTACCACTCAATTCAGCAACACCATAAGCATATGTTTCATTGGGATGAAAGGTAAAATGCCGGGGCCCGCTTCCTGGTTTCATTTGTACCGTAAGATCTTTTTTACTTTGCAGAACATTATCTGTTGATGGAGTCCATTCAAAACCTCGAATCTTATCAGCTCCTAAATCTTGGGCAAAAACAAAATTGTGATCTGGAGAGAAATTACTCGAGTGGATATGGGCAGCATCCTGACGGCCTTTGACAACGCTACTATCTCTAAATTGCAATAATTGATCGTAAGGATTCAATTTACCATCTTTATTTGATTTAAAAACGGCAATGCTTGGGTCTGTATAGTTAGAAGCAATCAAATACGTTCCATTCTCTGACATTGTGAGATGTACTGGGTTTCTACCACCCGAGTCTCGCTCGTTCAAGAATGACAATTTTCCGGCGAGTGAATCTATGGCAAATGCTGAAACCGTTCCGTTTGAATTTAGCTGACTCTTGGTAACCGAATATAAAAATCTTCCATTGGGTGATAGTGTTAAGAATGAAGGATTTACGATGCTATCTACTACGTCTAATAATGCTACTTCTGCTGTTTCAGAGTTGAAATCATACATATGTATTCCTTTGGAAGGCTTACCGGCAGTATAACTTCCAATAAAAAGTAATGTTGTTGGTGTTTTTTCATTTTTACATGATAATACAGAGATCACAAATAGCAGTATATAAGTTGATATACTGGTGCTTTGAATTCTCATCCTGTAAAGTAAGTTAAAATGCCAATAACAAGAACGACTAATAAAACAGAGAGTACTATATCAATAGTAGCATAACTTCCTTTTAAGTCTTGTTTCTCTTCTGCAGTCAGCGTTCCGAATGATAATCCACGAATCAATTGGTAGTTCGGAGGATTCGTTGCAAGGCTGACAGAAATACATAAGATGACCGAGAAAATAAACATAAAAATGGCCATATGTGCAAAGTTAATTGTTGCAAACCCGTACATCAGACCAGATGCTAATTGTTCACCTGTCTCTTTAAAATGAGCAATTTCTGGCTGATACAATATTTCGGTGGTTAGTCTTAAGACGAGTAGTCCTAATCCTGCCAGTAGGGTAGTGATAGCGGCCTTTGCATTCACCCTTTTCCATATAATACCAAGTAAGAATACTGTTGTAACGGGTGGCGCTATATATGACTGAACATTTTGTAAATATTGATACATCACACCACCACCAATTTTTTCCATGACCGGGATCCAAAAAATCCCTAATATGACGATAAAGGAAGTGGCGATCTTACCGATTCTAAGTAATTCTTTTTCTGTTTTCTTGGGTTTTAGTTTTTTATAGATATCAATGGTGAAAATTGTTGAACAAGAATTAAAAACCGAAGCCAATGAACTCATTAATGCTGCGATAAGGCCTCCTGCAACCAAACCTTTTAACCCAACTGGTAATAGTGTTTTTACAAGCATAGGGAAGGCCCTGTCAGCTTTTTCAATGCTGAATACTTCAGGATTCTGAACAGATAGTGCAAAAGCAATGATACCTGGAATTAGGAAAATGAAAATCGGCAATAATTTTAAATAGGCTCCAAAAATCGCACCGCGTCTTCCAATCTTTATATTATTGGCGGCTAGTGTTCGCTGAACAATGTACTGGTCGGTACACCAATACCATATACCCACAATTGTTCCTCCTATTAATAAACCGGTCCATGGAAAGTCAGGATCGCTCATCGGCCTCCACATATTAAAATGTTGAGGGCTCACCGCTTTCACTGTGGTTGTTAATTCTCCCCAGCCACCAACTTCTTGTAAACCTAAATAGGTAATTATAACGGAACCTAGAATTAGAATTATCGTCTGTAAAGTCTCAGTATAAATAACTGCTTTCATACCACCGACGATTGTATAGATTCCTGTGAATATCACAATGCCAATGGCACCACCCCAAAATGAGACACCCAATAATTCAGAAACCACAATACCCCCGGCATATATAGTTACCGAAACTTTTGTTATTACATAACCTACAAGCGAAAAAAGTGATAAGAACCATCGTGATCGACTATCAAATCGTTTCTCTAAAAATTCAGGCATGGTGTAAGCCCCACTTCGAATATAGAATGGTAAAAACAACCATCCTAAAAGAAGTACGATCCAGGCATGCAGCTCATAATGAGCCATGGGGGTACCAGATTCAAAACCGGTTCCTGCAAGACCAACTACATGTTCTGACCCTATATTCGATGCAAAAATAGAAGCCCCGATTACAAACCAACCTACATTTCTTCCGGCAAGGAAATAATCTTCAGTATTTTTATTCTTTTGTAGTACCACCCATACGGCGACAGCGATAAGTGCTGCGAAATAAATAGCCAAAACCCACCAGTCTGCAGCTTCTAAGATTGTATTCATATATGTTGTGTTAATTGATTAGATATATTGGTTGATTATATTTTCAAATAGTTCTTGTTTTCCACTTTTAAGCTCGAGTTCACCATTTTCCCGGGCAATTTCATAAAGATCTTTTAGACTTAATTTACCATTTTCGAAATCTTTTCCTTTACCGGAATCGAATGAGCTATAACGCTGTTTACGCAATTTTTCATAGGGGGAGAAGGAAATAATTTTATCAGCAATCAGCAAGGCCCTCGCAAAGGTATCAGCACCACCGATATGCGCATGGAATACATCCTCGGGATCGGTAGAATTTCTTCTGATCTTTGCGTCGAAATTAATACCACCACCTTGTAAGCCTCCAGCCTTTAAGAACACAAGCATAGCCTCTGTAGTTTCCTGAATATTATTCGGAAATTGATCCGTATCCCATCCATTTTGATAGTCACCCCGATTTGCATCAATACTACCCAGCATACCTGCTTTTGCAGCCACGGCGAGTTCATGTTGCATGGTATGTTGAGCTAAAGTCGCATGGTTCACTTCAATATTCATTTTGAAGTCTTTATCTAATCCATATGTTTTTAAGAAACCAATTGCTGTTGCACAATCAAAATCATATTGGTGTTTCATAGGTTCCATAGGTTTCGGTTCAATAAAGAAAGTACCCTTAAAACCTTGACTACGGGCATAGTCTTTAGCCATGGTTAGAAATTGTGCCATATGATCGAGTTCACGACCCATATCTGTATTTAGTAGCGACATATAACCTTCGCGACCACCCCAAAACACGTAATTCTCTCCGCCAAGGGCCATTGTAGCGTCCAAGGCGAGTTTTATTTGTCCACCTGCTCTAGCAACGACATTAAAATCAGGGTTTGTAGCGGCACCATTCATATACCGCGGATTCGAAAAGCAATTTGCAGTACCCCACAAAAGTTTGATTCCCGAAGTCTGTTTTTTCTCTTTAATATAATCGATTATAGTAGCTAAGCGCTTTTCAGATTCGGCAAACGTCGCTCCTTCCTGGATCAAATCAAAATCATGAAAGCAGAAATAATTAAAGCCCATTTTACTGATAAATTCGAAGGCTGCATCTGCTTTATCTTTTGCTGCTTGAATAGGATCAGATGATTGATCCCAAGGAAAATTTTGAGTTCCCGGCCCGAATGGATCTGCACCCTGACCACAGAACGTATGCCAGTAGGCCACAGCAAATTTAAAATGCTCACGCATCGTTTTCCCGGCGACTACCTGCTCGGGATTATAATATTTAAATGCCATTGGATTATCGGAACCTTTGCCTTCATACTGAATCTGTCCGATACCTTTAAAATATTCTTTTTCGCCTAGTTGAATCATGTTATTTATATTTTTAGTCGAATTTCTAATTCGTTTTTCCATGTATGATACGCTT
The DNA here is from genome assembly GCF_056591715.1 of Maritimimonas sp. 2405UD52-3. Lineage (NCBI taxonomy): Bacteria > Pseudomonadati > Bacteroidota > Flavobacteriia > Flavobacteriales > Flavobacteriaceae > Maritimimonas > Maritimimonas sp. 2405UD52-3. The sequence goes on from NZ_JBWQOL010000004.1 coordinate 165,122, forward strand.
GTAGATAAGCTGCCTTTTGAGGTAGTGGTTCGATGGCCTTTACAAGATCATTCTTCATACTATCTTCAACAAATTTTTCAAAACTTCCATTTATTAAACCTGATGCTTTGGCTGCTCCAATGGCACCGGTTGTATCATAAACTTCAATTTCATGATCAATTAAAGTGGCTACTGTTAAGGCAAAAACATCTGAACGAAATAAGTTGTCATTTCCCGCTCTGATGACTGTGACTTCTGCGTTGTCATTCTTTAAAATTCCCATACCATATACAAACGAGAAAGCAATGCCTTCTAAAGCCGCCCTGTATAAATGTGCATCGTTATGAATATTTAAATTTAAGTTACAATAATGCGCGCCAATATTTTTATTATTCAACATACGCTCAGCCCCGTTACCAAAAGGAAGAACCACAACACCATCAGAACCGACTGGAATCCTTGCTGCTTTCGTATTCATATTCTCATAGGAACTTTCAGCACAATTGTTTAGTAACCATCGATATTGAATACCTGCTCCATTGATGTTCAATAGTTTTCCGACGGTTGGTTTCTTTTTGGTATAGTTCACATGTGCAAAATGATTGATTCTCGAACTTTCTTTTGATTTTAGATTATCGGTAACCGCATAAAGTACCCCGGAAGTACCACCTGTTGTAGCAACTTCTCCCGGCTTGAATACGTTTAATGATAAAGCATTGTTAGGTTGGTCGCCAGCTCTATAGGTAACTTGAGCACCCATGGGTAACCCAGTTGCATCGGCTGCATGAGCATTTACCATTCCTTGATTCGTGAAATTTTCAACAATTTCAGGAGTTAAGTTGTTATCAATTCCGTAATGGTCTAATAATTCAGTGGCGACTTTGTGATTTTTATAATCCCAAAACATACCTTCGGAAAGGCCATTTTTTGTGGAGCATATTCTACCCGTAAGTTTATAGGCTATATAGTCTCCGGGAAGTAAATATTTATGGATTCTGTTATAGACGTCAGGCTCATTCTCTTTTACCCATTTCAGTTTGGAAGCTGTAAAATTGCCGGGAGAATTGAGCAAGTGATTCATACAATAGGATGTGCCTAATTCCTCAAAAGCACTATTCCCTATAGAAACAGCCCTACTATCACACCAAATAATTGCGTTTCTCAATGGATTCCCGTTTTGATCGACAATTATTAAACCATGCATTTGATACGAAATACCAATTGTGCTAATTTTAGAAGCATTAATACCCGATTTCTTTATGGCCCTTTTTGTGGCGACACAGAGGTGCCTCCACCAAATTTCAGGATCTTGTTCTGCCCAATCCTTTTGCACCGCAATTATGTCCATTTCCCGCTCCGGTTCATGTTGCAGAATGATCTTTTCTTGAGTTTGTGCATTTACAATGGCAACTTTTATAGAAGAACTGCCGATGTCATACCCTATTTGATACACGGTGTAGGTTTCATCATTATGAATGCTAAAAGTAAAGGTGACTTATTTATTTTCCGTCCTGTGCTATGCTGTCCATAACTTCAATATTACCTTGTTCAATTTATTTAATATTCAAATGGAAACAAATCGCTATAAACAAAAAGTGAGTAATTCGGTGAGTAAGAGAGAAGTTGAATTTTAAATAACTGATAATTAGTTAGATAAAAGCAAGGTTCTGATCCCTCTTTCTCCGCTTAGAGCGAAGCTCGATTTCTGAAAAGAAATCGGGCTTTTTACTTTTTGGAATAGTTCGAACAAAGTTCGGGTATATGGAGAAAAGTAAAAACACATAATACAGCATTCGCTTTATCGAGCTTCATTGTAAAGAGTGCGTGATTGAGGGATCATGAGTGTAAAGCGAGTAATCCCGATGCCAGCCCGCCATCTGACCCATTCACTAAAAAGGTACATTATACCTTTTCTAAACGTTCTGTCTCCCTCTTTCTCCGCTGAAATTTGGTTCCATTTGAACTCATTTGCCTGTAAATAAAATGTTTACATGCTTTTTTCATTTTATTTAGTTCTATTTATTTCATTTTGTGCGTACCCAAAAAGGGCACTGAAGGTGTCACTTATTTAATTATCCAACTGACACCTCGAAAAAAAACTTTATATAAAGCAGCAATTTGTTATTCTTTGACCGTATTATCCTTTCTGGATCACTTTAGTCAATTTATAATGATTCATTTCAGATATATCATTAAAGAATGGTCTGACATAGCTTAAAAAGTCCATAAAATCTTTCGATTTTCTAAATCCATTTAAGTGATCTTCGGTCGAGGTCCATTCTATTCTTAAAATAAAACTTTCAGGTTCTTCTTCACATTGTGTTAACTCATAACTTAAGCAGTATTCTGAATTATCGAGTTGTTTTGACGCCTGTGCATACGCTTCAATAAAATCGTTTTGTCTATTTTCCCTAATTGAGTATCTAATGTATTCTACTATCATATTTTTTATTTACCAAATTGCTATTATACGCGTTAAGCCTCCAGTTGCTTCTTCGACTTTGGGCGCACCAACAAAAACCGTTGCTCCAGTAGTAGGGATTTTATCAAGATTTGCAACACACTCCAAGGCCCATTTTCCAGCTCCCAGAATTATTTTGTGAGTTTTATATTCGTGGTCATAGCCTGGATCGAACGAAATAACATCCACTCCCACACCAGAGATATTTCTTTCCTTAACTAAAAAATTTGCTGCTTCTACAGAGATTCCAGGAAAGTGTTTTACCCCATTTTCATCCAACCCAATGAACTTTTCTTCATGCAAGTATTCTTCCCACCCAGAATACATAAAAACGCAGGCATCTTCTGGAATCTTCCCATGAGTTTTTTCCCAATTAAGGATGTCTTCTTTGGTTAATTCAGCATTCTCATTGTCTTTACATTTAATACTTATATCAATCACAACTGCAGGAACTATTAAATTCTTTATATCTAAATCTTCCAATCCCATTCCGTCTTTTATAAAGTGATTAGGTGCATCTATCTGTGTGCCTAAATGCTCGTGTATTTGCCAACTGTTTGCTGCAACACCTATTTTATCAATGTCTGCAATAACTTTACTTTTGAAAGGAAAAGTGATTCCAGGAACTGGTATATACGGAAAGTCTTCATTGAGTGTATGTGTCAAATCAACAATATTATTATATAGCGAAATTGCCTGTGGAGGCTTGAGCCAATTATCAATACTTCTACTTAAAAGGAAATCTCCTTTGTAATTGGGATATATTTTTTTCATAATTGAAGTGGCTTCTTCCTCAGATTTCGACAAGCTAACAACTTCAATAAATGTTCTTATATAATCAATGTTTTTACTGAATAAACCAACTGTTCCCATTTTTCCATGGCCGGGATAAACCTTAATGTCTGGATCTGTATTCGCTATTAAGTCTTGTAATTTATCTATCCAATTTTCAGCTGATTTTTTATTCACTCCACTTCCTAACCAAAGGAATGTTTCATTATACACCAAATCACTTGTAAATAACACATTAAGGGATTTTGATGCTAATAAGGTTGTATGCGAAGCTTCCATTGGTTCTTCAATTACACTTATTGAAAGGTTATATTTTCTATCGATTTTAATAAGAGGTTGATTGTAAATCCTAATAAGATTTTCGTAATCAAAACCGTTCGGATGCTTTTTACTTTTAGGCATTAATTCTGGCTGGCTGTCAAAAAATCCATTTTTTGAAGCATAAGTAACATAACCAATAATGTCTTTTTTAATAAGCTCGTTAGCGACATAAATGGGTGTGTCGGGAAAACTCTTACTCAGTTCTGGTAATCCTTGAAAATGGTCAGGATGTCCATGAGTAATGAATATCATTGCTACTTCTTTATTTGCATCCCCAAGCGATTTAGTAAGTCTCTTAGCATCCTCTGTTGAACGAAGAGCATCTATCACATATGTTCTTTTAGCGCTCTCTATGACATATGAGTTTGCAGCAACTGCAGAGCCCTCAATTCTGCTAATCTTAATATTTTGTGCTGTGACAATTGAAAAATTAGTGATTAAGAAAAAAATTAAAATGATTTTATTCATGTTGTGTTTATTTTGTTGGTCTGATGTTAGAATAGTTGCCCCTTTATGGAGCTTACTTTTTGTTCTTGAATTCACCTATTTTTATAATTGTTTAACTTAGATTATAGAGATATTTCTTCTATTGAATTTGTGATTCATTATTTTCTTGTTTTATTACCACTTTTCGATTTTTCCATCACTAACGACACGTCCTGATTCAATTATCGAAGTCATAATGAATATCTCAATGGGCTTCAGATTTAAATATTTCTGAAAAAGTTCAGATAGTACATTCTGGATTTTTTCAATTTCAGATTGTGACCATAGTGATGGCAGAAATAAATTAATCATCACAGTATAGTTTTTCCCAAATTGATTGAAGTCTGATATTAAGTTCAATGTGATGTTGTTTACATCCACATTAAGCACTTCAGACCACATTCACTGACTATGTATTGAAAATCTTTCTTATCTGTTTGTTCACTTTTTATGTAACAATTGGCTATTGGGATTTTTAATCTTTTAAATATTTATCCATTTCTTTAAGGCAATCTCTATACTTTTGAATTTCAAATTCACTAACTTTTTCAATTGTCCCTAGAATATTTCGAAATACTTTGGATTGATAGATTTTCACAGGTTGAACTTTATCTCCATAAAAATCGAAGTTGTTTCTTAAATAGGGGTAATAGTCGTTAGCATAAACATCCATGGTAACTTTACTTATGGACTCTATCCACCTATAGTATTCATATAGATTGGTGATTCTCTTTTTACTTTCGAAATCTTTCATGAATCTTATATCACCTGTTTCTACCAAAGATGAATACGCATTTTTTCGTATATAAACTCCTCCCATGTTAACCAACTCCAAAGACAGCTGATTGATTTTTGCATAGTTCTCTTTCTTTTTGATTAAATCAATAATGGTGTCTAATCTTGAGAGATTTTCTTCACAATAGGCTATACTTCTTTGAAGTGAATATTTGTTGTATTGGGTCTCTTCTTTTATTTGAGTTAAATGATTATTTATGGTTTCCTTTTGTTCCTTTTCTAAAGAGTACTGATTTAATTGAAAGGCAATTAGTATCCCTATAATCACAACAAAAAACTCTAGTGCATGGTTTAGCCAATCTATTTTTTTCTTATCACTCATTTAATTATTTCATTCTTAATTTATGAGGACTCGTTTTCGGAATTCTTTCAATAATACCTCTTGCTTCTAAATCGAGTTTAACAGATACGATATACCAGGTTACTTTTCCGTCAAATGATTTGGTAAGTTCTTTTACTGCTAAATCATCTAATTTTTCATAAGTTATTTCACTATGCTTTTTAATGGTTTTTACAACAAAGTCTTTGATAAAATCATACCGTCGTTTTAATATGTTTACTCCTTTTTTTCCTTGCGGATGTAAGGTCATTATGCGTTCTTCAGTTTTCATGTTTATAGTTTTTAAAAGTGTATAAGCCAAATAAAAAACCCAAGAGTGCAAATGAGACGAGTTTATCAATAACATTAGCTAATGTGTAATCTAGTGGGAAGAGATGCCAATTCATCTGCCCAAAATCATTAATCAGAATTAATAGTAGGGCGATGAGCATACAGAGAATTAGTATTGGCTTAAATTGATGTTGTTTTGTTTTTATTAAGATAAATAGAAGCGTGATGACGGTTAATAGATTAATAACTCCACTCCATAAAAATTGAGAAGGCTCGAAAAAATTAGTTGAACCTTTTTTATACACCATTAATGTAATTCTTGGACCTGCTTTGAGTTTGGATTCTATTTTATCCATACTTTCAGGTGCATTAGTCTCTGGCAATCCTGGATAATGGTAAACACCATCTTTTAATAGGGTATTTTGCAAATGGCTCATGTCTATAGCATTATCTGGGATGTTAGACAAGGAATTGCTATGAAAGGGAAGAACCATCCAAGAGAGTGCGTTCCACATAAACAATATTAAAGTCCCGAGCAGTATTGATATAATTATTCTATTTTTCATTTGTTATTAATTGAGTTATTCTTTATCAAGTGTCATTTCAAAAAATTGAAACCAATTTTCACCTTGTTTGTATTCACCTTTTTCATACCACTGGTGGTGTTCATTAATCCAAATAATAAAGCGGGAATATTCATTAGGATACCAGTAAAATTTCCCTCCTTTTAATTCTGCTCTAAATTTGTTGTTAACACCAGTTTGTAAGTAGGAATGAAATGAAAAATCATCATCCTTTTTATTATAAGAGATAATAGCCATAGCGTTATGGATTATTTTACCATTTACTTTTCCCGTGCCCTCTATCAAGATTGTGGTGCTATCTAGTTTAAATTGCACCACCTCAGTTTGGTTAAATGTGTTCTTTTTTCCTTCCCTATCCATCATCCAACCAGAACCTTTCCAATTGCCTACTAAGAATTCAAGTTGAGACACTTTGGCTTTTGAAATAGAATCTGATTTAATATTTTGAGAGAAGTTATGTTGAAAAATTAAGGTTGATATAATTGCTAATGCTATTTTTTTATATGACATATTTAAGTTTTTGTAATAAGAGTAGATATAAATAACACATCCAACCAAATATTAATCCTAATAATATATTTTGACTGTATGTGCTTTTATTTTAAAACTAAATGTTTGATGTTTTGAAAGTCGCTCTAAAAGCGAAAAAAGGGTTTCATAAAATTATATGCTACCCTTTTTCTGCAATTCTTAGTCTTTTGCCAATTTATTTCTCTTGAGAATGAGCAATGGGCGAACTATGGGTGCTTATTGCCCTTACCTCTCCGTTCTTTTTAACAAAAGCATCTGTGAACCTTAATGAAACTCTGGTAGTGTCTTGATTTTTCACAAATATCAATTCTTCTCTTCCTGTAACTAAAGCCATGTCTCCATATGTTCTAACAATCGTATCCTTAAGTATAATATGTTTTAAGGTGGTTTCTCCAGGAGTCATTCCACTCAAAGCTTTCTTCTTATTTGTAGTGCTTCCATCATCTGAACCAGAGTACATCCAAGTACTATCTAAAACATTATTAATAATTGAAGCGTCATTTTCAAGCATACCCTTAGCCCATTTCGCCATTGTATTGTGAACTTCCTGTTTTGTAATGAAATGTTGTGATAGTAATTCATTTTTTTTAGCTTTATTACATGATATAGTTATAAAGAATAGCATTATCAAAAAAGATGGTTTTTTCATCATTTTATTTTTTTGGAAAAAGTTCTTTCAAGGATCTTCCTTGAAAAATCTTACTAACAATCTTCCATTCTCCATCAATTTTCAATAGATTCATGTAGTCAACCATTATATAATCAGGGAAAATAATTTCTAGTCGCGCATTTGCGGCAGTACCTACTATGTTTATTTGAGAGATGTTGGTTTTTCTATTTGATTTTGGTTCGGGCTTCATAGCTTTTTCAAAAAACTCAAGTGCATTCACTTCTTTATAACCGTCATCCGAAACGTGTTTCATCATAGCATTTTTATGAAAGGCCTTTTTTAAAGTATCAAAATCATTGTTGGTTCCACCATCCAAATAATAATTTAGAGTTGTAGATATCGCTTTATATTCTTCCTCAATAGATTGTCCAAATCCGGTTACTGAAATTAAGCATAGTAAACAAGTGGTAATAGTAATTCTAATAGTTTTCATAATTTATAATTTTAGGTCCATATTGATTTTGCAACTTCTATAAAGCGCTTCATTGTTTCTTTTTTACCTATTGTTACTCGCATCCAAGTACCCCCATCTATCTCTCCTGCACCTACTACAATATTTTTTTTAGCATAAATGTCACTAAGATTTCCTTTGAAGGGGTCACATTTGAACCAGATAAAATTACCATATGGCTCTACACAATATCGATTAAGCTTACGTAATTGGTTCAGTGTATAATTACGATTCTCAAGATTTTTTAATCTGGATGTTTCAATGAAACTGGAATCATTTAAACTGGCTATTGCTGCTGCTATCCCTAAGTTACTTAGATTGGCTCCTGCCCAAGCCTGATAATTTTTAATTGTCTTAGTCAGTTTTGGGTTTGCAAATGCATATCCTACACGCATACCAGCTAGACCGTATATCTTTGAGAATGTTCTTACGACTATAATCTTAGGGTTGTCTTTTATAAGATGCACCACACTTTCATTATTTGCGACATACTCTATATAGGCCTCGTCTACAATAATGTAAGAATGCTTAGAAACACGTTTACAGAAATCTAGTAGGTCTTGATAATTTGTTTTTTCTCCCGTTGGATTGTTTGGATTTACCAAGTAAACTACTCCAGGGTTTTTGTTAGAAAGCTTTTCAATATCGTGTAAATCTATTCCCTTTTGGTTCGTTACTTTTGCCCTAGTAATTTGTCCGCTAAATCGCTTAATATACATCGGCAGAACATCAAAAGTAAGTTCTGAAGTAGTAAGATGTAGTTTTTCACGTACACACCAGCAAGCTAAAATCTGCAATAAATCTGACGATCCTGCTCCCAGAATTACAGACTCTAAATCTATATCGAATTTCTTTGCAAGTTTATCAGTAAGTTGTTCACGCAAATCGTTGGGATAGCGATTTCCATTGAAAATGTTTTCTGTTATGGCTTTACGAGCTTTAACCGAAGGACCATAAGGGTTTTCGTTTGAGCTTAACTTAACCATCTTTATTGCCCTATTTATTTCAGCACTAAAAACATCCGTTGGTTTCAATAATATTGCAGAACCAATCAACATAGATGAAGAAATCCATTTTCGCCGATTCATGTAACAAGTAGTTTAATTTGCAATACAAGAAACAAGCAGTTTCTCTTTACATGAAGCAAAACCTTTTAAAAAGTTGATAGAGCATTTGAAGTGTTATTAAAGAAGAGAACAAGGCGGTTATAAAGAACTTATTAAGCCTCAGAATGTCCTATATCTTTAATTAAATTTTTACGCATACTTCGGCTTACCGGAACCTTTTTTCCAGAGGATAATTGGATATCATAGGCATTCGTTTTTCTTTTGATAATGGATTTTAGATGATCTAACGGTATAACATAAGATTTATGGACTCTTACAAACCTAGAGGATAATAATTTTAATAATTGGTTCATTGGTTTGTCGTAAACTTTAACAGAACCATCAAGTAATATCAATTCAGAATAAATACCGGCTGCTTTTATGTAATCGATACTATCGGTTGATACGAATTCAACTCCTTTTCTACTTTTTATGGCAATATATTTTAACTTTAAACCTTTGGATATAGTGTTATTACTAAAACGATCAATTGCCAATTGTAATCTATCAATGGTAAAAGGCTTACCAACAAAGTCCAGCACACCATATTCAAAAGCTTCAATAGCTTTGTCTATATAAGCAGATACGATTATCGTATAAAATGATTCTGCAGTCAGCTTTTTCAAAATTTCAAAACCATTCTTGCCATGAAGATTAAGGTCAAGAAAAAGAAGATCAATCTTATGTCGAGAACAAAATTCAAAACACTGATTTACAGTAGAAACTGTGTGTATTTCCGAAGGGAAATCAACAACTTCACTGATAAACCTATAAAGTCTATCGGCAATTAGCTTTTCATCTTCGCAAATGAGTATTTTTTTTAACTCCATACGGTTATTATTGATAGCCATCCCGAAGAGTCTGGATATGATTCAAATTTAAAATTATCGCCATATGATTCCTTTAGTCTTGAAACTACGTAATTGAAACCCATACCATGCTTTTTAGGTTGTTCTGTTACTTCCCCATCATTAAAGATTGAGTAGACCTTTGAATTATCTTTTACTTGTTTAGAAATATTGAATACTCCTTTTTCTCGGTTTTCGTAACCATGGGATATGCCGTTTTCTATGAGTGTTAGAAATACACCTGGAGGAATTTCATCGGCATCTGAAATGTTTTCAGTCTTTAATTCAAACTTGATGTTTTTCCGAACACTCATAATACCTATATAAGAAGATATAAGTTCTATTTCATCCTTAACAGAAATAAGATTTTGGTCGCTAATTTTAGCAAAAAGCTCAAATTCTTTTGATAAATCTTGCACAAAATTTGAGGCCTTGATAGGATAGGTTTCTATTAGTTCTTGCAATGATGTCAATGAGTTTAATATAAAATGCGGTTGAATTGTGGTTTTCAACAATTGATTCTCTAGTCTTGAAGATCGTAAAAGGGCATTTTGATATTCTTTGTTTTTAGCTGATAATTCTAAACTAGAATAAAGTACCATACATAGAATAAGGAAAATAGCGCCAACAAAATATCCGTAATTCAATAAATTTTGCCATCCCAACCAAACACAAAAGACAAAACCTAAAATACCAAATAAAATTAAATAACCCTTTTTATTATATACTACTACATATATACTTTGTATCAATGCAACTAGCAGACTTAACTTAATATATTGTAATTCTTCAACAAAAAAGAAGAACATTATAGATATTACTGCATACGTTATTATGAACCATTTTTTATAGGGTATAGAAAAATAATGTGAAAGAAATATGCTTAATGATAGCATTCCAAATATAACTGATAAATAGACCAGCTGATAAGCGTTTAAATTCAATAAAGGCAAAAGGACTTGCTCATTAGGATAAGTCTTAAGATATATTTTAAAACAATGAAATAGACAATAAAAGGCAAAGAACAAGTATGATAGTTTTTTGCCAAAACCGAAATATAGAGCAACATTAAAACACGCTGCGGTTACAAGAATAGAAACAATAATTAGGGTGCTTTCATGTAGTGTGAAATCCATAGTAGTTGCCATAATTTATAAGAACAAATTACATTTATTTCGGTTGTTTAGAAACTTTCTTTTTAAAAGTTATATAAACTTTTAAAAGGTTATGATAAATAAATTAGCCTTATCTATTTGCATTCCTAAACTGACTAGGTGTACACGAATTATATTTTACAAAAGCCCTATTAAAAGTTGTTTTATTGTTAAAACCAGATTCCATAGCTATAGGAGAATGCTACTTTATCATTTATAATTTCGACATCGCGTAATCCTTCATTTATTTTAGTGTTAGAACCAATCCATTTTCTTCCTGTTGCACAGAGGATAGAATTAAAAAAAAGATTGTATATATTAGAAAAGAATGTTTCAATTTAATCAACTTTTTTAATCATGTAAATTGAAAATAATAATAGTTTATTATTGAATAAATGAACTTGCTGGTTCATCAAACAAAATTGAAGCTTTTTGATCTGGATTTTCGTCGATAAAGTCTTTCACAATCTTAAAACCAATAGAATAACCAGTCCATCGAGGTATATCTTGGTTGTTGCCGAAAAACCAATCTCCATGATTGTAAGAGTTCTCGCTCCATGTTTCACTAGCAGTATTTATCCAGGCCTCTAATTCACTTCCTGTAATTGCTATACTCCAAATTGGCGGGTCAACACCAGTAACCTCCATAGAAAAACAATCTGCTAATCCCTCTGAAACGATAGCTTCAATTAGGTTTGTGCCATAACCAACCGTACGTTGTCGTTTGGCGTGATGCATTTCATGTGCTAATATAGGAGCAAGCTCGGTAGCAATAGATTGTTCTAAATTAGAAAAGTTAGGATTTATATATAAAAGTATCTCGTTTCCATTTGGGTTAAAACCACCTATACCTATTTCTGGAATTACATTTGTTGTTGAAACATCTACTTTGATTGTTAAATTATCAATAGGCATTATTTCATTGACTAAAGAAATAATTTCCCTAGCTATCCCTTCAATGTTTTCTTTTACTTCATTTAATGTATTGATTTCTTCAAATAACAAAATGCTTCCGAAACCTATTTCTATTGTTGAATTTGAATTAGCTTCTTGTGAATCTTTTTCGGAAGAACAGCTTAACAGGAACAAAAGAATTGGAAAAATATATGTTTTTAAATTACGCATTCAATAACATACTATTCAATTTTACAAGTAAATGTACCTTCTGTAATCTCAATGGTTTCAGTACCTTGAAAACGTATCACTTCACTACAGTTAAAAACTCCACTAAGTACATCTCCATTTAGAGTTAAGGTTAACTGACATGGTGAAGAGTCTTCTTGATTGGAATATACCTTGTCGCCATCGTGCCAAAAGATATCCCAAAGCAATCCAGCTGGGCAAGGACGGTTCTGAGGATCTACAGGGGAGTATGTTCCTGCTCCCGCATAATTGCATATATCTATATCTATATGTGGACTATTTTCTCCATTAGAAGCTTTATCCCTTGCTAATCGAATCCACATATCACTTCCTGTTAACATGCAAAATATTAGATTATCGTCGCTATTATATGTTATTGCCTCATCATAGCCATCGCCTGTTAACTTAAAACTTGCAATAGCTGTAAATGTTTCCTCTGGCTGCTCTTCTTTTTTATCATCTGAAGAACAACCAATAATGCCTAACAGAAGTATTAGGACGAACATTGAATAAGATGAAAACTTATTCAGTGCAACACGTTTTTGATTCGATAAAACTTTCATAGAATTACAGATATACATTAAACGCCACCGAAACTATGAAAAAGGAATAGAGTTAAAGTTAATATTGATTAAAAACAGGTGTCATCAAATTATTTGTAGCCTGTTTTTCTTTCTAAACTCACTTGGCGTACAAGTATTATATTTCGCAAAAGCTCTATTAAAAGTAGTTTTATTTGTAAAACCAGATTCTAGAGCTACGGCCAGGATTTTAAGGTGGTCATATTCCGCATTTAGTAATAAGGTTTTACTATACTGAATTCTTTTTTTATTAATTAGATCATTAAACGATGTATTATATTCTTCGGAGAGTGTTTGAGAAATATGGTGTTTTTTCTCATCAATATTCTTAGCTAACTTTCCTAAACTTAATTCCTGGTCTTTAATATTATCTAAATCTAATAAGTAATTCTCAATCTTATTAAAAATTCTATTTTTCTGTATTTCATCAAGCGTAGATTTTGAATATTTAATATTTATCTTCTCTAAAATATCTGGGTGAAAATATAACATATACCCGATAAATAATATTAATGTTGAGGCAACAACGTGGTATGCTATAAAGTACTTAAACTGTAAAAAAGAAGCATAAAAACTAGCTTGTAAAAATGCTGATATCATATAAATAAACAGAATAGTAAACATGTAGCTTTTTAATTTTGAAGTTAATTTTTTTGTACCCTTCTTAACCGTATAGAAAATCACTGCGCCGTAGGACAAAATGTGAACTACTTTTATATAATTAACTGGAACTATTAATTCATGCAAATTCTTTCTTATATATAAAATTCTCTGTTCACCGGTCATTGAAAAAAGATAGATGGTTACAATGGTCAAAGCAAAGAACGGAATAAGATGTAGTAGAGATATAGAGGTGATTTTTCCCTTGGGGTTGGTCAAAAATTTAAAATGGAATAAAAGGGCTGGGCCAAATAAAAAAGAAAGTGGAAAGGTAATCATGAAGAACCGAGGGTATAATTGAAGTATACCGCTGGTTTCATATAAAAAACTCAATTGTTTTAAAGTAAAGACCAGTATAAAAATTGCGAGTAATACATTGGTCTTTCTGGGCTTTTGAAATATCAAGCCGCCTGTCACAATAAATCCGAAGATTATGTATAAGAACAATATATACCTTAAAATTTCCATTTAAAACCCCTAATCCATTGTCTTTAATTTGTCACTGGACAAATTTAACACAAATAAAAAATTCTCAGGCAAGCTTACTTTTTTTATTTAAGGTAGTGTTGAAATTTATAATTTTATCAGTTGTGAGCATTTCCAAAATAACTAAAACTACTTCTTACGTTTAAGTTTATTCTTAAGATGAAAAGTATACGTAAAATTGAAACCAAAGTTTAGATTAGGGTTTTTGAAATTGAAATTATTTCTAGTTTGAGTAATAAAAGCATCTTCAACCATACTTACTGCATTAGTAAGCATAAATTGTAACATGACGTCGCTTTGTTCCCAATTAACACCAATAGAAAATGGCCCATAGGTATCAAATGATTTTACAGGATTGGCAACATAATAATACTCAGAAACAAACGAAACATGCCCACCTAGTTTGTATCTCCCTCCAAAACCAACAGCGAAGTGATCCTGTGGATCATCTTCTTGAGATACTTGCCCTCTATGTATATATGTAGGTGAAATTTGAAGAGAGAATTTAGGTGAAATTTTCTTAGCTATTAATACTTGAGAAGTAAAAGAAAATCTATTTGAAGCATCTGAATTATATCTTGACCCAGATAATCTTTCACTAAAATAACTTGTGTTTTGAAATAGTGAAATACTCAAAGGTGATCCTTTGCCGCCAGTACGTTGCCTCACTAATTTATATTTTAAAAAACCATCAAACCTACCATCAAAAGTAGTACCTCCAACTCCTATCATTAGCCGATCAGAAATTCCGTATTCAAGCGCAATTCTAGCACTTAATTTATCCACAAAGAAGCTCTGAGAACGTTCTGAAGGAGTATTCCAAAACCTATTGGCTATGAATACATCTAATGTCCCATCTTTTCTTGTTTGTACAGATTGACCAAATGTGATTCTAGAAAACTTAAAGGTGGCTTCGGCATAATTTATTGTATCTGTTTGCTCCTTATCTAGTATACCAAGAAGATCTTGCGCCTTTAGTGAACTGAATACAAAGACCAAAAATGAAAAGAAAAATATTTTTTTAGTTATCATATGATTCATATTCAAAATTAAAATCTACCAAAATAGTTTTAGCAATATTCCCCTCTAGAAGAGGGGGTATTTTTATATTATAATCTTTTACTTGTGCTTCAAAAGAACCACTGACTATAAATTTTTCTTGTTGTTTTTCAATTTTAGTCTTTATTTCTAATTCTTTAGTTGCACCATGCATTGAAAAATTTCCTTTCACCATACGCGTTTGTACCCCTTCAAAGGTTGGGTCAAAATCAATGATCTGGCCTTCAAATGTTGCTTTAGGATAAATATCAGATTCTATATAGCTTTCATTAAAATGCTCACGCATCAATGCTTTTTCAAATACAAAGGCATTCATTAATACACTTACTGCAATTTTACCAGATGATAGATCAATGATGCTTAAAACTTGATTGTTTTCTGCTTTAATATTTTCTACGGGAGTATATGAAAAAAAGGATACTTTGCCTTGTCTTGCAATTACTTTATCAGATGCTTTCTGCACAAAGATTAAAGGGATTAGTAAGAAAATGAAGAGTTTATTCATAATTCTATTGAGAAATAACACAGTTTAAAAAAATGGCATCTGACAAAAAACCTTTAAATATTCCCTTTAGTTTAATCGTATCTTCTGGGTTAAGTTTTGAAACATATTCTTTTTGGTTATTCTGCATATCACAAATTATATAAGCACTTTTCTTGTAATTGTCTCCTAAAAGGATGGTGGTTCTATTATTAAGGTAGTTAATTTCTTTAATTACACCTTCAATTTCAACTATTTGTTCTGCCTTGATGATATTTTTATTCTCATTTTTTATTATCTCTATGACGGTTTTTGCATCTAATCTATGTGCAGGTTTATTATATGTTATGTCAATTACATCTGATTTTTTAAGGTAAGTGGTCTGTATAAAGAAAAAGGTTAATGAAGTAAATAAGATAACTAAAATTACTATATATAAACTATATTTTCTCAAGGCTTAATTTTAGTTAAACACATTTTTTTAAAATATGAACCTAGGGTTTAGATATCCCTAGGTTCAAAACTACTAAAAATTTAAACTTCTCTTTTTCAATTTTCTATATTAAAAGTTCCAGTCATAGAACCATGAAATTCACAATTATAGAATAGGATATCAGGAGCGTCATTAGGAACAGTAAAAGTGATGGTACCTTGTGCAGCTCCATTATTTATCACTCCATCATTAAATGCATCTCCAGTGCCAGTACCTTGTATTGATTTAATAATAAAAGGATGACCAGGAGTATCTACTACAAATTCATAGGTTTCACCTCTTTTTAATGTAATATCCGGGTTTGAAGTATTATTTAAACCTTCTCCGGTAAATAAATATGCAGATGCACCTTGGTTGCCTACGTTGTAAACAATAGATTGTGGTTCCTCTGCTTCCTCTGCAGGTTCTATATCCTGATTAAGGATTGGCCAAATACCAGCTACAGGAAATCCTACTCCAAAATTATCTCCTCTTTGTGTGTCTTGTCCAAAGAAATATAATGGCCAGCCTTTATAAGTAAGCTGTTGCCTTCCAAACACATCTATAGAACCAAAATCAGCTAAATTCAATACACTTGGTACATTTTCTAATGTTGCTTCAAAAATTGGCCATACGCCATTGTTTGAGAAATCATCTGCGGTGAAATTATTAACATTATTGGTGTCGTTTATAAAACTATATAATGTATTGCCTTCTGCATCTGTCATATAGAAAGTTTGTTCATCACCAGGAGTATACTCACTTGTAAGGTTGGTTTCATTGTCTTGCGCATCTCTACCTACCAATTGAGATTGCGCCATCATTACTGTATAATCTGGCTTTGCTACAAACCAAACACTTCCTGAACCATCGCCATTAATATCACCGGCAGCTACGTCGTTAGCAAAAAGGTAAAGAGGCCATCCTTTGAATGTTGTTTGCTGCGAACCATCATCACGTGTAATTGTGCCAAAATCACTAGCATTCAGGCCATTATCTAATGTTAATTGATCTGCAAAGAAAGCTGGCCAGGCATTTGCACAGTCACCATTACAATTTGAACTTGACTTGCTATCAGGAGAAAAGAAATAAAGAGTGAATCCTTCAGAGTTAGTTAACACATTTCCGAAGTTAGTATTGTTGTTTAATCTAACAGTATTATTTTCTACTGGTGGAGGATCAATAACATCTGGACTCGAATCATCACTGCTGCAACCTAGTAGCAGAATGAACATTAACGATAATAAAAATAAATTTTTCATGATTGTTTTTAATTAGTGTTTAAGTTATTATTCAATTGAATTAAAAATTATATATGGTATCCATCTTTTTTTTTGAAATCCATTATGCGCTCATTTTATGTGAATGATTTGTATTCGTTGAGCATTCACAAAATAGGGGTGCAAAGCTTGTTTCTCTAATCTGCTCTTCTTTTGGAGGATAGCCGATTGCGCTAAGGGTATTCAAAACTTCTGATACCTGATTCGCTCTGTCGAAATTGAAAACGATCAAAGAGTCTGATGGGTAGAGGTAAATATTCTTCACATTTTGCACTTCCATGATCTTATCTTTTATAGAGATTACACATTTTGCACAGAACGAATTTTGAACGAATATTCTAGCTAAACTTGTTTTCATAATTCATCGTTTTAGTATTTAAAAGACTCTAGAAAGGTTAAAGCCAAAGAATACATCACCATCTGTCCAATCTCCAGTAGCCTGTCCTAAAAAAGTATTGATATTCATAGGTTGCGCATTGGTAAAATGTAATTGGAACACATGTCCTCCTGTTTCCAGATCAAATCCTACAGAGAGTGGATTCCTAAAAGGGGAGTTTGAAGCGCGGTTCAGATGCAATCCGTAGTCAATATTTATAGACCATCTTTTGGTTAATTTATGTCTGCCTCCTATACCTATTGCAAATTGTGTATTGTCTTGCTCTTCTAGTGCTACCAGATTATCGTGAAATAATGTAGGTATTAACTGAATAGAAAAATTCTTATTTAACTTGCTCGATATAAGTGCTTGGGTAGAATAGCTGAGTCTATTTTCAAACTCCAATAGCGGAAGTTCATCCTTATCAAGGTTAGTATTTACCAAAACACTATTGAACAGTACCAATGTAAAAGGTAAACCACCTTTCTTTTGTCTTGCAAGACGAAGCTTTAAAGAGGCTTCATAAGTCTTTTGAAAAGAACTTCTTGACACTCCAATACTTACCCCATCTGTAATGCCATAAATAAGATTAAGTCTGGTAACAGCTTGATCCAAACCAAAAAAGTCTTCTATACCGGTTTTAACAGACCCAAACCTATGGGAAACTACAAAGTATAACTCTTTTTTGGAGACCATTTTAGTGGACTCAAAATTTACAATCTTAAGCCCTTTAAATGCTGCTGTTTCATAACCCTTTTCTATTGTAGAAGTATCAATTTCATTTAATAATTCATCTTGTGCAGCAACTAAAGATGGAAATACTAATAAAAAGAAGAGTAATTTTTTCATGTTAGTTATATTTTTAAGTTGATTATTTAACAATAGTTGCTTGGTCTATTTTCACTAGCTCAAGAAGATCATCATACCCTACGCACCTGCCTTTAATATCTACTTCATTGTCTACCGATAAAGTGTTTAAGTTCTCTACACTAAAATTTACTTGTACTTTGTCATCAAGTATTATAGAGCTCTGTTCTATAGATGTTACTTTGCCGTTTGTTTTGATTACCTTATCAATGTATTGTAAAGCTTCATT
Organism: Maritimimonas sp. 2405UD52-3; assembly: GCF_056591715.1. Taxonomy (NCBI): domain Bacteria; kingdom Pseudomonadati; phylum Bacteroidota; class Flavobacteriia; order Flavobacteriales; family Flavobacteriaceae; genus Maritimimonas; species Maritimimonas sp. 2405UD52-3. Next base: position 183,544 of record NZ_JBWQOL010000004.1, read on the forward strand.
GGTATTGCTCATTAACTTGATTAACTGGTTAGGCTCTAGTTCAAAATCTACTTTCTCTTCAGCAATATTTCTATGGTCTTTGTAGATGTAATTGTATACTGAATACCCACCAATAAACATTACTATCAAGATGCCTAAAACGAGATATAACTTCTTTATTTTCATTTTTTTACGAGCTTAAAATCTAGGCTAACATGAACTTCTTTAGCAATTTTATTGCGTACAATTTTTGGAATCTCTATATCAAAATCTGATGGAGTTACTTTAAATTCACCAACCATTGAAATAGTGTCATCTACTTTATGAATTTTTAGTATGGTTTCTATTTCTTTTTGTTTGCCGCGTATTTCCAAAATTCCTTTAACAGTTACTTCGGTAGTAGTAGCACTAAAATCTTTATTGGGATTAAAATCTAATAGTGATCCTTTAAAAGTTGCTTTAGGATATATATTTGACTCTATATAATTCTCATTGAAATGCTCTTGCATCAGTGAATTCTTGAAACGAAATCCTTTCATTAATGCCAATGAAGCTATTTGATTGTTCTCTTCATTGTAGATGGCAGTAACTGATTTATTAGTAGCTTTTACTTCCTCAAAGAGTTTTTCTGAGGCTTCAAAGATTATGACTCCATTTTTGTCTAAATACTTGCTTTGAGCGAAGGAGAATGAAAATAATGCTATGCCAAGCCATGTAGCTATAAATAATATTTGTTTGTTTACTTTTTTCATATTAATTTCTTTTATAGTTATTCTTCTCTAAAGCCCTCTTCAATCCATTGCTCTACCACATCAATTGTAGCTTGTGGTAATCTACCTGATGGAGGCATTGCCCTTGGTTCACCAGTTTGCCTACTTATAGCTCTTAATAGCTGCCCATTTTGTGCACGTGTTAATACTTGTTCATAGTTGGTAAGGGGGAAAGGAGCGCCATTTTGAGTAGGGTCTGAGTGGCAGCCTAAACAATTATTACTAATAACCGATTGAATATTCGAGTTGTATGAGATTGGTCCTTCTTGGTCTACCATCTCTATGAGGTCACTTTCACTATCATTGCTACATCCTATGAGTAGCAACATGCCAAATAATAGAATGAGTTTGTCTGTTTTTCTCATATGTTTAAGCTTTGTATTTATTTTTTTGTTAGAACTTTTACGTTTATAGAACACCACAAAACAATCACTAAAAGCCAAGTTTTATGCAACAAACCTTTGTGAAAGGGAAAAATTAGTCTTGAAAAGGAATATTTAAATCTTAATGAAAAGCTATTAAGGTAAGTTTTGAGATAAATTAAATATTTACTCAAGAGGTCATCTCTTAGGATGATTCATAAATGATCTAATTCTTATCTTAGCTGAAACTTATTCTGGTCAATTAATGAGAAAAGATAGACTTTATTTTTTCACTTTTTTATCAATTACAATTATCTACAGCATTATTGCCAGTATTGCTTTTCGTTACTTGGTAAAAGAAAGCACATATCAATTGCTAGAAACACATTTAATATTTAGTAAGAAGGAAGCAAAATCTTTCGCCATTATATTAGGACAACAATTAGTACATGGTATTTCTAAGGATTCTTTAGTTAGTAGTATTCAAAAAAGTTTCAACGGTAGCGATGTTAGTATGGGTTTTTTGAGTATCTATGATTGGTCTGGTAAGGTTATAGCACATCCAGATATAAAAAATGTTGGCCTATTAGCTAGCACAAATAATTCATTTGTATCCTCAGTTAAGGATGATCTTACTGCTAAAAAATTTTATGATTTATTAAACGCTGAATTAAAAAAAACAACGTTAAATTCAGTTGAAGAGAATAAGTTAAGGTCAAAGGTTATTTCTCTTAATTCTGTACATAATTCTGATTGGTTATTGGCATCGCATGTAAGAATTGATAGTGTAGGTTTACAAATAAGTGACTTTAAAAGGCAGTTTTTAATTATTTTTCTGTTAATGGGTTTATTTGTTATAATAGCTTCTGTAGTTATTCTCCGTTTGCTTGGTAGTGCCTATGAGAAAAAGCTAGAGTTAAAGAAAGAGAAATTAGAAGACGAGGTAATTAACCTATCTAAATTAAATAGGGCAGTAGGAGATTATCAACAAAAAGTAATTCAACGAGAAACTATAGTTGAAGATGATTCTAGCTTTACTAAGAAACGGATCTTAACACATATTCGAAATGAGCTAGTTCCGGTGTCCATAGATATAATTTCTTATATCTATACAGAAAATACCATTACGTATGTAATTTGTATGGACGGCAAGCGCTCTACAACCAATTTAAGTTTGGATGAGCTTTTTGCACAATTAGATGACTCTTATTTTTTTAGAGCCAATAGACAATTTATTATTTCAATATCTAGTATTGATAAAATTGTAAAATATGGTAATAATCAACTTAAAATACTAGTCAAACCTGATTCAGAGTCTAGCATCATTATAAGTAAAAATAAAGCATCGCAATTCAAACAATGGTTGAATTCATAGTAAACCCTTAAAGAATATCCCTAGTAATTTTTCGTTTATAATTGTTATATAGTAGTAATCTATATAATAAACCAATTAATCAACGCTAAACATGGAAATTCAAAACCCACCTAACCTGCAACTGGTTGAAAATCTAAACACTGACGCTAGAGCTACATTTTATAGAAAAACATATACACATCTGGCCGGAGCTGTCTTGCTATTTATTTTTTTTGAGATTTTATTTTTTCAGATACCCGCAGTCGTCAATTTTGCCTTGTCTTTAACAGGAGGTTATAGTTGGCTATTGTTATTAGGTGGATTTATGTTTGTAACCAACTATGCTGAAAAAATGGCATTACGGTCAGATGATACCACAGTGCATTATGCCGGACTTGTATTATATGTTATAGCCGAAGCTTTTATATTCATACCGTTAATCTTTATTGCAATGAATATAGCTGCAGATGGTGGATTTAACTTATTATATCAGGCAGTAATTTTGACATTGTCTTTATTTACCGGACTTTCTGCAGTAGCATTTTTTACCAAAAAGGATTTTTCTTTCTTAAAGTCCATTTTGACTATTGGCTTTTTTATTGCCTTAGGGTTAATTATTGCAGGTACTGTTTTCGGATTTAATCTAGGATTGTGGTTTAGTGTAGGTATGGTAGTATTAGCTTCAGGTTCTATATTATACCAGACGTCAAACTTGGTTCATAATTATAATGAGAATCAATATGTAGCAGCAGCTTTAGGCTTATTTGCTTCATTAATGTTATTGTTCTGGTATATACTAAGTATTTTATCTAACGATTAATTCTATTCCCTTTATTTATATGTAAAGCTCTTTGTTTGCGCAAAGAGCTTTTTGTTTTTTGATCCTAAAATTCTATTTAAGAATATAAATACGCTTCTCGATACAATCCCCTTTGATTGATCACTCGAAGTGACGAAAATTTCTTATCTATTATTAAATTTAATTAACTATCATTGTATTTCGTACTATGGAAACCACCACAATTTTTAGTGTTTTATTGGGTATAGGCTTAGCTGCATCAGTTGGTTTTCGAGTTTTTGTACCTTTATTTGCCTTAAGTGTTGCTTCTTATTACAATATTATTCCGTTAAATGATAATTGGGAGTGGGTTGGGAGCATGCCTGCGATGGTTACATTAGGTATTGCCACAATTATTGAAATTATAGGGTATTTGATTCCTTGGTTTGATAATTTATTAGATACGATTGCAGTTCCCTTAGCAGCTGTTGCAGGAACGGCGGTAATGTTATCCACAGCAGCAGACCTAGACCCAGTTATTACTTGGGCACTTGCTATTATTGCTGGTGGTGGAACGGCCACAGCTATTAAAACATCTACATCTACAACACGACTCGCTTCAACAGCTACTACGGGAGGTGTAGCAAATCCAATAGTATCAACGGTAGAAACGGGTTCTTCCATTGTTATGGCTATTTTAGCCTTTGTGGCACCAGTATTTGCTATTGTATTAGTAATTATTGTTTTATGGTTGATGTTTAAAGTGTTTAAGTGGTTTAAACCTTCCAAAAAAGTAAGCGAAACGTAAATTATTTTCAGATATTTGCAGCCTAATTTGAGCAATGGCACAAAAACCCAGCATTCCAAAAGGTACGCGTGATTTTTCACCTACAGAAGTAGCAAAACGTTCATATATTTTTGAAACGATCAAAAAGTATTTTGAGCTGTTTGGATTTCAACCTATTGAAACGCCTAGTTTTGAAAATTCATCAACCTTAATGGGGAAGTATGGTGAAGAGGGTGACCGATTGATCTTTAAAATTTTAAACTCAGGAGATTTCTTAACCAAGGCTGATGATAACTTATTAAAAGATAAGAATAGTTTAAAAGTAACTTCTCAAATTTCTGAAAAAGCCCTACGTTACGATCTAACAGTTCCTTTTGCCCGCTATGTAGTACAGCACCAAAATGAGATTGTATTCCCTTTTAAACGTTACCAGATGCAGCCCGTATGGCGAGCGGACAGACCTCAAAAAGGGCGTTTTAGAGAGTTTTACCAATGTGACGCAGATGTGGTGGGTAGTAAATCATTAGTACAAGAGGTTGAATTTATCCAATTATATGATGCTATTTTTTCAGAGTTAAGAATAGCAACTACTATTAAACTAAATAATAGAAAAATTTTATCAGGTATAGCCCAGATCATTGGTGCACAAGATAAACTCATTGATTTTACAGTAGCGCTAGATAAGCTTGATAAAATAGGAGAGGAGGGTGTCATCAATGAAATGACTGCTAAAGGCATTTCTGAAGAGGCTATTAATAAAGTAAAACCATTGTTTAACCTCTCAGGCAGCAATACTAAGAAATTAGCGCAGTTGAAAACAATACTTTCTGATTCCGTCGAAGGAACCCAAGGTGTTGAAGAATTAGAGTTTGTATTGAATACAGTTGATGGTTTAGGACTAAAAACAGCAGATTTAGCATTAGACGTTACGCTAGCACGAGGCCTGAATTATTACACCGGAGCTATTTTTGAAGTAGTAGCAAAAGATGTGAAATTAGGCTCTATTGGTGGCGGTGGTCGTTATGATGACCTTACTGGGATTTTTGGACTCAAAGATGTGAGTGGTATAGGAATTTCATTTGGTTTAGATAGAATTTATCTTGTTTTAGAAGAATTAAATTTATTTAAACTATCAGTTAAATTACCGAAGCCTAAAGTGTTGTTTTTAAATTTTGGAACTCAAGAATCAATCTACTGTTTAGAAACAATGAAAGTACTCCGTGAAAATGGAATAAAAACTGAGGTATATCCCGATAGTACCAAGATCAAAAAGCAGATGAATTACGCCAACAGACGCCAAATTGAATATGTAGTTTTGGTAGGCGAGTCAGAATTAGAAACAAAAACATACACCTTAAAAAATATGAATTCAGGTGAGCAGATGAGTTGCAACCTTGAATCATTGATAGAAACGATGCAGAATTCGTAATTTTGCATAAAATTGAATAGGATGTTTGACGGAAAAAATGCGAAAGTGAACATAGATGAAATAGGAGACGACCATATAGCATCATCAGCTAAAACACCATTGCGAGATGATGCATTTGAACTATCTGATGATGAGAAGATACAAGCTATTGAAGAAGATGTAGCGCATATACTTCATAAATTGGGCATGGACCTCACGGATGATAGCTTAAAAGGCACACCAAGGCGTGTGGCTAAAATGTTTGTAAAGGAGTTGTTTGGCGGGTTAAACCCAAAAAGAAAGCCAAAGCCTTCTACTTTTGACAACAACTATAAGTATGGTGAAATGTTGGTAGAGAAGAACATTACCGTGTATTCTACCTGCGAACATCATTTATTGCCCATAGTAGGAAGAGCTCATGTAGCTTATATATCTAACGGCAATGTGATTGGTCTTTCTAAAATGAACCGTATTGTAGATTATTACGCAAAACGACCTCAAGTACAAGAACGCTTGACGATGCAAATCGTTCAGGAATTACAACAGGCTTTAGGTACTGAAGATGTAGCCTGTGTGATTGATGCCAAGCATTTATGCGTGAATTCAAGAGGTATTCGTGATGTTGCCAGTAGCACAGTGACATCGGAATTTGGTGGTAAGTTTAAAGAGAATGCCACCAAACGTGAGTTTTTAGACTATATCAAGTTAGATACTGAGTTTGGAGATTAGGTTTTGTCAAGCTGAATTTATTTCAGCTTCTCATCATGTCATTCTGAAACAAGTTCAGAATAACATTTAGAGATTAGATAAAAATGCCATCGTGTCTACACCGTCGGCATAATCGGCAAGTGAAGGCTGTTGTGTTTGGCCAAAGTCTACAGTATTCTCTAATTCATTACTCACTATACATTGAATTTGTTCCTTTTCGCGAATTAATTTTTGTTGTAATGCATTCAAATCATTGTAATACTCATAAAAGAGCGAGGCAATAGGTGAGGCATAACTGCTATCTTCTTTGAGCATGATGAATCCGTTTTCTAATAAATCGAACTCACTCATTAAATACACAGCCTTATTGTAATCATAGTTATTAGCGTACTTTGTATACTCTATAACATCTTTATAATTATAGAGGGTATTAAATAAGGCATCAAAATTATAATCTTTGGGTACAAACAATTTTGAAACACTTCGGCATCCCAAGCCAAAGTACCTAAAGATATCTTCACCGAGCCCCAACAATTCTTTTTCTGATTCATTTCCTGTTAAAACAGCAACACTGTTCCTGTTTTTCCTTATAATATGTGGATATTTCCCGAAATAATAATCAAAATACCGAGCAGTATTGTTACTACCAGTTGCAATTACCGCTTCAAAACCTTCTAGTTTTTCGTCTGTAAAAGAAATTTTGCCTTTAAAGTCAGTCGTTACATGCTCTAAATACTTAGCAATAAGAGGTAAAAAATGTTTATCATTAGAAGACTGCTTTACGATAATGCTGTGCCCAGAAATTAAAACAGATAAAAAATCGTGAAAACCTACCAAAGGAATATTTCCTGCCATGATCACGGCAATGGTCTTTGACTCCTTTGTTTTTTTATAGCTAGAGGCCCATTTTTCTAAATTATCTCTGGTTAGTTGCTCTGCCCATGACTCAAAAGCATGTAAAATATTATCCTCTGTAAACCAGCCATTATAGTCCTTAGCTCTTTTTAATTGCAATGAAAAAGCATCAAAAAACAAATCGTTGCATAGCGCGGCTTCATTTTTCTCAACCTCTGTTCTAGAAAATTGACTCAAAAATTTCCCTAATTCAACAAATCCGTCAATTCTGTTTTGTGCTAGCATTTATTATTTTTTATCCCAATAAATATCGGGATGTTTCTTATTTTTGCAGGAGCAAATTTAATGAATTTATTATGGCTATTATTATAACAGATGAATGTATAAACTGTGGTGCTTGTGAGCCTGAATGCCCTAATACTGCAATTTATGAGGGTGCTGATGACTGGCGTTATAAAGACGGTACATCGCTAGCAGGTAATGTGGTGTTACCTAATGGTAAAGCGGTTGATGCCGATGAGGCTCAGGAACCTGTTTCTGATGAAATTTACTATATAGTACCTGATAAATGTACTGAATGTAAAGGGTTTCATGAAGAGCCGCAATGTGCTGCGGTATGCCCTGTAGACTGTTGTGTGCCTGATGAGGATCACGTAGAAACGGAAGAAGAATTGCTTGGCAAGCAGCAATTTATGCACCCTGAAGATTAAGAATCAATGTTTTTTAAATAGAAATCTCAAATGAAAATTTGGGATTTTTTTATGCCTTTCCTTCACTGAGGAAACACTATATTTGCACCGCTAAAAATTAAAATATGAAAGCCGGAATTGTTGGATTGCCCAATGTAGGAAAATCAACCTTATTTAATTGTTTATCAAATGCTAAGGCACAAAGTGCAAACTTTCCATTTTGTACCATTGAGCCCAATATTGGTGTGGTAAATGTGCCCGATAAGCGTTTAGAAAAATTAGAAGAATTGGTGAATCCTGAAAAGGTGATTCCCGCCACGGTTGAGATCGTTGATATTGCTGGTTTGGTTAGAGGTGCAAGTAAAGGTGAAGGATTAGGAAATCAATTTCTAGCAAATATTCGCGAAACAGATGCTATTATTCATGTATTACGATGCTTTGACAATGATAATATTGTACATGTAGATGGTTCTGTTGACCCTATTCGCGATAAGGAAACGATTGATATTGAGCTACAACTAAAAGATTTAGAATCAGTTGAAAAGCGTTTAGAACGTGTTAAGAGAACTGCTAAAACAGGTAACAAAGAAGCGCAAGCTGAGCAAGGAGTATTAGAAAAAGTAAAAGCAGTGCTTGAAAGTGGTCAGTCTGTTCGTTCTATAGAGCGAACAGAAAAAGAAGCAGAGTTGATGCAGTCTATGCAATTTATAACAGATAAACCTGTATTGTATGTTTGTAATGTTGATGAAGCTTCGGCAAAGTCGGGTAACGCATATGTAGATCAAGTTAAAGCAACAATTAAAGATGAAAATGCTGAAATATTAGTCTTAGCAGTGGCAACGGAAGCTGATATTGCTGAGTTAGAGACTTATGAAGAGAAAGCCATGTTCTTAGATGATTTAGGCTTGGATGAGCCAGGTGTTTCAAAATTGATTAGATCGGCTTATAAGTTATTGAATCTACAAACATATTTTACAGCTGGTGAAAAAGAAGTGCGTGCCTGGACCATTCACATCGGTGATACGGCTCCACAAGCAGCTGGAGTTATTCACACAGATTTTGAAAAAGGATTTATACGTGCTGAGGTCATGAAGTATGATGATTTTGCGAGTTATGGAAGTGAATTAAAAGTAAAAGAAGCCGGAAAGTTATCTGTAGAAGGTAAGGAATATGTTGTTGCAGATGGTGATGTGATGCATTTTAGATTTAATGTATAAGTAGCTGGATGCTTGAAGTCAGAATTAGTAGGTCAATGATTTTCTGTCAGATTGAGCGCAGTCAAAATTAAAGAAAATAGGATGCCTCTTAAAGGTAAATCAAGAGAATGAAGTTTGAACTCAAGGGATTAGATCAGGAAAGTAAAGCTAGAGCAGGAGCTATCACTACAGATCATGGTGTTATAGAAACGCCTATTTTTATGCCGGTAGGTACAGTGGCATCTGTAAAAAGTGTACATCAGCGTGAACTTAAAAATGATATTAATGCTGATATCATTCTTGGTAATACTTATCATTTATACCTGCGTCCACAGACTCAAATATTAGAGCAAACGGGAGGTTTACATAAGTTCATGAACTGGGATAGGCCTATTTTGACGGATTCTGGTGGTTATCAGGTATATTCCTTATCAGATAATAGAAAGATCATTGAAGAGGGTGTAAAGTTTAAATCGCATATTGACGGTTCTTCGCATTTCTTTTCTCCAGAGTTCTCTATGGATATCCAGCGAAGCATCGGTGCTGATATTATCATGGCATTTGATGAATGTACTCCATATCCTTGTGAGTATAATTATGCCAAACGATCTATGCACATGACACATCGTTGGCTAAACAGATGTATAGATCACCTAAAGAAAACCCCAGAAATTTACGATTATAAGCAGACATTGTTTCCTATAGTACAAGGTAGTGTGTATAAAGATCTTAGAAAGCAATCGGCTGAATATATAGCTTCTGTTGAAGCTGAAGGTAATGCCATTGGTGGACTCTCTGTAGGCGAGCCCGCAGAAGAAATGTATGCTATGACTGATGTAGTTTGTGAAATTTTACCAAAAGATAAGCCTAGGTATTTAATGGGAGTAGGTACTCCTATTAACATTTTAGAGAATATAGCGCTTGGTATTGATATGTTTGACTGTGTTATGCCTACGCGTAATGCACGTAACGGTATGCTGTTTACTGCACATGGAACAATCAATATTAAAAACAAAAAATGGGCAGATGATTTTTCACCTATTGATGAAATGGGTATTACCTACGTTGATACAGAATATTCAAAAGCATACTTACGCCATCTATTTATATCTAAAGAGTATTTAGGAAAACAAATAGCTTCCATTCATAACTTAGGTTTTTATTTATGGTTGGTAAGAGAGGCTAGAAAACATATCTTAGCAGGAGACTTCACTTCATGGAAGAATCAAATGGTAAAACAGATGGATAAACGTTTGTAATACGTGCGAAAACTAGATAGATACATACTCAAAAAGTACTTAACGTCTTTTGTTTTTACACTTTTAATTCTATTACCAGTAGCGGTAGCTATTGATGTATCTGAAAAAATAGGAAAGTTTCTGGCAAATGCGGAGTTAACATTTTCTGAGATCGTAAATGACTATTACATTCCGTTTATGATTAATTATGGAAATACGTTTATGCCTCTGGCATTATTTATTTCTACCATTTTATTCACTTCTAAACTGGCAAATGACACAGAGATTGTTGCTATTCATAGTGCGGGAATTTCATTTAAACGATTTTTAAGACCATACATTATTGGTGCTACGATTATAGCTGTTATAGCTTTATTTGCTAACCACTTTATAGTGCCTCAAACCAATGGAAAATTTGAAGACTTTAAGGAGCAATATACCAGAAGGAATAAGAAATCAAAAACACAAGTAAGTCAGGTTAACTTGCAATTAAATGAAACTGATTTTGTGTATTTTAGAAACTTTGATTTAAAGCGCAACTTCGGATATAATTTTTCTTTTGAGCACTTTGAAGGCTTACAATTAAAGTATAAGCTTATTTCAGATAATATTCGTTATAATACAAAGGATTCTACCTATACATTGAACAATTATAAAAAGCGTATAGTAGGAGTAAAAGGCGATAGCATTGAAACCGGTAGAAAGTTAGATACAACCTTTAGTTTTTTTCCTAAAGATTTATTGTATGTTGATTATTTGGCGAGAAAAATGCCATCACATGAATTAAAAGAACATATAGCACAATCTTCAAAAAGAGGAGTGAAGAATCTAAACCAATACAAGGTAGAATTGTATAAACGCACAAGTCTACCAATTTCTTCATTTATATTAACCATTATAGCTGTTGCTTTAGCTTCTAAAAAGCGTAGGGGAGGCTTGGGCATTAATTTAGCCATTGGAATTACCCTAATGTTTATTTATGTGTTTTTTATGAAAGTATCTGAAGTTATAGGTGCTAGTGCTTCTTCTAATGCATTATTTATGGTTTGGTTGCCCAATATTTTATTTGGTATTTTAGCCACCTACCTATATGTTAATGCAAAACGCTAATCTCAAACACAATCTTCATTTACATGTATTAGTTTTTATTGCGGGCTTTACCGCAATACTTGGCGAGCTTATTTCTATAGAAGCATTTTCATTGGTTTGGTATAGGATGTTGATTGCAGGCCTGTTAATGTTTGTATATATCAAACTAGCAAAGATCAACCTAAACATTACACAGAAGACTTTTTTTAAATTTCTCTTGGCAGGTGTAATTATAGCATTACATTGGATCACTTTTTTTGCATCTATTAATGCGGCTAATATTTCCATTGCATTGGCTATGTTCTCCACAGGAGCCTTTTTTGCATCTATTATTGAGCCTATATTTTATAGGCGGAGGGTACGAGTTTATGAGATTATTTTTGGACTTATTGTTATTCTGGGAGTATACCTGATTATTGATAGCGAAATAAAATATTTGGAAGGCATTTTATTAGGGATATCTTCGGCTTTCTTTTCTTCACTTTTTGCAGTGATTAATGGACGTTTTGTAGAAAAATATGATGCAAGTGTGATCTCATTTTACGAGTTTATAGGTGGTGTGGCATTTATCTCTATATATCTAGTCTTTGCAGATCAAGGTTTTAGTGCAGAATTCTTTGATCTTAGCAATTTAGATTGGATCTATATTTTCATTTTGGCTTCTGTTTGTACGGCTTATGCATTTATAGCGGCTGTGCATATTATGAAATATATAAGCCCGTTTACGGTGGTTTTGACCTATAATTTGGAGCCTGTATATGGCGTTATTCTGGCATTGTTGATTTTTGGAGAAAGCGAATATATGAGTCCTAAATTTTACTACGGAGCCATCCTAATTTTACTTACGGTTGTGCTGGATGCCATCATTAAAAGAAAGCCCGATTTACTGAATTCTAAAAGCTGATATTATCTAAACAAAGTTTATATCTTTGTACTACTAACTTAATAAACCCTGATGGAATACTTAGATTTTGAAAAACCAATACAAGAGCTTGAAGAACAGCTAGAAAAGTGCTTGTTAATTGGTGAAGAAAGTGATATTGATGTATCTGAAACCTGCGAGCAAATAGAGAAAAAGCTGCAGAAAGCAAAGAAAGATATTTATAAAAACTTAACTCCATGGCAACGCGTTCAGTTGTCGCGTCACCCAAATAGACCATATACCTTAGACTTCATAAGTGCCTTTACAAAAGGAACATTTATGGAATTGCATGGAGATAGAACAGTGCGCGATGATAAAGCCATGGTTGGCGGATTAGGGAAAATAGGAGATCAATCATTTATGTTTATCGGTCAACAAAAAGGTTATAATACTAAGACACGACAATATAGAAACTTTGGGATGGCCAATCCTGAAGGATATCGCAAAGCATTACGTTTAATGAAAATGGCTGAAAAGTTTGGTATTCCTGTTGTAACCATCATTGACACTCCTGGAGCTTATCCGGGATTAGAAGCTGAGGAACGTGGACAAGGAGAAGCTATTGCTCGTAACATTTTTGAAATGACCATTTTAAAAACACCTATTATTTCAATGATTATAGGTGAAGGTGCTTCTGGTGGTGCTTTAGGTATTGGTGTAGGAGATCATGTTTTGATGTTAGAAAATGCCTGGTACTCTGTAATTTCTCCAGAAAACTGTTCATCTATCTTATGGCGTAGTTGGGATCATAAAGAACAAGCTGCAGAAGCTTTGAAATTAACTGCCGCTGATAGTAAAAAACTAAAAGTTGTAGATGAGATTGTAAAAGAACCTTTAGGCGGTGCTCATAGCAATAGAGAAGAAGCATTTAAACTTGCTGAAAAAGCGGTTTTAAAAGCATTTAGTGAGTTAAAAGATATTCCATTAAAGAAATTAATTGACCAGCGAATGGATAAATACGCTAATATGGGCGTATTCAAGGGGTAATTTCCTAATTAAATTATGAAGATTCTTTCTACAGCACAGCTTTATGAAGCTGATAAAATTACCATTGAAAAAGGTAATATGACGTCAGCTGATCTCATGGAGCGTGCAGCAACATTATGCTTTCAATGGATTCACAATAGACTTCAAGGTAATACCATACCTATTTGTGTATTCTGTGGTACTGGTAATAATGGTGGTGATGGCTTAGTTATTGGTCGCCATTTAAAGCAGCATGGATATAATGTGCAGGTTTTTGTGGTAAATTGTAGTAATAAGCGTTCTCAAGATTTCTTGATTAATTATGAGCGTTTAAAGGAGTTGGGTGTTTGGCCAGAAATGATTACTTGTAAAACTGAGTTACCCGAGCTTCATAAAGATATGATGATCATAGATGCCATTTTTGGCTTAGGTTTAACAAGACCGCCTGAAGATGTGCTCAAAGAAGTGATTCAACATATAAATGCTTCTAATGCATATGTACTTTCTGTAGATGTGCCCTCAGGAATGTATGCTGAAAAATCAATAATAGATAGAGAAGCTGTGGTAAGGGCATATCATACACTTACATTTCAAACACCTAAACTGGCATTTTTGTTACCAGAAAACAATGAATTCATTAATACTTGGGATATCATTGATATTGGTTTAGATCCTGAATATTTATATAATGTTGAAGCAACTACTCATTTAGTTGGAAAGCAAAATCTGATTCCATTTTATAAATTCAGAAAAAAGTTTTCGCATAAAGGTGATTTTGGACATTCTTTAATTATAGGTGGAAGCTATGGCAAGATAGGTGCTGTTTCATTAGCTACCAAAGCTGCGTTTGCTGTTGGTAGTGGATTGGTAACAGCGTATATACCTAAATGTGGTTATGCTATACTACAATCTACTATTCCAGAAGCGATGGTAGAAACCGACGCTGAAACAGAAATACAAAATTTCAATTCAAAAGTTGATGCTACCGTTGTTGGAATGGGAGTAGGATTAGGCACTACTACAAAAACAGCAAATGGTTTTGCTAAATTTTTAAAAGAAAATAAAAAACCTTTGGTAATAGATGCAGATGGAATTAATTTATTAGCTAAGAAAAAGAGCTTATTAAAATTGATACCAGAAGGATCTGTGTTAACACCACACCCTAAAGAATTTGAACGTTTGGTTGGGGTCTGTAAAAATGATTTTGATAGACTCTCTAAGCTAAGAGAAATATCTTCCAAATATAAATTAGTTGTAGTTCTTAAAGGAGCGTATACAGCTATTGCCCATGAGGGTGTTCTTTATTTCAATACAACAGGAAATCCGGGACTGGCCACAGGAGGCAGTGGCGATGTACTAACAGGTATTATTACAGGTTTAATAGCTCAAGGCTATGGTTCTTTTGAAGCTGCCATACTAGGAGTTTATTTGCATGGTAAAACAGCTGAGTTGGCTATGGAAAATGAAGTGCTTGAAACGTTTACAGCATCTCATATTATAAATTACTTGCCAGATGCATTTAAACATTTGTTACAAAAAGAAGTACCACCTGCGCAAAATTCCCAAGAGCAAGAAGCACAAAAGTCAGATGCTCATCAGGTTAATACAAAAGCTTAGAAATCACTAAAAGTGACGTTCTACACTTTTTAAGTGGTACAATGATCTAGATATTCAACGACTCAAATAATTCTTCTAACCTAGGTTCAGAAGGTCTAGGAGCGTCAGCAGAAACGATATTTCCTTGAGGATCTATCAAAATAAATCGTGGTATACCTGTGATTCTATAGTCAGTAACAAACTTTGAGTTCCAGTCGCTATCTGCTAATATTTGATAACCACTCAGTCCACGTTCTTTTACCATTGTTTTCCACCTATCCTTATGCTCTTGTTTATCTATAGATAAACCTACAAAAGCAATGTTCTTATTCTCATACTTATGCTCTAAATCTTTTAAATAAGGAATTTCACGTTTACAGGGTCCACACCAGGTAGCCCAAACATCAATATATACGTACTTTCCTTTTAATTCATCTAAAGAAACGTTCTTACCTTGAATATCTGGATAATTAAATTTTGGTGAAGGTTTTCCTTTGCCAAGTGTAATCAGTAAGTCATGTTTTGAAGCATAGTTAGAATTCAAAAAGTTGACTAGTTGTTGATTTGATTTCTTTTCGTTCTCTATAATAGTAGAGTCTAAATCCTGGCCATTAGCTAAAAGACCATCTAATGTATTACTCAATGAAGCTACTTTTTTATCGAATTCAGGTTTCTCAAGAATGAAATATTCATTAAAGTTCATAAACTCACCATCTTCTTGAAGACGTAATTTATCAGCAAAATAGTTATTAGAACCTGCACCTAAGCCTGAAAATTGAATGGTTTTTACCAAATCGTTGGCGTCATATTCAACATTAATATTGTATCCATTCTTCAATTGAACAACCACATTTTGATCACCGTTTTTAAACATATAGAAACCATCTTCAACTTTTAAGGTATCCTTAAAATTGCCTTGTTCATCAATACCAATAGTTTTCTCAAATGAAGGATTGGCAATAATGATTTCTTTTACTTTAGGATTTGTGATTGTCCCCGAAAGGGTGACAAAATCTGTTGAAACAGTTTCATTTTTTTTACAGGATACGATTGCTGTAAACACCAGAATCGACATGAATAATTTCTTCATCGTATAGGTTTAATAGAATACAAAAATATAGAATAATTACATCTTAATGCACATTAAGACATAATAGTTCATTAAACCTTACAGCAATAAAATTATTTAATTTGAAGCTCCTGAAAAAGTGAGGTTAATTGCTTTTGAGAAGGACGTGGAGCGTAGGCATCTACTATTTTTCCTTCAGGATCTATTAAGATAAACCTTGGGATGGTAGTAATATTATAAGCTCTAATAAAATTAGAATACCAATCCTTATCAGCAATCAAATGTGTTCCCTGAAGCTGTTCTTTATTGATAAAAGCTTTCCACTTATCAGTATCTTTCTTGTAATCTACTGAGATACTCACAAACTGAATATTGTCGGTATACGTGTTTTGGATATCTTTTAAGTATGATATTTCTTCTTTACAAGGTTCACACCAAGTTGCCCAAATGTCAATGTAGGTATATTTACCACTAAAGTTTTTTAGGTTCAGAAGGTCGCCATTTATATCTTCAAAAGAAAAATCTGGAGACAATTTACCAGCGGAAATCAATGATTTCTCATTGTTTTTAGTAACTTCTTTACTGATGGTGAAGGAGAGAGTTGCAATTACTACAATAAGTAGTAAAAAATTTCTCAAACTTGTCATAATTAGCTGATTTAATTTGGTTTAGCCTATTAATATTAACGTAATATTTTCAAAATATTATATACCATCTACTTATATAACAATTTTATTGGCAAAATTCCTAGATTTGTTGACCTTTGATTAGCTAATTGACTAAATGAAAAATGTACATTTTATAGATGCTAATAAACTATATCTATCTGATATAGTGAGTATTGTGTCTGAAAATAAAAAAATAAAGTTGTCGGATACAGCTGTAAAAAAAATTGAACAAAGCAGAAACTACTTAGATCAAAAAATTTCTGAGAGTGATAGACCAATTTATGGCATAAACACTGGGTTTGGTGCGCTTCATAATGTTAAAATATCTTCTGAAAACCTTACTTTACTTCAAGAAAACCTGGTTATGTCGCATGCATGCGGTACTGGTGATGAGGTACCCCATGAGATTGTGAAGTTGATGCTTCTTTTTAAAACTCAATCCTTAAGTTATGGTTTTTCTGGGGTTCAGTTAACTACTGTAAATAAGTTAATTGACTTTTATAATAAAGATATTTATCCTGTAATTTATACGCAGGGCTCTTTAGGAGCTTCAGGTGATTTGGCACCTTTGGCACATTTGGCTCTGCCATTAATTGGAAAGGGTGAGGTAGTGTATCAAGGAGAACGATTTTCTGGTGAAGAAGTACTAGAAAAGTTTGGTTGGCAAAAAATAGCATTACAATCAAAAGAAGGTTTAGCATTATTAAATGGAACACAGTTTATGAGTGCTTATGGCGTTCATATCTTGTTGAAGGCTTTTAAGTTATCCTATTTGTCAGATTTAATTGGCGCTATTTCATTGGATGCTTTTAACGGACGTATAGAGCCTTTTAATGAGTTAATTCATTTAATTCGCCCGCATAACGGACAGCTAGAAGTGGCGAAGCGTATCAAAGAATTTCTGGATGACAGTGAAATCATATCGCAAAAGAAGAACCATGTGCAAGATCCTTATTCTTTCAGGTGTATGCCTCAGGTGCATGGTGCTAGTTTAGACACCTTGGAATTTGCGCGAAAAACGTTTGAGACAGAGATTAACTCTGTGACTGATAATCCTAATATTTTTACACATGAAGATGCCATTATATCGGGCGGTAATTTTCATGGGCAACCGTTGGCTTTAGCATTTGACTATTTGGCAATTGCCATGTCTGAATTAGGAAATATTTCTGAACGCAGAACATTTCAATTAGTTTCAGGGTTGAGAGGTTTACCAGCGTTTTTGGTATCAAATCCGGGATTGAACTCAGGGTTTATGATCCCTCAGTATACTGCTGCCAGTATTGTGAGTCAGAACAAACAACTGGCAACACCGGCTTCTGTTGATTCTATTGTTTCTAGTAACGGGCAAGAAGATCATGTAAGTATGGGTGCTAATGCTGCCACAAAAGCAAAAAGAGTGGTAGATAACTTAGAAACTATATTAGCAATTGAATTATTAAATGCAGCTCAAGCACTGGAATTTAGAAAACCTTTAAAATCGTCACCATTTATAGAGTCATTTATACAAGCGTATCGTCAAGATGTTGAATTTATTGAAGAGGATGAAGTATTGCATGATGATATACAAGCTTCGCTTGAATTTATTCAGTATTTGGTAATAGATTCGGAAGAATTATTTTAATAAAGTGACTTAGCCACAGTTTTTACAAAGCTGAGGTGGTCTTCTAGAAGTTACTCTATTAAACGCAATAGGCTTTTGACATTTTTGGCAGGTAGCATATTCTTCATTATCAATGCGTGCCAACATCATCTTTAATGCTTTTAATTTATGTTCAATAACTTCAACTCTGCGCTTTGTTGTAGTTATATAAGCGCCGCTACTCAAACTTGCATGAGCTTGCGCATGTTTTTTATATTCAGATATTGAATTATATGTACTTTCAATTTCTTGTACAATTCTCTCTTGAAGGGATTTATGAGCGCTCATTTATTTGGGGTTTACTCGCTAATTTTCAAGGTTCAATATACAAAAAAGAAAACAACATTTTCTTTGCTTAATCTTCAACCAAAGTATAATGACCATGGATACATAGCCATTTTCCATTTTCTTTTACAAAGATTCTGGTGGACTTTCCTCGTGTAGCAAAAGGTGTTCCGTTGGTGGAACCACTATCTGACCAATAATAAGTAATGAAAGCAGTGTTTCCGTTTATGGTAACCTTAGGATCATGCATTTCGGTATGAATAGGTGTAGAACTTTCAACCCACGCTTTAATTCCTTTTAGTTCTGCTTCCTTGCCAGAACGCAATACGGAGTTGTATTCTCCAAATTGCGTAAAGTCTTTATGTACGTGAGATGCGTAGCGCTTCATATCTCCTTTTTCAATAGCATCCCACATATCTATTAAAGTTGATTTGATCAGTTGTTTTTCTTGGTTGATATTGACTTTATCTTTAGCACAAGAAAATAATATAATCGAAAGAAATAAAATTTTAAGGATACTATTCATCTATCAAATTTGTAAGGCCTTATTTTTAATCTATATCTCAAAATATGTAACTGTTGATTTGTCATTCCTGCGAATGCAGGAATCCAGTTTTTGCAGTTCAGTCTAGATTCCTGTCTTGCCGGAAATGACATAAATGTAAAAAAATCCCTCCTAAAAAGGAGGGAAGTGATTTATTCTTTTTCTTCTGTGGCTTTCTTTGCCTTTTTAATCTTAATGGTGAGTTCTTCTTTTTCCTGATCTAGATCCATAAAGATCGTATCGTTCTCTTTGAGTTTAGAGCTTACAATCTCTTCCGCCAAGGCATCTTCAATATACTTTTGAATTGCTCTCTTAAGTGGACGCGCACCATATTGCTTGTCAAAACCTTTATCGGCTATATAATCTTTAGCTTTATCGCTTAAATTTAAGGTATAACCAAGTCCATCAATACGCTCTAATAACTTCTCTAACTCAATATCAATGATCTTATGAATGTCTTCTTTCTCCAAAGGATTGAAGACAATTACATCATCAATTCTATTTAAGAATTCCGGCGCAAAGCTTTTCTTTAATGCATTTTCTATTACGCTTTTTGCCATAGCATCTGCCTGCTCTTTTTTAGAAGCCGTGCCAAAACCAACACCAGTACCAAAGTCCTTCAATTGACGCGCTCCAATATTGGAGGTCATAATGATAATTGTATGTCTAAAGTCTATCTTTCTTCCTAAACTATCCGTAATATAACCGTCATCAAGTATCTGCAAGAGCATATTAAATACATCAGGATGCGCTTTTTCTATCTCATCTAGAAGCACAACAGAATATGGTTTACGACGAATCTTTTCAGTTAATTGACCACCTTCTTCATAACCTACATATCCGGGAGGTGCACCAATTAAACGAGAAATGGCAAATTTTTCCATGTATTCGCTCATATCTATGCGTACTAAAGCATCTTGAGAGTCAAATAACTCTCTTGCCAATACTTTTGCCAATTGCGTTTTACCAACGCCGGTTTGACCTAAGAAAATAAACGAACCGATTGGCTTATTAGGATCTTTCAATCCAACTCTATTACGCTGAATGGCTTTTACTACTTTTGAAACGGCTTCGTCTTGACCAATAACTTTGCCTTTAATTAAATTATGAAGATCGGCTAGGCGTGCACTTTCTGCTTCAGCAATTCTATTTACAGGAATACCGGTCATCATAGAAACTACTTCTGCTACATTATCTTCGGTCACTGTTTCCTTATGTAATTTCGACTGATCTTCCCAGGCTTTTTGAGCAGCGGCCAAATCTTTTTCTATACGTTTTTCATCATCACGAAGTCGAGCTGCCTCTTCATATTTTTGACTCTTTACTACGCTGTTTTTAAGCTCTCTAACTTCCTCTAGTTGCTTTTCTAGTTCAAGTACTTGTTTGGGTACAACAATGTTAGTAATATGAATTCTTGAACCGGCTTCGTCTAAAGCATCGATCGCTTTGTCTGGTAAGAATCTATCTGTCATGTAACGATTCGTAAGCTTCACACATGCTTCAATTGCCTCATCTGTAAAAGTTACGTTATGGTGATCTTCGTATTTATCTTTGATATTATTCAGAATCTGAATGGTTTCTTCAACAGATGTTGGCTCTACCATTACCTTTTGGAAACGACGCTCTAAAGCACCATCTTTTTCAATATTCTGTCTAAATTCATCCAAAGTGGTCGCACCAATACATTGAATTTCGCCACGTGCTAATGCAGGCTTGAACATATTTGAAGCATCTAATGATCCTGTAGCGCCACCGGCACCAACAATGGTATGAATCTCATCTATGAATAAGATAATATCATCATTCTTTTCTAACTCATTCATCAATGCCTTCATTCGTTCTTCAAACTGACCGCGGTATTTAGTACCAGCTACCAAACTAGCAAGGTCTAAAGAAACAATACGTTTATTAAAGAGTATTCTTGATACTTTACGCTGTATAATACGTAATGCCAACCCTTCCGCAATTGCTGATTTACCAACTCCTGGCTCACCAATTAAAATAGGATTGTTCTTCTTTCTCCTACTTAAAATTTGTGAGATGCGCTCTATTTCTTTTTGACGACCAACAACAGGGTCAAGCTTACCTTCTTCGGCTAAAGCCGTTAAATCGCGTCCAAAATTATCGAGAACAGGTGTTTTTGATTTTTTACTGGCCTTACTTCGTTGAGTTCCTCCACCATCACCGCCTTCAAACGGATTTTGTTTTGGAGTATCAAAATCATCATCAGTCTCCGCCTTTGGGGAAATCTCAATGTCATCATCTAAGAATAACTGACTGAATACGTTCTTCACTTCATCATAATCAATATCAAATCTGTTCAGCAGCTTAGTAGTAGGATCATTTTCGTTTCTGAGCACACAAAGTAATAAGTGCGCAGTACTTACGGCTTTACTCTTGTATAGTTTTGCTTCTAAAAATGTTGTTTTTAATGCTTTTTCGGCTTGTTTTGTAAGGTGAAGGCTTTTCTTGTCGTTGCCATCAATAGCTTGGGAATTTGCCGGACTTAGCCCTTCTATCTTCTTTCTCAACATCTCCAGATCAACATCAAGGGCCGTCAATATATCTATTGCTTCGCCATTAGCTTTGCGAAGTAATCCCAACATAAGATGCTCAGTTCCAATAAAGTCATGCCCCAATCTAAGGGCTTCTTCTTTACTGTAGGCAATTACATCTTTTACTTTTGGTGAAAAATTATCGTCCATATATCGTATTTATTGTCGTAAAATTAGTAGAATTTTTTAATATTCATTACAAAAGTTATGCCCATCTATTAACAGTGACGTAATGTCATGTAAAACAGCATATTTACTGGTGTTAATTGTTAATAAAAACTGTTAATAAAACACGCTTTTTTTGCTTTTTAAAAGGTGTATTTATTGTAAATTGCTCCGATTATAAAAACGAGTAAAACCAAAAGAAAATTATATGGCAGAAGGTGAAAAGTTAATTCCTATTGCAATAGAAGATGAAATGAAGTCATCATACATTGATTATTCAATGTCTGTGATTGTATCTAGAGCATTACCAGATGTAAGAGATGGCCTTAAACCTGTTCACAGAAGGGTGTTGTTTGGTATGCATGAGTTAGGAATACGAGCCACAGGTGCACATAAAAAGTCGGCAAGAGTAGTTGGAGAAGTATTAGGTAAGTATCACCCTCATGGTGATACATCTGTATATGATGCTATGGTGCGTATGGCTCAAGATTGGAGTATGCGCTATGAAATGGTAGATGGACAAGGGAATTTTGGTTCCCCAGATGGCGATAGTCCTGCAGCAATGCGTTATACTGAGGTTCGTATGCGAAAGATATCAGAAGAAATGTTGGCTGATATTGAAAAGGATACTGTAGATCATCGCCTGAATTTTGATGATACTTTACAAGAACCTACAGTCTTACCTACCAGGATACCAAGTTTATTGGTTAATGGTGCTTCTGGTATAGCCGTTGGTATGGCCACCAACATGGCACCACATAATCTTTCTGAGGTGGTAGATGGTACGGTTGCATATATAGATAATAATGCTATTGAAATTGATGAGTTGATGCAACACATCAAAGCACCTGATTTTCCTACGGGAGGCACTATTTATGGATACGATGGCGTAAAAGATGCTTTTCATACAGGTCGTGGTCGGATTGTAATGCGTGCAAAAACTGTTTTCGAAGAGATTAATGGTAGAGAGTGTATTGTCGTTACGGAGTTACCTTTTCAAGTAAATGGTGCTGATTTAATGAAAAAAACGGCTGATTTAGTTAATGATAAGAAAATAGAAGGTATTGCTTCATTGAGAGATGAGACGAGTAGGAAAGGGCGCCGTTTGGTATATGTATTGAAGCGTGACGCAATACCAAATATTGTTTTAAATAAGTTATTTAAATATACAGCACTTCAGACATCGTTTAGTGTTAACAATATTGCATTGGTTAATGGTAGACCAGAAATGTTAAATCTGAAAGATTTAATCAAGCACTTTGTAAACCATAGACATGATGTAGTAGTTCGTAGAACAAAATACGAATTAGCAAAAGCAGAAGCCAGGGCACATATTTTAGAAGGGTTGATTATTGCATCAGACAATATTGATGAAGTAATTAAATTAATACGTGCTTCTGCCAATGCAGATGAAGCTCGCGAAGTGTTGATAAAACGTTTTGAATTGTCAGAAATTCAAGCTAAAGCAATAGTTGAAATGAGGTTACGTCAGCTTACTGGTTTAGAACAAGATAAACTAAGAGCTGAATATGAGGAGATTATGAAGTTGATTGAAGACCTCAAAGATATACTAGCTGATGAATCACGTAGAATGTCTATCATCAAGGAGGAATTATTACAAATTAAAGAAAAATATGGTGATGAGCGTAGATCAGTAATTGAATACGCAGGTGGAGATATGAGTATTGAAGATATGATTCCTGATTCTAAAGTAGTAGTAACCATTTCTCATGCAGGTTATATTAAAAGAACCAACCTAGATGAATATAAAGTTCAAAATAGAGGCGGACGTGGTCAAAAAGGTGTTGCTACACGGAATGAAGACTTTCTAGAGCATCTATTTGTAGCTACAAATCATCAATATATGTTATTCTTTACCCAAAAAGGTAAAGTATTCTGGATGCGTGTGTATGAAATACCTGAAGGAAATAAGACATCTAAAGGTAGAGCTATTCAAAACCTGATTAATATTGAGCAAGACGATAAGGTAAAAGCCTTTATATGCACACAGGACCTTAAAGATGAAGAGTACATCAATAACAATTATGTAATCATGGTGACCAAGAAAGGTCAAACCAAGAAAACATCTTTAGAGCAATATTCTAGACCACGAACAAATGGTATCAATGCTATTACCATTAAAGAAGGTGATGAATTACTTGAAGCCAAGTTAACAGATGGAAATAGTCAGATCATGATTGCTGTAAAATCAGGTAAGGCTATTCGTTTTGAAGAAGCAAAGACAAGACCAATGGGTAGAAATGCTTCCGGTGTTCGAGGCATCACCTTAGCTAATGATCAAGACGAGGTTATAGGAATGATTTCTGTGAATGATATGGAGAGTAATATATTAGTAGTCTCTGAAAATGGATATGGTAAACGTTCTTCTCTTGATGATTATAGAATTACCAATAGAGGAGGAAAGGGTGTAAAGACTATTAATGTTACAGAAAAAACAGGTAATTTAGTGGCCATAAAGAATGTAACTGATGAAGATGATCTTATGATCATTAATAAATCAGGCATTACAATTCGTATGGCAGTAGCTGATTTACGTGTAATGGGACGTGCCACACAAGGTGTACGCTTAATTAATATTAAGGGCGATGATTCTATTGCTGCCGTTGCCAAAGTAATGCATGAGGAAGATGAAGAAGGCGAGAATTTAGAAAATGGCACGGAAATTGAAAATGACCAGTCAGAACAAACAACAAACAATCAAGAATAATTAATTAAAACTAAAAAATGAAAAAACTAGTACTAGTGCTGATGGCAATGTCTTTAGGATTGTCTGTATATGCACAAAAAGACGAATTAAAAGTCGCTGAGAAAGCATTGAAAGGCGGTGATGCTGCTGCTGCTAAATCTGCGATTGAACAAGCAGAAGGTAAGCTTGAAGATAAATATAAAGCTAAATTCTACTTTTTAAAGGCTAAGACTTACTATGATATGGCTAAAAAGAATCCTGCAAATGCTGAAGCTTATCAAACTGCTGCTAAGTCATTTCAAGATTTAATGGATTTTGAAAAACAATCTGGTAAGAAAAAGTACACTGCAGAAGCACAGCCTATGTTACAGCAATTGATTGGTGACGTATCTAATAAAGGTATCAAAGAATACCAAGCTAAAGATTATAAGAATGCTAAGGAATCTATGTATCAAACATATTTATTGAGTCCTAAGGATACGGCATTTTTAGAGTATGCTGCAAATGCTGCTTATTTAGATAAAGATTATGATAATGCGTTTAAGCATTTTACCACGTTAAAAGACTTAGGTTATACAGGTATTACAACCAAATACACCGCTGTAAATGTTGAAACTGGTGAACGTGAGGATTTAGGATCTAAAGTACAACAAGACTTGATGGTAAAATCTAAGCAATATAAAGAGCCTAAAACAGAAGTTTCTGAATCAAAAAAGGCGGGCATTATAAAAAATATAGCCTATGTTTTAGTTGAAAAAGGTGAAGTAGAAAATGCTATTGCTGCAGTAAAAGAAGCGAGAGAAGCTGACCCTAGTGATACGAACTTATTAATGACTGAAGCTAATTTGTTGCTAAAACTAGATAAGAAAGATGAATTTGCTGTTTTAATGAAAGAGGCTATTGAAAGAGATCCAAATAATCCATCTTTACATTTTAATGTAGGTGTTATTAATGCTGAGCAAGGTAAGTTAGAAGAGGCGAAAGCTAATTATAAAAAGGCTATTGAGTTAGATGAAAAGTATACAGATGCCTATATCAACTTAGCGGCTGCTATGTTAGAAAAGGATAAGGAATATGTTGAAGAAATGAACAATAACTTGAGCAACTTTAAAAAATACGATGCTATTAAGGCGAAGCAAGTTGAGTTATATAAAGAAGTAATTCCTGTGTATGAAAAAGCATTTTCTATTAAGAAAGAAAAAGATGGAAAGCCTGATGTAGATATAGCAAGAACTTTGATGAGTCTTTACGAAAATATTGGTATGGATGACAAGTTTAAGGAAATGAAGGAAATCTGGGATGCTTCCAGAGGATAAATTATCTATTATAAATAATAAAAAACCCGCTTTTGAGCGGGTTTTTTAATTTTATATGATCTTTTTTATAACACGTAACTTGTGTGTATGTCTTCGTAATTCCTCATTAAAAATACCACTCTGGTCTAAACGATCAATTCTAACTTTACCACTAGCATGAATAATATAATTATTCGCCATAATAATTCCTACATGAATGATCTCCCCATCTTTATTATCAAAAAAAGCTAAATCGCCTGGTTCACTCTCTTCAATAAAACTTAATACTTCGCCTTGAGTAGCTTGCTGCGATGCATCACGTAATAATTGTACTCCGTTTACTTTATACACCATTTGGGTCAGCCCAGAGCAATCGATTCCTAAAGGTGTTTTTCCTCCCCATAAATAAGGAGAGTTTAAGTATAAAAAAGCTGTTTTTACAATTGTATTCTTAGACAATTTGCCAGATATGATTGATGCGTCAGTTGTGTAAGTAACCCCATCAATTTCAAAAGAATTATTCTGGTAGAACGGAAGTGTAACACCTAAAGAAACTGGTATTAGTTGCTTTGAAGATTCATTAGTTACAAAATCTACTAATTGAGTAGTTACGGTTATAGTATCTTTATCAAGTTTTTTATAATAGTCTTTAGAAATTTTAAGAAACTGCTTTTCATCTACCCAACCTTCATACAAATCATAAGCAAGTCTGATTTTTCGCCATTGTTTAGACTTTTCTATGACTTTAAAATGTTCCCCAAATAAAACTTGTGAGACCATTTCACTTTTATCACTGGGTTCAATCCTTAAAGGAATGACACTTAAATTACAAATTCCGTATGGCATCAGTTATATCAGAGTCTTTCAATTACAACAGCACTAGCTCCTCCACCTCCGTTACAAATAGCAGCAGCACCTAATTTAGCATTGTTTTGCTCTAAAACATTCAGTAAAGTGATTAGAATACGTACACCTGAACACCCTAATGGATGTCCTAATGAAACAGCACCACCATTTACATTTACATTTCTATCAGAAAGTCCTAATATTTTCATATTGGCAAGTCCAACTACAGAAAAAGCCTCATTAAATTCAAAGAAATCAATATCATCTAATGTAACATTTGCTTTTGCTAGGGCTTTTGGTAACGCCTTAGCGGGAGCTGTTGTAAACCATTTAGGCTCCTGAGCAGCGTCTGCATAACTTTTTATTATTGCTAAAGGCTTTAAGCCTAATGCTTTTGCTTTTTCTGAAGACATCAATACCATAGCACCGGCGCCATCATTTATAGTTGAAGCATTTGCTGCTGTAACTGTACCTTCTTTGGTAAATGCAGGTCGTAATGATGGTATTTTTTCCATCTTTACATTTTTATACTCTTCATCTTCAGAAACAATTATAGGCTCACCTCTACGTTGAGGCACCTCTACGGGTACAATTTCATTGGTAAATTTACCATCAGACCACGCCTTCGCTGATCTTTCATATGATTGAATAGCAAATGCATCTTGTTCTTCACGTGAAAATTCGTACTTTTCAGCGCAGGCATCCGCACAAACACCCATAGCGGTTTGATCATATACATCAACCAAACCATCCTTTTGCATACCGTCTTCCATCTTTGCAGGACCAAACTTGGTTGCACTTCTAGCATGATAGTAATGGGGAATTAGACTCATATTTTCCATACCTCCTGCAACCACAATATTTGCATCGCCTAAGGCAATTGCCTGAACACCTTGCATCACAGCTTTCATTCCTGAAGCGCAAACTTTATTTACAGTAGTACATGGTACTGTATCAGGAATACCTGCATAGATAGCAGCTTGTCTAGCAGGTGCTTGACCAGTACCGGCTTGAACAACATTACCCATTAATACTTCTTCTACATGTTCAGGATCTAAATTAATTTTATTTAAAGCACCTTTTATAGCTATAGCACCAAGTCTGGGGGCAGGTACAGCTGATAATGCACCCATAAAACTACCTATAGGTGTTCTAACGGCCGACACAATTACTACTTCTTTCATACTATTTTAAGTAATAAATTGACTTATTTTATGAAGTCAAATTTGGATTAATTAAGTTGCTGCGAATTTAACCATTTTTGCCAAAACAGAGCTTTTGAAGACTATATAATCTTTACAACTATTATACGTTAAATTTATGTAGTTTTGAGACTAACTAAGCGCCGGTAAATGAAAGACTTCATTAATAAGCTCTATCAGAATCACTCGCTGATTTATAAGATAGTTCTATTTAGCATTACTGCCTTTGCTATTGTATATCTTTTTCCAAAAAGTGGGCATTTTGGATTGGATATACAAAAAGGGAAGATTTGGCAATCAGATAATTTGTACGCTCCCTTTGATTTTGCAATCCAAAAATCTGAAGATGAAATAGAAGAGGAGAAGGAAACTGTAGAAGCTAATAAACAACTATATTTCTCATATAACAAAAGCGTAGAACAACGTTCTAAATCAAACTTTTCACAACAAATAGCTGTAAATATACCTGATAGTGTGTTTACTAGTACCAATAAAAGAAATGCTATTAGGCACGCTGAAAAATTATTAAACACCATTTATAAGTCGGGTTATTTAGAAAATGATGATGTTAATAGAGCTACAAAAAAACAATTGGTCAATTTAAGAACAGGTAATGAAGTCAGACAACTCATTTTTGATAAATTTTTCACGCAACAGGAGTTGAATGCTTTAATTGATAACCATTTTAGAAGCAGTAATCATGAACGTTTGAAACCGTATTTCAAATCTGTGTATGATGAAGTACTAGAGCCTAATGTGTATTATGATAATGAATTTACTCAAAAAGTGCTTGATGAAGAGCTTAATAAGATATCATATACCAAAGGGCTGGTTTCAGCCAATGAACGAATAATCTCTAAGGGAGATGTGGTTGAAGGTAATAAATATGAAATACTTGTTTCACTTAGAAATGAGTATCAGTCACAGTTGTGGAGTAAATCAAATTATAATTGGATTGTTTTTGGGTATATCATTTTAGTAGCCTTGGCTTTATTAATGCTATTATTGTTTATCAAGCAATATAGACCTTGGGTTTTTGAAAACAATACAAAAATTACCTTCATATTTTTTAATATACTATTGATGGTAATGCTGGTTACGTTTGTAGTACGTTATAGAGTATCTTATTTATATGTAGTACCGTTAATTATATTGCCTATAGTACTTAAAGCATTCTTTGATGCCAGATTGGGTTTATTTACCCATGTATTGACTGTCTTACTGCTTGGGTTTATAGTGCCTAATAGCTTTGAGTTTATCTTTTTGCAAATAATTGCCGGTATTGTTACAGTTCTTACCATATCTGAGCTTTATAAAAGAGCAAATCTATTTATATCAATAAGTAAAATCACGTTGGTCTATATGGTGGCTTATTTTGCTTTTTCTATAATTCAAGAGGGTAATGCCAGTAAAATGAATTGGGAATATTTTGGATTGTTTGCTCTAAATGGAGTGCTATCATTTTTATCCTTGCTGTTAATTCTCATTTATGAAAAGACTTTTGGTTTGGTTTCAGATGTTTCCTTATTAGAACTATCGAATACTAATTCAAAATTACTTAGGGAATTGAATGAAAAAGCACCGGGCACCTTTCAGCATTCTATGCAAGTAGCTAACCTTGCTGAGGCCTGTGCTATTGAAATAAATGCTAATGCCATGCTAGCTAGAACTGGAGCCTTGTACCATGATATTGGTAAAATGTTGAACCCTATGTATTTTACTGAGAATCAAACTACCAATGTAAATCCGCATAATGATCTTACACCTAAAGATAGTGCAGAGATCATCATTAATCATGTAATTCATGGTATTGAGTTGGCAAAAAAGAATGGTTTACCTGATAGAATTATCGATTTTATTAGAACACACCATGGAACGAGTCAGGTATACTACTTCTATATGAAACAAAAAGAATTGAATCCTGAATATGTAGATATTGAAGATTTTACCTACCCTGGGCCTATACCATTTTCAAAAGAAACTGCCATTTTAATGATGTGTGATGCTGCTGAAGCTGCTTCTAAAAGTATAAAGGAGCCTACAGCGCAATTAATTGATGAATTGATTGAAAAAATAGTTTCTACCCAGATGAAAAATAATCAGTTTATGAATGCTGATATTACTTTCAAAGAAATTGAAACAATTAAAAAAGTCATTAAGAAAAAATTGAACAATATTTACCACTTACGAATAGAATATCCTGAATAAAAGAGTTTAAAAATTAACTCTTAAACTCAGGTTAGCAGTAAAGGGTAGGGCATCAATAGTAGTTTCAACTATTTCTGAATCTTCGTTCAAAGAATAATAAGTATTTAAATCATTTTGACGATCAATAACGTTTAGTATAGCCAACCCTGCTTGTGCATTTATCCTTTTTGAAAGCTTTATCTTGTAAGTAGCAGATGTGTTAATCCTAAAGTAGTCATCCAAATTGCTACTATTTGCAGGTAAATAGTTTATTTGATCATTTATTATAGGATTTGTTTGGTTGGGTAGCGTAGTAGGAATGCCGGTATGCCAAGAAAGGCCCAGAGATACATTTAACTTATCTGTTGTATAAGCAGAACCCAACCCAATAGCATGAGCTATTTCTAAGTTGTTAGGAAAATTAACTTCTTCAAAATCTTGAAATTCATACTCATTATCCATAAAAGCGTAGCTAAACCATGTATTTATTTTTTTGAATTTTTTATTGACTAATAAATCAATTCCAAAAACATCATAAGAACCTAATGCTTCTGAAAAAATGTATTGATTTAAAAAATTCTGACTTCTTGAACTAATTCCGTCTACGTTCTTAAAATAGGATTCAAGATTTACAATAAACCCATTCTGATTAAAATTAAGACCTGCCGAGTACTGATTACTTTCCATTACTGGTACATCTATATCATCTGCAACAAACCATCTACGCTTTTCTACACCAAAGAAGTCATTTTGAAAGTTAATAATTTGTGTAGTACTCTGATGCTTTTGTTCCGCCAATATTTCAACACTAAAGGCGTCAGATAATTGATAGTTAGCTGTAAATCGGGGTTCTACATACGTTTTATCTAATTCATCTATATAACTGTACCGAACACCACCAATAACGTTTAATTTTTCATTTTTTGATCGATACTTAAGCTGTCCATACCCACCGTGTTCCTTTAATACATCTACTACTAATCTGGTAAACCTAGGATCATCAACATCCGTTAAATTAGTGGCCGCTGTTTCCTTAAATTGATACCCACCTGATAATCTAAATAGATCATTAACCTCATAAGAAGCATCTAACTTAACAGAGGTTTCATCCATTCCATTAATTTGCTTGATATTCAATTCTTCAAGTATGGCAATATTTTCAGCTTCTAATGAATAATCCATTTCGGTAAGCTGTATGGAAGTTCTAAAAGCATCGCTCCATTTTCTTTCATAGAATAATCCTCCAGCTAAGCTACTTTGTAATAAAGCACTTTCTTTGACTATAGGTTGATTATTAATGATTTGATTTTCAAAAAAAGTAAGCTTATTATCTACATAAATAAAATTGGCTCTCAGCAAGTCTTTTTCTGAAGGTTTAAATAACCATCTGGCTGTGGTATCATAAAAGTCAAAATCTATATTTGAGTTTGCTATTCTTTCTACTTCAGTGTCTTGCTCAATTCTATTAAAATAAGACCTATAGGTTGGTGTTTCAATTAAATCACTAATGGCTTTTCTAGCAGAAATTTGAATTGAAGATTGATTCCATAAAGGAATGTCAACAAAACCATCAGCATTCACAAAATTAACACCAATGCTTCCTTTAAACTTTGGGGTTAATCTTTTCTCTGTATTCATTTCTATAGTACCAGAAACACCATCTGAAAAAGCGGCGCTAGTACCATTCTTAATTACTGATACATTATCGGTTATAAGAGGATTGAAAATTGAGATTAAGCCAAAAAAATGTCCAGCTTGATACATTTTAATACCATCCCATACAATAAGATTCTGATCATTGGTGCCACCTCTTATATTGATGTCAGAAATGGTTTCGTTTACACTCAATACTCCTGGTAGTTCCTGAATAGATTGCAATACATCAGTTTCTATTACACCTGGTAGAATCTCAAAATCCTTAAAATCAATATTTAGAATGCCATCTATACTCTTATCTATACCTTTAATTAAGAAATTGGTAATTACAATTTCAGATAATGCCTCTACATCAGGTATTAATAAAATTGTTGGGCACTCTTCTTCCTTAAAATTCATAGCAGGCTTCTGAAGCGTTTTGAAGCCTAAATAACGTATGGTTAGATATTCGCGTAATGAATTTACCTCAATTCTAAAGTAACCATTTTCATCACTAACAGTTTGAAAGTTCTTTCCTTGAATGGTAACACCTTCTAATGCTAAATTTGTTTCATCGTCTAGGATTGTACCACAGAGAATACGAGAAATTACTTTCTCATTAATAGCAATAAAATTATTGCTTAAAAAAGTGAATTCTAAGCCTGTTTGTTGACTTAAATTATCAATTTTATCTCTAAATGAAAGATTTTCTGGTGGTGGTGTTACAGAAATGTCTTTAATGACGTCATCAGCATAAGAGAACTGATATTCATGTTTTTTCTGTAATTCGGTTAAAACCTCTTTTAAAGATACTTTTGAAGTATCCTGAGCATAAAGACCTTGAGAAAAAATATGTAGTGCAAAAAGTATAAGTGCCAAAAAGCACTTATACCTCTTACATTTATTTTTTAGATAAGATGATCGTATTTCTACTATCTGTTCTATGAGCTAATTCTAAAGGTACACAAATAGATAACAAAGCTTCATCTAAATTATTGTGTACAAATCCACCCGTAAACATACGATTTATATCAATATCTTCGGAAGTTTCAATAACAATTCCGTATTGTCTTTCTAACTCTTTGAGTACCTGTAATAAAGGAGCACTCTTAAAGCTACTCATATTCTTCAACCATTCTGGTTCACTTATATAGGTAGTGTCAAGTGTAAGTGTGCCATTTTGAATTCTAAGTGTCTTGCCTTGTGTTAATTTTTCTTCTTTGGTGTCAGATTTTACACTTACTACACCCTCAAAACATTCAACTTCAAGGTAGTTACCTCGGCTATTTACAGTAAACTCAGTTCCTAAAACGCTAATGGTACCGTCTTCAGTAACTACATCAAACTTAGAACCTTTAGCTACTTTAAAATAAGCTTCACCTCTTAAATTGATTTCACGTTTTTTTGACCACTTCTTAGTATCATAGGTTGCTTGAGAAGCAGCATTTAAAACTACAGATGATGCATCAGGTAGCTCAAAACTTGTTTGTTGACTGGCTAAAGTCTGAACGGATTCAAGAGAGTTGTTATTAAAAAATGTAAAGTACAACCCTAAAGCAACCACCAACATGGCGGCAATTCTGTACAAATGTTTATAAGAATTTAACTGTACAACACGAGTTTCTTTCTTTTCCTGCTTATCAGCAGTGTTTAGCTTGGCTTTGAATGACTCAAAATCTTCCATTTTATGGAAATTAGAAGCCTTAAAGCGTTGAGCACCCTCTATGATCTTTGTATTAAGATCAAAATCCTCAAACGACTTAAACTGATCTAACTCTGTAGGGGAGAGCTCGTCATTCAGCCATTTTTGTATTAATATTTCTTTTTTCATTTTTAATTTTGTTCGGCTATTTGCTATAAAAACAATTGACTTTTAAAAATTCCCGAAAAAATTTTAAATTATTTTAATTCTTTTATTTCTTCCTTAATTATTTTGAACGCAGAATAGATTCTATGTTCAACAACTTTACGCGTTACACCAAGCATTTCAGCTATTTCCTTATGACGTTTTCCTTCAACTTTATTGAGTAAAAAAGCCACACGTTGGTCTTCACTTAATTTTGCTAAAGCACGTTGATATTTTTGATAGAACTCACTTTCTTCCATCAAAAACTCGGGAGATTCGTTGGTGTAATCGAGTGCAGTGCTAGTTTGTTGGTACTTTAAAACAACTTTTTGATGCTTTATTTCATTTAATACCAGGTTTTTAGCAACCATAAAGACAAAGCCTTTGGCTTTTTCTACAGTCACATCTTTACAATTATTCCACAATTTAATAAATGCCTCTTGTACTTTATCAGTTGGGTTAAACTGATCTCCATACTTGTAATAGAGAAAGTTTAGTAAATCGTTACAATAATCGTTATAAATATTAGCATATACTTTTTCTTCGCATACATTATCCGCCATATGAGCTATTGTGGGTTGGAATTAAAAGTGCCTAAAAATAAAAAAAATATCTTTGGTACAGGAAATTTTATACTTTAGTTGTTTATTATATGTAACGTTATACAATTCATGAGGCATTTATTGAGAATATTTATTTTCATTCTCTTGTTATCTTCTTGTAGAGAAGAAGAAGTGGTTGACATATCTTCTAATGATTCAGTAGTAAGCACTAATTCAGTAATTGCTGGATATTTAAAAAGTATTGCTTTAAACGATGGTTCTGTAGATAATATATTGGATAGAGCGAATTGTTTTAGTTTAAAATTACCAGTTACAATTACAATAGACGGTGCAAATCAAACAATTACTACTAATGATGATCTAAGTATTATAGAACTGGCATCCAATAAAGACTTTCAAATAAACTTTCCGGTTACCATTGTTTTTGAAGATTTTTCTGAATTAGTTATAAATAGTGATACTGAGTTAAATGAGCAAGCTAATGATTGTAATGGAGAAGGACAACCTGATGAAGATATAGAGTGTGTAGATTTATCATATCCTGTTTTAGTAAGAAGTTTTAATGCTATTACTGAACGTATTTCTGATCTTGAACTTCTGAATGACAAAGATTTATATGACTTTACATTAACTTTAAATGTAAATGATGTTCCAAGTATTGAGTTTCCTATCAGATTAATTTTAGCTGATGGTTCTCAAATACCAGTAAATACTATTACTGATCTTGAAGATCTAATTAATCGTGAAAAAGATAATTGTGATGAGAATGATGATTTTGATTTTGACAATGATGGTATAGAAGATCAAAATGATATATGTCCGTTTGTGTCTGATGCTAACCAAAATGATTTAGATAGTGACGGAATAGGCGATGCCTGTGATCCTGATATTGATAATGATGGTATACCTAATGCAGAAGATACATGCCCCATAGATGTAGACCCCGATCAAAATGATAATGATGGAGATGGTTTAGGTGATTTATGTGATGATGATGATGATAACGACGGTATTCCTGATGTATCAGATAACTGTCCGTTAACGGCCAATGCGAATCAACAAGATATTGATGGAGATGGTATAGGTGATTTATGTGATGATGATAATGACAATGACGGTATCATAGATCTTTTAGACAACTGTCCGCTGAATGTTAATCGGGGTCAGGAAGATATTGATGGAGATGGTGTAGGTGATGTTTGTGATGATGACTCTGACAATGATGGTATTCCTGATGCATCTGATAATTGCCCGTTTAATGCAAATCCGGGTCAGGTTGATACAGATGGTAATGGAATTGGAGATGCTTGTGAAGATGACGATGATAAGGATGGAATATTAGATATTAATGATAACTGCCCGGTAACACCAAATCCGGGTCAAGAAGATTTCGATGGAGATGGTATTGGTTTTGCATGTGATAGTGATTGTGATACAAATGTTATTATTTGTCGAGACGGAGTGACACTCAATGTAAACTGCAATGTGCTGCAAGTGCAATTAGATCTTGGCGCAACTATTGGGCCTTGTAATTAGATAAATACTAATTTGGTAAACATATAAAGCTACTTTCTAGAGAGTAGCTTTTTCTTTTTGGTATAGAGTTGAGATTCTAATCTGATTTTCAGGAATTTTAAGTGCTAAGTTGTTTCTATAATAAGGGATAATTAGGAAAATTATGAAACAGCTCATACACCTTGCGGTATTTGTACTGCTATTCATATCTTGTAGAGAAGAAGAGATTATAAATAGTTCATCTGATGATTCGGTTATAGCTAAAAATTCTATGGTTGCGGATTATCTAAAGAATATTTCGTTAAAAGACGGTTCTTTAGATAACATATTAGATAGAGCAAATTGCTATACTGTTAAGTTACCAGTTACCATTAATATTGATGGTAGTAATCAAATAATAGCTACTGAAGACGACTTTGACATTGTAGAAGAGTCACCTACAGGAGTTTTTAATTTTATCTTTCCAATTACTATTATTTTTGACGACTTTTCTGAAATGATGATTCATAATCAATCAGATTTAGATGTACAAGCGAATGGTTGTAATGGAGAAAATCAGCCAGATCAGGATATAGAGTGTTTAGATCTTATATATCCTATTAATATTCAGAGTTTTGACGCTATTACTGAGCAAATCAATACAATCACGTTAAATAATGATGCTGATTTGTTAGAGTTCATAGAAGCTTTAAATGATAATAATGTACCTAGTGTAGATTTTCCATTAACTTTTATTTTATCAGATAGGAGTTATCAATCCGTAAATAATATTACAGAGCTTCAAGATCTTATTACAGAAGAAAAAGACTCATGTGATGAAGATGATGATTTTGATTTTAATGATCAATGTGTCAATTGCGGTATTGACGTAGTACAAAATGCTCTTTCAGTATGTCAAGACTGGACAATCAAAAAACTACGACTGAACAATGTAAATTTAGAGAATAATTATGCAGGTTTTGAAATGAATTTTTCCTCCGGAAATGTACTTACCCTTTCTGATAACACAACTGTATATAATGGTACATGGTTTTTAAATGAGATAAATGGTGAAATAGTAATGTCAATTACTCTTACAGGTGCTGCCGACTTTGATGGAGATTGGGTTTTTCATAAGATACAAGGTAATGGAGCTAAAGAGAAATTAAAATTTAGAATAGGTGCTAATAAGCTTCGTATTAAAACAGCCTGTTTTTAATATATAAAACCTTTGCATATTGTTATAAAAGCTGGTTCTATTTGGGTCAGTTTTCTTATTTTACAGTATATTTTTATTTTGCATCAAGAAATTTTTTAATTTGATTATCAGCATTTTACAAAAAAAATATTTTTTTTTCGGGAATTTTTACGGGTACGTTGTTTTTAAGATGAATTGGGGAATTCATAGTATGACAAAATTATATAAAAGGGAGTAGAGTAAAGCGACAACTGCTCTAGTGAAAATTAGAGCAGTTTTTAACAAACAACAAACAAAGCAAAAAGAAAAAGATCATGCAAACAACTACTATTAACCTAAAAAAAATCATCACAGCAATAGCATTTATGTTATTTTCAGCATTATGTATTGCACAGGGATTTCAAAAGCTAGATGAAGCACCACATGATATTTCATATTTAAGAGCAACAAAACTTTCTAAGCCTCTAGCAAAAGTGCTTTATGGAAGACCAACGCATGTTAGTAATGACGAAGTTTTTGGTACAAAAATACCTTTTGATCAATTATGGAGAACAGGAGCTAATGAAGCTACAGAGGTAAAGTTTTACAAAGATGTAGTATTAGGTGATAAAGTGGTTGCAGCAGGTACATATGTATTATTAACAATTCCAAACGAAGACAGCTGGGAAATCATCTTGAGCTCAAACATAGATGTATTGGGTGCATTTCAGTATGATCCAATATTTGATGTTGCAAGAGTTCGAGTGCCAGTTAAAAGAGCAGAAAAATTAGACACTTTTTCAATTGCATTTAAGCAAAAGAGAGGAGAGGAGAATTTCATGGTATTGGCTTGGGGATCTACAAGAGTAAATGTGCCAATGAATTTTAAAGAACAAGATTACTTTGCAGATGCTAGTAAAACAGATAAAGAATTAAATAGAATATAATTGTAGTCAGCTAAACATACATTAGAAATAAGAGCCTTATAATTTTATGAGGCTCTTATCTTTTTTTGGTTAAAAAAATAAGAAAAGCTATTGTGCTAACTAATCTTATTTATTACATTTGCACCCGCCTAGATAGAAATGTAATTTCTAATAAGTGGCAAGCACTTTTTTAAAGTGCAGTTCTTTAAAATTTAGGAGAGGTGCCGGAGTGGTAACGGAGCAGATTGCTAATCTGTCGACGGGCAACCGTCGCCTGGGTTCGAGTCCCAGTCTCTCCGCTTTTAAAGTAATTTAAAAGCACTCTCTTTTGAGTTATTAAGTTTTTCGGGGTGTAGCGTAGCCCGGTTATCGCGCCGCGTTTGGGACGCGGAGGTCGCAGGTTCGAATCCTGCCACCCCGACAATAAAAATAAAGCCAGAGTTTGCGTAAAAAGCTTGCTTTTTTAAGAAAACAGAGGTTTTATTTTTGAATTGGCATCGTTGCCAATTTCAGGATCAACGAACAAAGAGAGTTAATCCTTAAAACTTTAAAATTCGCAGTGAGTTTGCCATCACACCATAGGGCGCCTCATCGAAATTGAGAGCTAGAAATTGCCTGCCCATCGGCTGGCTCTTTCGCTAAAAATGTCAGGAGCTTTCGAACGTTACTCTTGACTTTCCTGAGAAGCCAGCGCACCAACTGGCCCCTCACTATAAAAGCCCCGGTGGGTCTTTTACATGCGTTCGATCCGGTCGCGTAGCTCAGCTGGATAGAGCATCTGCCTTCTAAGCAGACGGTCACAGGTTCGAATCCTGTCGCGATCACGCATAAACACTGGCTTCTTAGCTTTTTAAGCTTTGAAGCCTTTTTTATTTGCAAACTTTTTGCAAACAGCATTGAATTTTAACAATTTTTTAACGTTTTTAACTCTTAACAGTCAGTCTGTTACTCGTAAAAAGTAGGTAGGTTATTCAATTCTCTTTTATAAGTTTTCCAATTGGGCATATACTTACTTAACAGAGCCTTAAAATTATCATTATGATTACGTTCTATAAAGTGCATTAACTCATGGACAATCACATATTCTAAGCAACGCCTCGGCTTTTTAGCCAATTCAAGGTTTAAGAGTATTTTCCTTTTTTCAATGTTACAGGAACCCCATTTTGTTCGCATTTTTTTTACTGCCCAAGAATTACAATTTAGTTTTGTCTTTTGCTCCCAAGATTCTAGAATTTCGGGTACTACAGATTTGAGATGGTTTCTATACCACTCATTAAAAACCTTTCTTTTGCCCTCTTTTGTTGTACTTGGATTTACAAATAGCTCTAAATAGGTTTTGTTTTTAACCTTTATCTCATGTTTTCCGTGTCGTTCTATTACTTTAAGCAAATAGCGTCTACCATCAAAAAAATGACTTTCTCCTGTAATGTATTCTCTTGGAGTTTCTCTTAGCTGCTCATAAAAACTCTTTTGATGTTTTTTAATCCATCTAATTTTACCAATGGCATACAACCTTATCGCTTCATCATTTAAGTCTATCGGAGCAGCTATCCTTACTCTTCCAGTAGGCGGATAGACGGACAAATGCATATTCTTGATATCCTTTTTTACAACATCAATAGTTAAATCCAATATATTTATTTGTTCCTCTTTAATACTCATTTTGATTTTTTACAATTTCAAAAATCTCATCTACGCTATAACCGTTAGGCAAAATATGCTTAATAGCTATCTTAATTTTTTTCTCTTTTAATTTATTACCTCTAAAATCCGCTTGTTTGTTATATCGAATAGTTTCATCCATTGCTATTGCCAAATCTTCATCTTGCCCTAAATTGTCATATAAAGCCCTCTTTGCATTGGTATCTAGGACGCTTGGATAATTTGCAGTTTTATTTGGTTGAACTACCCGCTTAGTCAATTCAATAATTTTAGCTAAGTATTCTTTATAAT
Source organism: Maritimimonas sp. 2405UD52-3 (assembly GCF_056591715.1). Lineage (NCBI taxonomy): Bacteria > Pseudomonadati > Bacteroidota > Flavobacteriia > Flavobacteriales > Flavobacteriaceae > Maritimimonas > Maritimimonas sp. 2405UD52-3. The sequence continues at coordinate 223,000 of NZ_JBWQOL010000004.1, forward strand.
CTAAGGCACCTCGCTTACGTTCTAAAATTAGCTCATAAAGAATGGTAGACATTTTCTCAAAATAGTGCGGGTTTGTTGGGCGTTCTGTATTAATTACTTTAGCAATATTGTTCTCAATAGTCTCTGCTACGGCTTCTTTATCTTTTTGAATACCCTCTGGCAAAGATTTTATCGCCTCATCTTCTCCGCGTTCTACAATCAATTGAATTAAAGATAGGTCGTCAAAAGCTGAGACAACTTCACTTTCATCTGCTCTTATGTAACTATCTATTAGATGTCGCATAGCAGGCTCAAAACGTTTTAGATCTATATAATCACCGCTAGACTTTTCTATTTCATCTCTCAAGTTTGTATAAAACTTAACTTCATTTTTGATAGTTTCTATCTCTGAAGGGATATATCCTGCCTCCTCCATTTCATTTGCAATATTTGCATAGGAACGGATTAATGAAATTGTATACTTATAAAGATGTGTTCTTAATTGTTCTGTATTCTTTAAGTCATCTGGGTTTTCAGACGTACCACAAAAAAATCGTTGAAAATGGATTGTATCTTGAGGATGCACAGGCTCGCATAATGCTTTTATAGTTTCTCTTGCATTTTCTAATCGCTCTTTGGCTTTTTCTAAGCGGTTATCTAGTAGCTTTTTAACATCATCACTATCATACTCGCCAAAAGCCTCTTTAGTATAATCGTTGATAGAGTTTTCTAAACTTTTAAATAAATCCTTGTAATCAATAATATAACCATACTCCTTACTTTCTCCATCTAATCTATTTACCCTACAAATTGCTTGAAATAAACCATGATCTCTCATTTGTTTATCTATGTATAAATAGGTTGCTGATGGTGCGTCAAAACCTGTTAATAGTTTATCTACTACAATCAGTAGTTTCATTCGAGCTGGCTCATCAATAAACTTTTTCTTAGCTTCTCTTTCAAACTCCTCAGGAGTTTTTCCACTCAACATCTTGTTGTATACCTCATATTTTAATAAGTTTTCGGTATATCCATCTTCTCCTATGAATTCTTGACTTATACTTTTTAAATTGGGCTCATAAGATGTAACAATTGCACATCGTTTGAATCCTTTTTGTTGAAAAACCTCATAATAACGACAGGCTTGGTATACATCGCCTGATACTAGCATGGCATTGCCAGTACCGTTATTCAAACGATCTCTTAGCTCAAAATCCATCAAAATATCATCAACAATCCTGTTTAAACGGTCTTGTGAACTCAAAACCTTTTGCATTGTTCCCCATCGTTGTTTTAATTTTCGCTTAGCTATGTCTGTTAACCCTTTGGTTTTAGCATTAAACCATTGATCTATTTTTTCTTGCGAAGTAATGTTTTGGTCAACGTTTCGGGCTTCATAGCGTAAATCTAAAACTACTTTATCATCTACAGCCTCATCAAACTTATAGGTATGTATATACTTACCGAATATTTCAATACTTTTTTGTTTGTCTTTTTTCAATAAAGGCGTTCCAGTAAAACCGATAAATAATGCATTAGGTAGAATTTCCTTCATGGCTTTATGCAATGTGCCTGATTGTGTACGATGGCACTCATCTACAAATACAAACAAATTACCTTTGGCTTTAAAATCTTTGGGTAAATTCTGCTTTATTTCATTAGCAAAACCTTCAAAATCTGCATCTTCTTTACTGCCAAATTTATGTACAAGTGAACACAAAAGCCATTCGTTCTTTTCATTTAATTTATTTACTAAATCTTGTCCGCTTGTAGTCCGATAAATACGTTCTTCTACTCCTTTAAATACTTTTTCTATTTGTTCATCTAACTCGGTTCTATCAGTAATAAGCAATACTCTGGCATCTTCTTCATTTTCTCTTAGCCATTTTGTGAGCCAAACCATTGTTAAACTCTTACCACTTCCTTGGGTATGCCAAATGATCCCGCCCTCTCTTTTTCTTATACGCTTTTGGGCAGCCTTAATGCCAAAATATTGATTATGACGACATAACTTTTTAACTCCTTTATCAAACACTATATAATCGTGAATGATTTCTAAAAACCGTTCTTTTGAGCACAGCTGAGAAAGATGTTTTAATAACTTGTCTTGTTCAGTATTTTCTTCTTTCCATTGCAAATAATATTTTTCTGAAGTCTCAATAGTTCCATATCGTAATCCCTCAGTGTCATTCCCTGCCATTACGAACTGCATCGTTGAAAAAAAATCACCAATAACCTCTTTTTCTTGATTGAGCAAGTTTTGTCTTATACCTTCTGTAACACCAATAGTGCTTCGCTTTAATTCGATAACACCAAGTGCAATACCATTTAAATAAATAACAATATCTGGTCTTTTCGTATGCTTCCCGCTAATGGTAACTTCTTCGGCAATGGCAAAATGATTGTTTAAAGGATTTTTCCAGTCAACCAGCCAAATGGTTTCTTTATTTTCTCCAACATCTGGGCGAACTTTAACACCATAACGTAATAATGAATAGACTTCTTTATTAGCATCATAGAGACTTGTTCCTAAACAATCCGAAGCTTTGACTAACTTGTCTATAGCCTTTTGGATTAATGCATCTGAACAGCCTTGTTTTTTAAGGAAGGGAACAAGAAACTGTGTTTCAATGTTGCTATTATTGCTTCGGTCTTTCCAATCCCCGAGATAGTCGTACTTTAAAGCGAGTTCAAAATATTGAATGACTTTATTCTGGGTAATTCTTTCAATTTGTCCTATATCACTCATAGCAAGTGTTTATTTTTTATTGCCAAATAGCTGATCTATTTTATCAATGGTGGTATTTATGTTAGCATCAGAAAAAATCGGACGTTTTAGTTTTGGTCGCCACTCTTTATGATTATTGATTAATTCTTTTATGGTTTCAAAATTTACAGGTTTACCTTCTCTTTTTAAATCTTCCTTTGCCATATCTACCGTAGCCCATAATTCTAACTGGTCTCTTTTGGTATATTTAAATTGATGTATCCATTGCAATAAATCTTCTCCATACCAACTCTTAAAATAATCTATTGCCTCAAAGACATTCTCGTCTGCTAAAAAGTTCTCGTACTTTTTACCCTTGTAGTTTGAAATATGCTTTTTAATGTATTTGTTTTGTAGTGCAATTTTTTCAGCACCTCCGTATCGAGTTTTTGGTTTGTATGGGCCAGCTGCCTTTTTTAAGTATCCAACATCTTTTTCTTCTTTATAGCGTTTCAATAAATAGGACACCTTTGTATACATGAATCTAGTAAGTGGAAATTGTTCACTACCGAAAGCATGAGCCATTGTACCTATTAAGACTGCATCATTAATATGCTCGTTATGCTTTTTAGACTCAGTTTCCTTTTTAAAAACAGGAGCAGGTTCTGCAGCCATTAATAGAGATTCTGTATTTTCCTCTCTAGCTGGTTCTACCAATCTTGTTTTACCAGTTAACAACTCCTGCATTATACCTTGTTTTAGCTTCTGAGTTTTTTGCAATTGCTTTTCTAGCATTTCTATCTCAGCATCCATATCACTTAAAATTCCAGCTATTATTATCTGTTCCTTAATGTCGGGTAATCTTATTTTGACTTTTGAGACATGAGAAGGGCCAAAGTTTAATTGTGCTGAACCTGTGGCAGTGCTTCTTATTTGATTTTTGAAATTAGCAGATTTTAAAAAGTGAAATAAGTAGCCTTTATTTAGAATGTAATTATTAGTCACTTTAAACCTCATTGTACTCGTATTCATACATAACGGTAAATCATTACTCTTTGCAATAGTAACTTTTTCTTCAAATTTATCTATTGTAACACCCGAGCAAGCAATCAAAATATCGCCATCATCTACAAGAAAATGTGAGTACCATCCATTCGCTTCATCTGAAGAAATAAATCTGTCAGTTTTGTCTAGTAATAATTTACCTTTTTCAATATTTGTACCATTCAACAATTTGATTCCTTTATTAGTAAACTGATGTTTTCTCACTCCAGGCCCCTCTTGAAACCAACAAACACTTGTAAAATCATATTTTTTCCAATCATCTTCTGGCCTTAGAACTTTATCCATTACTCCATCCCTTAAAGCTCTCTTTTTAGCAATCAATATTTTTATATTATTGATAAGTTGATCTGTGTCATCGATAACTTGAGCAATAGTTTGTTGTTCAAAAGTCGTTGGAGGGATAGGTATTTTAAAAGTCTTTATTTGCCCAATATTAAGCCCTTCTCTGTTACCTCCAGACTGAAAACTATTTATCTGACTTTGGCCAATTTTTGAAAGTAAAACACTATTTAAAAATTTTGGATTCACTTTATTAAAAACAGGTCTAATAATACACACATGCTGGTTAACGTTTCCATGCTCTAATAGTTCATTAGCTATTGCACTTCTTCCAATTGAGGCACCAGAAATATTGAGAAAAACATCGTTCTTTTTTATCTCACTATTTGAAAAAGTCAAATGAGTCAAATCATTTATATATGCTAAGTCATTCAACCTCAGAGCCCCGTAACCAATATTCTGACTTCTAATAAAAGGCCTTCCATAATTTTGGTATACTTTTGAGCCACCTCTAGGAGTTATTCCGCTTCCAATCTTTGAAGTTAGGTTTTCTAAATCGAATAAATTCCAGTCTTCTGGAATTACTCCTATTTCTGTATGTTTGAAACCTTTTTTTAGTTCCATACCATTCCCATTCTTTTTAGATGATGTGTTACCCTTTCTTGTAATTGTTGTACCTGTTTTTCAATTTGAGGTAATGGTTTTTCGTAACGTTGCGCCAACTCACTCACCCTATTAGTCAGGCGTTGACTAATTTGGTCTATTTCATCGTCAATTGTAGATTTTAAGTTAGTAAGCCATTTATCCTCAACAATTAAGGTCTTTATTTCTTCCACACTTAATTGTGGATATTTTGCATATACTTTTTGTTGCAATTTCGTTTCGGTTTCTTTTAAGGTTTTTTTATTGGCGGTTTCTAAGCTTAATAGTTTTTCGTAGGAATGCAATACCTCATATTCATCGGCACAATCAGCATCTCCTTTTATTTCTTTCAAGCGTTTGGTTAAATTACCCTTGGTAATGTTGCCTTTATCGTTGATTACTTCATTTAATAAGCCTTCATCCCCCGAGTGCTCTTCGATGAGTTCTGTCATTTCGGTAGCAAGAGATTCTAAATAAGTTTCTATGGCTTGTACTTGGGTTTGTTCTTCTGTAAAATAGCGGTTTATCACTAGCTCAAAAGGAATTAACTCACTTTCGTATTCTCCCTTTTTAATTTTATCGTTTTTATCTTTTGCAGGCGTAAGTGTTGCGTTCCATCCATCTTCCCATATTAAATAACTGTCATCTTTTAAGGTCTCGTTCCAATAATCCATTAAATGTTGATAGATGTCATAAGGGTTAATGAGTGATTTGTTATGATATTGTTGTAGCAAACTCTCAGAAATATCAACAATTAATTGTTTGGGTCTTGTACCTCCAGTAATATTCCAAAGTTTGGATTTGTTTTCGGTTTCCCACTTTGTAAATACTTTGTCCAAAGTTTCACGATACTCAACAAACTCAGTGTGGTTAAAAATCGTTTCTTTTATGCTCTTCTGTGGTACAACTAAAGTGCTATAACCTTCTCGTTTAGCAGGATGAAATAAATGCTCTTTTAAGCTTGGATATACTTCCCAATACGGCTGTAAGGCATCAACATCTCGACTGGGGATATCGCCTAACAAATGGGCTTCTATATCCTGCAAATCTTCTTCTTTTTGCCCATCTATATAGCGTGGTATGTTCAGGTTGTATTCATTTTGTTCAATCTCTTTATAATCCACCATACGAGAATATTTATCAATCTGTTGTTGATTGTTAAATACATCTACAATTTTATGAATATCCTGCTCTCTTAATCGGTTTTTATTACCGTCTTTGATATAACCTTTACTAGCATCAATCATAAAGATACCTTTTCGAGTAGCAGCGTTTTCTTTATCAATTACAATAATACATGCAGGAATACCTGTACCATAGAACAAATTGGCAGGTAAACCTATAATACCTTTTATGAGTCCTCGCTTTATGATATTAGTCCTTATGGCAGCCTCTGCATTACCTCTAAACAAAACACCATGAGGTAAAATAACTGCCCCTTTACCCGTACTTTTTAAAGAGCGGATAATATGAAGTAGAAATGCATAATCTCCGTTCTTGTTTGGTGGAATACCAAAACCGTCAAAACGTTTATATAAATCGTTATTTGGGTCAAAACCACTTGTCCAAGATTTCACCGAAAACGGCGGATTTGCCACACAGAAATCGAAGCGTTTTAAGTCATCACTATCTTTATGAATTGGGTTAGATAATGTATTACCTTGAACAATGTCTTGAACTGCTTCTGGATTGTTATGCAGTACCATGTTCATTTTTGCCAAGGCAACGGTTGCATTATCTTTTTCTTGTCCATAAATAGTTAACCCATTAGGTGCTTCATCATTTACTTTTAAAAGTAGAGAAGAGCTACCACACGCCGGATCATATACAGTTTGAGATTGAGAAGTAGCATGGTCAACACCAATAATCTTAGCCATTATGCGAGAAACTTCCGCAGGTGTGTAAAATTGGCCTTTACTTTTACCTGAATCCTTAGCAAAGTTTTGCATTAAGTACTCGTAGGCATCTCCCAATAAATCATCATCTTCTGCTCTGTTGTTACTAAAATTGAGAGCAGAATTTTCAAAAATAGCAACTAGTTTGCTTAATTTTTCAACTAGTTCTTTTCCTTTACCTAATTTATCCTCATCATTGAAATCTGCCATTTTTTGCAACATATCAAAACCATTCTCCTTATCTATTGGAGCAAGAACTTTTTTATTGATATAATCACCTATATCATCTTTTCCCTTCATTTTAACCAAATCGCTAAAACTAGCTCCCTCTGGAATAGTGATTAAAGCGTCTTCGTCATTCGCATATTTATCCGAAACGTATTTTATAAATAAAAGTGGAAGAATATAATCCTTATATTGTGAGGCATCCATACCACCACGCAATTCATCACAACTCTTCCAAAGCGAGCTATATAATTCTGATTTTTTTACTGCCATTGATTAGTTTTTTAAAATTTCAAATAGCTTAACATTTAAAAACAGATTTTCTACACCTACTTTTTGAGATTTTAAAACTCCTATTTTTTCTAATTCTTGTAAATATTCCGCTGCTGTTTGTCTTTTGGCTATATTATTATCTACTAAAAATTTAACCTTTGTATAGGGTTGCACAAATAGTAGTTCTATTAATTCTTTAGAATAAACTCTACTAGGTAAATTTTCTTTAGCATATAGTATGGTTTCATCCATCAATTCGTTTATGGCATTTATCTTTTGCAAGGTGTATTTAGCAGTTTCCTCAACACCTTTAAGTATAAATAATATCCAAGCTTCCCAATCACTATTTTCTGTAACACCTTTAATTTTTTGATAATACTCATTTTTGTTTTCAATAATGTACTTACTCAAATATAAAATTGGAGTGTCTAGTAATTTTTTATCCACTAAATACAGAATATTTAATACTCTTCCTGTTCTACCGTTACCATCAAAAAAAGGGTGTATCGCTTCAAATTGATAATGCATTACTGCTAGTTTTAATAAATCGTCAATGCCGTTATCATCATGTATAAAGTTCTCTAAATTGTGCAGTAGCTCTCGTATTAATTGTTCGCCTTCAGGTGGTGTGTATATAACTTCATTAGCGCTCATTATTCGCGTACCAGGGGTATTTCTTACACTTGCATTATTCTCCTTGATTGTTTGAACAATTTTAATAATGGTATTTGTAGAAAGCGGACGTTCTTTTAACGAGTTAAAACCATCCCATAAAGCTTGTCGGTATCTTAGTACTTCTTTTGTTTGTACATCGGTTGCACTAATATTTGAGGAAAAGGCTTTATATAAGCTATCCTGTGTAGTAACGATATTTTCAATTTCCGAACTGTCTTTCGCCTCTTGCAGTGTAATAGCATTTACCAGCATTGACTGATTGGGTATTTCGTCTGCTCTACCTTTAAGCTCAGCCAAAACCTTATTTGCCGCTATCGCCTGTTTTAATATAGTTTTTGTTTCTATATCTACTGTTGGCGGTAATACGGGTAAATTGTTGTAAGGTTGTTCTTTATTGTACATGGTTTCGACAAATGAATGTATATATGTCGATGATTTCGACATAAGCCAAATATATGTCGAAATTTTAAATATACATCGACATTTGTTAAAAAGAAATTACCTATAAATGTAATTGACTGGATATCAATAAACGTTTTTACAGTAATGGATTCAGAGGTAGGTGTAGCGTAGAGAATCCGTTACTTTAAAAATGAAACAAACGAGCCTCAGGCGAGTGCGTTAGAAAAACATAGAGATTAAATCTTATAAAAACTCCGCTTTTAGTTCTTCAAATTCTTCTTTTGAAATATCTAAGTGATAATATCCCTTTCCAAAGGTTTTATCAACATAAACTACCTTTCTCAATACATTTTCAAATTTTCTTCTTAAAACTTTTAATTCTTCCTTGGTATAGTATATTTCATTAGAATACTTACTTAGTAGTTTTTCAGTTTCTAATCTTGATGCTTCTATTTCTTCTTGTGAACGTTCGATATAAACTGGTTCTGGTTTCTCTATTCCCTCAAATAGTCTCTCTAACATCTCTCTTGTCGGTATGAGCTGCGTTTGTTCAATATTTCTTAAAAGAGCTATTATATAATCCAATCGCCTATTAATTCCAATAGTAGAAGCAAAAATAGGATGGGTCATAGCATCGTAAGGAGACAAACCTGTGTCCTTAAAAAAGGCAATCATATATTCCAGAGTCTCGGAATAATTTGGTCCAGTTTTTATTGAGTATTCCTTGAATTCTTGAAGTGTCTTTCTCCGTAGTCGAATTGTATTAAAATCATCCATATTATATGTAATTGTTACAATGAATCCTTAATTTTAAAGGCTTTATTTTCATTTTTGCGTAAAACCTCTAAAATCAAGAAATCAAAAATTGGGTTTATTTAATTGATTTTCAATTAAATATGTGATAAGCAACATCGCGCAGCGTGTTGCCCTCTTGCTTTTCAAAACTCGTTCACAAAGTGAACCAATTTTAAAAACATTATTTCGTTACCGAAATTAGAAATTACTAACCCTTTCATGATAGTTGTCTAACATAGTTGTGGGTAGTGATTTTAAATAGATTTGGGTAGTATCTAACTTACTATGCCCTAACATGGCAGAAATGGCCATAACAGGAATATTTTTAAGTAAAGCTTGTGTAGCAAAAGTGTGCCTAGAAACATACGTAGTTAGCTTTTCTTCAATGCCACAAAGCTTTGCTATTTCTTTTAAACCTGCATTATATCTTTTACGTTCCCATGCAATTTCCCGTTCTTGAATTTCTAAAGAACTCCTCTTAATAATTGGGAATATATAATCTTGTTGAGACTTGCCATTTGTGTAAATGCTAAGAATCTCATTAAGAGTATCTGTAATTTTAATATCAAATAACTTACCTGTCTTTTTCCTTCTGAATTTTAATCTATTGTCAGTTATGTTTTCAAGTTTCAGATAAGCCATATCTGTAAAATTCATTCCATACAATAAATACGAACAGATGAAATAGTTGCGATACCTAAACAAAGTAGTGTCTTTCGGTAATTCTAAATCTACAATGCGCTTTATATATTTAAAGTCTATTGCTCTCTTTTTGGTAGGTGTTTGTCTTATGGTATAATTAAAAAATGGATAGGCTTCTCTATCTATAAGCCCTTCTTTTATTCCTTTATTAAAAATTGCTCTATACGTTCTTAGATATGATGACAAACTATTTAGACTATTACCCTTACCCAAATGATATTTTTCAAACTTTAGAATAAATGAATAGTTGAATTCATTAAATTTTAAATCGCGTCCATTCATAAATGTTCTAAGTACACTTAAAGAACCTTTATAGCTTCTTGCCGTACCATATCTGTGTGATTTCTTCAAGTCTTCGACTAATGAATAGCCGTAACCTATAAACGAAACATATTTATGGTTTTTTACAATTCGGTTTTTAACTTCATCAATAGACATATAATGAAGCTTTTCTTCGTCGTATAGTTTATTTATAATATCGTTTGCTTTGGTTTTCTCTTTGAGTAATAAATTATTCAATCTATGTACAGAATCTACATTTGGATAATTTTTTGTAATTTCAACTTTACGAGAGTCCCAGTATTTTTTAGGCACAGAAAACCCAGTAGAAATTGACGTAGTTTTTCGGAAGTGAGTAAGGCGTAAAATTATTGGAAAACTACCATCTTTTTTCTTTCTTCGAGTATCTAAAATGAGGCTCAAAAACGTCTTCATACTCTCGAAGTTAAGAAAAAAATTTGCAAACAATTTGCAACATTTTATTTGATTTCAAAAAAATAGATTTGAAACCAAATTTTATTAAAACGCTAAATTACAGCTAATTGAATAGGTGTTTTTAAATTTTTACTTCATGTCTAAAAGAGGCTTCTAAGCAGACGGTCGAAGGTTCGAATCCTTCCGCGATCACAAATAAATAGATCAATAAGAAAAAACGCCAAGCTTGCTTGAGCGTTTTTTTGTTTGGGCTATTTTCAATCCCGATACCTATCGGGAGGAGCTTTGTAAGGATATATAATCCTCGAGCTATCTAATCAAAAAAACCTACAGAGAAAATTGCAGGTTTTCTATTTTTTATCTTTAGTATTAGTAAGATAGTTATTGTTAGATCATCCCGAGTAGTTTGAATTGACAATTTTAGAAGTTATCACAATATTTCCATCCATTTGAAGTTTTTGTCATTTTTAAGTCATCAACCCAAAACTCAGAAGGATCTTTCCCAGAAAATATTGAGAAAGGAGTAATATCAACAGCTTTATATTGCACTTTAACATTTGCTGTATTTCGAGAAGGAATTTCTTGAACTTCCAACACTTTATCAACTACATATTTAAATGTTTTAGCGTTAGCACTTTTTCCATTTTCTGGTATTCTCTCCATATGCTTTAAAGCTTTTTCATTCAGTTTAATAGCATACTCCTTAGTACCCTTTCTCCATCCCTTTTTAAATTCCTTTATAAGTTTCATATCTAAATATCCCTGACTTGCTAATTTTTCATATTTCTGAAATAAATCTAAGTCGTAATCTTTATTTGTAAAAGTAGCTTTTCCTATAGTAAGTAAAGTGCTTCGTTGTAATGGTTCATTCTCAAGACATTTAGTAATTATTTTTTTTGCTTTTGAGTTACTTAATTCATCGCTACCGCAAGAAAAAATAAAAAACGATGCTATTAGAAGAAAAAATAATGTTCTTTTCATCATTTCTTAATTTACAATTAGATCAACGGTGCCATTTGTATCTAAGTTAGATTCTAGAATAAACTCATTGGTATTTGTTCCATCATTAATTGATAATGCCGCCGTATTAGGTGATATACTACCTTCATTATGTGCAAATAAGAGTATATAATTATAACCATTGAATTCTAATGTTGTCTGAACTTCAAATTTATTAGCTGGTCCGTCTAAAGTTCTTTCTGCAATTAATAAATTTCCATTGACATAAATGGAAACAATATCCCCATCAATTCGACCATGATCCCAAATAGAAATCGTTATTTCCCTATTTTGAACTTCAATTTCTCCAAGAACATCATTATCTCGGTCCATAAATGTATCTGGTATAATACTTTCATTATTTCTTGTCACTTCATCATCACCGGAGCAGCCTGTAATACTTACAGTAATAGTTAAAATGATTAATTTTAATAGTAGAGTTGTTTTTTTCATAATAGAATTTTTTAAAAGTTGATTTGATATTTTTTTGAAAATGAAAGTATTTTCATTTTCCTATAAATTGTTATTTAATAGAAAAATCAAAAACTGACTGATTTGTTCTGCCTTGTGGTACTTGCCCTTGGTAGATGAAACAGTATTCACCCGGAGATAGAGATTCAGGCGTGACTTTGAATTTATTTCCCTCTGTTTCTTCAATAGAAAAGGGGAGCGCATGTTTAAGATCTATACCATCGCTACTAGAAACTAAACTCTCTTTACCAATAATAATTTCTCTTAGGTTTTTTCTTTCTTTAACAGTAAGTTTTACAAGTACAAATTCATTGGGGTTGCTAGCAACCCTAAACCACCAATTTGGAATAAAAGTTGAATTTCCTGTTGATTGACTATTTTGCAAGTTATTTACTTCACTTGTTGATGTATCAAAAATGAAAGTAAATTCAGGCTTATTTGACTTTATAATATTATTTGACTGAGTTCTTGGTAATTGAGCACGTTTTTTAGAATTGATAAATCCTGAAACTAATTTTTGAGCAGCAGAGTTTGAATTCGTGCCTGAGAATACTGAGGGTTGCATTAGTTTTTGTTTGCCCGAAATATCTATAAAATAAATTCCTGTTTTAGATTTTGAATTATGTTTAGACTTCCTCATAACCAATGATATGATGTCAGAGGATATGCCTGCCTTTTTAAGGTCAGATAACGCTTTAATTGAAGTATCAAACTTTACATCAGATGTATGTATTTTTTCAATGATTGTATTATCATCAAAACCTAAATCTTTCATCTGAATAATTGCTTCATTTGTAATAATCTCCTGGGCAAAGAGATTGTTAGATAAGACAAAAAGCAACAACATGTTAATAGTAAGGCATATTCTTTTCATAGAGTAGGGGTTTAGACCAACAAACCTAAAATTCAAAAAAGAAATTTCCTTACGGTTTTCCGTAAAAAGATGTTTTTAGTTAATAAAATATTAGATTAAGCCCAAATCTTTAGCTTTAGCAATTAAATGAATGCTGTTTTTTGCTTTTAGAAGTAACTTAAGTCGATTAATTTTTTTTTCTATGGCACTTAAGCTGTTTGGTTTCACAGCACTTTTTTTTAACTGAATAGCAATTTCCTTTTGACTAAAACCTTTTGACAACTTTTGTAAAAGACTAATGTCAAAATCATCAATATCATTATTGTTATTCTTGTATTGATGCATGCGCAAGTCCTTTGAGAAGTAGCTCTTGCCTTTATATATTGAATGAATTGCAGAAGCAAGCTCTTTTAAAGCATCTCTTCCTTTTGAAACAAAAGCATCAATTTGATATTTTTCTACTAGTATTTGTATTTTTGAAACTCTACTTTCTACTGAATATACAATTACATTTAAATCAGCGTTTCTTGACTTCAATTCTTGAATAAGCTCCAAACCGTTTTTGATTTTTTGTTTTCTATGATCTGATTTAAATTCAATATCAACCACTAATAAATCAAAAGGTTTTTTGTCTAGTATTGCTCTTTGAAATTTCATATTCGCATTATCGCAGTACTGAGCAAATTCTATATGCTTAATTCCTACTTTTTTCTTTAAAGTCTCTACAATGCCTTCATTCACGCTGGCATGGTCATCTACTACTAATGCTTTTTTATACATGATGTTATAAAGGGAATGTGAAATTTATACAGACTCCTTTTGGTTTTGTTAGATCAAAATTAAAAGTACCATTAATATTTTTAATACGGGTTTCCACATTCCTTAGCCCATTATTATATTTAGTTGCGTTTCCAAATCCAATACCATCATCTTTATAATTTATAACCATTTTCTTCTTTTCTCTTTTAAAAGATACCAATACTCCCGTTGCCTTACTATGCTTTTTCATGTTGGTCATTAATTCTTTCAAGACACGTTCAACAACAATTTTTTCACTGTCGCCTATATTTCGCCAGATTTCTTTATTTAGTCCTTTGATCAATATACTTACATTATCATTTCCATAAGAAAGTAGTAGTTCTTTTAATTCAGTAGAATAATAGTTGTTTTCTACATTAACCTCACTGTTTTCATAAGATATGTCACGGATTCTTAGATAGAGGTTATTTATCTTAGTGAGCAGTGATTGGCTTCTTAAGTCAGAATTTCTTTCTATTTGATTCATTAAGTTATACATATCATTTGCCAATTCATCATGCACTTTTCTTGAAATTCTTTTTTCGGTAGTATAAATCTCTTTTAACTTCTCTTTTTTATGACGCTGTTTCAAAAAATAAAATATGAATGCGCCTGAAACAATACCTAGAACTACTAATAAAAAAGCAATTATTTTTTGCCTTTTTTCCTTATTTAATGCCGCATCTTTGAGTTTCTGTTCGGTGTTTAGTTTAACTATGGTTTCTTGCTTAATTCTGTCGTCATATTTATACTTGGCAAATTGTGTTTTTGCCTTTAGTTCAATTTTATAAAGGCTATCATTCAACTCAATATACCGGTCTTTATATTGCACTTTTTTTGGTTGTTGTTGTATTAAAAATTTTAGAGCTTCTAGCTCCCCTTTAGGCATATTAATTTCTTTTGAAGCTGCTATTGCCTTTTTTAAATAATACTCAGACTGTTTAGTATCAAGCTTCACAAAATATTCACCAACATGTAGGTAACTAGCTATTAAACCTCTTTTATCATTTTGTTTGGTTCTCAATTTTAATGCTTCAAATAATTTGGGAAGTGAATTTTTGCTCCCACTTAACCATTTGGTATATGCATAATTATCAAGTACCCGAGCATGTTGCAACGGGTTCCTTTTTAATAGCGTATCATTTTTTATTGAGTTAAGTATTTCAATAGCGTTTTTGTAGTCACCATTATCTTTATATGCGGTAGCTAAGTTATTATAATATATAAGCTTGTCTTTTTCAAATTTTGTTGTTTTTATTGCTAGCTTGTAATATTTGACAGCATCATCATAGTTAAATAACCCTTGGTGGTTGGTTGCTAAAACACTATATGATGAGGCAATGTATTTTTCATCTTTTTCAGGAGTTAGTAATTGAAGTGCTTCTGTAATGGTTTCTTTGCTACCTATAAAATCCCCTTGATTTTTTTCTATTTGAGCGATGCTTAATAACCTTCTACCTACTTGACTGCTATCGTTAATTTTTGAAAAGTGGTTTTTTGATTTATTGTAGTAGTAAAAACTACTGTCTAAATTACCTCTAACTTTGTGATAATAAGCTAACGCAGTAGATGCTTTGCCCAGGTAAAGATTATTTCTACTTAAAGAGGCTCTTTTTAATAAAACTCTATCATAGTATAGAGTGCTGTCTTTTTGATTTAAATTATAATGAAGATTACTTTTTTGATATATTATTGATAATGTTAATGAATCCGTAAAACGATCAGTAGTAAGAAAATAGATTGAATCTGTAAACTTTAACCTCTTATCAAAACCTAATGATTTGTCCTTACTCTTTAAGAAAATAAGGTAATTTTTTTTGTTGAAAAATAGATGTTTTGATTCATCAGATTTTTTACAGCTATAATTCAAAATTAGAATAAATAAAATGCAAATTATTTTTACAGCTTTCATCAAAACAGGTTAGTTAAGATAAAAGTAAAAAAATATGGTCATATTAATTTAATATGACCATACACAATTAAGGATTATTCATTTCCTCTTCCGTCATCAACCTCACCATCTTCACCAGTAGTTTTTAACTCTTGATTTTCTTTACTGTGAATAATGTCATCTTGAGAGCAAGAAGTAAAGTTCATACCTAATAATATAATTGCTAATAATATGACTGTTTTTTTCATCTTTTTTTTCTTAAAATTTTACAATAGGTGTGCTGCTCAGCTGTTTTATTGCTAAGTCATGCAAGGATTAAATCCTTTTGAGTTTGGGAGTACTCCGTATTGCTTTGGGAAGTGGAAACCTGAATGCTCAGCAACTGCTACTTCCCAGTTAGAAGTGCTAGAACATCAGATTTCCTGAAAGAATTAGTTTTGTACATTTGTTATACTAGCTAGGTATAACTGCAACTAATTCTGTGACAAAACTATTTGAGATGTTCTAGATAACTATGGACAGATAGCAGACAATTTTCGGACAATTATTAGACAAAGGTTTTATTTAGCGTTTACTATCATTTATGAAGAATGAAATTATAGCTGAAATTGTTGGCAAGGCGTTTAGTAAAGCGCGTTTGCATAGCCATAAAGATTCTGTATACGCTTTATCTAATCATATAAGTAATGAGTTAGATAACGAATTAAGCTATAAAACAGTAGAAAGATTGCACAAGACCTATATCTCACATGAAGAAGGGAAAAGAAATTCAGATCTTTCTAGTATACAATTAATGTGTAATTATATTGGTTATAAAAGTTATAAGGATTTTGTTGAGAATAGAATTACTGATGAAAATATTGACCCAGATAAGTTTGAAGCAATACCTCCAACTCTAAATAATGGTGGAGAAAAAAGTAATATCTACGCCAAATACTTTATAACCATTATTGGTATTTTACTTTTAATTTCGATTATTGGTTATAGTGTTGCAAAGAATGTCTACAATATTGGTAAAGAAGTTAATTTAATGAGGAAGTTAAATGAAAAGGAACTTTCAAATTATTTACAAGAGGGTAAACCTGTTTATCAGGCCATTTTAGCTTCTGGGGATAAAGAATATTTTAATACACGGGGTCAACATCCTGATACCGGTGAAAAGCTTACAATGTTAAGTAAAGAAGAGCTTCAAAAAATTGTTGATAAAATTAAAAAAGTAAAGCCTTCAGGTGGCACAATTAAGAAGAGTATTAAACCAAATGTTTCAGTTAGTTCAGAAGTTTTATCAAACCAGTTGACCCTATTAATTTTTGATGAGAATAACAGAATTAATAATAGTGCAACCAGTATTTTAAAATCAAAAAAATTCACTACTTATAATCTAAACAATAATATTTCTTTACAAGGAATTGATGGTACTGAAATTCATACCATGATGGTAGGCAATATTTCAAAAATAAAAGATAGAATCAATTCTGAACTTATCTGTATAGGTACGATAAAGAAGTCGTTTAGAACAAGTACAATAAATTCAAGTATTAAGATATGTGACTTGCAACTTGACTATAACACCTTTAACCGAAAGGGAGAACGCTTAGATCATCTGTCAAAATCAAATATGTATAAAGGGCAAGGCTTTACGGAAAGCGAAGCGGAAAACAGTGCTTTAAAGAAGATCAAATAGTAAATCTTATTTTTTATATTCTGTTTATTTTTCTAAAACCTATTTAATTGTGTAGGTTTTTGATTTGCAAGTTTCCACTTTCAATTCTCCCATATCCTTAAGAAACTTACTATATGCTCTGAAATTGAGATTGTTTTCAACCCCTCTAAACTTTTTATCGTCTATAAAATCCGACCATTTAGCAACATGGTAACTTAAAGGTCGATTAATTAACCTGTAAACACACTTTGTTTCTTTAGCATCTAGAATTATTGTTTTATGTTGAGTACGGCGATGATATTTGGCATCCCTATAGTAGACTATTTTAACAATTATTTTTTCATCAGTTACATTACTAAAACATAA
Source organism: Maritimimonas sp. 2405UD52-3 (assembly GCF_056591715.1). Classification (NCBI taxonomy): domain Bacteria; kingdom Pseudomonadati; phylum Bacteroidota; class Flavobacteriia; order Flavobacteriales; family Flavobacteriaceae; genus Maritimimonas; species Maritimimonas sp. 2405UD52-3. The sequence goes on from NZ_JBWQOL010000004.1 coordinate 240,394, forward strand.
GTCGCCCGTACTCATTTCTTTACATTTTGAATCAACAGTATCAGGGTTATTTATGGTTTCATTTGAGCCTAAAGGTGTATTAAAACCTCTATTGGTAGTATTGCCACCATTAACACTAACCCCTAAATACGATGCGATATTTTCATTAATAGGTAAACTACCCATGTTGGCAGCAAATTGTAAAGCGGTTTCTGTATCTAAAACTTTAGCTCTCACTTTTACAATGCTGTTTAGTACAGTATAAGTGCCCGTAATAATGGCATCTACGGCAATGATCTTACCCAGTTCTTTTGCAGTAGTTTCATCAATATAACCTTCAGAATTGAGCTTATGTTCCTTTAAAATGGCATCTAAATGATTACGATCTATAAGGTCAAAGTTCTTTCCAAAATTAGTCAGGTATACAGAAAAATCTTCTGTTATGTAATTTCCAAGTGCTGTTCTTTCACCATTCTCAGTAATAAACCCCCAAACGGCTATCTTTTTCTTATTACTATTGCTAATTTTTGTGGCTAAACCTTCTGCTAACTTTTCCAGTTTTGAATCAAAATCCTGAGCAAAAACTAAAGAAATTGAGGTAAAAAAAAGCAGAAAGCAAAATAGTCTTCTTCTAATCATGGCATTTTTTTTAAAATTAATTATGGAATTTTATTGTTAGATTCTTTTTAAAGCAATTACTAATCTATAAATATACCTAATTAATTTAAACGTAAAATACGGTTTACCGTAATCTAACATGTCAGTATTTTACATGTTGAAAAAAAATAGCCTCATGAAAGTGAGGCTATTACTTTATAAAAGTGTTATGTAATTCTAAATATTCGTAGCTCCCCAAACCTTGGTATACTTTTCACAGTGAATAATAATAGACTTGAAGTCACTAATATCTATATTACTTGGTAATACATATTTTTGTTTCCCTTTACTAGAAGTCAATTCACCAACAAAAACACCGTATTTTTCAACAGCATCATTCTTTTTAACAGCTTCAGCAGATTTCCTTGTGATAAATAACTTAAGGTCTGGTCCTCTTGAGGTTTTAAAATTATCACCAAGTACCAAATAGGTTTTTCCGTTTGATTTTTCTATGGACCAGTCTCCACTGACGCCATAATTTTTCTTAACCCATGTATTTCCATTTTGGGCTGTTAGACTAAAGCTAATAAATAACACGAGTATTGAAGTAAAAATTGTTCTTTTCATTTTATAATTATTTTGACCTCATTATAGTCGTCAAAATAGATCTACCTTTCAAATAGAAATAAAAAAGCCTCACATATGTGAGGCTTCAACTATAATTTGTTCTATGACTCTAAATCAATCTCTTCTATCATTAAACCTATAAGATAGTCCAAATATAATTTGATTGGGTCTATTATCTACATTAAAGTTGGTGTTTAAAAACTCTCCATCTGCATCATTCTCAAAACCTTTTTCCCACCGAACATCAATACCTAATCTTCCTAGCTCTAATCCGGCACCTAATTGTAAACCAACACTAAAATCATTGGTTTCAATATCACTTACATCATTCACACCAAAATCAGAGTCCAAGATATACTGAAATGATGGGCCTCCAAAAATGTGTAACGGACCAAATAATTTCCCACCAATTAATATAGGAATGTCTAGTTTTTGCGTTTCAAAATCGGCATCACCACGATTATTTACATTATTAGAGTCATAAGAGTTGTTCAACTTTGTATACATTAACTCTGGTCGTACATACAAACCTAGGAAATGCACTCTTGCCCATAATCCAGCATGAAATCCTGCCTTCCCATCTGCACCAGTAATAACATTTTCAATGTTATTTCCTGTTTCTGAAATAACTTCTGAAAGGTCACCACCAAAGTTGTAGTTGAGTCCGGCTTTTGCTCCCCAGTCAATTTGGGCGAATGAAAGAGAGCTGAAAAAGGTAATGGCTAGTATTGTTAAAAATACTTTCTTCATGATAAATGATTTTTTTGTTAATTATTTCTTAATAACAAAAGTAATGCCAATGCCTTTATGAAGATGTTAAATTAAGATTTTCTCTTAATCACTTTTTCTACTGCATTGATGATTGCTGTAGCATTAATACCATATTTATCCATTAGTTGAGCTGGAGTTCCAGATTCACCAAAAGTATCCTGCGTAGCTACAAATTCTTGCGGAGTAGGGGTGCTCTCTGCTAAAACTCTGGCTACACTTTCTCCTAAACCTCCATAGTAATTATGCTCTTCGGCCGTAACAATACATCCTGTTTTGGCAACAGAAGCCAGTATCGTCTCGCCGTCAAGTGGTTTTATCGTATGGATATTTATAACTTCGGCAGAAATACCTTTTTCTTCCAGTTTTTCTGATGCTTGTAATGCTTCCCATACCAAATGACCTGTAGCAACAATGGTTACGTCACTGCCTTCAGTAAGTTGAACAGCTTTTCCTATCTCAAAAGTTTGATCTTGAGGAGTAAATACTGGAACTTTAGGTCTTCCGAATCGCAAATAAACAGGCCCATGATGCTCTGCAATAGCTAAAGTAGCAGCTTTTGTCTGATTATAATCACAAGGATTTATCACCACCATACCAGGAAGCATTTTCATCAAACCAATATCTTCTAATATCTGATGCGTAGCACCATCTTCACCCAATGTTAAACCTGCATGACTGGCGCATATTTTCACATTCTTATCAGAATATGCTATGGACTGGCGAATTTGATCATAGACTCTACCTGTAGAAAAATTTGCAAACGTGCCTGTAAATGGAATTTTTCCACCAATGGTGAGTCCAGCTGCAATGCCCATCATATTGGCTTCAGCGATACCTACTTGAAAAAACCGATCTGGATTTTCTTTGATGAATTCATCCATTTTTAGAGAGCCAACTAAGTCAGCACAAAGTGCCACAACATTAGGGTTTGTTCTCCCTAATTCGGCTAAACCGGCTCCAAAACCTGAGCGTGTATCTTTTTTTTCTGTGTAGGTATATTTTTTCATTGTATAAATGGTCTGAACAAGCGCAAAAATAAAAATTGTCGTCTTTTCTGGTTTATAATTTCATCATTTCTTTATAGAACTTATGAACAGGGAATCCCATAACATTAAAGTAACTACCTTTTAATTTCTCTACTGCCACAAAACCTAGCCATTCTTGTATACCGTATGCTCCGGCTTTATCAAGTGGTTCAAATTTATTAACGTAGTATTCAATTTCCTCTTTAGCTAATTCCTTAAAATATACATAAGTAGTATCACTAAAAGTTACTTGTTTTTCTTTTGTTTTAATACAAATGGAAGAGATGACATCATGAACATTTCCTGAAAGCTCAGTAAGCATCTCTTTTGCTTCTTCTAGATCTTTGGGTTTTCCTAAAACCTTTCCATTAAATCGTACAATGGTATCTGCAGTAATTAGAATGTCTTTTTGAGCTAGTTCCCCATCATAGGCATTCGCTTTTAATTCGGCTAAGTAATTGGTAATTTCACTTCCGTGGAGATACTTAGGATAAACTTCTTCTACATTTGAAGTTTTTATTATGAATTTTAATCCTAAGCCTTCTAAGATTTTTTTTCTTCTTGGGGAACCAGAGCCTAAAATTATAGTATGTGATTCAAATTTTTTATCCAGCATAATGCATTGAAATTGAAATAACAATAATAGAGAGCATGCCTAAAAGCATAATGCCCTTTAGTATTCTACTTAAGTATCTATATTCATCTTTTTTTTCAGCATAGAGTATTTTTCGCATGAAATATAATAATGGGAAAAGTACTACAATGAGCATGTACGCCAATACCAGTGGTAATCTAGAAAAATTATTAAAGCTATAGTAGGTAACAAATGTCAGTGGAATAAAGCAAAGATAAAAAATGAAATATTTTGTTTTCTTATCTCCTATTAATATTGGAAGCGTCTTCATATGTAATACTTCATCACCTTTAACATCTTCTATATCCTTGACCAGTTCGCGCAAAAAGTTAAACATAAAAGCAAATACGGCATAGTCTAATAACCCACCAAAAGCGTAATAGGACTTCACACCGTTTTCGTCATTAAGAACAGGAATAACATCAAAGAAACCTATTATTAAAATGCTTAGTGAAATTAGTAGTGATACTACAATGTTGCCTATAACTGGGTACTTTTTTAGCGTTGAAGAGTATAAATTCAGTAGTAGGGCCGTAATAATAAAGGTGGCTACAAATGATAGGTAATCAACATAGTAAGCTATATAAAACCCTATACTAATGCCAATAAAGTTAAGTGCATGGTATAGGTGATTTGCCTTTTTTTTACTGATTTGTTTAGTCACCAGTAATTTATTGGGTTTGTTAATTTTATCTGCCTCTATGTCATAGATATCATTAATAATATTTCCTGCAGCGGCTATCAACAAAGTAGCAAGTACTAACAGTAAAAAATGAAAAATATCAAGCTTTGATTCTATACTAAATGCCGGGAAATAAACATATTTAAAAAGCAATTGAATAAATGCAATCATTAATAGGTTTTTCCACCGTATCAATTGTAGAAAGTGGGTTAATTGCATCAAAAGTTCTTTTTGATTCTATCTAAAGTACGCTTGTTATCACGGTCTTTAATAGTTTCTCGTTTATCATGTAACTTTTTTCCTTTACACAGCGCTATTTGAAGTTTTGCCCAACCTTTATCGTTTAAAAATAGCTTTAATGGAATGATAGTTAACCCAACATTTTGAACTTCTTTTCGCAGCTCTCTGAGTTCACGCTTATTTAGTAAAAGCTTGCGTTCACTTTTAGGTTTATGGTTGTATACATTACCATTGATATACTCTTCAATATACATATTAATCGCAAACAGCTCACCCTTGTCATTAAACTCACAAAAGCTTTCTGTAATTCTAGCTTTACCCGCGCGGATAGACTTAATTTCTGTACCAGTTAACACAATGCCAGCTACATAAGTGTCAAGTATTTCATACTCAAAACGTGCCTTTTTGTTTTGTATATTAATATTGGGTTGCATGGGTGCAAATCTAGTTAAATTTTGATTGTATTTTTACGGCAATAAAATGATATAATATGGAATTAATACTTGAGTCATGGCCATGGTACGTTTCAGGTGCTTTAATAGCATTTGTAATGTTCTTACTACTTATGGTAGATAAGAATTTTGGTATGTCCTCTAATTTAAGAACACTATGTACTATATGTGGAGCGGATAAAAAGGTTGAGTTTTTCAAGTTTGACTGGAAGTCTCAAAAATGGAATTTAGTGGTTGTTTTAGGTGCTATTCTTGGTGGTTATCTCGCTTCAAATTATTTATCAAATACTGTTGCTGTGAACATAAACCCTGCTACAGTTGAACACCTAAATTCTTTAGGCTTTCAAAGTGCAGGAAAAGAATATTTACCAGCAGAACTTTTTGATATTTCGGTATTCTCTAATTTAAAAGGATTATTACTTTTAGCAGCAGCAGGCTTTTTAGTTGGTTTTGGTACGCGATATGCCGGCGGCTGTACATCAGGCCACGCTATTTCTGGTTTGAGTAATTTACAATTACCTTCCTTAATTGCTGTAGTTGGTTTTTTTATTGGAGGGCTTTTTATGATTCATATATTATTTCCAATACTATTCTAAAAAATGAGAACGATTATATATTTGCTAATAGGAATTCTTTTTGGCATCACCATATATAAATCAGAAGCAGCTTCATGGTTCCGCATTTATGAAATGTTTCGGTTCGAATCTTTTCATATGTATGGTATTATTGGTACTGCTGTTATCTTAGGAGTACTAGTAGTTCAATTGATAAAGCGATTTAAGATAAAGTCTTTCTACGGTCAGGAAATACAATTTGAAAATAAAAATAGAAGCATCAGTAGGTACTTAATTGGTGGTATCATCTTTGGCTTAGGTTGGGCATTAGCTGGTACTTGTCCAGGCCCTATGTTCACACTTATTGGTGCAGGCTATCTACCCATTTTAGTAGTAATAATATTTGCAATTTTAGGTACGTTTATTTACGGATTAATACGTGATAAACTACCTCATTAGCCTTTTGTTTTAATGACTATGTCTGAAATATTTTCGCCATCAATTGTAACAATAAACAAACTTGAATTGTCATTATCTTCCATTTGCTGATATTTATCTTCCTTTATAAGCTGATTGACGAAAAATGGAATAGTATTGCTGTGACCTACCACTAAAACTTTTTTGCCTTGAGTCTCTTTGAGAAAGGCTTCAAAATCAAGTTTGAAAGGATGGTATGTTTTAATTTCCAACTCTAATTTATCAGCAATAGGTTTGGCTGTTTGATTCGTTCTATTATAGTCTGTTGAGTATACAGCTTCAATTCCATAGTCTGATAACAATTCACTCCATTTTATAGCTCTTTGCAACCCTTTTTCCGTTAGATTAGGATTCTTATTTTCAGTATCAGATCTATCTTTTTCGGCATGGCGAATCAAAAAATAAGTTGATTTTTCAACTTCCTGCGCAAAGCTAAACGAAGAAAAAACAAGAACACCCAATAAAACAAGAACACTTAACTTTCTCATTCTTTAAAAACTACTTTTATATCCATTTTCACACCATTACGAATAATTTTTAACATTGCAGAACCTTTAGTGGTGTCATAATCACGCATTACTTCAACACAGTGATCCTGGCTTTTAAGAGCTACATCATCAATATGTGTTAAGATATCACCAACCTGAATGCCGGCAGCTTCACCAGGATGATCTTTAGAAATCTTATTAATGATAACCCCATTGGTCTCACCATTAAATGCTTTTTGAGCTGGGCTTAAATTATCAAAATGCAAACCGAACTTCCATTTTTTCTTTTCTTTTACCTCTGTTTCTTGAGCTAAACTAATGTTTACAGCTATGCACAGCATTAAAAATGTAAAAATTATTTTTTTCATATGTTGCTATTTACTTTCTTTAATTTTAATCTAAATATAATACAATCTTTTCAACTTTATTATTTCTTGATACGCTCATAAAAACCTGTCCGTAAGTATATTTATATCTATTCAATAATTGATTAAACACCTCTAAGTTAAGAATAGAATAATCATCTAATTTAATGATTATATCTCCTTTTAAAATACCACCCCTATTGGCAGCAAGTGCGGGGTATACATGCTCAACAACAACTCCATGGCTTAGATTAGAAGCACCTTTATTTTCATCATTAATATCTTCAACTTTAATACCAAATTTAAGTTCAGCCAGATTTTCTTTAGAATTGTTTGCGTTATTTGATGTTGTTGAAGTTGCACTGCAACCCCACATGAGAAGTATTAGTGTATTTATAATGATGTTTTTTTTCATTCTAAATGAATAAGATATAAAGATACTAAGAACTTCTTAAAGAATAAATCTCCTCTAGTAAGCATACTATTATGCTAATTTTTATGTTTTTAATTATAAATATTTTAAAATGAGGCTATTTTTATTATTGGTGTTTTTTATTTCAGTCACCATTCAAAATACGAATGCCCAGAGTTTAGAGGTGCAAATGCTGACTTTGGTTAATGAATTAAGACAGAGCAGGGGGCTTAACTCTGTACAATTGAACAATGCACTCAACCAGGCTGCGTTTAACCATTCCCAGGATATGGCAATGAATAACTATTTTAGTCATACTGGCCGTAACGGATCCAATTTTTCGCAAAGGGCTCGTGATGCAGGTTATGCCGGATCGCCAAGAGGTGAAAATATAGCAGCAGGAAATTCTACGGCTCAAGCTACTTATAATCAATGGTTTAATAGCAGCGGTCATTTAAATAATATGTTGAATAGCAGTGTGAATCAAATGGGTATAGGTCGTGCTTTTGACAGTAGTTCAAGATATGGCTATTACTGGACACAAATATTTGGGGTAGGAGACAATACTTTATCAGATGGAGGCACTCCAGAAGAAATTGCCGCTACTATTTATCCAAATCCTGCAAAAGATACATTTAATGTACAATTAAAGAATTTCAATAAAACTGAAGCAAACGTTCGACTGGTATCGCTTACAGGGCAGACAGTATATCAGGATTTGATGAACTTCACCGGAAATTCCCTTACCATAGATATTTACAATTTAAAAGCAGGAATCTATTTACTGTATATCCAGAATTTTAAAGAGGCCTATAAGGTTGTTAAGTTATAACATAAATAGAACCTTTTAAAAAGAGTTCAATTATTTGTTTCCACATATATTGAAAGATTAAATGATTATCTTTAGAGAGTAAAAGAAATTGTTAAAATGCTGTCTTTCAAGAGAAATGCTCAACTCATATTTTTGATTTTAGTTGGATTACTTCAAATTGGCCATACACAGAATCAATCTTTAGATAGCCTAACCAAACTTCTTAAGTTTAACATAACTGATGAAGAAAAAATAGAGATAAACATTAAGCTCTATATAAATAAAAAAAATACTGACCCTAATTCAGCTTTCAACTATTTAAAAAACGCTCGGTATTTAATAGAAAAAGTAGAAAACGATTCTATTGAGACAGAGCTTCTTCGCAGATTTGCTGAATTTTATTTAGATAAACATAATTATGATAGTGTGTTTGTTTATGTTCAAAAGGCATTAGATATCAATAAGAATCCTTTATTAAAAACCCTCATAGATATTTATTCAATACAAGGAACAACTTATTATTACAGAGGAGAGTATGATGAAGCGATTCAGAGCCACTTAAAAGCTGCTAAAGTAACAGATGATTTAGATTTAGATACTGGCAAGGCAAGAGTATTGAATAATATTGGGATAGTGTATATTAAGCTAGAAAATTGGAATAAAGCAGAGGAATACATGAAGCAATCATATGAAATATGTGAAGCACATAATATAAAGAGAGGAATGTCATACACATTGGGAAACCTAGGTATCATCTTGAAAAACCAAGGTAAATATGATGAAGCAATTAAAATGTATTTAAAGTCTATTGAAATCAATAAAGAATTTAATGACCTTGCTGCCATTTCCAGAAACTATGATAATATTGGCGCTTTATATGAAAATAATGAAGAATTGCGCAAAGCTGAAAGAAGTTACCAACAGGCGATTGTATATGGTGAACAATCCAAAAACCACTCGACTTTAGCTACTAGCTATCACAATTTGGCTAGTGTTCAAAATAAATTGAAAAATTATATCAATGCTGAATTGAATTATACAAAAAGTGAAGAACTAGCTAAAAAATTGAAATTAAAAGATATTTTAAAGGTAGTATATCTTGGTAAAGCCATAACATACGAAAATCAAAAAAAATATGATCTCGCTTTAGATGCGCGAAAAAAATATGAAAAATGGAAAGATAGTGTCATTAATTCTGAGCACCTATCTGTAATAAGTGAGCTAGAAATCAAATATAAAACCGAAAAAAAAGAGAAAGAAATCTTAACACTTTCAGAACAAAAGCTAAAAGATGATGTTGCCATTGAAAAGCAACAAACCAGTATAAGGAGGTTGTCTTTTGGTTTAATTACATTACTAATGCTATCGGGTTTAGGTTTTGTAATATTTCGACAATATTCTAAAAACAAAAAACAGCAGGATTTAATTTCAGTCATTGCAGACACGCAAATAGAAGAGCGTAAACGAATAGCTCAAGATTTGCACGATAGTGTGGGCGGCTCATTGGCTTTAGCAAAAAATAAACTGGAAAATTTACTAAAGTCTAAAAAAGGAAAATCTCAAGAAACGGATGATTTTTTAGATATCATATCTAAAACTTCTGATCAAATTCGTCAAGTATCACATAACATGATGCCAGGTGAATTGGTAAAGTTTGGCCTGGTTTCAGCAGTACAAACAACCATAGACCAAATTGATGATAAAGCTCTAGAAACTAATTTATATGTTCACAACTTAGAAGAACGTATAGATAAAACCAAAGAAGTACATCTTTTTAGAATTATACAAGAAATTATTCAAAATGTATTAAAACATGCTAAGGCTAGTGAATTAAATATTTATCTAAATAAATTTCCGAAGTATTTAAACCTAATGATCGAGGATAATGGAATAGGTTTTACAACAGAAATGTTAGCTAACCACGGTTTAGGGATGAGTACTATAAAAAATAGAGTAGCCTTTCTTAAAGGAAAGCTTAACATAGATTCAGGTAAAGGAAATGGCACTACGTTTAATGTTCAAATTCCATTACAATGACTACAATAGTTATAGCCGATGACCATAAATTATTTCGTGAGGGTATTAGCTCTCTTTTGACCAATGAAAAGGATATAAAGATCATTGGACAAGCTAGTAATGGAGAGGAAGTATTGCAGCTACTGCAAAATAAAATACCTGATGTTTTGCTTCTTGATATAGAAATGCCAAAAATGGATGGCTTTGATACCCTCAGAGAACTGCAGAAGCAAAAGGTAGATACAAAAATATTAGTGCTAACAATGCATAAATCAGCTGAGTTTGTTAAAAACATATTTAAAAATGGAGCTTCAGGCTATTTGCAAAAAGATGCCGGAAAGGAAGCTTTATTAGAAGCTATTGCACAAGTAAAGAGAACAGGAACTTATATTACTGACGAAACCAGTCGTTTAGTCATGGAGAGTTTTTTAGAAAAGAATAGAAATATTCAAATTTCACCGCGCGAAAAAGAAATTATTGGCTTGCTTTCAGAAGGCCTTACTACTAAAAAAATTGCAGAACAGTTATTTATTAGTCCACATACTGTTGAAACACATCGTCAAAACATACTTCTTAAATTAGGTCTTAAAAATACTGCTGAACTCATAAAATATAGTATTAAGAAAGGTATTGTATAGATCTTAACCCTAATTTTCTCATTCTCAAAAACTAGGTAAAAACCTTAACTCACTAGTGGTTTTCTACTATTTTTAGTTTTGGCGTTTTTTAGCTAAAAAGAAATAAGATTATGTTATGAAATTGCAATATCAATAATCTAAAATCTTAATTACTATGAAAAATTTAATTCAATCTTTATTAATTATAACTCTAGCAATTTTTTTGACTAGTTGTGAGGCATTAGTAGAAAGCTTATATGGCGGTATTGCAGCTAGTTGTCCTAGCGTATCAGAAAGCAGCAATTATAACACAGGTGATGGTTTTGATACAGCCTCAGTTAAAAGCAATACAAATGATTCAGATAGTGAATTCGTTTTAGGATACAGGGCCGGTGTTGGTACAGAGGTTCCTTTAGGTGGTAAATTCTCAGTAGATACAGGTTTATTCCTGGCTGGAAAAGGTAATAAAACCTCAACAAATGGTTTTGAACAAAAATTGAATCTTACCTATATAGACATTCCGTTAGCAGCCACTTATAAAATTGGTGAAGGAGGTTTTAACATCTATGGAGGAGTGCAGCCTTCATTTCTTCTTAATGCAAAACTAAAAACTGAATTTAATGGTAATAAGGACTCGCAAAAGGTAACAGACCAATATAATACTTTTGATCTTGCTGGCATTGTAGGCGTTGGTTATCAATTTAATAATGGTTTTGGTATAAACTTTGGATATGACCATGGGTTATTAAATATTAATTCCGATGATTTTGGGAATTTTGATGCCAAAAACAGAGTACTTAGATTAGGCTTAAGATATAATTTTGGTAAAAAACTATAATATTTTGAATTAGTTTATTTTCTGTTGAATAAAAAGCCCTTGCAAACTAAATTGCAAGGGCTTTTTTTAACTAACTTAACTAATCATTTATTGAATCTCAATCATTTTAGCCTTAGGCTCTACCTTTTCTATTTTAGGTACAGTTATAATTAGCTCACCATTACTATAGTTTGCTGAAATCGCATCACTATTTACAATATCTTTAGGTAAATTAAAGCTTCTTTTGAATGATTGATAGCTATACTCTTTACGGCTATAGTTTTCTTTGGTTTCTTCATTGTCAATTTTCTTTTCAGAAGAAATGGTCAATACATTATTTTCAACATTAATTTTAATAGCTTCTTTTGCCAATCCTGGTACAGCAACTTCAACAGTAAATGATTTTTCATCTTCTTTAATATTTACAGCCGGAAGTGTAGTATTCGTATTAGAAAAGTCTCTAAATACATCATCAACCAATGTTGGGAAAAACGGAAATTCTGATCTTTTTACTAACATAATTTTTATAGTTTAAAATTGATATTTCATGTTTAAATTCATAAGGTCTATTGCAAACAAAATACCAATTGATTTTTGATGCCATTTTAGCAGTATTTTACTGAAAATAAAGACATTTTGTCAATTGATTGTCAGTTTATTATATAAAAAAATCCGCATCTAAATTATTATCTAGATGCGGAGCGGAATATGTAGATGTTCTTTTAAAAATTTCAGCAAAAGAAATTGTTAATAGAACAGGTTGCCTTATTTGTTTCTAAAGACCAATTGATCATCAAAAGCATCTAATAAAATAGTACTTTCTGATATTACTTTACCAGCCAATATTTCTTTAGATAATTCATTCAATACTTTACGCTGTATCACTCTTTTAATTGGGCGTGCCCCAAACTGGGGGTCAAACCCTTGTCTTGATAAGCTTTCAATAGCTTCATCAGTCCAGCTCATTGCAATTCCTTTGTCTGCCAACATATGAACCAATCCACCAAGCTGTAATTCAACAATCTTAGTCACTTCAGCTTTGTTAAGCGGCGTAAACATAATGATCTCATCTATTCTGTTTAAAAATTCAGGTCGTACAGTTTGTTTTAACAAACCGATTACGTCAACTTTTGTTTTTTCAGTAATCTGCTCCCGTTTACTCATATCTAATTCATTGAAATTTTCTTGAATAATATGAGAGCCCATATTTGAGGTCATTATAATTATTGAATTTCTAAAATCAGCAACGTGTCCTTTATTATCAGTCAATCGCCCTTCATCTAGTACCTGCAACAGAATATTAAAGGTGTCTGGATGTGCTTTTTCAATTTCATCTAACAACACCACAGAATATGGCTTTCTGCGCACCGCTTCAGTTAACTGCCCACCTTCATCATAACCAACATATCCCGGGGGTGCACCAACCAATCTACTTACTGCATGACGCTCTTGATATTCACTCATATCAATGCGTGTCATTGCAGACTCGTCATCAAATAAATACTCTGCCAATGCTTTTGCCAATTCAGTCTTACCAACTCCGGTAGTGCCTAAAAATAAGAAGGAACCAATCGGTTTTTTCTCATCTTGCAAGCCTGCTCTAGACCTACGAACGGCGTCAGCGACAGCCCGAATTGCTTCTTCCTGGCCAATGACTCGTTTATGTAATTCGTCTTCAAGCTTTAATAGTTTTTCACGCTCACTTTGGAGCATCTTTTGAACAGGAATACCCGTCCATTTTGCAACCACTTCAGCTATATCTTCACTCGTTACTTCTTCTTTAATTAAAGCATTTTCTTGATTTTCAATCAACTCTTTTTGCAATTCTTGTAATTGCTCTTCTTCTGCTTTGATCTTTCCATAACGTAATTCAGCTACCTTGCCATAATCTCCTTCACGTTCTGCCTTCTCAGCTTCTAGCTTAAAGGCTTCTATGTTCTTTTTCGCTGCTTGAACCCTCTCTACGATCTCTTTTTCACTTTTCCATTTAGCATAGATAGATTCTCGATCATCCTTTAGATTTGCCAGTTCTTTTTGGAGATTCTGCAGCTTTTCTTTATCGTCTTCACGTTTTATGGCTTCAATCTCAATTTCTAACTGCATAATCTTCCTATCCAGCACATCTAATTCTTCAGGCTTTGAATTGATTTCCATACGCAATTTAGCAGCTGACTCATCCATAAGATCAATTGCTTTGTCAGGAAGGAATCTGTCTGTGATATAGCGTTGAGATAATTCTACAGCAGCAATAATAGCATCATCTTTAATACGCACTTTATGATGCGTTTCATATTTATCTTTGATACCTCGTAAGATTGAAATAGCACTCTCTACATCTGGCTCATCTACTATAACCTTCTGAAAACGGCGTTCTAAGGCCTTATCTTTCTCAAAGTGCTTTTGATATTCATCCAATGTAGTAGCACCAATGGCTCGTAATTCTCCTCGCGCTAGGGCAGGCTTTAAGATATTCGCAGCGTCCATAGCACCTTGGCCGCCACCGGCACCAACAAGCGTATGTATTTCATCAATGAACAACACAATTTGTCCATCAGATGAAATGACTTCCTTTACTACAGACTTTAAACGCTCTTCAAATTCGCCTTTGTATTTAGCTCCTGCAATTAAAGCACCCATGTCAAGTGAGTAGATGACTTTTTCTTGCAGATTTTCTGGAATATCACCCTTTACGATACGATGTGCCAAGCCCTCCGCAATAGCAGTCTTACCAACTCCTGGCTCACCGATTAAAATAGGATTGTTCTTGGTTCTACGTGATAGGATTTGCAGAATTCTTCGAATCTCTTCATCACGACCAATAACAGGGTCTAGTTTACCATCATTAGCAAGCTGATTTAAATTCTTTGCATACTTGTCTAATGAATTATATGTGTCTTCAGCACCTTGTGATGTTACTCTGCTTCCTTTGCGTAACTCTTCAACAGCTTTCTTTAACTCTTTTTCTGTTACACCATTATCTTTTAGTAGTTGCGCTGTATTATCTTTTCCTTTTAGAATTGCCAATAACAAATGCTCAATAGAAACATATTCATCATTTAGTTGCTTAGCAATATTTGCAGCGTCACCAAACATTGTGGCTGTATTTCGTGAAAGTATAATTTCACCGCCTTCTACCTTTGAGAAGCTTTGTAATATAGTATCAAGTGTCTGTTTAAAAATAGCTACGTTCACTCCAAGTTTATTTAATAGAAAAGGAGTAACGTTTTCATCAACTTCAAAAATGCCCTTTAAGATATGTGCATTTTCTATTTGTTGATGACCAAAACCTTGTGCAATTTGCTGTGCTTGTTGCACGGCTTCCTGAGACTTTATGGTATAATTATTAAAATTCATATCTCGCTTATTTCAAAAGCTGAGCCAATGTAAGAAAGTACTTTTTTGAACGACAAAATGACCGAAAAAGCAGTTTTTTAAAGACAAAATGTCTATTTTAACCAAAAATTTAAATGAATGGGATTATTAAAGAGCCTCTTTGGAGGTGAGCGAAGAGAACAACCAAAGCCTAAAATCAATTGGATTCCTTTAACAGAGACAAATCAATTAGATGAAATAATCAATAAATCGAGTGATAAATTTCAAGCTATTTTTAAGCACAGCACAAGGTGTGGCATTAGTAGTGGTGTTTTAAGGCAATTTGAGCGTCAGGAAAATACCGATAAAATAGACTTTTACTATTTAGACCTCTTGAACTATCGTTCTATTTCCGATGAGATAGCCAATAGGTTTGGTATTTTGCATGAATCACCACAATTAGTAGTACTAAGAAATGGAGAATTAGTCACTCACGCATCTCATTATGATATTATGAGTGTGGAATTAACTGCTTAAAACTGCTGTTGACCTAATAGTGCTGTTACTTTTTGTTTAAAATTGCTTATTGAATACTTAACGAATAAAAAATCATCTGGATAAGGAACTTCTTTGGCTTTTAACGCATCATAATATTTCTGCTCAATTGCGCGTTGGTCACCTCTATATTTGCCATAGGTATTCTGAAACTTAGCCTCACCAAACATAGGATTATTTGCTGTTTGTTTGGTCTTAAAGTTCTTGATACTTACTGTACCATCTAATTTTGACGTTTTGTTTTGCTGATATAAAACTACTTCAGCTCTTGCAATGGCATATTTAGGAACTCTAATATCATTACCTTTTTGATCTTTCATTACATTGCCATTACTATCTAATTGATATTGCCAACCATCTTGTACTTTAGCCTCTTGAGGAACCGTTTGGGTTTTGGTTTCAGGTTGAGTAAATGATAACTTATCTAATTTAATATCTACCTGATATGCATATGGAGTATTTCTTTGGTATTTATCATGAAAAATTACCCAAGGATTATCAAATCCGCCAGAATTAATTCTAGAAAAACCTTGTAGGCTGTCTTTTGGTATACTCTTTACATTATTAATAAGCTTTACAAAAACAAAACTACTACCTTGATTTTTGGCTTTTTGAATTAATTGGTCCAAGTCAGACCTGTATGTCGGATTCACATAAATCAATTCTTCAAAATGCTTATGGGCTTTGCGTGCTCCTTCAGTACCGCCTTTCATCTCTTGCATAGCCATATTATATAAAGAAGCAGAGTAGGCATCCTTTGACTTTTTTAAATCACTTGAATAATCTTTAAAATTGAATTTTACTTCTTGTCCTTCATAGTATAAAGGTTGTAACACACGTACTTCATCTTGACGCAAATCAAGATTTAAATAATTACCATAAGCTTTTTTAAGCGACTGAGGTGTATTTTGAGTTTTTAGTGAAGCTATTTCATTCAAATCTTGTGTAGCAGCTTTTTCAAAAGCTTCTTTCAAAAGAGGTATATGTTTTTGATTAGACTTGCTCGATTTATCCTTTGATAATTGCGCTAAAGAATTGTTAAAAGCATTTGCATAATTACCTGTTTGTAAATAGTTGGTGGTTTTTTGAGTGCCACCACATGCCACTAAAAGGAATATTACCAATAGGTAAGCTAGTTTTTTCATTGTTTTGGTTATTAGTATATCTACGAAAATAGCCTAATTTAAATAAAAATCAAAGGGTATTCAAATTAGGCTATTTAATTATTGATGCTTTGCAATTATTCTACTGCAGGTTTCACCTCACCAATACATTCTCCAAACCCAATTCTAACATCATTATTTTGGCAATGCGCTCTCATAATAACTGTATCACTATCTTCAATGAATTTACGCTCAGATCCATCTTTTAGTTTTATAGGATTTGCTCCTCGCCATGTTAATTCTAACATAGAACCATAGCTATCAGGAGTAGGTCCTGAAATGGTACCTGAACCCATCATGTCACCTGCACGCACATTACATCCATTTACAGTATGATGCGTTAGTTGTTGTGCCATTGTCCAATACATATATTTAAAATTGGAATTGGCTACAACAGTTTCTTCGCCACCTTTCGGTTGAATTCCTACTTGTAAATGAATATCAAAACTATGCTTTCCTTTATGTTGTAAATAGGGTAGTGGTTGAGGATCTTGTTTTGGGTTTTCAACTCTAAACGGTTCAAGGGCATCTAACGTAACAATCCATGGTGAAATTGTAGAAGCAAAATTCTTCCCTAAAAATGGTCCTAGGGGCTGATATTCCCACGCCTGTATATCACGTGCACTCCAGTCATTGAATAGAACCAATCCAAAAATATAATCTTCGGCTTCTTCAATAGCAATACTTTGCCCAAGATCATTAGAAGCAGTTGTAATAAATGCCATTTCTAATTCAAAATCAAGCAACTTAGAAGGACCAAAACCAGGAGTATTGCTCCCTTCAGGAGGCCTTGACTGTCCTATAGGTCTTCTAATTGGTGTTCCAGAAGGTATAATTGAAGAGCTTCTGCCATGATATCCTATGGGTACATGCAACCAATTGGGCATTAATGCATTTTTAGGATCACGGAAAATACTACCTACATTTGTAGCATGCTCTTTGCTGGCATAAAAATCGGTATAGTCACCAACATCTACAGGAAGTTGCATTTCTACCTCATCCATTCTAAAGATAATTCTATCTTTATGAACGGCATTATCACGCAACTCACCGTTTGTTGTATCAAATATTTCGGCAATTCTATTACGAACTAACCTCCAGGTAATTCTACCATCTGCAATGAAATCATTTAAGCTATCTTG
This sequence comes from Maritimimonas sp. 2405UD52-3, assembly GCF_056591715.1. NCBI lineage: Bacteria > Pseudomonadati > Bacteroidota > Flavobacteriia > Flavobacteriales > Flavobacteriaceae > Maritimimonas > Maritimimonas sp. 2405UD52-3. Next base: position 258,130 of record NZ_JBWQOL010000004.1, read on the forward strand.
TAAAAAAATATCATCAGTTAGGGGTATCTCATTAAAATATCCTAATTGATGCAATGCTCCCAAATCAATGGCATAATCACCTATACGAGTGCCAATTGTAATGATATCATCTCTTGTTAAAAAAACACCAAAAGGAATATTTTGGATAGGAAAATCAGAGTTTTCTTCAACTTTTAACCATGATTTTCTGTTAGGATTATTAGCGGCTATTTTCATTTGATAAGTTGTGAATTATTTTTTATTCAAATATAGATGTTTATACGTATTTGAAAAATGAAATTATTACTTTTGGCTACTTATTTAACAACTAAAGTATTAGCCTCAAAAACTTATTAGACAATGCAACGTGATCAACAAATCTTTGACCTTATCCAAGATGAAAAGGAAAGACAATTACATGGTTTGGAATTGATAGCTTCAGAAAATTTTGTGAGCGACCAAGTTTTGGAAGCTGCTGGTTCTGTTTTAACCAATAAATATGCTGAAGGATATCCTGGAAAACGCTATTACGGAGGGTGCGAAGTAGTTGATCAAGTTGAACAAATTGCTATTGATCGTGCCAAAGCGCTGTTTGGAGCAGAATATGTGAATGTACAACCACATTCAGGATCGCAGGCGAATTCAGCAGTTTTCTTTGCTTTGTTGAAACCAGGTGATAAAATCTTAGGTTTTGATCTGTCACATGGTGGACATCTAACACATGGTTCACCTGTGAATTTTTCAGGTACTCTATATAAGACTTCTTTCTATGGAGTAGAGAAGGAGACGGGTGTTTTGAATTATGATAAAATTCAAGAAACCGCAGAAAAAGAAAAACCACAATTAATCATTGCTGGAGCTTCTGCTTATTCTCGTGATATTGATTTTAAACGTTTTAGAGAAATTGCAGATAGTGTTGGTGCTTTTTTAGTAGCAGATATTTCACATCCTTCAGGGTTGATTGCTAAAGGTATTTTAAATGACCCTATGCCACATTGCCATGTGGTAACTACAACTACGCACAAAACATTAAGAGGGCCAAGAGGTGGAATGATTATGATGGGTAAAAATTTTGAAAACCCTTGGGGAATTACTTTAAAAAGCGGTAAACTAAAAATGATGTCAGCTATCTTAAATGGTTCAGTATTTCCTGGAAATCAAGGTGGACCTCTAGAGCACATTATAGCTGCTAAAGCAATTGCTTTTGGTGAAGCCTTAACAGATAAATTCTTGCATTATCAAATTCAAGTAAAGAAAAATGCTGCTGCAATGGCTGCTGCTTTTGTTGCAAAAGATTATCATTTGATTTCTGGAGGAACAGATAACCATATGATGTTAATTGACTTAAGAAATAAAGATATTACTGGCAAAGCTGCTGAAAATGCCTTGGTAAAAGCAGAAATCACAGTCAATAAAAATATGGTTCCTTTTGATGATAAGTCACCATTTATAACCTCAGGAATTAGGGTTGGTACCGCAGCGATAACTACACGAGGATTAAAAGAAAATGATATGAGCACTATAGTAGACCTGATAGATGAAGTTGTAAGAAATCATGAAGATGAAAAGGTTTTAGAAGCTGTTGCCAAAAAGGTAAACGAACTTATGGCTAATAGACCTCTATTTGTGGCATAATTAAATTAAAAAAATAATAAATGAAAAAGACAGTTTTAACCTTAATGCTAGTGCTCGTTTGTATTGCAAACTTTGCTCAAACTCAAGAAATAGAAGAATCAGATTTTGAAAAGGATACCTATTTGCTTGTAGAAACGGTTTCTAAACCTGCTTTTCAACCTGTTGTTGATCAGTTTTCCTCAATTGTAGCTGAAGACAAAAGAGAAGCTTTTATAAAAGAGGTGGATAAAACCTTTCCAGAATTGTATGATTCTATGGCTAAAATATATATGGATGAATTTACACACGACGACATAAAAGCCTTATTAGAATTTTATAATACCCCGGTTGGTCAAAAGATGGCTGCTAAATCTGGTGTATTGGCACAACGTGGTATGATGGCTGGTCAATCTTGGGGGATCAAAGTACAGGGGCTTTTGTCAAAATTTCAGTAGCACGAATTTCTTCAACACATCATTTTGATCGAAGCAAGAAATCTAAAGTGAGGTCTTTTCAATAAATATATTTTTGATTCTAAAATGATGCGTTAGTTATCATTAAAACTAGATTCTTGCTTTCGCAGGAATGACAATTGAAATTAATCTTGCTCTTCTTGTGCTCTTTCAACAATATTTTCTGGTAATGCTTTCTTAGCCTTAGCACCCAATTTTTTAATTTTTTCTACACTTGCAATCAGGTTACCTTTTCCTTCAAAGAGCTTATTCATAGCTGCATTATAATCTGTTTTAGAAGCATCTATTTTTTTACCTACACCAATTAGATCTTTCATTAAGCCATCAAATTTATCATATAATGCACCGGCTTGACGTGCAATTTCAATGGCATTTCGCTGTTGCTTTTCATTGTTCCACATGGTATCTATTGTACGCAAAGTAGCCAATAGGGTAGCAGGTGTTACAATAACAATATTCTTTTCAAAAGCTTTATTGTACAACTGATTATCTTGATTAATAGCAATTGCAAAGGCGGGTTCAACCGGTACAAACAACAAAACAAAATCAGGCGATTCTATCTGATAAATATCTTCATATTTCTTTTCGCTCAATTGTACCACGTGACGGTTTAAGGAAGCTATATGCTCTTTTAAAGCTTGCTCTTTTTCCTGTTCATCCTCGTTATTCACAAATTGCTCATATGCTGTCAAAGACACCTTAGAGTCAATGATCATCTTTTTACTATCAGGTAGATGTATAACCACATCCGGCATCACACGCTTGCCATCATCAGACACAAAACTTTGTTGAATAAAGTATTCTCTATCTTTCTCTAAACCTGACTTTTCTAACACTCTCTCTAATACTAATTCACCCCAGTTTCCTTGTGTTTTACTATCACCTTTTAAGGCCTTAGTGAGGTTCAAAGCCTCTTTACTCATTTGCTCATTGAGTTCCTTGAGTCCAAGTATTTGCTGACGTAAAGCTGCGTGACGATCAATACTTTCTTTATGTGTGTCCTCAACTTTCTTTTCAAAAGTCTTGATTTTTTCCTGTAAAGGATTTAAAATGATTTTTAAATTCTCTTTATTCTGCTCAGTGAACTTATTTGATTTTTCATCTAGGATTTTATTGGCCAATAATTCAAAATCCTTTCGCAATTGCTCCTGTTGTTTTGCTAATTCTTTATCGCGTTCCTGATTTTGCTGTTGCAAATTTTCATATTCTGAATTTCTTCTTGTAAGCTCAGTATTTAAAAAATCTTTCTCACGCCTAACTTCCTCACGTTCATTTTCAGTTTTTTCAATGGTGTTTTTTAAGTCATCAATGGCTATTTGCAATTGCCTGTCACGTTCTTCAAGAGAACTTAATTGGGCCTTGCTTTTTAGACTATTAATATACATGCCTAATAAAACTCCAATAATAATAGCAACGATAAAAATGATGATATAAAGAATGCTTTCTTGCATAGACTAGTTAAAATTTATAAGGTTATATCCCTCTTTTTGAAAATGAACCAAGGTAGTCATTGCCGATAATGCCACTTTTACATCTTTAGAAACCTTCGTTCTATCTAAGTTTCTTGATTTCAAAGATTGTCCGCATACATAGATATCAACGTAAGCATCCTTAAGTGCCTTTAACAATGCTATGTTTGGATTGTTGTTACCTACAATTACATTTTTTGCAGCAGCACCGTGCAAAACCAACACTATATTCATATTTTGCATAGGGACACCTTGTTGGCCATGCATATTTAAGAAACGTGCCACGGTATTAATCATAAGGTTTTCTCTACCACCTTTAGAGAGGTCTGAATAAACATCAAAAATAACATTATAGGTTTTCTTAGTATCTAAAAGTAGATCGGGTTGGTCAATTTCAAAAACATTCCCATAATCTTTAATTATTGGTCCAGCCTTTTTCTCTTGAGATAACCCGTAAGTTATTGAAAAAAAGAATAATACAAGGTTGATAAAAGAAGTTTTCATTTTCCTAAATTTCAAACATTAATATTACAAAATATATAAGGATTGACCAGTATTTGATACTTTGTTTGTAAAATTGTATCATTGACTAATGAAATGGTTATCCATACTTATTTTTCAGAAGCTTTTAGGTTGGAAGATCATAGGTGATTTCCCAACGTTAAAAAAGTATGTCATTATTGTGGTGCCTCATACTAGTTGGGTAGATTTTCTGGTCGCTTTGTGTGTAAAGTTTATCAAGAATTTAAAAGTGAATTATGTAGGCAAGGCTTCATTGTTTAAATGGCCTTATGGTGCTTTTTTTAGGTATTTTGGTGGGCGTCCTGTAGATCGTTCAAAAAACACCAATAAAGTTCAAACTATCATTGATGAGTTTAAGGCCAGTGATGAATTTGTATTTGCTTTGTCACCTGAGGGTACAAGAAAAAAAGTAACTGAATTTAAAACTGGTTTTTATTATATAGCTGAAGGTGCAAAGGTACCAATAGTGATGGTAGCACTGGATTATGAAAATAAAGAGATTCGTGTTTCAGAACCCTATAGACTTACAGAGAATATGGAGGCTGACTTTGAGCATTTCTATTCGTATTTTAGAGGTGTGAAAGGAAAGAAAGCAGAATATAGTTTTTAATTTAATACTGCTTTTTCATTAATATTAGACGATGCAATCCTAAATACGCAGTTATTTTTAGAGTTTCTCCTTCTTCAATTTTGAAATACATTAATTCCCTGTTGTAAGAGTTATAGACACGGATCGTATCGTCACAGAATTCATCAAATTCCCATCTCAAATGTATTTCATTATTGAAAATACTGTCTTTTAAGTTTGGGTAAAAATAAAGTTGTTTGTTTTCTGTTATTTGAAAAACACTGCCAATAAAGTCATTGTTTTTTTGAGGTAAGGGGCTGCATATGTATGGAAAGTACTTTTGATATTGAACTACCCATTCACCATCAACATCGGACCCAGAGTAATCAGGATAGTAAACTGCACAAGACTGAATGAATATTGTAAGAATCAAAACTCGCTTCATAAAAAGAAGACGAACTTATATTGTTCTTGTTACTAATTTGAAATGATAGTTTCTATCGTGGCAAGTAATTTAAAATCCTTTTCAGTTACTCCATCTGCGTCATGGGTAGACAATCGAATAGCTAATTTATTGTATACATTACTCCATTCAGGGTGATGATTTTGTGCTTCTGCTTCAAAAGCTATTCTTGTCATGATAGAGAAACAATCTTTAAAGCTTTCAAATTCTAAGGTAGTTTCTATACCATTATTGATATATTCCCAATGTGAATAGTCTTTTAATTTCTCTTGTATTTGCTCTTCAGATAGTTTACTCATGATTTTTGTGTTAGATTGTCATGCTGAACTTGATTCAGCATCTATGTAAATAAATAGATTCCGCATCAAGTGCGGAATGACAAGATTGATGTATAAAAATACAAAAAGCAATCTACTTATTATTTGTCCTTCTGAGTGCAACGAAGAATCTATCCAAAAAAAGATGCTTCCTCAAAAGTCTTAAGGTCAGAATGAAAAGAAGATCCTTAGCCTTTATAAAAAGGTAATTTTATCACGGTTGCTGGCACAGCATTTTTACGAATTTGGATATGAATTATACTTCCAATATCTGTAAAAACCCTTGGTACATAACCTAGGCCTATACCTTTTTTTAGAGAAGGACTCATAGTACCTGAAGTAACTTCCCCCATTTTTTTTCCATTTCCATCCACAATATCATAGCCTTGACGAGGTATACCGCGGTCATTTAATTCAAAAGCGATTAATTTACGATCTGTACCATGCTCCTTTTGCTTTTTTAATTCTTCGTGGTTGGTAAATTCTTTCGTGAATTTGGTGATCCAACCCAATCCAGCTTCAATAGGAGAAGTAGTATCATTAATATCATTACCGTATAGGCAGAATCCCATTTCCAAACGTAATGTATCTCTTGCTGCCAAACCTATGGGTTTAATATCATAAGGTTCTCCAGCTTCCATTACTTTATGCCATACCTTTTCAACATCTTCATTTCGCACATAAATTTCAAACCCACCAGAGCCTGTATACCCGGTTGCAGAGATCATGACATGTTCAATACCTGCAAAATCAGCGACTTGAACAGTATAATATTTCATGTTTTCAAGATCAACTGAAGTTAATGACTGCATAGCTTCTGCAGCTTTAGGCCCTTGAATAGCCAACAAGGAAAAGTTTTCTGATACATCTCTCATCTCGGCACCTACATCATTTTTTGATTCAAGCCACTCCCAATCTTTTTGAATATTTGATGCATTTACTACCAGTACATATTTATCTTCCTCTAAACGATAGATAATTAAATCATCAACAATACCACCATCATCATTAGGCATACAGCTGTATTGTGCTTTACCATCAAATAACTTTGAGGCATCGTTAGAACAGGTTTTTTGAATTAAAGCCAGCGCATTAGGGCCAGAGATTACAAATTCACCCATATGAGAAACATCAAAAACACCAACTCCTTTTCTAACAGTTTCGTGTTCAATATTTACACCTTCATATTGTACGGGCATGTTATAGCCTGCAAAAGGCACCATTTTAGCTCCAAGAGCTTCATGTATATGAGTTAAAGCAGTATTGTTCATCTAAGTTTTGTGATTTGGTTCACAAAACTAATGATTAATTGTTGAGTAGAAAAGATTTTAGCTCTTCATAAGAACTGATGAACTTTGCTTCTTTTTTTCGATTAACAACTTCTTGTATTTGAGGAGGATATGCTATTTTTTTATTAACAACAGGTTCTACTACATCCAAAAACTTCACCGGGTGTGCTGTTTCTAAAAAGATGCATAGTGTATCAGGATTTTCTTGCTGGTATGATGTACACCCCAAGTAACCAACTGCACCATGTGGGTCAGCTACGTAATCAAAATTCTTATATAGATGCAGCATGGCATTACGTGTTTGATAATCTGTAAAGGCAAATGAGTATAACTCCTCTTTTAATTGTTTAAAGCTATTGTTGTGTAATTTTTGGATCCTAACAAAATTACTAGGATCACCAACATCCATGGCATTAGATATGGTTTGTACAGATGGTTTGGCTTCATAGTTTCCTGATTTCAAATACTCAGGAACCACATCGTTAGCATTTGTTGCTGCAACAAATTGATGTATAGGCAAGCCTAATTTTTTTGCCATCATTCCAGCACAAATATTTCCATAATTACCACTAGGCACTGAAAAAACCAGTTTTTTACTATTTTCTTTTAATTGCTTGTAAGCGAAAAAATAATAAAACATTTGAGGTAACCATCTTGCTATGTTAATAGAATTGGCAGATGTTAATTGGTGATTTTGAGTAATTGATTCATCTAAGAATGCTTTTTTTACCATTGTCTGACAATCATCAAATGTTCCTTCTACTTCTAGTGCTTTGATATTTTGTCCTAAGGTAGTTAATTGTTTTTCTTGAACATCACTTACTTTCTTGCTAGGATAAAGAATAACAACGTCTACATTTTCAACCCCTAAAAAGCCACTGGCAACAGCTCCACCTGTATCTCCTGAGGTAGCTACTAGAACAGTCACTTTATTGTTATTTCCTTTATTAAAATATCCGAGGCATCTAGCCATGAAACGAGCACCAACATCTTTAAAGGCCATGGTTGGCCCATGGAATAGCTCCAAGGTTTTTATATTTGATTCAATGTCAACAACAGGAAAATCAAAAACTAATGTTTCTTGTATGATTTCTTTTAAATCCTTTTCAGGGATTTCATCTCCAACAAACTGTTGAATTGCTTTGAGGGCAATCTCTTCATTAGAATATTCAGAAATAGTTTCAAAAAAATCTTTAGCAAGCGGCATAATATTTTCTGGAAAATACAAACCTCTATCAGGTGCCAACCCCTTAATTACTGCTTCTTCAAATGAGACAACAGGTGCATTATTGTTTAAACTATAGTATTTCATTGATGTGAAATCGTTTTTACGCCTTCAGTACTAATTTTAGAGGTGAAAACCTCAAAATCAATCGCAGTATTTGCATAGGTACTTTTCATAGAATCTGTTACCACATATGCATTCTCTTTTCCTTTACATAAAGCAAAAATTGTAGGACCTGATCCCGAAATTCCAGCTCCCAATGCACCCACTTCAATTGCTTTTTCTTTGACTTTATCAAAATAGGGAATGAGGTGTTTTCTTGCCGGTTCTACAATGACATCCTTTAGAGATCTACTTATTAAATTATAGTCATTTGTATGCAATCCGCTTATCAAGCCACCAACATTGGCCCATTGTGTTACAGCATCTGTTAATGGAATCTCTTTCTTCAATACATTCCGTGCATCTTCAGTTCGTATTTCTATTTGAGGGTGTATTAAGACAACATACAAATCTTCCGGAAAAGGTATTTTAACAATGTCTAATGGAGCACTTTCTCTAATAAGCACAAAGCCACCAAAAATAGCGGCGCAAACATTATCAGCAATCTGAGAACCACAAGCAGCTTCTTCACCTAGCATGGCAAATTGAGCAAGTTCAGTATTATTATAGCCCAGCCCTAATAGTTCATTAACGGCGAAAGCAGTACCTGCAGCACTTGCAGCACTTGAACCCAGCCCACTTCCTGGTTTAAATCCTTTATAAATTTCTATTTCTAAACCTGAATCAATATTTTTATCTAAAAGCATTGCTTTAGCGACGGTACCAACCAGATTCTGATCAATGTTATAAGGAAGATCGGCTCCTTCAATTTTAGTAATTTTCAGTTCTTTTGAAGGCGTTTGTCTAAAGACCATTTCATCACCAATACCTTCTAAGGCCAATCCTAAAGCATCAAAACCACAAGACACATTAGCAACAGTGCCTGGAGCAAATATCTTAATCTCATTCATTAGCTAATCATTTGCCGTTTTGATAATGTCAGCAAAAAGACCAGAAGCAGTTACTTCGGCACCTGCACCTGCACCTTTTACTATCATAGGTTGTTCGCTATATCTATTCGTATAAAACATCACTATATTGTCTTTACCCTCTAAATTATAAAATGGGTGTCCCACAGGAATTTCTTTGAGACCAACTTTGGCCTTACCTTCATTAAACTCTGCTACATATTTTAATTTACAATCATTTTCTTTTGCCTTGTTATAAAGGTTATTGAAATGATGAGCCTCTTCTTGAAGGCTCTTGTAAAAATCCTCTACAGAATCAGCATTTAAATTACTATCTGTAAGAAAAGAAGTGTTTTCTATATCGTCTAGTTCAATTTCATATCCACTTTCTCTTGCTAGAATTAAAATTTTTCTTGCTACATCAACACCACTCAGATCTATTCTTGGGTCAGGCTCTGTATATCCTTCCTCTTGTGCTTGCCTTACCACATCATGAAAACTTCCATCTGAATTAAAATTGTTGAAAATAAAATTCAAACTTCCTGATAGCACCGCTTGAATAGAATGTACTTTATCGCCTGAAGTAATTAAATTATTAAGCGTGTCAATTATTGGCAATCCGGCACCAACATTCGTTTCAAATAAAAATGGTGCATTGTACTTCTTTGACAAATATTTTAAATTTCTATATTCATTCAAGCTACCAGAACATGCAATTTTATTACAAGCAACTACTGCAATACTGTTTTCTAAGTACTTTTGATACATATTAGATACATGAGCATTAGCCGTTATATCTACAAAAACACTATTTCTTAGATTTAGGTCAATTACTTTTTCTAAAAAGACACTCAAATCGGCTTCATCAGAAGAACTCAAACTTACTTCCCAATTTTCTAAATCAATTCCATGTTCTTTGAACACCATTTTCCTAGAATTTGAAAGACTTATGATTCTAAGGTTGATGCTTAAGTTTTCTCTTAGATATAATTGTTGTTGCCTGATTTGATCAATTAGTTTACTGCCAACGTTTCCAACACCTGTTATAAATAGATTAACTTGCTTCAGATTTCCTTCAAAGAAATGCTCATGTAAGCTATTCAAAGCTTTTTTTGCATCTTCTGTTGCTATTACAGCAGAAATATTATTTTCAGAAGCACCTTGTGCAATGGCTCTAATATTTACATTGTTTTTTCCTAAGGTACTAAACATTCTACCACTGATACCCTGATGACTTTTCATCTGATCGCCTACCAAAGCGATAATGGCCAAATCCTTTTCAACATCTATAGGTTTGATCCTTCCTTTAGACATTTCAAACTCAAAAACATCTTCAATTAACTGTTTTGATAATATCGCTTTTTCTTCATCTATGCCAATACATATGGAATGCTCTGAAGACGCTTGTGTAATAAGTTTAATATTAATATCATGCAAGCCTAGAGTTTCAAAAATGCGTTTTGATATTCCGGGTACACCAATCAATCCTGATCCTTCTATGGTAATCAATGCTATATTTTCTATATAAGAAATGCCTTTTACCGGCATAACATCTTTACTTAATACATTTGTGATTAGGGTACCTTTGCTTTCAGGCTCAAAAGTATTCTTGATTAATATTGGAATTTCATTAGTTAAGGCCGGATGTATAGTTGGTGGATATATAACCTTGGCACCAAAGTGTGAAAGTTCCATAGCTTCTTGATAGGAAATTTCTGTTATGGGTTTTGCCTGTTTCACAATCTTTGGATTAGCAGTATACATACCACTTACATCTGTCCAAATTTCTAATACTTCACTATTCAAAGCGGCAGCAAAAATAGCGGCAGTATAATCTGACCCTCCGCGTCCTAAAACGGTTGTTTCTTTTCTGGTATTAGCCGCAACAAATCCTGGAATAATGATCACATCAGCATTTGATTTCTCAATAGCTTGTTTAATATTTGTGTTTGATTTTTCGAAATCTACACTAGCATTTGTATAGACATTATTGGCTACTAAAAGATCGCGAGCATCTAAGCGCTCAGAATTTAAACCTTGAGATTGCATAGCCTCATTAATAACATATGATGAAATAAGCTCGCCGAAGCTCACAATTTTTGCTTCAACTTTAGGAGTAACTTCTTGTATTAAGGCTATACCTTTATACAGCCCTTTTAAATCTTCAAGCTTATTTTGTATGAACTTATAAACCTTGTTTTTTGCTTGCTCATCGTCTATTAATTCATTTACAATGTTGATTTGCCTATCAATAATTTCTTGAACGATTTTATCAACTTTTTTGTGCTTGGCTTTTAAAGCTTTTTCAATGCTGTCAAGAAGTAAATTGGTAATACCAGAAAATGCAGATACAACAACAATCTGCTTTTCCTGATTTCCTTTTGCTATTGAAATAACCGATTTTATATTTTGAGCAGAGCCTACTGAAGTACCGCCGAATTTTAAAACTTTCACCTTAATGTTTTTTGCTAACTATAATTAAACAATAATAACTGAACTAAATGAATGATATATTTATAAATTAACCCCGAAGGGTCATAATAGAAATAGTAGTATGGCCGATAATGCCAAAAATAGATGAAGTGATATGAATGTTTTTATTGTTTTGCACCAAGCAAAGTTAATTTATAAAAAATTAAATACAAGTTAAATCAACCATTAGTATCGTTTTTTATGACATTAGTATTTACTACTATTTTTATTCACATATTTTTAATAAAAATGTTATTATTCTGCTAAAATTATAATTGTATTTTTATCCAAATTAAAATGTCGTCATGATAAAGAAATTTTTAATCACTTCTATTACTTTATTGGGCATTACTTTTTCAAGTGCTCAAGAGCTGTTACCAACAGATTTTTTATCAACAGATTTTCACGAAAATAGAAGAGATGCATTGCGCAGCAGCATGCCTCAAAACAGTGTAGCTGTTTTTTTTGCCAACCCTATCAGAAATAGGGCAAATGATGTAGATTATGTGTACCATCAAGATCCCAATTTTTATTACTTGACAGGTTATAGAGAACCTAATGCAGTTTTGGTTGTTTTTTCAGAAAAAGTAGCTTTAGATGGCACTATGGTAGATGAAGTGATGTATGTACAAAGCAAAAACCCTACTGCAGAAATGTGGACAGGTAGAAGACTTGGTGTAAAAGGAACTAAAGAACAACTTGGATTTGATACAGTTTTTCAAGCTGAAGAATTTGCTAATCTGGGTATAGATTTTAAACAATTTAATAAGGTATTAATCTTTGATTTTAAAAATGACTATAGAAACTCTTCAAGAAATGCAGCAGATATTTTTGATTTAACAGAACAACTCAAAGAGAAAATTGGTTACAAAAAAGAGTTGGTTCCTAACCCTACTAAAGATAGGTTGTATCAAGTCATAAAGTCTACAGATATTGAAAATAGTGCAAATGTTGCTCAAAATTTAGGTAGATACCTTGACTTCTACCCTGAGTTAAAAAAAGATGAATTGTTGGTTGGCTATCAAACCGCTTCTAATAATGCATTACGAAAAGAATTCAAGCAAAAAATTACATTCAAACTTGATTCAAAACCTAAAACGAATATAGATATACTAACACTTGGTGGATTGATGGGATCCTTGCGTGAGATAAAATCTGAAGAAGAACTCAAATTATTAAAAAAGGCAGTTGAAATTTCAGCTGTAGGACAGATTGAAATTATGAAAGCCATGCATTCTAATATGTCTGAAACTGAAATACAAGGTGTACATGAGTTTGTTTATAAAAAATATGGTGCAGAGTATGAAGGTTACCCTTCAATAGTCGGAGGTGGAAATAATGGCTGTATTCTACATTATATTGAAAACAATAAAACCAAAGTAGGTAATGATCTTGTGTTAATGGATTTGGGTGCTGAGTACCGTGGCTATACAGCTGATGTCACTAGAACAATACCTGCAAATGGCAAGTTCTCGCCTGAGCAAAAGGCTATATATGATTTAGTATACCGGGCGCAGGAAGCAGGAATAGCAGAAGCAAAAATTGAAAACCCATTTAATGCACCTAATTCAGCTACTATAGAAGTTATCAATAAAGGCCTTGTTGAACTTGGAATTATTAAATCCTTGGATGAGAAACATAATTACTATCCTCATGGTTCTTCGCATTATCTAGGTTTAGATGTTCATGATCCTGGGAATTATGGTCCATATAAAGAGAATATGGTCATTACTGTAGAACCAGGAATTTATATTCCTGATGGTAGCCCATGTGATAAAAAATGGTGGGGAATTGCTGTACGTATAGAAGATGATATTCTTATTACAAAAAATGGTCCCGTCAATTTATCTGCTAGAGCTCCTAGAAAATCAGATAAGATTGAAAAAATGATGAAACAAACAAGTGTTCTAGATAATTTTAAATTGCCTAAGCTGGATTAAAACTCAATGATTTCTTGATTTTTGATAAGATCATCTATAGTTTCTCGCCTTCTTATAAGGAAGTCTTTTCCCTTGACTACCAATACTTCTACAGGTCGATACCTTGAATTATAATTTGAAGCCATAGAAAAGCAATAGGCGCCAGCATTGCTAAAACACAAGATGTCACCTTCGCTGATCTCACTAATTCTTCTGTTAGCTCCTAGTGTATCAGTTTCACAAATGTATCCTACAACACTATAAAATCTTTGCTTACCGTCAGGGTTAGATATATTATCAATATGATGATAGGCGTCATAAAACATAGGGCGTATCAGATGATTCATGCCTGAATCAACTCCTGCAAAAACAGTTGAAGTAGTTTGCTTTACTACATTAACATTTGCTAAAAATTTTCCTGCTTCGCTCACCAAAAATTTTCCAGGTTCGAACATCAAAGAAAGTTCTCTACCAAAGTCATTACAGAAATTATTAAACTGATGTGATAATTTTTTACCCAGTTCTTCTATATCCGTTTCAATATCACCTTCTTTATATGGTACCTTGAAGCCGCTTCCAAAATCAATAAATTCAATATTTTCAAAGGTCTTTGCTGCATTAAAAAGAATTTCTGTAGCTCTTAAAAAAGCATCAACGTCATAAATGTCTGATCCTGTATGCATGTGAATACCATTGATCAACATTCCCGTATTTTCAACCACTCTATGAATATGTGGTAATTGATGAATGGATATGCCAAACTTAGAATCAATATGCCCCACAGAAATTTTACTATTTCCTCCAGCCATAATATGTGGATTGATACGTATACAAACAGGTGTTTCAGGATACTTCTGTCCAAACTGCTCTAAAATGGAAATATTATCAATGTTTATTTGTACACCAAGTTCTCTGGCTTGTTCAATCTCTTCTAATGATACACCATTAGGTGTATAAATAATTTCATTGGGGTCAAAACCTGCTTTAAGTCCCAATTGAACTTCTTGTATTGATACAGTATCTAGACCTGAACCTAATGTTTTTATGAATTTTAAGACGCTAACATTTGACAATGCTTTTGCAGCATAGTTTATCCTTAAACTTTGCACATCTTTAAAGGCACTTGTAATGCGCTCATATTGAGAAGCAATTTTATCGGAATTGTACACATATAAAGGAGTACCATATTTCTTTGTTAGGTCTAATAAAAATTCAGAAGTCATAATTTATGATTCATAATTGGTGGGTAAAAATAGAAATAACAATATTCTAGAAGTAGTTAATTCCTAAAAACAAACATATTTTGATTTCCTGTTAATTTTTAGTTCGTTCAGCTGTCAACTCAGCTATCTTTACAATTACTTGAACAGCTTTTTCCATAGATTCAACAGGAATATACTCATAACGTCCATGAAAATTATGACCGCCCGCAAAGATATTAGGGCAGGGGAGTCCTTTATATGAAAGTTGAGATCCGTCCGTACCACCTCGAATAGCTTTGATTATTGGTTGAATTCCTAAACTTTTCATTGCCTCTTCAGCTATGTCAACAATATGCATCACAGGTTCAATTTTCTCTTTCATATTGTAATATTGATCTTCTATGGTAACAGAAATTAAGTCTATACCTAATTTCTTGTTAATGTTATCGGTAATTTTCCCGAAGTTAGCTTTACGTTCTTCAAATAACCCCTTGTCATGATCTCTAATGATATATTGTAATTCTGTTTGTTCAACAGAACCCTTGTTAGCATATAGATGATAGAAACCTTGATATTCTTCTGTTTCCTGTGGAATTTCATTTTTAGGTAATGCCGATATAAATTCATTTGCAATCAACATTGAATTCACCATTTTGCCTTTGGCGTATCCAGGGTGTACTATTTTACCCTCAATAATTACCTTGGCTCCAGCCGCATTAAAATTTTCATATTCTAATTCACCTACCTGACTTCCATCCATTGTGTATGCCCATTCAGCTCCAAATTTATCAACGTCAAATAAATGTGCTCCTTTACCCACTTCTTCGTCAGGTGTAAAAGCTACTCGAATCTTACCATGTTTAATTTCAGAGTTTTGAATTAAATATTCCATAGCAGAAACAATTTCTGTAACACCAGCCTTATCATCAGCCCCAAGAAGTGTTGTGCCATCAGTAGTAATCAATGTTTGTCCTTTGTATAAAAGTAAATCCTCAAAATAATCAGGAGATAAGATGATGTTTTCCTTTGTATTTAAAACAATGTCTTCTCCACTATAATTTTCATGAATTTGAGGATTAACATTCGTTCCTGAATAATCAGGACTTGTATCTATATGCGCTATAAACCCAATAGTAGGAACCTCAAAATCAATATTACTTGGCAATGTTGCCATGATATAGCAATTCTCATCTAAAGTAACATCTTTCATTCCTATTTTTTCTAAATCTTCAACGAGAATTTTTGCTAAATCCCATTGCTTTTCAGTACTAGGAAATTTAGGATTTTCAGGGTCTGATTGGGTATCTATTCTTACATATTTAATGAAACGATCTATAATATTTTCCATAGTAATTATTGGATGAATTTTATCTTATCAGTAATATTTAAAGATTCGCAGAAGCGCCCATCAACATTGACATCACCATATACTTTGGTGGTTAGTAAAAAATACTCATCTATTTCAGATTTAATGTAAACCTGTAAAAAATTATAAGGATAGTTATTGTATAAACCTCTTGAAAGGTTCCAATACATGTCTTTTTTATGAAATTTTCCAAACCCTGACTTAACTGGGAGTAATTTTTCTCTAATTCTTAATGTATCATTGATCTTTTGTTCAAAATCTTCATCAAAATATAATTCACCTTGATACCAAGCTATATCTATGATGTAAGTTTCTGTTAATTGTTTTGTAGTATCAGCGGCATAAATTTGTGATTTATACTCATCGTAGTATAGTTGTTTTTTCCATCCAATAGGAAGCTGAATTCTAAACTTCTTTAAAATATCACGAATTTCCTTAGTTGTACCTATATCAGATTTCGTTTCACAGTTAAACTCCTTCAATACATCATTTTTTTGACAGCCAAACACTAATATTATGAAAGCTAATAAAAAGGAAGTTTTGATAAGAGGTTGATAGTTGACTTTTAACACAATTAATATTAATTTTAAGAGTTTACCAAAAGTATAAGTTTTACGAATAACAGCAAGCTAGTATCTAAATTTTTATGAAAGCTTTGGTAATTTCTGGCGGTGGGAGCAAAGGAGCCTTTGCAGGAGGCGTGACCGAATACTTGATTGAAGAAAAAGAAAAAGATTATGATCTTTTTCTTGGGACTTCAACAGGTAGTCTTATGGTATCTCATTTGGCCTTAGGAAAATTATATGACCTAAAAGCTATTTATACCACGGTAACACAACGCAAGATTTTTAGCAATAATCCTTTTGTAGTAAAAACGGTACATGGTGAAAAAGTAGTAAGTGTAAATCATTTGAACACATTATGGAATTTTATTAATGGTCGCCGTACGTTTGGAGAGAGTAAGAACTTAAGAAAGTTTATTAAAAAATATGTTACAGAAGATTATTTTAATAGGATCAAAGAATCTGATAAAGATGTTATTGTAACCGTATCAAATCTTACCAGAAATCAAGTTGAATATAAATCTATTAAGGATTATGAGTATAAAGATTTTTGTGATTGGATTTGGGCGTCGTGCAACTATGTGCCATTTATGAGCTTACTCAGAAAAGATAAATTTGAGTATGCAGATGGCGGTTTTGGTTGTTTAGTACCTATACAGGAAGCCATTTTACGCGGAGCCAAAGAAGTTGATGCTATTATTTTAGAAACAGAAATTTCCCAATTGAATAGACTACCTTCAAAAAACCCATTTACCCTAATGAGCAATGTCTTTGAGTTTATGCTAGATCATGTTGAACGTCATAATGTAAGTATTGGTAAATTAGAGGCTAAACATAAAGATGTAAAATTGAATCTATATTATACGCCTACCGTTTTAACTACAAACTCTTTGGTCTTTAATAAGAAGCTAATGAAAAAATGGTGGAAGTATGGTTACAAACATGCCCAAAAGCAATATTTAGAAATGAATAAATTAAAAGATTGAAAATTATTTGGATTTATAAAATTAAATTCTAAATATTTGTAATGATAAAAGAAACCATGAATTTAACACAATTACATCATCACCATTTTCATATGTTCGCTCAGGCGAGTTGAAAATGTATTTGCTGTAATAAAAAAATATATTTAAACCCGTTTGAGTACATCAAGCGGGTTTTTCATTTCTTGATATGATGTATTCAGACAAAATGAAGATTAAAAATGAGTAAATTAAAGATTGCCATACAGAAGTCTGGTAGATTAAATGAAGATTCTCTAAGAATCTTAAAAGATTGCGGTATTGCAATTGACAATGGAAAAGATCAATTGAAAGCATCTTCGAGAAATTTTCCATTAGAAGTATTTTATCTGCGAAATGGAGATATACCTCAGTATTTGCGTGATGGAGTGGTGGACATAGCTATTATTGGAGAAAATGTCTTGATTGAAAAAGGAAACGATATAGACTTTGTTGAACGACTGGGATTTTCTAAATGTAGAGTTTCCCTTGCGGTACCTAAATCTGAATTGTATACTAACAGTAACTATTTTGAAGGTAAGAAAATAGCAACATCATATCCAAATACCGTTAAAAGTTACTTTGAGTCAAAAGGTATTAATGCAGATTTACATATCATTAATGGCTCAGTAGAAATTGCACCAAATATTGGCTTGGCCGATGGTATTTGCGATATTGTTTCCAGTGGGAGTACTTTGTTCAAAAATAACCTGAAAGAGGTAGAAGTACTTTTGACCTCTGAAGC
The DNA here is from genome assembly GCF_056591715.1 of Maritimimonas sp. 2405UD52-3. NCBI lineage: Bacteria > Pseudomonadati > Bacteroidota > Flavobacteriia > Flavobacteriales > Flavobacteriaceae > Maritimimonas > Maritimimonas sp. 2405UD52-3. Next base: position 276,327 of record NZ_JBWQOL010000004.1, read on the forward strand.
TGTATTAGCTGTATCACCAAAAATATCTCAAGAGAACCAAGAGTTGCTGAATAAGTTGCAATTCAGGATTCAATCAGTCTTAAAGGGGCGCCAATCAAGGTACGTACTGCTAAATGCCCCTAATGATAAATTACAAGATATCATAGATGTTTTGCCTGGTATGCGAAGTCCAACGGTACTACCCTTAGCAGAAAAGGATTGGAGCTCAGTACACTCAGTAATTAGTAAAAACCAGTTTTGGGAAATTATTGATGAATTAAAAAAAGCTGGAGCTGAAGGAATATTGGTTTGCCCAATAGAAAAAATGGTGTTGTAATGAAAAAGATAATTAATCCTGATAGAGCAGAGTGGACGGAATTATTAAAAAGACCTACACAATCAATAGAGGATATTGAGGAGACCGTTACCCAAATATTTGATGAAGTTAAGCAAAAAGGTGATGAAGCACTCAAAAAATACACTTCCTTGTTTGATGGTGTGCAAATAGAAAGTCTATTAGTTTCTGAAAAAGAGATAACAACAGCTGCCGCTGAAATTTCTACTGATCTAAAAGAAGCCATTCGATTGGCAAAAAGTAATATTGAAAAGTTTCATAAGGCTCAGATAACAGAAAAGATAACGATTGAAACGTTAAAAGGTGTTTCTTGCTGGCAAGAAAAAAAACCTATTCAAAAAGTTGGACTTTATATTCCAGGAGGGACGGCACCACTATTTTCAACAGTATTAATGCTGGCAGTTCCGGCATCTATTGCAAATTGTCAAGAGATTATCCTTTGCTCTCCACCAGATAGAAATGGTAACATCAATCCTGTAATATTATATGCAGCACAATTGTGCGGTGTTACAAAAATTTTTAAAGTTGGAGGTATTCAAGCTATTGGGGCAATGACTTTTGGTACGGAAACGATACCAAAAACGTATAAGATTTTTGGACCGGGTAATCAGTATGTTACAGTGGCAAAACAGCTGGCTACTAAGTTCAATACTGCTATAGACATGCCCGCCGGCCCTAGCGAGTTGCTAGTGGTAGCAGATACTTCTGCAAATGCTTCTTTTGTTGCTTCTGATTTATTGAGTCAGGCTGAACATGGTAAGGATAGCCAAGTTATTTTGGTTAGCACTTCAGCAAAATTAATCGATAAAGTAGAATTTGAGTTAGAAAAGCAAATTGCAGTATTACCAAGAAAAGAAATTGCTGTGACAGCCATCAATAACTCAAAATTAATTTTGATGGAAAATGATGCTAAAGCTTTAGAGTTTATTAATGAATATGGTCCTGAACATTTTATTATTTGCGTAGAAAGTGAGGATTATTATATTGAGAATATTCAAAATGCAGGTTCAGTATTTGTAGGAAATTATACACCTGAAAGCGCTGGAGATTATGCTTCAGGCACAAATCATACTTTGCCTACAAATGGCTATGCAAAACAGTACAGTGGTGTAAATCTTGACAGCTTTATGAAAGCTATGACTTTTCAGAAAATTTCAAAAGAAGGTCTTAAAATAATTGGTCCTGCTGTAGAATTAATGGCTGAAGCCGAAGGTTTGCAAGCACATAAAAATGCTATTAGCTTAAGACTTAAAAGCGTTGAAGATGAATAGTTTTGATCTTTCAAGTATAGCTCGTGAAAATGTATTAGAGATGAAGCCCTATTCATCGGCTAGAGATGAATTCAAGGATTTTGATACAGATATGATCTTTTTGGATGCCAATGAAAATCCTTTTGAAAGTGGAGTTAATCGTTATCCAGATCCACAACAGTTAAAGCTCAAAAAAGCCTTAGCTAGTTTAAAAGGTCTAGAAATTGAAAACATTCTTTTAGGCAATGGCAGTGATGAAGTTTTAGATTTAATTTTTCGTGTGTTTTGCTATCCTGAAAAGGATAATGTAATTACACTGCCTCCTACATATGGTATGTATAAGGTGCTGGCAGAAACAAATGCTATTGAAAATAGAGAGGTATTGTTAGCTGAAGATTTTCAACCCAATACCGAGAAAATACTTTCAGCTATTGATAACAACACTAAACTTATTTTTTTATGCTCACCAAATAATCCAACCGCCAACTCTTTTGAAGCAACCAAAATTGAACGACTAATTAAAGGTTTTAGCGGTATTGTGGTGATTGACGAGGCCTATATAGATTTTTCGGATAAAGAATCATGGCTAAGGCGTTTGGAAGAGTTTCCCAACCTTATTGTAACACAAACTTTATCTAAAGCCTATGGAATGGCTGGTATTCGTTTAGGTATTTGTTATGCATCTACCCAAATAATAGGGCTTTTAAATAAGATCAAACCTCCCTACAATGTGAATGAACTGACACAAGAAAGGGCTCTTAAAAGAGTGCTTGATCAAAAGGCAGTATCAAAGGAGGTAATTAAGATAATCTCAGAGAGAGCAAAACTTAGAGAAGAATTATCTAAGATAGAATTTGTAAAGAGAATATCTCCAACAGATGCCAATTTTCTATTAATAGAAGTAGATGATGCAGATAGGCGATATCATGAACTTATTGACAAAGGAATTGTTATTAGAAATAGGTCAAACCAACCTTTATGCGAAAACTGTCTACGATTTACAGTAGGTACAAAAGAAGAAAACAAAAGATTAATAGAAGTATTAAAAGAACTATAAATGAAAAAAGTACTCTTTATTGACAGAGATGGAACCATCATTAAGGAAACAGCAGATGAGCAAATTGATGCTTTTGATAAAATGGTATTCTACCCAAAGGTGTTTACATATTTGGGTAAAATAGCTAAGGAGTTGGACTATGAGTTAGTAATGATTACGAATCAAGATGGATTAGGCACTGATGCTTTTCCAGAAGAAACATTTTGGCCCGTACACAATTTCATTTTAGAATCTTTTGAAAATGAAGAAGTTGTTTTCGATAAAATATTTATTGATCGAACATTTCCGCATGAAAATGCAAATACGCGCAAACCTGGAACCGGGCTACTGACTGAATACTTTTCTGAGGAGTATGATCTTCAAAACTCTTTTGTCATTGGAGACCGATTAACAGATATGGAGCTCGCTAAAAATTTAGGAGCAAAAGGTATCTTTATTGATGATGAAACAAATCTAGGTGTTGGTGAAACGAGTGTTAGCGATCATGAACTAGAGAAGTCAATTGCTTTAGAAAGCAATGACTGGCAAAAAATTTATGAGTTTTTAAAGCTGAAAGACCGCGTGGCTGAGATTACAAGAAAGACCAATGAAACGGATATTTCTATTAAACTCAATCTTGATGGAACAGGTAAGAGTAACATAGATACTGGGATAGCCTTTTTTGATCATATGTTAGATCAGTTAGCACGCCATGGTCAAATGGATTTGGATATCTTGGTTAAAGGTGATCTTGAAGTTGATGAGCATCATACCATAGAAGATACAGCTATTGCTTTAGGAGGAGTTTTTGGAAAGGCATTAGGAAATAAATTAGGTATTGAGCGCTATGGATTTTGTCTACCAATGGATGATTGTCTTGCCCAAGTTGCTATTGATTTTGGAGGGCGTAATTGGCTTGTTTGGGAAGCAGACTTTAAACGTGAAATGATTGGAAAAATGCCAACGGAAATGTTTTACCATTTTTTCAAATCGTTTACTGATGGCGCTAAAGCCAATCTCAATATTAAAGCGGAAGGTACTAATGAGCATCACAAAATAGAAGCTATTTTTAAAGCCTTTGCAAAAGCTATAAAAATGGCAAAAAATAGAGACGTGGAGAAAATGATTTTACCGTCAACCAAAGGCATGTTATAGATGAAAATAGTCATTGTAAATTATGGTGCTGGTAATATTCAATCCATTAAGTTTGCCCTTAAGCGCTTAGGGTATGAAGCCCTGTTAAGTGATAGTGCAAAAGAGATTAAAGCTGCTGATAAAGTTATTTTTCCAGGAGTTGGTGAGGCCAGTAATGCTATGAAAAAATTGAAAGCTACTGGATTGGATAAATTGATTCCAGAATTAAAACAACCTGTTTTGGGTATTTGCTTGGGTATGCAATTAATGTGTCGTTATTGCGAGGAGGGAGACACCCAAGGTTTAGGTATTTTTCAAGATGATGTAGTGAAATTTAATCATAAAGTAAAGGTACCCCAAATAGGATGGAATCAGATTTCAAATTTAAAAGGAGAATTATTTAAGGATATAAATGAAAGTGATTATATGTATTTGGTACATAGCTATTATGCTCCGTTGTGTGAAGAAACTATAGCATCTAGCACGTATGGTATTGAATATTCAACAGCGCTGCAAAAGGATAATTTTTATGGGGTTCAATTTCACCCTGAAAAAAGCAGTAAAGTGGGTGAGCAACTATTGAAAAACTTTTTGGAGTTATGAGAATTATACCTGCAATAGACATTATTGATGGAAAGTGCGTTCGCCTTTCTAAGGGTGATTACGATACGAAGAAAGTATATAATGAAAAACCACTTGAGGTTGCCAAAGAGTTCGAAACACATGGTATTCAATATTTACATTTAGTTGATCTTGATGGTGCTAAGTCAAAACATATAGTCAATTATAAAGTATTAGAACAAATTGCAACTAAAACGGATTTAAAAATTGATTTTGGTGGTGGTTTGAAATCGGATGAAGATTTAAGAATAGCATTTGAAAGTGGCGCAAATCAGATTACAGGAGGAAGTATAGCGGTTAAAGATTCTGAAATATTTGAGGAATGGATCCTAAAGTTTGGTGCAGAGAAAATCATTTTAGGTGCAGATGCTCTAGATGAGAAAATAGCTGTAAGTGGTTGGTTGGAAGAAAGTGATCAGGAATTAATTCCGTTTATAAAAAATTATCAAGAGAAAGGAATTCAATATGTTATATGTACAGATATTTCTAAAGATGGAATGCTGCAAGGTCCTTCTTTTGAGCTTTATAAAAGGATTCTGACCGAAGTAAGTAACATAAGGTTAATTGCGTCAGGTGGCATTTCGGCTTTTGATGAATTACCAAAGTTGGCAGAAATTAGATGTGAGGGAGCCATCATAGGAAAGGCTATTTATGAAAATAGAATTAGTTTAAAACAATTAGAAAACTATATAATTAATAATTAAAGGTCATTGCGAGGAGTTCGAAACGAACGACGCAGCAATCTTTTAAACAGATTGCTTCATTTCATTCGCAATGACGAATGTGAATTATGCTAACAAAAAGAATCATACCCTGTTTAGATATTAAAAATGGACGTACTGTAAAAGGTGTCAATTTTGTTGATTTGCGGGACGCTGGTGACCCGGTTGAATTGGCAGATGTTTACTCTAAAGCTGGGGCTGATGAATTGGTGTTTTTAGATATTTCGGCTACTGAAGAACGAAGAAGAACCCTACATGACTTGGTGTTGAAAGTAGCCGAACGAATTAATATTCCTTTTACAGTTGGTGGTGGTATTTCTTCAGTTGAAGATGTAGATGATTTGCTGCACTGTGGCGCAGACAAGGTCTCTATAAATTCTGCGGCTGTTAAGAATCCTGAACTCATTAATGAATTGTCTAACAAATTTGGCAATCAATGTATTGTGGTAGCTATAGACGCCAAGCAAATTAATGGTAATTGGAAGGTGCATTTAGTTGGTGGTAAGGTGCCAACGGAAGTTAACCTCTTTGAATGGGCAAAAGAAGTTGAACAAAGAGGCGCAGGAGAAATCCTCTTCACATCAATGGATCATGATGGAACCAAAAATGGTTTTGCAAATGAAGCTTTGGCGAGATTATCAAAGGAAGTGAATATTCCAATAATTGCTTCGGGAGGAGCAGGTACAATTCAACATTTTGCAGATACCTTTATTAAAGGTAAGGCAGATGCAGCGTTAGCGGCAAGCGTTTTTCATTTTAAAGAAATTGAAATAGCCGATTTGAAAAGAGAGTTAAGGGAGAATAATATTCTTGTAAGGTTATAAATCTTTGTCATTCCTGCGAAGGCAGGAATCTCATCAATATGAATCGTAAAAAAACTAATATATTTCTGCCTCCGATAACTATCAGGACGGAGGAATGACAATTAAAACTTATGAATATAAACTTCAATAAAAATAAAGACGGCTTAGTGCCAGCCATCATTCAAGACGCAATAACCAAAAATGTATTAATGTTAGGTTATATGAATGAAGCGGCCTATGAAAAAACACTATCAACTAAAAAAGTGACTTTTTTTAGCCGCTCTAGACAGCGCTTATGGACTAAAGGAGAAGAGAGTGGTAATTTCTTAAGCTTGGTAGACCTTAAGCTAGACTGTGATAATGACACTTTGCTTATAAGCGTACATCCTAACGGGCCCACTTGCCATACAGGCTCTGATACTTGTTGGAATGAACCCAATAACCCATCTTATGGATTTTTGTCTGAACTTGAATCTATCATTCAAAATAGAAAAGAAAACCAAAACGATGAAAATTCCTATGTAGCATCCCTTTTCAGAAAAGGCATCAATAAAATAGCGCAGAAAGTAGGAGAGGAAGCTGTTGAAACAGTTATAGAAGCAAAAGACACGAATGATCAACTTTTTTTGAACGAAGCGGCCGACCTTTTATTTCATTATTTAATCTTGTTAAAAGCTAAAGGTTTTTCATTGAATGATATCGCCGAAGTTCTGAAGAAAAGACATTAACAATTCTTTAATGTTTTTCATCTGATTTAGTCGTATTTTTATACAATGGCGCAAAGCATTAGGAAAGGATTCATATTTGATACATTTAAAGCCGAAGAGCAGTCACCTTTTGAAAAGTTATTTGAGATTTTTCAGGAGTTGATTGTGCATACTTCTGGAGATGTAGATGAAGCCATTGATTGGCTACGCCAATTGGATGAAGAATATGAACTCACTACGCCTCATTATACGATTGATGATTTTATTGAAGATCTCAAAAAGAAAGGGTATTTGCGTGAAGAAATCCAGCCTAATGGTAGTGGAAACGGTTTAAAGATCACAGCAAAGACTGAGCGAGCTATCAGACAAAGAGCACTAGATCAAATGTTTGGTAAGCTAAAACGCAGCCGATCAGGAAATCATAAAACAAAATCTCTTGGAGTAGGTGATGAACAAACAGGTGAGTTCAGAAATTATCAATTTGGAGACACACTCGATCGTATCTCTATGACCGAAAGCATAAAAAATGCCCAGATTAATCATGGAATTGGTGATTTCACCATCAATGAAAATGATTTGGTGGTTGAAGAAACCAATTTCAAGGCACAGATGAGTACTGTATTGATGATAGATATTAGCCATAGTATGATATTGTATGGTGAAGATCGAATTACACCTGCAAAAAAAGTGGCTATGGCGTTGGCTGAATTGATCACAACACGATATCCTAAAGATACCTTTGATATTATTGTATTTGGTAATGATGCCTGGCCCATTTCTATCAAAGATTTGCCTTATTTGAATGTGGGGCCATATCACACAAATACGGTTGCGGGATTACAATTAGCGATGGATATTCTACGTAGAAAACGTAATACTAACAAACAGATATTTATGATTACTGATGGTAAACCTAGTTGTATGCGCTTACCAGATGGCACTTATTATAAGAACAGTGTAGGTTTAGACAAGCATATTGTTGAACGGTGTTATACCATGGCAGCACAGGCCAGAAAATTGCATATACCCATTACAACATTTATGATTGCTCAAGACCCTTATTTGATGCAATTTGTGCGTCATTTTTCTGAGGCAAATAAAGGAAAAGCATTCTTTACGGGGTTAAAAGGATTGGGAGAAATGATTTTTGAAGATTACGAAAATAACAGAAAGAAAAATATAAAAGGATAAATCTATCACCCTGAGCGGAGTCGAAGGGTTTTATAAACTAAAACAAAAAATGGATTCCTGCTTCCGATAGCTATCGGAAGCAGGAATGATAACATAGGATGAAAATAGAAAACATAAAAACATTAGGAGAACTAAAAAAAGTAGGTTATCAATCAAAATCTATAAAAGATGAATTGCGCGATAATTTAATAGCGAATATTAAGACCGGTTTACAGGTTTTTGAAGGTGTTTGGGGTTATGAGCATTCGGTGATACCAGAACTAGAAACTGCAATTTTATCGCGTCATAACATCAATTTATTAGGTCTGCGGGGGCAGGCAAAAACACGCCTAGCACGATTAATGGTCAAGCTTCTGGATGAATATATTCCGGTAGTAAAAGGATCAGAGATTAATGATGACCCTTTGATTCCAATTTCTAGATATGCATCAGATTTAATAACTGAAAAGGGAGATGACACACCTATTACCTGGCTACATAGAGATGAGCGTTTTTCCGAAAAATTGGCAACACCAGATGTTACAGTCGCCGATCTAATAGGGGATGTAGACCCCATAAAAGCAGCGAATTTACGTTTAAGTTATGCTGATGATCGTGTGATTCATTTCGGAATGATTCCCAGGGCAAACCGCTCTATTTTTGTAATCAATGAGTTGCCTGATTTACAGGCACGTATACAAGTATCTCTCTTTAATATTTTGCAAGAGGGAGATATTCAAATTCGTGGATTCAAGCTGAGACTACCTTTAGATATTCAGTTTGTGTTTACAGCCAACCCTGAGGATTATACTAATAGAGGAAGTATTGTGACGCCATTAAAAGACAGAATAGGTTCGCAAATTCTAACGCATTATCCTGAAAAAGTAGAAATTGCACAGCTTATTACAGAGCAGGAGGCTAAGGTAGATACAGAACGAGTGGAAAGAATATATGTACCTGAATTAGCTAAGAAGTTACTAGAACAAATTAGTTTTGAAGCACGTAAAAGTGATTATATAGATGTTAAAAGTGGTGTGAGTGCCAGAATGAGTATTACAGGTTTTGAGAACTTACTAAGTACTGCTGAACGCAGAAGTATTTTGTCAGGAGATGAGAAAACTACGATTCGTTTATCTGATTTTTTAGGTGTGACGCCAGCCATTATTGGTAAAGTAGAATTAGTATATGAAGGTGAACAAGAAGGTTCTGTTTTTGTAGCGAGACAACTGTTAAGTGACAGCATAAAAACATTGTTTTCTGAATATTTTCCAGACATACCAAAATTAGAACATAAAGATGCTGAAACACCTTATGATGGTATTATAGAATGGTTTTTTGAAGAAGGAAGTTTCGAGTTGTTGGATGATATGAATGATGCTGAATATCAAGATTCACTGGGAGACATTAAACCATTGACGAAACTAATTGATAAATATCAAGACAGTATTCCTGATTCTGACAAAGATTTTCTAAAAGAGTTTGTTTTATGGGCACTTGTAGAGCACAAGAAATTAGATAAGAAACGATTCACGAAAGGGTATAAGTTTAACGATCCTTATAGTAGTTATATCAAGAATATTTAATTCATTTTTTGCCTTAACTCATGGAAAAAACCGTCATAGTATTCCTTAAATGCTATAATGTTTCCATCTCTATCTTTATCAAAAACTAATTTATCCATGGGCCAACGTTCAATCCAGAAGGAATCATTTCCAGAATGGTACATTTTTTCACCTTTTGAAGCGTTAGCTGCAAAAGTATAATATAAGTGATTATCTTCTAGGTTAATATAGATTTTCACCTGTTCTTTATCACCTTTATGACGTCCATATATCCCTTCATATTGCTTTAAATTATCAATTGCCAATTCATTTTTACCTTTAAAGTTAGGAACGGGTTTATCCAATAGCACTAGCGATATAGCACTCGCAATTGATCCGGCGTTAGAAGGAGTTCTGTCAGTATTCACAAACACTAATAAGGTTAGGTCTTTTTCAGGATAGTTTGCTAAATGCGCCCATCTTGTATAATGTCCCCCCGTTCTACCTATTATTTTGAAACCTCCGAATTCACCAGTTCGAACGCCCAATCCATATCCTGATTTTATTCCGTTATTTAAAATTCTAGGAGTGATCATTTTGTTGTAAGATTTTTTGGAAATGACAGCTCCACTTGACCACTCTTTATGAAATTTTAGTAAGTCAACAGCCGTAGTTGTTAAACCACCATCACCTTTTATCCAAGTCCAATGCTTAGTTGGTGTTAATAAGGTATCCTTTAATATGAAATATTGACTTGTATTAGGATGATTAGTTGCCTCTTTAATTAACTTGATATTTATGTCTAATGGTTTATTTATAATTCTATCAATCTCAGCTTGGAAAGTATTACCGGTCATACGTTCAACAATCATAGACATAAGAACATAACCAGAATTATTATAGAGATAGCCTTCACCTGGTTCGTAGGGGGAGGGTGTTTTTTCAAAAATATTATAATAGTCATTTTTAGATGGTTCTTTTCCTGTTCTAACGTATATAGTGTCTATTATAGGTGTATATTCAGGTAAACCTGAAGTGTGAGATATCAAATGATGTAATTTAACTTTCTTTGCTTGCTCTTTATTTGGATAATCGGGAAGAAGCTCATATAAGGACTGATCTAATGATATTTTACCTTCATCAACTAATTTCATAACCACAGTTGCTCCAATTAATTTTGAGATGGAAGCTATTAAAAAAATATTATCATTTTTTACCGGTTTCGTTCGAGCGGAATCAACAAACCCAAACCCTTTGTTATAAAAAGTTGTTTCTCTATGTGTAATGGCAATTGAAAGCCCCATGACCATGCCACCATCAATGAAGCTTTGAGCTATTGAATCAATGCTTTTTTGTTGTTTTTTGTTAAGGATATTGGTAAGTGAATTTTGTGTCTTTAATACAAGGTTTGAATCATACTCTTGTTTTTTGGCATCTTGGCAAGACCAAAATACGATTAGGGTAATCCCGAAGCAAAATGATAAATTTCTAATTGTCATTAGTATTATTTTTTTGTCCAAGCCTGGCTTATCAAATGACTGATTACTTTCCATTCTCCATCTTTCTTTTGAAATACCATTAAATGATGGTTATGCCTATCTTTCATAGCTGTACCATCACCCCATTCTTGTCCTTTTACTACTGTTTTAGAACGTACAACAGCAATCTCTGGCGCTAAAAAATCAATATCGTTGTATTGGTTTTCAGATTTGCCCTTCATTACGAAATCAAGAGAATAGATTTCCGTTAATAAAGTTTTTAAATCGTCTTTATTTTGCATGCGATCGCCAAAAGCATTGGTCCAATCCACATTGTCGTCATAATACTTGGTGGTTTTCTCGATATCTTTTTCTTTCCAACCTTCTGCAATTGTTGTAATAATCTTTTTGATTTCTTTTGTATCATTTCCATCCTGTGAGTGTAGAGAAAATGTTAATAGAAGGCAGGAAATAAATGTTAAATATTGCATTTCGATAGATTTAAATTAAATTTATTTGATTTTTAAAACTGATTATCAAATAATTACGATACAAGTTAGGAAATATCAAAATCTAATGAAAGTAAAATTTCATACATAGTCAGTTTTTAGTTGTAAATAGTAACTTTTGTGCGATAATGAGTAAATTATCTATTCATTTAGCATAAAAAAAGGTGCCAGATGGCACCTCAAAATTTTAATATATATAATTTTATTTTAGCCAGCCATTAGCTATACCCTTTTTAGCCAGCCATACTAAAAATAACGATACAATTATAATCATAGGTGTCATTGCATTCGCCATTTTTAAAGAAAATGTGATATAACTCATTTGAATAAGTACGGCAATTAATGAGATTAGCAAGACAGTATAAGCTAATTTCATTTTAAGAAGTAATAGTACACATCCTATAAGTCCTCCAAAAACGGCAATCGCAAAAACAGCAGTGTACCATGATGGTACATTATTAGCTATTTCAATTTGACTTTCAGTAAGAGCTGATTTCCATCGTTCGGTTTGGTATGCTTGCCCTATATATTGGTCAGCTCCCAAGGCGTTCCAAAGAAGCCCAATAACGGAAACAATCCAAAACCACACAGGTACTTTGCTTGTAGTTTGATCAGTCATAACTTTTAATAATTAATTGGTTAATAGTAAATTAGATGCCTCCAAAGTAATTAAATTATGGGTGTTAACAAAATATTTAACTATAAGTGAATGAAGTTTTCTATCTTTAAAAGCATTAAAATTTTATCAAATGGCCTTACAAATTTCTAAAGATGTCTTCAGTTTTTTTAAAGACTTAAAAAAGAATAATAACCGTGAATGGTTTACCGAGAATAAAAAGCATTTTAAAACCCTGGAAGCTGATGTCAAACAGTTTTATACGGCTATAAACGACAATTTGAATACCCATGATGATATTGATAAAATGAAACTCTTTAGAATTTATCGTGATGTACGTTTTTCAAAGGATAAAACGCCTTATAAAACACATTTTGGTGGATCTTTTGGAAGAACAAAACCACGTTTACGTGGTGGTTATTATTTACACATTGCTCCAGGTGATTCATTTATAGCTACCGGCTTCTGGCAGCCTAATTCTGCTGACTTAATGCGTATTCGTAAAGAATTAGAATTAGATGCTACTGAATTTAGAAAAATCATAAACGCAAAAAAATTTAAAGAGGTATGGGGTGATATAGTAGGTGATGAAGTAAAAACTGCTCCTAAAGGTTTTAATAAAGAACATTCTGATATAGACCTTATTAAGAAAAAACAATTCATATTTACCAAGAAATATTCTGATAAAGAAGTTACTTCTGCTGATTTCTTGAAAGAAATTGACAAATCTTTTAAAACCATTCGCCCTTATTTTGATTATATGAGTGAGGTCTTAACCACTGATTTAAATGGTGTTTCATTAATAGATTAATAATTAGTCTGTAGACTAATATTTATACTTTATTAGCCTACAGACTAATATTTATGCTTTATTAGCCTGCAGACTAATATTTTTATATATATTTGGAGCATGCAAACAGTAATAACAGGAGATTTAATAGATTCTTCGCTATATACATCAGAAGAACTTAATATTGTTTTAAATACTTTAAATAATGAATTTAAAAGTATTCAAAATCAATGCGATACGGAATTTAAAATATTTAGAGGAGATAGTTTTCAAGGAATTATTTTAAATTCTTCAGATGCACTTGATCATGTATTACAGCTGAAAACTGCCATTAATAAAATTGAACATAGTAACAAGAAAATATCCGGTTTAACCGATTTTAGAATAGCTATTGGCATTGGTACAGTGGATTTAAAACGTGAATCTATTTTAGAATCAAATGGTGAAGCATTTCAATTTTCAGGGAGAACGTTAGATACTATGAAAGGTGACTACCCACGTTTATCACTAAAGACTGCAAGTTCTAATTTGGATGAAGAATTCAATGCGAGTTTTAGTTTATTAGATAGTGTAATGAGCAAATGGAGTAGGGCTTCAGCTGAAGTTGTGTATTATCTTTTAAAAGGGCATAAAGAAAAAGAGATAGCGAATATTTTAGGTATTAATCAATCGGCAGTGAACCACAGAAAAAAGGCAGCCAATTGGGACTCTATTGCTTTGCTATTAAAACGATATAAATCAGCCATAAGTACTTTTGTTAAAGATGGAAGCTAATACTACAATACTTTTACAATTACTCTTGGCACATGTATTAACCGATTTTGTGTTTCAAAACACAAAAATGGTGGAGCATAAACGTGCTCATAAAGCCAGATCAGGTTATTTATATGTGCATAGCTTTTTGGCAGGATTCTTCACATATTTATTATTACAACAATGGTCCCAATTTTTAATTCCTATTGTGATAGCCATTACTCATTTCTTTATTGATCTCTGGAAACTCAATCAGAAAAAGGATAACCTGAAGTATTTCTTGATAGATCAATTCTTACATATTCTAGTGATTGTCTTAGCTTGGATCTATTTAGTAGATGGTTTATATGATATTTTACCAACGCTAGGAACATTTTTTACTTCAAAAAAGGCACTAGCTATACTTATAGGGTATGTGATTGTAATTTTTCCGGTAGGTTTTGTTATTGGAAAAGCTACAGAACGTTGGCAAAAAGAAATTGCGAAAGAGACTGAGCAAGAAAGCCTACAAAAAGCTGGACGTTTTATTGGTGTTTTTGAACGAATATTGGTATTGACCTTTATTCTTTCAAGTAATTTTTCAGCTATAGGTTTCTTAATTGGTGCTAAATCTATACTACGCTTTGGTGATGTAAAAGGAGCCCGTAAGCATACCGAATATGTACTCATAGGCACACTAATGAGCTTCGCAATATGTATAGCAGTTGGTTTACTAATTCGCTATTTCGTACTCAAATAGTTGAACTTGATCTTTTAAACGTTCGGTCACTAAATTCATCATTCTCTTATTTAGCGCTGAAGAATTTTCAATATAAAGATCATACTCTTCAATGGTAAATTGACCGATGACCATACCTTTTAAAGAGTTTCTAAACTTAGTATCTCGCTGAATTGCATTTTCAATATACGCATAGCGTTGTTCAAGGTTTAAGTCATAAAATCCGTATTTTCTTTTACGGATGTAATTTTTGAATACCTCAAGAAACAAATCATTCTGCAACTTAATAATGGGTCTTAATGTTTTGTTTTGAAATTGCTCATCATTTGACATGGTATCTGAAACAATGGCTGTTGGAATTTCAGGTCTTGACTTCAGTAGGTCGTGAGTTCTTGAATTCATGAGTAGCGAAGTTTCCTATAAATGTACAGATTGCTTATATTTGTTATGAACAGAAAAATTATTGTTATCAACAAATTATTAACTTTTTTCATATGAAATTTGGAAGTGTTCAGCATCCTGAAACTATAGATTTTACTTTACCTAAAGATCATCTTGATACTAAAGTGGTGTTAACAAAATTGAAAAATGAAAATCCGTTACAGGTATATGTTGGTTGCGCTAAATGGAATCGACAAGATTTAAAAGGATTTTATCCTCGTGGCACTAAAGATGAACTAGAGTATTATGCAACGCAGTTTAATAGTATTGAGTTAAATGCAACATTTTATAGGTTTTTCCCTCCAGAACAATTTCAAAAATGGTATGAAAAGACGCCACTGGGATTCAAGTTTTTCCCTAAATTAAACCAAGAGATCAGTCACTGGAAACGATTGAATGACATAGCCGAATCAGTAGACAATTATTTATATGCTGCTGCAAATCTCAAAGAAAAACTAGGGACTATTTTTTTACAAATGCATGCTAATTTTGCTCCCAAAGATTTTGATAGAGTAATAAATTTTGCAGAAGATTGGCCTAAGGAAGTACCTTTAGCTATGGAATTCAGACATACAGGTTGGTTTAATGATGCTAAAATTGCTCAAGAATTATATCATTTGCTAGAAGAAAATAATATTGCTAATGTATTAGTAGATTCTGCTGGAAGACGAGATATTATGCATATGCGACTTACCAATAATGAAGCTTTTATACGCTATGTAGGCGCTAACCATGAAAGTGATTATGATCGACTAGATGATTGGGTAGTGCGATTAAAAAATTGGGTAGAAAATGGGTTAGAGAAAATTCATTTTTTTGTTCACCAGAACTTAGAGAAAGCCTCGCCATTACTTTCAGCTCATTTTATTAAAAATTTAAACACAGCATTGGATACTAATTTGGTGATTCCTCAAATGGGTAAAGAGCCTCCTACCTTATTTTAATGGATACTTAGGAATATTTTCTCCTAGAACTATATCGCGTTTTGCTATAAGATAATCACCTTCTTTTTTGAGTGTGACTACTCCTTTTCCACCACGTGGATTTTGACGATTTTTAGTTCTATTGCTCAGATTAGGATCATCCGAAAAAGTGATGTCGTCAATATAATATTCATTTTTATCAGGTTCTTTAAGAGTTAAATGAATGTGCTGCTCAATGGTAGTATTAGGATAAGAAGCGGGCCTAAATGTATACAATGTATAGCTACCTGTTTGATCTGTTTTAATCCAACCTCTAATATAACCATGGCGTCGTTCCCATCTTTCAGAACCATCTTTTTTTGGGTAGATTCCTTTTTCATCTGTATGATAGGCATATAAGATAACGTCTTTTGCAGGTGTCTTACCATCACTCTTATAAATAGTACCTACAACTTTCATTTTTTGAGTAGCAGTTTCAAAACCTGGTAAGGTATCTATTGAATTTAGTATCTTATTTCCATATTCATAAATTGCTTCACATCCTTGGCAAGGACCACCAATGTTCTCCTTCAGATTTTCGCTTTTTTGAGAATTTGCACAACCAATGCTTAGTAAAAATACAATCAACAAAAATCTCATATCTTTAATTTTTTAAGATATTTTGAAAGTTAGCAGTTATTTTATTCCTAATAAAATGATTGTGAGAAGTTTATTAAAATATTAACACTAGTAGTTTATGAGATTTCATACCAGAAAGTGGGTAAAACCTGAAGACTTAAATCCTAACGGAACTTTATTTGGTGGTAGGCTGTTGGCTTGGATAGATGAAGAAGCCGCATTATATACTATCATACAGTTAAACAATTCAAAAATTGTTACCAAATATATGTCTGAGATTGATTTTAAGAGCTCAGCCAAGCAAGGTGATATAGTTGAAATTGGTATTGAAGTTGTAAAGTTTGGAAGATCATCACTTGTTTTAAAATGTGAAGTGCGAAATAAAATGACACGTGAAACCATTATTACTGTTGATAATATCATTATGGTAAATCTTGATGATAAAGGTATACCTGCACCGCATGGTAAAACCAAAATAGAATTTATAAAAGACCGTTTAGAAGGTGAATAAAGTTCCTGAAAATAAGGTTTCGTTTCGTTATTCTTTTAACGTAACTAAAGAACATATAGATGCTTTAAATCATGTAAATAATATAGTGTATTTGAAATGGGTACAAGAGGTCTCTGAAAAACATTGGAATAGGTTGGCTGATGAAAATATGAGAGCCAATAATATTTGGATGGCACTAAGGCATGAAATAGATTATCTAAATCAGTCGTTTCTTGGCGATTCAATAACAATTTATACATGGATTGAAGACTCAACAGGTGTCAAATCTACACGAATAGTACATATCTATAAAGATGAAACCTTAGTAACCAAATGTAAAACAACTTGGGTATTATTGGATGCAAAAAGTTTAAAACCAAAGAGAATAACTGATAATATATTGAGTCTATTTCACAATTAAAATAAAATATTACTCTATCACCATTCTTTTAATATCGTAACTATTTCCTTTTTTAAACTGTAAGAAGTACACACCTGATTCAAGATTAGAAATATCCAATTGTACAAGATTTCCTATTTGAATAATATCAGGTGTAATTTCATGACCGTTTTCTGTAAACAATTTAATATTGTTATATCTGGTTTTACCAGAAAGTAATGCTGTTTTACTATTTGCGGAACTGTCAATTAGCAAGGCTTCGTCAGTAACTTCATCCATATCATTAGAATCACTATCTAAATAGTCAGGCAAACCGTCTTCGTCGGCATCAGAAAATATGATTTTATATTCTTCTTTACGCTCTATAGTCACTTCATTTGCTGTAGGAATGCCATCATTATCATCATCTGGATCCAAAAAATTAAAATCATCATCGCTATCAGTGTTTAGTAATGCATAAATAAGTTGTCCACTATCTCTTGCTGTCTCTAATCTGTTATAGAGTCCATTAGTACCGTATTCTGCAAACTCAACATTGATTTTGCCAAATTGATTCAATGGCAAATTCCTGCGTCCAGATTCAATTGCATCGAAAATGCCATCGCCGTCTGAATCAAGATCGAGATGATTGGGAATACTATCATTATCTATATCAAAAAAACTTTCAACCCTGTTGTTATTATCACCAATATCAAAATTATTGTCATTATCGTCTAAATAGATAGGTGTACCATCTTTATCAAAATCACTATCTGGGTCTACTCCAAGAGATTCGTAAGCATCTGGTATGCCATCATTATCATCATCAAGATCTTCATAATCAAAGATTTGATCTTTATCCATGTCAGATGGTATAGGTTGAACATCAGTTATTTCAACTTCATCATCATCTAAAAATTTATCGCCTAGATCATTAACTCCAAAGCCGACTTCAGGATCACTATTCGGATCATAATTGTCAGAGGCTATGATCTCTGCACGTATCAAGTAATCAGTGCCGCTTAACACTTTGGCGGTAAATTGTAAGAATTTATTAGTTCTTGGGGGTATTTTTAAATTTAACCAACTTATAGATTTACCGGCTATTTCACCACCCTCAGTTAATGATTTCAAATCACCAAAACCATCACCTAACTCACTCAAAACCAAAACTCCGGTTGCTTCATCTGGCCCTTCATTATTCACGGTAATAGTGAATTTAATAGTAGAACGGATGTTAGGTACTTTGTTTTCAACCAACATATCAATAGATAAATCTGACGATTGCCCTATTAAATTCTGACTTAATAAAGCTAATACGCAAAAAGTGATTACTTTTCTTAATTTCATCTTCATGAACCTTTTTCTATCCTTCTGATTGCAATTTTTGGGCCACAGCTTGCGCTTGGTCCAGTGCTCTTAATAAATTACCACTCCATAGCTTTTCGATTTCTTCTTCCGTATATCCACGTTTTACTAATTCTAGCGTAACATTCAAGGTTTCCGAAGCATCGCTCCAGCCTTTAATACCTCCACCACCATCAAAGTCTGAACTAATTCCCACATGGTTAATACCAAGTAGATCAACCATATAATCTATGTGATCAACAAAGTCAGATACATCAACTGCAGGAGGAAGGTCTTTCATATTTTTTATCTTTTTCTTTACTATTTTTGATGCTTCAATATAGGTATCGATATAAGAGTTTCGTTCTGCACCTGTTAATTCTGCTATTTTTTCTCTTGGAAGCCACTTTTTACCTAAAGAATCCATAACTACCTTTTCTATTTCCTTTACTTGCTCATTTCGTTTTTCAAATTTCTCAGAATTGACATACCACTTAAATGCTACCGTTTGAACAACACCTCCATTTTCTTTAATAGCCATTAGAAGTTCATCATCTAAGTTCCTGCTGTGGTCACATAAAGCTCTTGCAGAAGAATGTGATGCTATTACAGGAGCTTTAGATAATTGTAGCATTTCTAAATTGGCTTTTTTTGATGGATGAGACAGGTCAATTAACATACCGTATCTATTCATTTCTGACACAACTTTTCGTCCTAAGTCACTTAATCCATTATGTAACCAGATACTATCTTTTTCACCAGTATTAGAATCGCTTAATTGGCTATGCCCATTATGTGCTAATGACATATACCTTCCGCCAAGATCATAGAACTTCTTTACGTTAGAAATATCTTTACCAATAGGGTAACCGTTTTCAATACCTATCATAGCCACTTTTTTTCCACTTTTATGGATGCGTCGTACATCATCAGAAGTGAGTGCTAATTCAATTTCATCCGGAGCATACTCTTTTACTAGACGATGGATGGCTTCAAATTTAGCGATGGCATTTTCATAAGCTTTTTCAAATCCCTCAGCATTTAGAGAGTCTTGGCCTGTATAAACAATAAACCATGCAACATCTAAACCACCCGCTTCCATTTTAGGAAGAGTTACCTGATTTTCAAGATTTTGTGTGTAATTAGTAGAGTCTGTAAAATTCTTAAGGTTAATGTCACAATGAGTGTCAAGCGTAATTACATTTTTATGGATTTGTTCTGCTTTGGCCAATAATTCACCTTGATTTGGCACTCTTTCCTTTGCACAAGATAAAACAATAAGAAATGTTAATACAACCAGTAAAAGCCTCATATGTAGGGGATTTGAAGATGGTAAATATAAGGAATCCTTAGAAAAGGATTTTGCTTAAATTTAGACTAAAAAATAGTATGGGTTTGATTCTTTTTATAATCTCAATAGTACTTACCGTTTTTACGGTACCATTCGGAATGATTTATACAATTCTTAAGCTAACATTTAAAGGAAAGTTTAGAGTTTTATTTAGAGTGTCAAATGGTTATTTTTACAAGATTGCATTGGCTATAGATCAAATGGGTAATGTAGCTATGCAAGATCTATTTAATGATACCTTAATTACAAAAAATGGTTATCAGTTTGGAGATGAAGATGAAACTATATCTAGTGTTTTAGGAAAGAATCAGGTAAAGCAAACATTAACAAGTTCAGGATTAAGTCTTGTTAAGTTACTAGATCTTATTGATCCTGATCATGCTTTAAATTCTATGGAAAAGATTTGATAATTTTTAATCTTACTATTTTTTAAGTATCTTTATATCAATAAATTATTTTGTCATGAAACACTTTATTATACCTATAAATTCTAAATCACTAGTACTTCTATTTGTTTTAGTGTTCATACCATTTATTACTAATGCTTTCTTTCAAGATCAAGTTGAAGTTAACGAATACAGCGGTATTGTTGTAGATGAAAACACAAATGAGCCTTTGGTCTTTGCGTCACTGTCTGTTGAAGGCACAAATATTAGTACTATAACTAACACAGATGGTACTTTTTTATTGAAGGTCCCTAAAGATTTGGCAGGTTCTCAAGTATCAGTATCGTTTTTAGGCTATAAACAAAAGATAATTGCCATAGCAGATTTAAAAGATCGGAAAAACAAAATAAAGTTGGCACCTTCCGTTACTCAATTAGCAGAGATTAATGTTAAGCAATTCAAAAACGCCCGAGATTTGGTGATAACCACGCTAAAACGAAAAGGGGTAAATAACATGAATGAACAAGCACTAATGACAGCATTCTATAGAGAGACGATTAAAAAAAGACGTAAGAATGTATCTTTAGCAGAGGCTATTGTAAATGTTTATAAACAACCTTATACATCGTTTAAACGAGATCATGTGAAGTTATTTAAAGCAAGAAAAAGTACGGATTACTCAAGACTAGATACATTAGCATTAAAATTACAGGGTGGCCCTTTCAATGCTTTGTATGTAGATATGATGAAGTACCCAGAATATATTTTTACAGATGACATGTTACAGTATTATAAATTTAGCTTTGCACCTTCAACTACTGTAAATGAAAAACCTGTTTTTGTGGTAAAGTTTCAGCAACGTGCTGATGTAGTAGAGCCCTTATATTATGGAAAATTATTTATTGATGCCGAAACATACGCTTTAACCAGTGCAGTCTATAATCTAAATGTTGAGAACAAAGAATTGGCTAGTAATCTGTTTGTGCGAAGAAAACCTGTAGATGTAAAAGTATATCCAACAAAAGCTGCTTATCGTGTAGATTATAGAGAGAAAGAAGGTAGATGGTATTATAGTTACAGTAACGTTCAGTTATCATTTAAGGTGAATAAGAAGAGAAAATGGTTCAATTCTATTTATTCATTGTCAAGTGAAATGGCAGTAACTGATTGGGAGATTCAAGAAACGAAGCAAAATATAAAAAACAAAGAGCGCATGCGTCCTTCTATAATTATTGCTGATGAAGCATCAGGTTTTTCTGATCCCGAATTCTGGGGTGCTTACAATGTAATTGAGCCTGAAAAATCTATTGAATCTGCTATTAATAAAATAAAACGACAGCTTAAAAAAGCAAGCAAGTCTTAACATAGATTATCATAAACTTGGAAGGACTCATAATTATGAGTCCTTTTCTTTTTTAACACAATTCTTGTTAAAAAAACCTCAAAAAGTGTGTATTTTTGCACTTTAGCCTAAATTCCATTCTTTGTCTACAACACAAGCTGTACTTACCTCTGGAAAACGACTCTATGAATATCAAAAAGGAGCTATAGAGAAAATTTTCAATCGCTTTGAAGAAGCTCCTAGCGATTATCATTTATTGTATCAGTTGCCAACAGGAGGAGGGAAGACTGTCATTTTTTCTGAGATTGTACGTCAATATTTAAAAAATCATACAAAAAAAGTAGTGGTTATGACGCACCGCATTGAATTATGTAAGCAAACTTCTAATATGCTTTCAGAATTTAATGTAACCAACAAGATAATTGATAGCAAGGCAGATTTAGCCGATCAAAATCAGTATACATGTTTTGTAGCTATGGTTGAGACACTTAACAACAGGCTGCATGAAAACAAATTAGACATTTCAAATGTTGGATTGGTAATTATAGATGAAGCGCATTATAACTCATTTACGAAGCTCTTTAAATTTTTCTCTTCATCGTTTGTTTTAGGTGTTACTGCAACACCTTTGAGCTCAAATATTAAATTACCTATGTATGATAATTACGATGAGCTTATAGTAGGAGAGAGTATTCAGTCTCTAATTCAAAACAAGTTTTTAGCCAAAGCTAATATGTATACCTTTAATGTAGGACTAACTTCTTTGGTTGTGGGCTCAAATGGAGATTATACAGTTAAGTCATCTGAAGAGTTATATACTAACTCAATGATGCTTGGTAAGCTGTTGCAGGCATATGAGGAGAAAGCTAAGAACACCAAGACGCTCATTTTTAATAATGGTATAAACACTTCTTTATATGTATATGATATTTTTAAATCTGAGGGATACCATATTGAGCATTTAGATAATACTACTTCTAAAAGTGAGCGTAGAAGAATATTACAATGGTTTAAAGAAACACCAGGAGCTATACTGACATCAGTAAGTATTTTAACAACAGGATTTGATGAGCCCACGGTAGAGTCCATCATATTAAATAGAGCTACAAAGTCACTTACTTTGTATTATCAAATGGTAGGACGAGGCTCAAGAATATTGAATGATAAATCTTCGTTCAATGTCATTGATTTGGGTAATAATTTTCATCGATTTGGCCCCTGGGGTTACCCCTTAGACTGGCAGCGTATTTTTAGGTCACCCAATTCTTACCTAGATAAATTGATTTCAGATGAGGAAATAGAAAACAATTTTACCTATGAAATGCCGGATGCCGTAAAACGTAAATTCTCCCAATCAGAGAGTATTGAGTTTAATATTAATGAGGCCTACAAATTGGCAGTAAAAAATGGGAAATCCACAAAATCTGTATTGAAAGACTCAATAGCCCAGCATGCCAAAATATGTATTGAAAACAGTGAAGATGTATATGATGCATTAAGCCTTACTCAGTTGTTAGGCGACGATATAGACTACAGGGTAAATAGATATAGTAAATGTATTAGTAAAAGCACGAACAATTTTGTTGAATGGCTTAAGGGAGATTATAGATTAAAACTTCGAAATTATATCAGAACTAATTTTGACCGGATAAATCAATAGTATAAAATCACTTAGATAAACTTAAATTTTCAAATATTAACATATAATTTGTTTAATAATTAAATGTAAATTATATTTGTCAAAAAAATAAATAAACTTTCCTTTTAGGAAAATTAACTTGATTATTATGGCGGATAGTACATTTTGTGAAAAAGAAAGAAAACGACTAGAAAAGTTAAATTCGTTTCAACTCCCTAATTCCTATAAAAAAGTAGGTATAACAATTGTAGTCATCTCCTTTTTGCTAATGATTGCAAAAAAGTTTATTGATGAGCCTAGCTGGGTAAAACCATTATTGTCAAGTATTTTTTTACTTGGCTTTTTAATTATTTCTATATCTAAAGAAAAAATAGAGGATGAACTAATTGTAAGTATTAGGGCACAGTCCTATAGATTAGCCTTTATATTGGGTGTTGTCTATTCATTAATTCAACCTCACATTGATTATTTTGTTTCCTACTTGATCAATCCACAAGATGCAACCGCAAGTTTTACTTATTTTCAAGTGTTGACCTTTATGCTGGTTGTACAATTAGGCTTTTTTTATCAATTAAGGCGCTATAGATAATGAAAAATTGTATCAAAGTACAACGTGCTATACATGATCTTACTCAAGATGATTTGGCAAAAAAAATTGGTGTATCTAGGCAAACAATCAATTCAATAGAGAAGAACCGTTATGTGCCATCTACTATATTGGCTTTAAAACTATCAAAGTTGTTTGATGTTTCAGTAAATGAATTATTTAATTTGGAAGAAAATGATTGACGTAATAATAAGTATTATCCTCTATTTACTGATAATTTTCTTTTAAGATTGCTTCGGTTTCGCTTTTCGATTTAAATACTGAAAAATCTTTTCCTTGCGTTCTTAGAGCTCCCAAAACATTGGCATATTGTCCAGCTTTAATGGGGTCATTATATTTGGTAAATCCATAAGCCAAACCACCTGCAAAAGAATCTCCACAACCAGTGGTGTCTACAACATTTTTCACAGGCACAGATTTTATAAAATCTTTGACAATATTGCCATTGTTTTTATAATAAACTGCACAACCTCTTGAATCTAAGGTAACATATAGTATCTGTATACCTTTACTTAAGGCATATGATGCAAAATCATCCAAATGATTTGTGTCATCTTCATCAAATTCAATATTGGCATAGTCTTTATCAAACCAACAGCAATGAGATTCCTCTAAATTCATTTTTAAAATGTCAATAAGAGGAAACCAATCTTCTCTGTCTCTCCAGAATTGTCTAAGTCTATCGCCATTTTTATTAACGAAGGTTGTAGGTCCGTGTGCATCAAAAACTATTTTCGCATTACTGTTGGCTTTGATATATTGAAGCGTAGTTAATTCAATTTCAAAATCAGTTATAGGCACAAAGACAAAACAATCACTAT
Source organism: Maritimimonas sp. 2405UD52-3 (assembly GCF_056591715.1). NCBI lineage: Bacteria > Pseudomonadati > Bacteroidota > Flavobacteriia > Flavobacteriales > Flavobacteriaceae > Maritimimonas > Maritimimonas sp. 2405UD52-3. Next base: position 300,853 of record NZ_JBWQOL010000004.1, read on the forward strand.
CTAAAAAAGAGGCAACATCTTGTGGTTTTATAGATGCCATATTTGCTTTCTGTTTTTCTATACGATTATTTTGATCTATAAACTTGAGTTCAATAATAGTTCCCTGATTTAAATCCGTTCGTACCCCATCATAAGAAATATTCTTATGCGATTTCAATAAATCCGCAATTGCTTGCTTGTCTTGTTGGTGAACATGTGCAATTGGAATAACAGTATCATCTTGATCATTCAACAATCTTGACAAAGCAATAGTGGGGTGTGTAATACATCCATACTTTTTTATCACATCGCCTTTGTGTGTGTAAATGGTATCTCTAGGTATAGGGCCAACAACAGCTATTTTGGTCATAGCAGTACAATTAATTTAGTCTAAAGTTACTAAAATATTTAGTGATTTTTAAAGTGGTGCGTTTAATGAAATAATCTATGAAGCATTTTAAATTAAAGGATAGTGGTAGAAGTCAGATTAACTTAAAAGGTCAATAAACCGCTAAAATTTTTATTGTTAAGTTTTGTCTTAATATTATTACAGTGCCTATGTTTTTGAATGAATATTTTAAACAGTATGATATCAACGAAAAAAAATGTGAAATTTTTCATAAAGAATGTAAAGTGTTAGCTGGCTAACATTTTATCTTAATTGCTCATTGTAGTTTTGGTTACAGATAATTTAAAATTCAAGAACTATGTTTAAAAAAGCAATTTTAGGATTAATTGCAGTAGTATTTTTTACTGTGTCGTGTAGTGACGACGATGATGGAGCTCCTATAATACCTGAAGCAGGTACATTAAGTGGTGGCCCTTTTGACTTTATAGTTGATGGCGTACCTGATTTTGTAAGTGGTATTACTTTAGATAACCCGAACGCAATGGGAACAAACAGAACCTATGTCATCACAGATGATCAGGGTGAAATATTGGGATTACCGCCAGATTTAACTGCTGTAGAAGGTGTAAACTTTGATGATGCAGGTGCTGGCGTGTGTTTAATTTGGTATTTGCGTTATGAAGATGATTTGCAAGGTGCAGAAGTGGGCATGAATGCCAATGATTTGCAAGGCACTTTTGACCTCTCCAATGCAATTACTGTTAATAGACGTACTGTACAGGCAGGTACAGTGACCGGTGGGCCTTTTAATTTTATTATTGATGATGTTTCTGACTTTGCAACAGGAGTTGCGATTGATGGCTCTACCTCAGTAGGTGACAATAGTCGTTGGATAATTACAGATGATACAGGAAAAATACTAGGGTTGCCACCAACATTAGAAGCTGTTGGAGGTGTTGATTTCAATGGAGCAGGAGTTGGTACATGCTTGATTTGGTATATACGTTATCAAGATGGACTTGTTGGTTTGGAAGCAGATTTAAACGCTAATGATCTTGAAGGTGTATTTGATCTTTCTGATCCTATTACTGTAAATAGAAATGCTGTTGAGGCAGGAACAATCTCTGGAGGGCCTTTTACATTTACCGTTGACGGAACACCCGATATGGTTTCAGGTATCACCATTGATAGTAGTAATGCTATAGGAGACAAAAGCACTTGGGTAATTACAGACGATGCAGGAAAAATACTAGGTTTGCCACCTACTTTAGCTGACGTAGAAGGTGTAAATTTTGATGATGCTGGTGCAGGAGTTTGTTTGATTTGGTATTTGCGTTATCAGGATGGACTTACTGGATTAGCCCCTGATAATAACACCGCTGATCTGCAAGGATACTATGACCTATCAAATTCTATAATGGTTACACGTAATAATCCTTAATTTGTTTTTCTAATGCAAATTAGTTTATTATCTGAAAAGGTGCCTTTGAGGCACCTTTTCTAATTTAAACAATTATTTAAACTAAGAGTTTTAAGCCAAAATGCTCTCATGCCCAGAATCTTTTACAAACATACAAGAGCTTTGTGTCTTTAAGGCAAGATTTTCAATATGTTCTGGAAGTAGATTTTCATTGAGTCCAAAAATATTAATATCCGCTGAAGGAGGTTGCTCTAAAACATCAGAAAAATTCCCAACATAAACCTCTGTTAATGTATTTGGTAAACGTGCAAGGTTCACAAGTGACTTCAAAAATTTTGTTGCATTTTCCTTTTCTTCTGATGTGCTGATCACGGTAATTAATCGTATCTGTGCTTTCCAATTTGTCATGAGTTTATAACCTATGAGTGTGGATAGATCTAAATTGCCGATATCCCATCCCAGATTCCAATTTCCCCTACGATCACTCACCCATACATTAATCATAGAACGCTGCCCAAATTGAGATACAGGATGTAACTTAAACAATAAGATGCCTATTTCCAATCGTATACATTCTTTAATTACAGGCTGAATTTCCTGTTCATAATTGTCATGCGATTGTAAGTTTAAGAATACAATATTAGGCCTGAAAAAGGCACTTTTTAAGGCCTGATTGCTAAAGTTAATTCCTTTTGCAAATTCATTAGTATTGATAATGGTATATGATGAAAATACCTCTTTTGCGCGAAATGCTTCAGATAGTTTAGATAACTCTTTACCAAGCACAGGGGTATTAGAAGCTGGCTCAATTCCAAGTAAATTGATAGAACCTTTTGGATAAGCTATATATCGTAAAAAATCAAAGTTACCTTTAGCTCCTCTTAAATCTCTTACAGGCACCATTACATTAGGTTTCCATGCTCTCTGCTGCATATTTTTCATTCCCCAGGTATGCTTGGCTGCCCATTCTGCAAAAGAAACAAATAAGCCAGAGCGTACATCTTCAAAAGGGGTTTCTAAATCTTGTCTTGATAAAAACAAGTATACTACTAAAACAATAGCAATACTTAATAGACTTATAGTTGGGTTGATAATAAACATAGCAAATATGGAAGATATGAATCCAACCCAGGGCACCCAACGGTTGATTTTGAACAAAGGCCTATAACTAATGAGCGCTAAACTTTGCTCAATAATAACCACAACATTAATCATGGCGTAGGTAATTAAGAAAAATAGAGTAACCAAGGGTGCAACTGCATTAATATTTCGCAGAAGCATAGTGGCGAAAATCAAAATTCCTGTTACAATTAATGCATTTCTAGGCTGTCCATTGGCACTAGTACCCGAAAGAAAATTAGAATAGGGGAGTACTCTGTGTGTACCCATTGCAAATAGTATTCGAGATGATCCAACAATAGAAGCTAAAGCCGAAGAAAAAGTGGCTCCTAAAACTCCAGCAATAATCAGGGGCCCAAAGTATGCTTTTTCAATAATAATATTATAATTAGAAATGAGCTCTTCTTCAGTTGCAGTACGGGCTAACCAATAAGCCAAAGCCATGTATATAATAAAACTGATACCTATAGCCCATAATGTTCCGGAAGGAATACTCTTCTTGGGGTCCTTAAGCTCACCAGACATATTAGCCCCAGCCATAATACCAGTTGCGGCCGGAAAAAATACTGCAAATACTATCCAGAAGCTTGTACCTTCAAAGCCATTTTCAGGGCTCCCTTTGAAATTTCCCCAGGTCAACGCTTCATTAGTTGGAAATTGCATAGATCCTTGAGCCGCTGCTATCACAATAGATATTAGTGATAAGATTATGATCACCATAATAATGAACTGTGTTTTGATAGCTAGATTGGCACTTATGTATGCAATACCCATTAGTATTGCAAAGACAACTATATCAATTAAAAATGGGCTGTGTTCAGGGAAAATGCCTAACCACCCTTCTCTAAAACCAAAAATATACATGGTAACTGCCAAGCCTTGCGAAATGTATCTAGGTATTCCCAAACTTCCGCCAACTTCTAAACCTAATGCTTGCGAAATAATGGCATAAGCTCCACCGGCTCCAATACGTATGTTGGTAGTAATAGCTGACATAGATAAAGTGGTGCAGAGTGTAATAGCAAAAGAAATGATGATGATTAGCCATGTTCCTAATAAGCCTGCATTACCTACAACCCATCCCATGCGTAGGTACATAATGACACCTAAAATTGTTAATAATGTAGGTGTAAAAACACCACCAAAAGTGCCGAATTTTTTAACTGTTGATTCTTGGTTTGTACTCATTAAGGTTAGTTAAGGCAAGGGTAATTTGCTAAAGTGAATATAAGAAATAAACTGAACTTATTTTATTGAGCTTCTTAACTCTTAACAATTCGTTAATTATAGTTAAAAATTATACTCTTTATGGTAATTTCTGTAAATTAAAGGTCTATAAAATCTAAGTGACATGAGAGGTTCCATATTATTACTTTTATTCATTTTTGTTTTGTCTGCTTGTGCTACAAGTAAGAAGAGTGCTGAAGAAGATTCAGCAATTTTAGAGAGTTTAATTACCAATAAAACGTTTGAAGTTATTTCTGATTGGGCACAACCACAAGTTACGAATGCTATGGTGCAACTAGGGAATGCAGGCTTGTTCCCTCCGGGAAGTACAGCAGGAATGATTAACCTTCAGGGAAATACCAATTTTTTGAAAATGCAAGATGGCAAAGTATCTGGTTATTTACCTTTTTTTGGTGAACGTCAGATGGGTGGCGCCTATAATAGTAACCGCACAGGCATTGAATTTGAAGGTATACCTAATAATCTGAGAATTGAGCCTAGAAAAAAGGGAGGTTACCTAATCAGGTTTGAAATTAATGATAAGCATAGATCAACAGAAAATTATAGAGTCCATCTTGAATTATTACCTGGCTTATCAAGTGCATTGGCAATTAACAGTTCTCAACGTTTTAGTATTCGTTATAGAGGTAATGTAAAAGCGTTAAAGACGGATAATGAGTCGTAACTGCTCTTATTTTTGTATTCTTTTAATTTTTGCGGTCAATCTGCCATCTATAAATGCTCAGTATAGTTCTAATGACTGGCAATGGCGTGATACCTGGATGCAAGTTGATAAGCTTTTTGAATATACAGACTTAAAGACTGATGCAGCTGTTGCTGATATAGGCTGTCATGAAGGCTATTTAACCATGCATTTAGCAAATAAAGTAGGTGATTCTGGTAGAGTATATGCTGTAGATGTTAGAACGGATAGACTTCAAAAACTTAGTGAGCATGCCAAAGAACGAAAATTAGATAATATTGAGGTAATCAGAGGAGATTATGACGATCCTAAGCTACCTGAAAATTCACTGGATGCAATTTATATTATAGATACCTATCATGAAATGGAAGCGCATAAAGAGATGTTGAGTCATTTTAAAAAGGCGTTGAAATCCGGTGGACGAATTTTACTACTAGAAAAGATAAAAGAACGTGTAAAAGGTAAATCGCGTTCAGACCAAGTAAGTGCTCATTCTTTAGCATTAAAATATGTAAAAAAAGAACTCAAGCTTGCCGGATTTACTATTATAAGGGAAATCCAAAATTTTGGCTATTGGGAAGAAGATGCAACTAAGCAAATGTGGGTATTAGTTGCAAAGAAAGAATAGCACTTCTTTTATACAGGAAAAACCCTTAAATTTTATAAGGAAAATTACCGTCAAAAAGGGTAGTTTTCCTCTTGCCCTTTAGTGTCTTTACGTACTACATTTGCAGTCCTACTTGATGATTCGTCTGATACGATTAAGTGTTAACGGCTGCCACTTCTGATGATCCCATTAACTTTCTAAAAATTGCAGCCATTAAAAATGCTATTATGAAAAATGAGAAAAACAATGGCTGTTGTCCGCAGCTAGTAGATGGTAAAAAGTGTGATTATCTTGATTTTGTATATCGTCTGACAAATTTTACCAACGTAAGATTAGATAATCAAGTACAACGGGTACCAGTAGAAGTCGCCCTTCATGTGAGAATAGAAAGATGTACTGGCCCATTACAATTAGGTAATCTTGTATACAGCACAACACTACTACCTAAAGAAAAAGTTAGGTTGTATACCCAAGATCGTAGATCACGATTTTCTTTTGATAGTGAAACAGAGCTTTCTTATAGGCATGAACAATCTGCTGAAGAACAATATTATTTAGACTCATTTGAAAAATTTATGTCAGATCTTAATAGTAGAGAAAATGTAAGTTCAAGTTCTTCAAGCAGTGGCAGTGCAAGTAGCAAAGGCTCAACCAGTGGTTTATTAGGTACTATATTTAATGGCCCTTCAGCATCTATTTCTGGTAGTTTTGACGCCTCTTCTACTAAAGACTTTATGAGAGAATTAAGTGTTCATGCTGAAGCAAGTCATAATAAGTCTATACAAATGACACGTGAGTCAAATGCCATGCAAATTGGTGAAGTTTCTACAAGAACGCATGCTGAAGGCGAAAGTGAAAGTCATGTAGAAAGTAGTAGTCGTACGTTTAGTAATGAAAATCGTTGCCATTCAGTGAGTTATTTATTTTATCAGGTTGATAAACAACAAACTACTAAAGTTACCATTAAGGCTGTAAAAACTCGTGTGATTGACCCAGCAGTATCTACGGCAGTAATAAACAGACCGGTCATTGCTAATGCAAAGCTCTCTGTAATTCCCGCCGCTGTTTTGGCAACTTCAGATAAGTTACCAGAAAAAGTAAAAGAACTAAGTGCCCTTGAAGAAAGCAATAATGCTAAGTTTGATAAGACTATTGCTTCTAACTTTTCTAGGTTCAATGCAACTCAACCTATTACTGAAGCAATACGAGCAAAGGCGATAGAAAATGTACAAAGTGATTTAGTAGAGGCGGGCATCTTAACTAAAGATGGTAAGGTTACTAAGGAAACTATTAGTGAGTTTTCATTTGAATTCACAACTACTATTCCAACACCTGGAGTGGTGGTAAAAGGTTGCTTAGATGATTGTAATATATGTGAGGATACTTTAAAAGAGCAAATTAAATTAGAGCTCGAGCATCAAAAGCTGCAAAACAAATTATTAGAGAAGCAAATTGAGCTACTTGAAAAATCACAAGAATATCGCTGCTGTCCAGTTGGCGAGGAAACGGAAGAAGAAGATTAAATTATTCTCTTTTACACACTCCTTTCTAAATGAGAGGAGTGTTTTTTAACATCAGGTAATTGAAACTTTTAATTGACCTTATTTAGTAAAATACAACACTTTTTTAGAAGGAAACCTGTATCCTTTTTCAACATCCTTAATTTTAAAAATGATTTCATAGAGGCCCTTAGTATTTTTCTTAAAACAAAGCTTTTCAATCGCAGTATCCTCTTTTAAAGTTTTATTTCCCAATAATGTATAATTTGACAAGTCAAATTCATAAGGCACAGAGAACACTTCATTTAATGCTATTTTTTCACCAACCCTTCCTGAATTTTCAACGGTCTCAACTTGAACCTTTTCAATTTCAAGTTTCTCAATAGCTGGATATAATGCTTCATACTCAAGTAAAATATCTTTATTACTAACTGATCCTGATAGTTCTTTTAAAGCTCTTTTAGTTTGATTTTTAAATAGTATTGAACGCATGCTATCAACAACTTTTCCAACATAAAGATATTCAGTATCTCTGAGGTAAAACTTATCTCTATAGATACTACTATCATTTAAAAAACCTTTCTGACGCCTAATATATTTGCGAGAAAAAGTAGTTAAATACATAACTAAATCTGATTGTTTGTGAAGCAATAAATAAAGTTCTTCAACTTTTCTTATGTCTTTCTGTGCATTGACTTCAAAAAAGTTCTTTGGGCATTTGTTAAACCTAGTTGCCAGGTTTATTTCCTTTTCACGTGATTCACATATATTAAATACATAGACATCAAATTCATTAATAGTATACCACCGTTCTTTAAGGAGTTCCTGGCGTTCAAAATACCTTGGTTTCAACTTATAATAGCTTGTACACGAGCTTAAAACAAGTAAAATAATAATGTATACTTTTCGTGTCATTTTCCACCTAAATAATTGTATTCATACCTACCTCCAAGTGCAAATCGCCATCCAGTATAATAATCAGGATGGTATGGAACATTTGTTTTAAAATGAATCAAATCTTGTAAATCCCAGCTATTAAAATCATAAATGGCAATATTTCCAGAATAGCCAGAACTCAGATCAGAAATATTTAGCTTCCAACGTTGATTATTATAGGCAAATTGATTGGTATCAGCATAGTTAAGAAAATCTATTTGCAATTTATCGCCAATATCAAAAGCGTGTTTTACATATCCGGTAAACTTATGATAGCTAAGTTCAGCTAAATCAATAAAACTTTTTTCATCACCATGATAGCTTAAAAGAATGCCTCCAGTATAATATCGATCTCTTTTATCTGCTACCCAACTTAGTACTGGGCCTCCATCATTATAATATGTGATCTGGGCCCTCCCAATTACATTAATATTAAATAAGCCAATACGTTGTTTCATGTTTTTTTGCATATACACCCAAATTGCTCCATAGGAGAATGATGATTTATATGGGTTTTGTAACGGATTTGCAGTGAAGTCAGAAAAATGATAGAAAGGAACATAGCGCTCTTCAAGACTATAGTCTCGTTTGTCAAGCTTTACAGTTCCAATAGTACTGTAAAAAAAATGCGTGTTTATTTTTTTCCAAGGGTCAGTAAGAGCACTTCCAATAACACCTGTATTAAAAAGAATGACTCCAGCATGTATACTTGGCGAAAAATGAATGTCTTCAATATTAAGTGCAGCTCCAGCAGAAATGCTTAATTTGTAATTGGCAGATTTTATAAAAGGTTGAATTTCAATATTGAGCTTTGCAGCTACACCAAATTGAAATCTATCATCTATTGTTGTATCAATATTGTTTTGAGCAATACTAGAATTACTTAATATGATGATAAATATTACGTATATGATTCTCATATAATCACAGAAGCTAATTGTATAAAGATATTGGATTTATCAGTTTTATGAAACAGGAGAATCCCTATTAGTCAAAAGGTAAAACCCTATGAAGAAATAGGAATTTTCCTCTTGAGCCTAACAATTTGGTGTTGTAACTTTAGTGCTAAATTGTACTGTTATGAATAATCCTATTGCTGATCTACATTGTCACCCTTCCTTAAAGCCATCAAACAATTCAAATATCAAAGATATTTGGTCGTATAAAAAAAACCTCTACACAAGATCCTTGTTCAAGGGGTTTTTAGGTGTTTCTGTAAGAAGGTGGCTCGTTAATGCGTTTGCAAGAGATTTAGCCAAGCATACGCAGTCAAATTTAGATAGTTGTTATGAAGGTGATAATAGATTGGTAGTCTTGGCCATTTATCCTCCAGAAAGACAATTTTTAAAACCTAACAGACCATTTAAGGGAACAACGAAGGTTCAAAAATTTATTTTGAATACAGTGTTTGGTGAAAAATTAAAGAAAAGTGTTGATAATAAAATTATAAGAGTTTTGACTGGCTTTTCAAAGCTACGTGTTGATCAGTATTTAAAAAGTATTTATGACTCAGAAAATGTTAATTATTTTGATGACTATATTAACGAGTACAAATTTATAGAAAAGAGTCATTTGTCTGAGTCAGGCAATGAAAAACTCATTTATAATCCGTCTTTTAGATTGGTTAAAAATTATGAAGAATTAAAAACTATAAAGAGCAGGCATGTTATTGCTGGTATACTATCTGTAGAAGGCATGCATACTATTGCTAATTACAAAACAGACACTTTATTTAACGGAACTACAATTGATCAATTAGAACCTGCAGAAAAATTAGATTTAGAGAATAGCTTTAAAAGCAATATAGCTAGACTTAAAGACACTTCTGAATTTGAATACACGCCATTATTCATCACTTTTTCACATCATTTCAATAACCTTATTTCTGGTCACGCAAAGAGTTTTGCAGATGCTAAAAATAAAAGTACACCAGGGTTTTCGAATGTTTTCAATCAACAAAATGGTTTGGATTTTGGTTTTACAGATTTTGCAAAAACATTGATCAAGAATCACTTACTTTCCAGGAACAATGGCAGTCGTATTTTAATTGACACCAAACATATGTCATTAAAATGTAGAGATGAATATGCTGCCATTGTTAATGAACATAAACAAAATGATGACTCCGTGCCCATAATATGTAGTCATACGGCTATTAATGGTATTAGCTCCAGAGCAGAAGCAGCCTCAAGAAATGACACGAACGCGCTTGATGAAAAATCTTATATCAGCAGGTGGGATATTAATATAACAAATCAGGATATTACTGAAATATTTGATTCAGACGGTATTTTAGGCATATGTATGCATGATGGACGTATGCCAGGTGGAAAATTCAAGAAAGTGTTAAAAGAATTTAAGAAAGGTATGTACAATAGTATCGAGTCTGTAAACAGATTACATGCGCAAATGTTTCTAACTAATATATTTCATGTTGCTAAAATCAATTTGCAACATATAAGGGCTACTAATAAAAATACAACAAACTTAATTGATGAAAAAACAGCGTGGAAAACTATATGCTTGGGTAGTGATAATGATGGCATTGTTGATCCTTTTGATCATTATAATAAAGCAGACACCCTAGACGAGTTTAAGAATAGGTTATCAAAAGCTATTAAGCTAAACTATAAACCGTATATGAAGAAATTCAGGATATTAAAGGTAGAAGACAATTCATGTGCTTTCTACACGAAAGAAGAACTCTCTGACATTATGGTCGGATATACTCCTGAAGAACTTATTAATAAGGTTTTTTCAAGCAATTTGATGCATTTTTTAAGCAAGTATTTTACAAAAAAATATTTGCAAGGATAGTTTATGCTTATAATTTACATTCTTGGTTGTAATTCTAATGATATCTAAATCATAACTTAGTTTTACAGTTAAGTGTATATTTATGCATTATTATTTAATTATTTCTATATCAAGTTTAATGAATCTTAACATTCTATTATAATTTATGCATGCATATTTATTTCCTGGTCAGGGTACACAATTTCCCGGTATGGGACAAAACTTGTATGAAAAATCTAAATTGGCAAGAGAATATTTTAAAAAGGGAAATAGCATATTAGGATATTCAATTACTGATGTAATGTTTAAAGGAAGCGCTGTTGACTTGAAACAAACTAAGTTTGCTCAACCAGCTATTTTTTTATACTCATATATTCTGACAAAAATGCTGGGACCTTCTTTTAAACCAGATATGGTGGCTGGACATTCCTTAGGTGAAATATCTGCTTTAGCAGCTATTGGATGCTTAGATTTTGAATCAGCTTTGAAACTAGTTTCAAAGCGAGCTTTAGCTATGCAGAAAGTTTGTGAAGTTAAAAATACTGGAATGGCAGTTGTAGTTGGTCTATATGATGTTATTGTAAAAAATACTTGCAACCAAATAGATGGAGTTGTTGTCCCAGCCAACTACAATGCATTATACCAAGTTGTTATTTCGGGCGAAAAACAAGCGCTGAAAGAAGCATCTAAAAAGTTAAAGCCTGGGGCTACTGCAGTAGTCAATTTACCTGTAAGCGGGGCATTTCATTCTCCTTTTATGGAACCAGTGGTTGAAGAGTTTAGATTAGCAGTAGAAGCGACAAAATTCAATTTTACAAGATATCCTATTTATCAAAATGTGACAGCAAGACCAAGTAATGATTTAGAGAAAATTAAAAGAAATTTAGTAAAACAGTTAACATCTCCTGTAATGTGGAGGCATACTATTCTGCATATGATAGAAGATGGAGCCACGAAATTTACCGAAATTGGTCCTGGAAACTTTTTAAGAGGCCTTGTTCATCAAATAGATAAAAAAGTTGATACATATGGAGTTTTATAACTTATAAAATCTTTTGAGTAATGATCAGGCTAGATGTATTAATGCAAGTTGAAATTTATGTTGAATTTTTCGTATAACATTTTTATTAGTAAAAATAATCTTTATTAGATATATGCTTATATTTGAGCATACTACATGGTAACATTCAGACATTTTATCTTAGTTCTTATCCTATTAAATTTACTTTCTTGTAAGCAACAAGAAAAATCTTCATTTAACACGAATGATGTTGTCAGAAACCCTATTGTTGAGAACTCAGTTGATAGAGATTTAGATGATATTAAGAAAGATGGTGTTCTCAGAGCATTAGTCGTCTATAGTAGTACAAGTTATTTTCTATATAAGGGGCAGGCTATGGGCTTTGAATTTGAACTTTTAAAAAAGCTTGCAGATCACCTTAATTTAAAACTAGAGCTTTTAATATCTAATGATTTAGATTCAGAATTTGAAGTGCTAAATAGAGGTGATGTAGACTTAATTGCGCATGGAATGACTATTACCAATCAACGAAAATGGGAAGTAGACTTCACCGAATATCTGTTTTTAACACGGCAGGTACTTGTTCAGAAGAAACCAGATAATTATAGAGAACTATCCTGGCGGGCTTTGCAAAAGAGTGTACTTCATGATCCCATTGAATTAATTAATGATACTGTATCTGTACGTAAGAATTCAGCATATTATGAACGTCTAATGAGTTTATCTAATGAAATTGGCGGAACTATTGTTATAGATACTTTAAATAGTCAATTATCAACAGGTGAAATTATGGATATGGTAGCAGATGGAAAGATTAAATATACAATTGCTGATGAAAATTTGGCAACAATAAATGCATCCTATAAACCTATTTTAAAAATTGATATCCCTATTTCTTTTTCTCAACGAATTGCATGGGTTGTTAGAAAAAAATCTCCAAAGTTTCGTGCCGTTGTGAATGAATGGATTATAGCACAGCGAAAAAAAGAATCGTACAACGTTATTTACAATAAGTATTTTAGAAACCGTCGTTCTTTTAAGAGACGTGTTAAAAGCGATTATTACAGCTTAAAGGACAATCAGATCAGTAAATATGATGATCTCATTAAAAAATACGCCAAAAAAATTGATTGGGATTGGCGTTTATTAGCCTCACAGGTATATCAAGAATCAAGATTTAACCCTGAGGCGCAATCGTGGGCAGGTGCTCAAGGACTCATGCAAGTTATGCCAAACACAGCTGAGCATTTAGGTATTCAAGATATTTCTAACCCTGAAGAAAGTATACGTGGTGGTACTAATTATTTAAAACAGCTTTATGATCAATTTTCAGATATTGGTGATTTAGAAAACAGAATTAAGTTTACCTTGGCAGCATACAATTGCGGATTAGGTCATGTTAGAGATGCACAGCGTCTGGCTGAAGAGCAAGATCTAGACACAACCATTTGGTCAGGACAGGTGGAGAAAATGATGCTAGCTTTAAGTAAACCTATAAATTATAATAAACTTTTTATTCAGCATGGATATGTGCGAGGCTCAGAACCAGTAAAGTATATTCAACAAATTTTTGAGCGCTATGAACATTATAAGCAGTTTATCATTTTAGAATAAAAGTTGATCATCTCATGCTTCCATTTTTGGAATCCTTATTTTAGCATACAAAGATTCTCATTCATTGGATTCACTTACTCAAATCGTTTTAGGGGCTGCAGTAGGAGAGGCTACGTTAGGTAAAAAAATTGGCAACAAGGCCATGTTATATGGTGCTATAGCCGGTACTATTCCTGATCTAGATGTACTAGCAAATTTTTTTACTGATACTATCACAGCAACAGAATTACATAGAGGCTTTAGCCATTCTGTACTGTTTTGCATTTTGATGGCACCTATTTTAGGATGGTTAGTTCATAAGTTAGAACGAAAGAAAGATGTAGGGTGGGATAGTTGGACAAAATTATTCTTTTGGGGATTATTAACGCATGCTTTATTGGACGCCTTTACCACCTGGGGCACACAGCTATTTTGGCCATTTAATATAAGAGTAGCATTCAATAGCATTTTTGTGATTGATCCTTTATATACCTTGCCTTTTTTGATCTTTGCTCTGCTCGCTATGTTCAAAAAAAAGGGAACTACAATACGTTCCAGATTAAATAGAACAGGTATTCTTATTTCAAGTGGTTATTTGCTACTGGCATTAGCCATTAAATGGTATACATACCAAGAATTTAAAGTAGCTTTAAAAAATCAAAACATAGCATATACTAAAATTTCAACAAGACCAGCACCAATGAATATATTGCTATGGAATGCCATTATAGATACTCCAGATAGTTACCTGATTGGTGATTACTCATTGTTTGACTCATCTGAAATTCATTTCTCAGTCCATCCTAAAAATAGAGAATCATCAGCATTAATAGCTCAAAAACCGAATGTGAAACGTCTAATTACTATTTCTGAAGGCTGGTATCTTTTAGAACAGAAAAATAACCGTTGGTTTTTTAATGATTTACGCTTTGGTCAACTAAAAAGAAAAAATGGTGAGCAAGGTTTTGTATTTTCCTATTTACTGGAAGAAAAGAGCGGCAAAATACAAGCTTCAGAAGTACCTAAAAACCGTGAAGATGCCCAGTTTCTATTAGAATCGTTATGGAAACGGATTAAAGGAAAATAAGCTTCTTTTAATTTATCATGTTAATTTTATAGAATACGAATTATAACTTCAGAGATGTGTTTTAATTGTTCAAGTTATGTTACGTTGCTTGGGTAAAACAAAGCTTTCTTAACTAAAGTTAATAGAACACTCTTTTTATGAAATACTAAATTTCAACTTCCCAAATTGACTGCTCGACTTGCCATATGAACGTTCACAACACTGTAACACTCAAATATTCAGTATATTAGCATACAAAATTTCAAGTGATGAAAAATAAATTCTTACTCTGTTGTCTTTTCTTTGTAGCTGCGCTTCAAGCACAAGACCAAATAAAATGGACCTGTTTTACCGATGATAAGTTGTTGTTAGTGGATGACCACCAAATAAAAGGAGTGTTTGAGCATACAGATGGTAACTTATGGTTTGTAACTGACCGCGGTATAGATATTTACGATGGTACAGGATGGAGCCGTATTGATAAAAGCAATAAATTAATGCGTAAGTCACTCGGGGCCTTTATGGTAGATAGTAAAAAGCGTGTTTGGATTGGTACAGGAAGTCCGGAATTCTATATGAAATATTATGGAACTGGTACTTTTTATAAGGGTGGATTACTAGTTTATGATGGTGAAGACTGGAGTCCAATTCTTACTAAAGACATTGGCATTAAAATACCTATTATTACTCAAATATTTGAACAAAATAATGGAGATATATGGGTTGGTGCCTCTAGTGCAAATCCAGGCATGGAGGAGTCATCACTATCCGCCAGAGGTGCTATACTTCGCTTTTCAAATGACAAATGGACAATTTTTAAATTCAAAGACTTACCTTGTTTGAGTTGTGAATTTGTTAAGGGGTTTTATGAAGATAAAAATGGGAGACTCTGGCTTTGGGGAACAAAAGGGATCACTTATTTTGAGAATGGTAAATTTCACCGTGTCTCTAAAGAAAATGGTTATTTGAAGGGAGCTCGTCGACTTACAAAAGTATATGAAGATAATAATAAAAATTTTTGGGTTGCTGGATTTGGAAGGGTGGCACGTTATGATGGAAGAAACTGGACTACATTTCTCAAAAAAAATGGTATTCCTTCAAGTAATTATCCACCAATTGGTTTGACCGAATCAAATGATGGGCAAATCTTATTGACGGCAAGAAATGGAATTTATAAGTACGACGGTAAAGAAACCTGGTTGCATGAAAAGAAAAAGTATGTTGGTTCGGGCGTTTTTTCTGATTCAAAAGGTAGACTATGGATTTCTAGTTATAAAGGTTTGGAAATTCAGGATGGTACCAATTCAACTATTAAAAAAGAAATAAGGGGTATTTGGAAATTTATTGAAGATAAAAAGGGTAGTATTTGGGGATTCACAGGTAAAGATGGCATAAGACGTTTTAAAGACGGCCAGTGGACACACTTCAATAAAAAGAACAAATTACCTTCTGATAAAATTCGCTTTGCTCATTTAACCGACGATGGTATTTTATGGATTGCAACCAATAAGGGCATTTGTAAATGTGAGTATAACTGAATCAAGAATTTATACAAGTAATTTTCATAATCAATCAAATACCAACTAACCATAATCACAAGCTTATTTGTAAAAGTAAATAAAACGCCTTTTATGCTAAGCTTAGATAAAGTATAGAAGGAAGGCATAACATTTTTGAAATGATATTATTCTAAAAAGTCTTCTTCAAAACTGGATATAAAATCGTTAATGTATTTTTTATTTCGCTGTTCATTTTTTACTACCAAATAATGGGTTCGCTTTAAGCCATTCTTCCCAATACGCTTAAATTTCAATTCCTTTGATAATCTAAAAGGACTTAATTGCCATTTGGGAGCACACATAACACCCATATTTGCATTTATCATTGATAAAGAAATCTCTGTAAACGGAATTGCAGAAATTTTTTGAGGGTTTATTTTATTTGGTTTTAAAAAATGTTCATAAACTGCTACACCATCTAAGGGAAAAGAATTAATTAGCAAGTGTACATTTTCAAAATGACTAGCCTCTAAATAATCTAAATTATTTAATTGATTCTCTTTATGTATAACAACAAAAATTTCATCTTTAAAAACTTCTATACTTTCCAATTCTTCAGATTCAGGTTTTGATGTTACAATGGCTATATCTATTTCATTGGATAATACTTGCGATATAGTTTGATGTGTTACACCAAGGGTTATATCTATATTAATTTCAGGATATAGAATCCCCATTTTTTGAATAAATGATGGAATAGCGTGAAAGAACGACTGGCATTCTGCACTCAGTTTAATAGTTCCTTTTGAGCCTTCTTTAATATGTTTTATGGCACTAAAACCTTCGTCAATGGAACGGAGTAATTTATTAGCTAATTTATATAGCTCATTACCTTCCTCTGTTAGTTCCCATTTGTTTCTTGATCTGTGAAATACTTTAAACCCTAAACGTTCTTCTAAATCTCTTAATTGATGGCTTAAAGCCGATTGCGTTAAAAATAAACGCTCAGTAGAGTTTGCAATACTACCTTCCTCAGCAATGGTTTTTATTAGTCTGAAATATTTGAGCTCCATAAATACAAAGATAGCTTAGTAACTTATATACTATAAATGAAATTATTTCAATTATAACTTTATTGATTTCAACCTTAGCATTGCCCAATCACATACCTTCAAGATATTTTTGTATAACTAGAATCAAAACATGATATGAATACAAAAACAATAGGATTGATAGGAGGGATGAGTTGGGAATCATCAAAACTATATTACGAATTTCTAAACACAAGAGCAAAAGATCTATTAGGGGGCTCTCATTCTGCAAAATGCATTATGGTTTCTGTAGATTTTGCTGACATTGAACGATTAACTTTTGAAGGAGATTGGGAAGCTATTGGTAAACTTATGAAACAAGCTGCCCAACAGTTAGAAGGGGCAGGAGCTGATATTATTTTATTGTGCACTAATACCATACACTTAGTCAGTCACTACATTTCAGAAAATATAAATGTCCCGTTTTTACACATCGCAACATCTACTGGAGAATCTATTCAAAGGTTTGGCCTAAAGAAAGCAGCGTTATTAGGCACCAAATTTACCATGGAAAAGGATTTTTATAGTAAAACATTAATTAATGATTTCAAGCTTGAAATTTTGATTCCTGACCTTAATGAAAGACAGGAAATCCATGATATTATATATAACGAATTAGTGAAAGGGCAGTTTACAAATGCTTCAAAACAAAGAATTATTGAAATCATAGAAAAACTTCAAAAGCAAGGAGCGGAAGGCATTATTTTGGGTTGTACAGAATTGCCCATTTTAATTTCAAAATCTGATGTAGAATTGCCAATATTCGATACGGGCAAACTTCATGCGCATGCAGCTTTTGAATGGAGTTTAAAGGGTTTAAATAAACCAGCTGAAGTCTAATGTTAATTATAAATAAGAAATTTATGAAAACTACTGCGCTTTTATCACTGCATACCCTGTGCTTTTTTATTTCAATTATCTCATTTTCGCAAGAGGTAAAACTGAAAGATCATATTCTTTTTTATAGCTCTTTTGACGGAAAAGCATCTGCAGATATATCATTTGGAGATGCAATGATTTATACAGCTAAAAATTATAAAGAGGCAACCAATGCGAAAGTAGGTTTAAGTGATCCAAACGTTGTTTTAGCCAAAAATAAAGGCCTTATAGGTGATGCTATTCATTTTAAACAAGCAAAAACATCAGCCATTTTCTATAAAAGCCATAAAAATGTTGGATATAATAATACATCTTGGAGCGGAACCCTATCTTTTTGGTTACGACTAGATCCTAACAAGCAATTGCCACATCATTATTGTGATCCTCTAGTTATTACAGATGCTCAGTGGAATGATGCTGCTTTATGGATTGATTTTACAGATCATAACCCTCGACAATTTAGATATGGAGCTATTGGAGATAAAGTCGCTTGGAACACTAATGATGATGCCGAAGATGCAGATTGGAAAAAACGAACAATTACAGTGAATCCCGCTCCATTTAACTCTAAAGCTTGGACACATGTTGCTATGGTTTTTTCGGAAGTAAATTCAACCCAACCCACATTTAGACTATATCTTAATGGCACCTTTCAAGGTGCAATAGAAAATATTGATGATCCATTTACATGGGAGCCAGAAAAAGGAAAAATCATGTTAGGACTAGGCTACATAGGCTTGATGGATGAGCTTGCTATTTTTAATAAATCATTAAATCTGGAAGAGATAAAAACCATTTATGAATTAAGAAATGGCTTAAAAGCTTTATTTAATTAAAAGTAACTTCATTTAATTTGTACATTTTATACGTCTAGAGTACTGTAAACCAAAAAAGTACTCATAAATTATTTCGTATATTTATCTTATACAAGCAATATATTTATGCATTTAATTAAACTATAAATTGTGTTATCTTCTATACCGGCAAGTTTAAATGAGCAGGCCAATGAGCAATACAAAATTGGCGAATATGAAGAAGCTTTTCGATTGTATACATTGTCAGTTGAAGAAGGCAATATAGATTCAATGAATAGCATAGGTGTTCTTTACCAGTACGGACAAGGGGTAGAGCAAAATTATGCAAAGGCAATGGAATGGTATGCTAAGGGTGCTGATGCTGGACTTGCAGTTGCTATGAACAATATTGGAGTAGTTTTCCAACATGGCTATGGCGTAGTTCAAAATTACCAGAAAGCTTTTGAATGGTTTTTGAAAGCGGCTAACCTTGAAGATATTACTGCCATGTCTAATTTAGGAGCTATGTATATGCATGGATTGGGTGTAATGCACAATCATGAAGAAGCAATATACTGGCTTACGAAAGCAGCTACATCTGGAAATGCCTCTGCAATTCACAATATAGGTATACTCTACACTATAGAGGGTCCTAAACAGAACTTAGATAAAGCCATTGAATGGTTAGAAAAAGGAGCAAGTTTAGGACTGGGCATTTCTAAGTATGCTCTCGGATTAATTTATGAGGAAGGAGAAGGGGTGGAACAGGATTATCATAAAGCTATTGAATGGTACACTAATGCAGCACAATTAAAAGTAGCTGATGCTATGTTTAATCTTGGATGCTTACATGAATTAGGCTATGGTGTAAATCAAGATGTAGAAAAGTCTTTAGATTGGTATAAAAAAGCCTTTGATGCTGGGCATGCAGAATCCGCAAGATCTATAGGTATACTTTATGAAAATGGAACTATTGTAGATCAGAATTATATAAAAGCTTTTGAATGGTACAGTAAGGCAGCTGAAGCAGGCAGTGCTTCTGCCCAATGTAACCTTGGAGTTTTGTATGATTATGGTTATGGGGTCCCGCAGAATTTTGAAAAAGCCAATGAATTTTATCGAATTTCGGCCGAAGCAGGAGTTCACGAATCTATGCGAAATATAGCTATACAATATAAAAATGGACTAGGGATACAAAGAGACTATCAAAAAGCTATGGAATGGTTTGCTATGGCTGAAGAAGCAGGGAATATAGATGCAATGTGCGATATTGGTGCCCTCTATGCTGAAGGTTTGGGAAGAGAAGTAAATAATGAAATAGCCTTTGAGTGGCATATGAAGGCAGCTGAGCTAGACAATGCTTATGCTATGAATTATATTGGGGTGTGTTATCATAATGGAATAGGAGTAACTGAAGACAGGGAACAGGCTTTTACTTGGTATATGAAATCGGCAGGGCTTGAAAATGACTTTGCAATGAAAAATATAGGTGGTTATTATATGGAAGAAGGCCCTACACAAAACTATGCCAAAGCATATAAATGGTATATTAAAGCAAGTGAAGCTCAAAATGTAGAGGCCATGGCTAGTCTTGGTTTTTTGTATCACCAAGGACTAGGAGTAGCTCAAAATTACACTGCCAGTTTAAAATGGTGGACAAAAGCAGCTGAGATGGGTAACGCAATGGCAATTAATAATATAGGAGATTTATATGAAAATGGTTTTGGGGTAACACAAGATTATCAAAAGGCACTGGAATGGTATCGAAAAGCAGCTGAATTAGATTTTCCTCAAGCTTTTGTAGGAATCGGTAATTTCTATGAGCACGGATATGGAGTACCACAAGATTTTTCAAAGGCCAAAGAATGGTATACAAAGGCAGTTAATATTGGTTTTATTGAAGCAGAACAGTTCCTTCAAGTACTAAATGATAAGACTAATGTACCCTTATTAGATAACTCAAAAACCAAAAAAATAAATTGGTGGAATGGTTTTTGGAAAAACTAAAAATAAAAGTGAAGTTTTCAACAAAAGCTGAAAAATTAGCCAAATGGCTCAAACCAAGTTATATCTGTACTTATCCAGCATTAAAGCATGAGTTAAGAGATTTATTAACATATCCTTTTCCAAATTATTATCTGCCTAGAGATAAATCTTTTACAACTGGAGATAAATTTAATGGCTTTCGTACAGTTACTATTAAATACCGTCCTGCTGAACATTGCGGAAAATTTTCTAGAGAGAAATGCGTAAATCCGTCGAATTGGTTGAAGGTAGGATGGCTTATAATCTTGTTTCCATTCCGATTTGCCTATTCATTAGTATATATGCTCTTAATCAGACCAGTATTGCATAGGTTAAGAAAATTAGGACTTATAAAAACTGTATATGCCGGCACCAAATTAAGAAGTTTAATTAGGCTTAAGTAAAAGTAATGAATGCATATTTTGTCGGTTACAGTTCATAAGGAGTTCAGATTTCAATATTTAAATGTACTATAAATGGCCTGATTATATTATTTTGATTTATTGGCCAAAGCTTCCAATTTTTTAAAAACTAGAACTTTATACATTGCACTCACTGGAACTTTATTGTTTTCTAGGAATAAATGGTTTCTCGTTGCCTTTGTAACCCTATTTAAATTGGCGATGTATGATTTATGCGTCCGTTGAAAATTTTCGGACAAGACTGATGTAATGTTAATAAGCGTTTCTGTAATAAGATACATTCTTGAATCGGTAAAAATCTTTAAATAATTTCCAAAACTTTGGATGTAGAGAATAGATGTAAAGGAGATATTTACAGGAACACCATCATGTTTTATTTGAAGTTCTTCATTGTCGCTATGCTTTTTAGGTTCCGCTATTTTTGAAGCTACCACTTTGTTGATGGCTTTTAAAAACAGTTCAATTTTTATAGGTTTTAATAAATAATCAACCACACCATAATTATAACTTTCTAATGCATACTCCGAATAAGCAGTCGTTAAAATAACTTTTGGTGGTTTTATCATAGATCGCAAGATTTCCATGCCATTAAGCTCTGGCATTTCTATATCCAAAAAGATAAGATCAACCTCGTTTTGTTGTACGAAATTCACAAATTCAAGTGGATTACCTGTACTTAATACCAATTCAAAATTTTCAATTTTTGAACAATACTCTTCTAACACTTTACGTGCCAGTATTTCGTCGTCTATAATACCAATTTTAATCATTCGTTGTTTGCTACTATGTATTTAAATCTATAGATAAATTTACATAATATGTTTTTTCTGTATCCTTAATTTCTAATGTGTGAGAATTGGGATACAGCAATTTTAAACGTCTTTTAACGTTTTCAAGTCCCATTCCTTTTCTCTTTGATGTGACTTCAATACTGGGCTTAGAATTTCTTATCTGAAATTGAAAGGCAGAATTTTTAATGGTAGCTGCTGCTGTAATAGAGCTCTGTTCATTCGTGCTTTGCGCACCATGTTTAACAGCGTTTTCCACAAAAGGAATAAGTAGCATTGGAGCGACTTTTAAACCCAATACATCACCATCTATTGAAAATTCAATAGTACAACGTTTACTCAGTCTTTTTTCTTCAAGTAATAAATAATTTTCTATAAATTCAAGCTCTTCTTTTAATAAAACAGTGTCTTTTTTAGCACTCTCTAACTGATATCGCATGAGTTCTGAAAGCTGCATGACTACATCAGGAGTTTCTGACGATTGCTGCCTCGATAATGAATAAATACTATTTAATGAATTAAACAAAAAATGAGGATTCACCTGTTCTTTTAAATAGGTAAGTTCCATTTCTTTTTGTAATTTTTCCTTCTCATCATTTTTTCTTCTAAATAAGATACTTCTCCTCAGAAAGAAAGCAGCCATTCCGGTTCCGGTAGTATAAATAAGGAAAAAGAACATCTTATAGACACCAACCCAGCTAGTTTTAGAATACCCTTTTAAGTAAGACGTTAGGAATATGGTTCCAATAAGTAATATACCGTATAAAAAGTACTTTTTTTTATCATAAAAAAGTGGAATAAGGATAAAATGGTTGATCCAAATAACCGCCATAATACTTACTGCAAAGCCCAATTGCCATGCATAAAATGCATAATCACTATCATATTTATCTCTCGATAGCCATCCACCCAATATTTCTAGCATGGCTACCAATGCAAAGGCTCCAATATTAATAAGCAGGGTATTCCGCAAGGATTTTTTCATCATAAACTATAGATGGTGTTAGAAACCGAATAAAGATACTGCCTTGAACTTCAAAGTAGCATAAATTCTTTATAAAAGACATATATCTATGACGAAATGATTTTGTCATTTAATCATTGGGTTCATCATCTTTAAGATTTTAAACATCGATTATACGCTATTTTTATTCAACATTTAAATGGTGCGAACTGAACTTTTTGTCCAATAAAAAATTATTGGAAAGTAGCAATTAAGAGTTTACTTGCGGTAATTGATAAATACTATGAAAAATCTTATAGAGCTATTTTTAATACTGACATTTATACTGTTTTTCAGTTCATGCAAAACGGAAAAATCTGACACTAAAGAAAATGATATTCCAACTGAAGAAAGTTTCTATCTTGGGCAAAAACCACCGGGTTTAATACCTAAACCTTTCGCTCCCAATTTAGTCACAACAACACGTTGGGAATATGGCGCCGCCTTCACACCCAATATGAAAGAATTTTACTTTATTAGAGAGGTTGAAGGAAAGAAAAAACAAGAATTTGTAGTTTTTCAGCTTCAAAATAATGAATGGCATGAGTCGGTTATTTCATCTCGAATCGGTCAACCTTTTATTTCACCAGATGGTAAGACCATGCACTTAGGTAGAAGATATAAGGAACGTAATGATAACAGAGAATGGTCTGGGCTAAAAGACCTTGAGTCTCCTTTCGACAGTTTACCAATCATGCGTCTTACTGCTTCAGCAAAAGGGACTTATTTTTTTGACGAGTTTAAACGTGACTTTACAGGTGATATTCGATATTCACGGCTTGTAAATGGAAAGTATGAAGAACCGAGGTTACTCAATAAAAAGATTAACACAGGAAAAAGCTTTCATCCATTTATTGCTCCAGATGAATCCTACCTTATATTTGATAGTACACGAGACGACGGCTATGGTGATTCAGATATTTATATAAGTTTTAAACAAAAAGATGGTTCTTGGGGTGTCGCAATTAATTTAGGAAATCAAATAAACACAAGAGCTTGGGAGGCGGCGGCAAGTGTGACACCGGATGGTAAATACCTTTTCTTCAATAGAAATATGGGCTCACAAGAATACGAAAATGTAGATATATTCTGGGTAGATGCAAAGATTATTGAGAATCTCAGACCCAAAAATTAAAAGCTAAACAATGAAAAACACACATATAATTTTGATACTTGTATTGGCACTAACTGTTAGTGCCTGCAATACGAAAAACCCAAAATCAAAAGACAATGATTCACCTCTCGATAGCTATCAGGATATAGAAACCGACTATTTCGGAGAAGAACCACCAGGCTTAATTCCCAAGCTATTTGCTCCTGAGATTGTTTCACCAGATGGGCTTTTTGAAGGAGGTAGGTTTTCTCCAGATAGGAAGAGTTACTATTTCACTAGAAAAAATGGAAAATATAAAGAACGCACATTTTTTGTTATTCACTATGAAAATGGGAGGTGGGGTAATGAATCTGAAACCGACTTAAAATGGCCAAAATTCTCACCAAGTGGGGATACTTTATACGGTGGAAATAAATATAAGGTGCGGACTGATACAGGCTGGTCTGAGTATAAAAGCCTTGGGCCACCTTTTTCCGATAAGCATATCATGGGAATATCCTTTTCAGACAATCGAACTGCCTATTTTGATGAAATTAGCTTTGATCAACATAATCAACCCGATACAATTGGAGCTATTAGTTATTCACGCCTAATAGATGGGAAATATGAACCACGGCAAAAATTGGGCAAGCATATTAACACTGGAACGTGGATTGCCCATCCCTATATTGCACCTGATGAATCTTATTTAATATGGGATCAGCGCACTGAAGACGGATATGGAGGGTCTGATATCTATATTAGTTTCCGAACGGAGAATGGTTCTTGGCTCCCTGCTATGAACATGGGTGGCAAGATTAATACGGAACTCTCGGAAAGTAGCGGCAATGTGACATATGATGGAAAATACCTGTTTTTCTCAAGAGGGCAATGGGAAATTAAAGAAGACGGAAGTGAAAATTGGGTCGGCAAAAGTTACTGGGTGGATGCAAAGATTATTGAGATGCTCAGACCCAAAGAATAATCATCAAAAAAACAAAATATGAATACAACAAAGTTATTAATATTATTATCTGCTATATTCTTGCAAACAGTTTTTGCACAAGAAAATAGTGCTGATGAAAATACCAAAACAGCGAAAGGATCTCCCTTAGTATTGCCACAAATTCAGGTAGTCCCCATAAAAGATTCTGAGACAGAAAAAAATTACGAACTGTATATAGAATTGCCAGAAAATTATTCAAAGAATGCAAACCAAACCTATCCTGTCCTTTATTATACAGATGCTATGTGGCATCAAGAGATGCTATCTGGTGCTTCTGAGTTTATGCTGGAAGATGCTATTCTTGTAGGAATTTCATGGCAGAAGGATATCGCAGAAGATTTAATGCAACAATATGGAGCACATGCAAGCCGATTTACCGATTATTCATTCTGGAAAAAGTCAAACCCAAATCATCCCAAACTAAAATTTGGCCAAGCCGAAAATCACTTGGAGTTTATTCGCAATCAAGTTATCCAATATGTGGATAATAACTATCGTACCGATCCCAACAGTCGATCCTATTTCGGTTACTCACTAAGCGGTGCATTTGGTGCGTATATATTACTAACACAGCCAGACACTTTTAATAATTACATTCTTGGGAGTCCGTTGAGCAAAGGCTTAGTCCCTTACCTTACTGAAATCAATACTACATTAAAAACTTCCGAGTCTAATACGAATAGCGCATTGCACGCTAATGTGTTTATTGCCTACGGTAGTTTAGAAAAGGAGAAAGATGAACCTATCGATGAATATCTTAATTTACTAAAGGATAGAAAAAATTTAAATTTATCTATACAAAACAAAACCATTGAAGGTGATCATCAAACCGCGTTTCCAAGGGTTGCTGTTGAAAGTGTCGCTTGGTTATCATCTTTGATGAACCATGTATCGGTGAAAAGCAACCAGATCTCATTCTGGGATATTCCCCATCTCAATAAGGCATATGTAAGTCTAACACCAGAAGACAGAGCAGATGGAATAGTAGTTGATACTCTATCAGTAAACAGCAATGATCGAGACGCAATCCTCAAATTGTCACAAGAAATTTTTGATGACAAGCATGGTGATTATGATGCGGTGCTCATTTCACACAAAAACAAATTAGTGTTTGAGTCCTATTATAAAAAAGGGCGTATTAATGTGCCTCATGGGCAAGCATCAGCGGTAAAAGCCTATACCAGTTTGGTTTTGGGTAGAGCTATTCAAATGGGTTACCTATCTATGGAAGATCTAGACAAACCTCTGATTAGTTTTTTAAAAAATATTGACCCAAAAAAGATTGCTGAAGGTGCCAAAAAAATCACACTCCATAAAGCATTAACCATGCATGGAGGATTGACTATCGATAGAGATAAATGGAAAGACATTGAGAATGATTCAGCTCGATTAAAGGGGCAAGGGCTCGTACAGACACTTCTTGAGCAAAGCGCACCTATTACCTCGGAGTCCCAGAAATATTTGTACGGTAATTTTAATCCAATGTTGGTGATGACGGTTATTGATGCCGTTGTTCCCGGAACAGCTGAGGATTTTATTAAAAGGGAGTTACTTGACAAACTGGGTATAACAAATTATAAATGGTCAACACATATTAGTGGTTTACCACAAGCAGGATCGCAAGCTAGTATCATGTCTCGTGACATGATAAAATTGGGTAATTTGGTGCTCAATAAGGGGAAATTAAACGGAGAACAACTTATTTCTGAAGACTATCTAGTCAAAGCCACCAGCAGCATTGTAATACCTACTCAAGATTGGATGCCCAAAGACTATCGTTACGGTTATTTTTGGTATCAAACACTTATACAGGTAGGTAATAAAAGTTATGATGCCACATTTGCCTGGGGTGGAGGTGGGCAACGTGTCATAGTAATGGAAGAACTTGACTTAACCATTGTCATTTCTGGGCATGACGGAGAAGATAACATCATGACTCAAATTTCTGAAATCATTATACCAGTATTTGTAAAATAATAATTCTAAAAAATAGTAAGCCTTGAGTAACGTATTGTTAGAGGTTATGATCTTTACTTTTTGCTATTGGAGCATCCATACACGAATCCGGAATACAAAATCCATCTACCAATACTTCTAAATGAGGCCTTAACTCTGTACATAATCTCTCTACTCGTTGGCGCATAGCCTTAGATTTAGTACCACCTATGTATCCTTGTTCCAGATACCAGGAGGCATCTTTACGCAATTCATGCAATGCAAATAAACTACCTAATTTCTCAAATAGCAATCGGTATTTTTCATCAGTAATCGTCGTCGTAAAATTGGTAAAAGTGCTGTAAGCCAATTCTATACTATATGCTTTTCCCAGGGTGAGTAAATGGGTTTGTACCTTTAAAAATGCCTGATAAGAAGGCATTCCTTTTTTAATGTAATCACGTATCCTCATCGCAATGGTATACGTTAATCTACGCGTTCTATAATTAAAGGCATGCTTATGAAACTTAACACTATACAAATGGTCTTTGTCTACATTGTTAACGTAGGCAGGATTGAATGTATTTAGTTTATCACTAAGTCTTGATCCTAATAACTTAAGAACTGCGGTAAAGCCTGCACTGTTAAATTCTGCTTTATAATCTGATAACACACCTTTAGCCGCCAATTGAAGCAGCACTGTATTATCACCTTCAAACGTGGTAAAAATATCTACATCATTTTTAAGATCCGCCATCTGATTTTCTAATAAGTATCCTTTGCCACCGCAAGCTTCCCGACACTCTTGAATGGTTTGGTTGCCAAACCAGGTAATGATTGATTTTAAGCCTGCTACCTGCGTTTCAATTTTTCGCTTGTCAATTTGGGCGTCATCAGCGTACTCCTTCATGATATGGTTCAAAGTAACGTCGTATACAAAGCAAGAAGCAATTGCTGGCGTTAAACGTAACTGATGTGATGGATAATCCATTAAAAGATCTTCCTGAATTTTAACGTTGTCATTAAACTGTCTTCTTCGTAACGCATATTTTACGGCTATAGCTAATGCCTTTTTAGCCCCCCCTAATCCTGCACGGGCCACACAAATTCTTCCTCCCACCAGCGTACCAAGCATTGTGAAGAATCGTTTATTTGCGCTTTTAATTTCAGATGAATAGTTGCCGTTTTTATCAATAGACCCGTATTTATCTAATAGATTTTCTCTGGGAACCTGAACTTGATGAAACCAAATTTTTCCGTTATCTACACCATTCAGTCCTAATTTATAGCCATTATCTTTAATGGTGATGCCAGGCATCAGTTCATGCTTTTCATTTCGAAGGGGTACCAAAATAGCATGAACACCTTCATTTTTACCATCTACAATAAGCTGGGCAAATACGGAAGCCATCGTGGCATGCAGTGCATTTCCTATATATTCTTTATTATCATTTTGGCCGGGTGTATGTATAATGATACTATCGGTATGTTTATCATAGGTAGCCGTCGTTTTAATCCCTCTTACGTTCGATCCGTGTCCTGTTTCTGTCATGGCAAAACACCCTAGTAATGATACCGTACCCGAATCTTTTAGGTAGGCGTCCTTATGCTTTTTAGTACCCAATTTTTGAATACTACCTCCAAAAAGTCCGAATTGAACCCCGAACTTAACCGCTAGACTTCCATCAACGTACATGAGCATTTCAAATATTCTTGCATAACTACAAATATCATTAGTGCCTCCGTACTCTTTAGGATACGCCATAGCTCCGTATCCTTCTTGAGCCAGAAAATTAACTTGCTTGAGTACTGTTTCTCTAAATGCATCTTTATCACGCTCAATACCGTTATAAAGTATGGGGTTTTTTAGCACCTCTTTAAAATCATCAATTACAGCAGCATAAGTGTCTTTAAGTATAGTGTCAATAGAAGAAGGATCGTAATAATGTGAGGTAACTTCTTTTACTACTTCTAAATCGAAAAGGTGATTGTAGTGATTGGGTTGAATACCCAAATTAATTTCAATAGCTGCTAAATTAGTATTGAACGAGTTTTGCTTATGATAATGTGCTACCAGTTTCTGACTCAATGAAGACAGCGGATAGGTTTCACTTTCTACTAATTTTATGTGCGAGTTGCCAATAATCTGTTTCCAATGCTTTATTTCTTCATTTGCTGGAGGGTTGTTTTTATCTAACCATTGCAAGAGAAGGTTTCGATCATTTTCATAAAGCGTTGTATCCTTTTTGATGACTTTTTTTACTACAGCCACTTCTGAGTATGATAGTAAATCATCTGACCAGATCACATGAAAAAAAGGTATATACTGTAAAATACCTGAGGAATAGCTATTTTTTATCATGTACTGAAAATACGACAATTTGGTTAGATAATTAGTATAGGGTTGTAGAAGGCCTGTTGATGGTAAGTTCAAACTTCATAATCTGACGCGCATAACGCATTGTAATCTTGTAGTAGCGTTTTAGTAAATAAAGCAATTTGATGTAATGCATATTATAACTACAGAGATGTATTATAATTTATATTATGTTAAATAGTAAATTTTATGATTAGCACTATTTCAGTAGAAAATGCGTTTAATTCAATTCTAGATATAAAATCAAAACCTTGCAAAAACAGTTAATATAAATTACTGTGCAATCGGATTGATCATTACCTTTTTTATTTGATTGTAATAA
This sequence comes from Maritimimonas sp. 2405UD52-3, assembly GCF_056591715.1. NCBI lineage: Bacteria > Pseudomonadati > Bacteroidota > Flavobacteriia > Flavobacteriales > Flavobacteriaceae > Maritimimonas > Maritimimonas sp. 2405UD52-3. The sequence continues at coordinate 330,402 of NZ_JBWQOL010000004.1, forward strand.
CAATCAATGATTAATTCCAAAGGATTCCGACATTCTGTGCATTCTTCTAGGTATTGTTGCTTGATCTTTTCAGTTTCAATCCATGTTGAAACTTCATTAAAACAATACGGGCAAAAAAATTCATGTTCTTTCATAGCTTGTGGGTTTTAGGTTGGTTAGCTTGACTATGATTGATTCTATATTATGACCATATACTTTCGTAAAGGTTTAATTTATAACGTGTTATCATTTAAAATAGTATAAACACTTGAGCTCACTATCAAAAATCACTTGTTTTCGATACATTTTTGCTATCGCAAAAACACTAGAACTGACGTGACTTTTGATGACATTTCATTTGTCATAGAACACATATCAATAACTATATAAATCATGAAGATATAGTGTGCCAGAAAACTAGCTGAAAATTACAGGAATATAGTAGCTCAGAATTAAAATAAACACAAAGAAAATAAGCAATATATAGACCTCTTTTGTAAAGAAATCTGATTTCTTTAATGTGAAATCTGTAAGTTTTGTAGTCTTTGCTTCTACGCGTTTGGTAAACAAAGAAACTATATATGCAATTATAACAGTCATGGCAAATCCGGTGAAGTTGAGCCATATCCAAAAAATGTCAAAACCTATATCAAAACCAAAGATCTCTTGCATGGTTTTAGAAAACAATAAATTAATGAGTACAGCCGCAATAATACCTGCATTCATACCAATATGATTTACTCTCTTAGCAAAAAATGCCAGTACAAAAGTGGCTAGCACCGGCCCATAAAACACAGAACCAATAGCATTAATAATTTCTATAACAGCACTCTTGCTACCACCAAATAAAAAGGAAGCTGCTATGCACACCACTCCCCAAAAGACTACTGCACCCTTTGAAATGAGCATATACTTTTTAGTTTCCAACTTTTGCTTGCCTCTATTAAAGAAATCCTCTACAGTAACTGCTGACAGTGAATTCACCGTTGAGCTTAAGGATGACATTGCTGCTGATAAAATACCAATCATCAGAATGCCAATGAGCCCGTGAGGTAAATATTTAATGATAAAAACCGGAACCATCAAATCGGCTTTTACGCCATTAGTCGCAAATTCCTCAGGAAAATGTCTTTGTGTAGTAGCCGCTATATCACTCAAAAAATCTGGAGCTAATGAAACCAACGCTCCTAAAATGAGGCCCATAATACAATACACGAATACAACAGGAAAGCGCAATAATCCGTTTGCCAGCAGTAATTGACGTATGGCTTGTTCGTTTTTAGCAGATAACATTCGCTGTGCTTGTGTTTGATCACATCCGTAATAAGAGACATACAAGAAAAAACCGCCTATAAGCATAGGCCAAAACCCATACTCATTCCCCTCACCTATACCTAAATTATTGTCAATGACTTTCAATCGCTCTGGATCAAATCCATTAGCTAAGCCACCTTGAGCTTGCACTAAATCCCAACCATAGATCAAACAAATTACCAATCCTGCAAATAAAATCAACATTTGAATCGTGTCTCCCCATACTACTGCCTTCATCCCTCCTTGCCAGGAATAGATAATAGTAATGACACTAATAATAAGAATGGTATAGATATAATCTATGTCTAAAACCGCTTGTAAAATAATAGCAATGGTATAAACCATCACTCCTGTTCCTAAAGCTCTACTGATTTGAAAAACAATACTTAAAGTCATTCTAGTTGAAGTGCTAAATCGCTTTTCAACATATTCATAAATACTGACTACACCAGATCGAAATAACGGTGGAATAATCACTAACATAATAGCGATCATAGCCAATGGAACAGCAAATTCAAAAGTGAGCCACTTCATCCCCCCTCCTACTTTTAATCCTACAAAAGCGGGTGCAGAAATAAAACTAATAGCTGATAATTGGGTTGCCATTGTAGATAAACTCAACGGGAACCACCCCATACTTCTACCACCCAAAAAATAATCCTTAGAGTCTTTATTTTCTTTAAAGAAATAACCCATTCCTAAAAAGAAAATGATATACCCTATAACAATACTATAGTCTAGCCAGTTCATACTACTATTAATTTAAGTTTTTCACCTAATTCATTTTTCACTTTAATATTCCATTCGTTCTTTAGTATGCTAAAAAGCAGTGCATCACTTCTTTTATTTTCATTTTTCATTGATGGAAATAAAGACCGTAAATTACCTTCTAATATACAGCCAATACTTTTAAGCGCGGCTATGCTAATTAAATTCTCTGCATGTACACCAAAGCCAATACGCTCAAGATTCAATTGTTCAAAAATGAATTTGAACAACAGATACTTGCAGTGTTTATTGATTCCGCTACCTCTAAACGCTTTGCCATACCAGGTATGTCCAATTTTAACTGATTTAAAATCAGCTGTATACTCATATAGTCTGGTCATACCAACTATTGCCTGTCTTTTTTTATAATATACCACAAACGGATATTCTCTTTCTTTTTGGCGATTTAGAAAAGCCTTATTTAAATATGTTGTCAATTCTTCTTTGGTAGCTCCTTTTTCAAAAAAATAGGTCCATATATCTGGGTCATTAGAAATCTTAAGGAGCGCATCTAAATGCTCAGTTTTAAGAGGACATAATCTTACCACCTCATTTTCTAAAGTATAATTTTCAGAAAAAATCAATTGTTAATAAGATCTAAGAATAATGCAGCACTCCAAGAAAAGTTATTTCCTCCATAGCCACCGTTACTATCTTTATAAACTTCTTTTCTTGAATCAAAGTATTCGTAAAATCCTTCCTTTTCAATCAATTCTACGGTATCCTTTTTAATACGTTCTGCCAGTTCATGATAGCCATAATTCTTTAAGCCATAAAAAAGGATCCAGTTTAAATTTACCCAAACGGGGCCCCTCCAATATTTTTTTGGGTTAAATCGATCACTTTCAGGGTCAAAAGATGCACATAAATACTGATCATCATTTCCAAACTTTTTCGTCATGATATGTATTAGCTTTTCAGCTCGTTCAGCATCAGGAATGCCTGCAAATAATGGCGAAAATGAAGAAGAACATATATATTTCAATGGTTTTTTATTCCTTAAGTCGTAATGCACATAAACCCCAAGCTCGTCATCATATAATTTAGAATTAAAAGAAATCAAGGCTTTTTGCTGCCATTTATTCAATTGTTCAATCTTATCTTCATTATTTCCAATTAAGGTATACAAATCAATTAAGGCTTGATTTGATTTGATTAACATGGTGTTGAACAAAGGGTCTAATACTAAAAATGGTGATAATTCTGCAATTTTTGCATCATTATACTGATGTTGTTTAGCAATATCAATGATATATAGATAATGATCATACTCTCTTTTTGAAGGTCGTTGTGCTGCATCTACATGAGTGGTATCTCTTCGTTCAAATTCATATTCAGGAGAGTCCATATTTTCAAAAATATCATCCCATAAAGGCGAGTTATCTGTACCCGATTCCCAATTATGATAGATGTATACCAATCCTTCATTGTTAACATCTCTTTTTGTGTAGAAATACTTATGATTTAGGTATACTTTATCAATTTGAGTTTTAATAAAGTCTAGTATATCATTTTTATCTTTAGCAATTCTATACAGTTCCTTTAATACGAAGCCCGTTACCGGAGGTTGCGTAATTCCAGATGATTTATATTGTTTTGATGCTTGAGGATGCAAGTGAGATTCATGAAATTCTGGCCCAGGAAAATAGGTGTCACTATCGTTATGAAAGATAATATGTGGTAGAAATCCATTACCCCACTGGGCATCTAGTAAAGTTTCTATTTCTTTTTTGGCCTTTTCAATATCAAAATAAGCCCATCCAATTGCAATAAAGCCAGAATCCCAATTCCATTGAAACGGATATAGATTTTCACAAGGTATGCTAAATCCACCTTTCCAATTTTTATTGAGAACAGACATAGCTTGTTCTTTTAATTTTTCCATAAGACAAATATAAAAACCCACCACCAAAAGTGGTGGGCAAAGCACCAACTAATTCAAATTACTAAAAATTAAAGGTTGCTGTTACGAAAAATCTTCTTGGTAATATAGGTCTTCCAAAGAAAAATTCTCCATCTGCTGATTGACCTGCTATGCCGGCACGAGGATTTCCTTCAGTTAAACCATCACTATCAAATAAATTAAATACAGCCAAACCTAATCTTATTGAATTATCATCTTTTGTTTTGAATGAATAACCCGCCCCAAATCTGGCTATAGTAATAGCATCTAGTTCAACATTATTAGAGTCATCTGTGAATTTCTTACCCGTATGATTTAAAGTAAAGTTTGCATCAAAGACACTGTTATCAAAACTTGCTCCTAAGCTTCCTAATATATTAGGTTGTCTACCTATTTCATTTCCTTCATTTATAGTAGAGATTCCACCATTTACCAGATCTTCTGTTTCGTTTGTTGTTATTTCGTGATCCTGATATGTCACGGTGCCAAATACCCTGAAATCATCTGTGAAATTATAGTTTCCTGTTGCTTCAAGACCAATAGTATTTGTAGTTTGCTCACTGCGGGCTTGGTCTACTAACTGTCCACCAGATATGGCCTGATCTATTCGAATACGATCACTTAAGTTTACAAAATATGCGGCTACAGAACCTGAAAAACTAGAAGTACCAAACTTAGCCCCTATCTCACCTTGTAATATTGTTTCAGCGTTATAATTTGTATCTCTAATCCCAGGTGTTGGCGAGAACCCGCGCTGTTGAGGAAAGAAAAATCCTCTTGAAAAATTGGCATATAAATTTGTGGCATCAGAAAGCCTATAAAGCCCTGCAAGTGATACAGCCCAATCTGTATCTTCAATCTCTCCTGTAATAAAGCTTCCATTAGTGAATCTAACATTTTGTAAATCACTCGTAAGCTCAGGATTATCATATACCTGTGTATCTTCTAATCCAGGATTACCATCCCTAAAAGTACCTTTAGTATTCTCAATACGCACGCCAATATCAAAACGCCATTTATCTAATACAATTTCATCTGTTAAATAGAATGCTGTTCTACTTTGGGTTAAAAATCTGTTAGAGGTCATTCCTATTCTATTATAAATACCTCCGTCAGAATAAATTACATTATTACCACCTACGTCAGTATAACTTAGGTTTACCAATCTAGGGTTATTATTAAATTCTGAAAGAATTCTATATTGATAGTTCACGTCTTCAGCTTCAGTTCTTGCAAGAAAAGTACCAAGTGTGAATGTATGCTTATTGTCTTTTGTGTTGAAAATCAAATTAGCTTCTCCGGAATAGTCGGTCATAGGTCTTAACCTATCTACATGTAGATTCTCTACAACAAGGTCATTGTCGTTTATTTGTTCGCCTGAACCACCTTGATAGCTTGCATTGGTTGCAATAGCATCAGGAGCTACTTCTGAAATATACTCTGAAAGTGTAATGGGATTGCCAAAATTACCATTTCCACCAACGTATAAGGCAAAATTGTGACTGTAATTGGCATATTTCACCTTTGACCTAAATTTTAAATTATCTGCTAAATTGTAGTCGAATTCTCCTAATACGTAACCACCTCTCGTAAATACTCCATCATCAATAGGACTTTCATATACACCACCTGGAGTTAAAAAAGAATTGTTGGCCAATTCTCCTGATAAGAGTTGTTCTACTTCATCACCATCATTACCTCTTATACGCTCCCTTGACCCTCCTTCTAATGGTAATGGTAAGAAAAATTGCGCTTTATCATTTATAAATTGTCCATGAACTGTAAACGAACCATTTTCAAATTTTTTCTTGATGTTACCTCTAAATTGAACCCCTCGCGTATCCAATCCGGTCTCTATAGGACCATTATCCTTTCTTACAAAGCCAGTTAGAGCGTAATAGGTATTAGAATCCTCACCTCCAAGTTTACCCCCGGTATAAAAATCCAGTTTCAATCTACCTCTATTTCCGTATTCAACATTAATAATATTCTCATCGTTTGAATCTCCTGTTTTGCTTGTATAGTTGATAATACCTGCTACAGAACCAGCCCCATAAAGAACTGCTGCACCACCTCTTACAAATTCTACTCCTTTAAAACCAATATCAGGTCTGGCATAAACATCATGCGCAGATGAATTAAGCCCAAATGTGCTCATTAATGGCATTCCATCATACTGTAACGGATTGAATACATATTGGCCTCCTGAGGGTAAACCTCTTACGAATAAATTAGTGGCTGTTTCACCACCTCCACCTTCTGCGGTAATTCCCGGAACATCTCTAAGAATATCTGCTTGGCTATTTGCAGATAACCTTGTGATTTCCTTTATCTTCTTTGAACTAATTGATAAAGGTGCTTGCTTTTGGGATCTGAATGTTGATGATGCTGTAAGCAGTACTTCATCTAATTGCTGTGTAGACTCTTCCATTGAAACATCTACATTTATTGTACTACCAGTTAGATTAACTTCTTTCTCTACAGTTTTATAACCAATAGCAGAAAATTGAAGTGTTTGATTTCCAGATTGACTGGTTGAAAAAGAAAATTCTCCGTTAAAATCTGTTGTTGTTCCAGATGATGTTCCTTTAATAAGAACATTTACACCTGGAATTGGATTTCCAGAATTGTCTTTTACGGTTCCTGAAATTTCGGTTTGTGCTAAGGAATATGTAAAGCCAAGTACACAAATAATACTAAAAAGTAAAGTCTTCATAATTTACGAATATTATAAAAATTAGCTAGTTATTTTATAAAATTATAAATTATTAATCCCTTAATTTAAAAAATATTAAATAAATTAATGCAAACGTTTGCGGAAACGTTTGAAATTCATAAATTAGAACTTATCGTTAAAAAGTATATGAAGAAAAAAGTTAGTGTTACCCTTAAACATATAGCTGAAGACTTAGGATTATCAATATCTACGATATCTCGAGCTCTTAAAGATCACCCAGATATTAGCATTTCAACAAAAGAAAGAGTACAGCAGAAAGCTAAAGAATTAAGTTACTTCCCTAACCTATTTGCTCAGGGGTTTAGAACACATAGAAGTCATACTATTGGCGTAATAGTGCCAAAAATAACACATTACTTTACATCTACGGTATTGGAAGGGATTCTAGAACAAGCAGAAAAACAAGGCTATAAAGTTATTATTTCTGAATCTAAGAATAACTTCAAAAAGCAAATAGAGATGCTGAATGCTATGATTAAATTTGATGTAGATGGCATACTGCTTTCACTAACGAGGGTTACTGAAAACATTAATGACATTCTGCGCATAATGGAAAGAGTACCTTTAGTTTTATTTGATAAGGTCTCTAATAAAATACCATGCACCCAAGTTATAGTTAATGAAAAGCAGGCAGCTTTCAATGCCGTTGAACACCTTATTAATATTGGTAAAAGAAGAATAGCTATATTCAAAGAAACTGAAAATTCATTTAATTCAGAAAGGAGATTTGAAGGGTATTTACAGGCGTTGCGACACTATGAAATTGCATTAGATGAAAAATTAGTTTTTAGTACCGAAAATATATCCTTAGAGCATGGTCAAGAACTTACCAATATTGCATTGACATTAAAGAAACGACCAGATGCTATTTTTGCTATTACAGATAGCTGTGCCATAGGAGCTATAAAAACGCTCAATAAGTTGAACATCAAAATTCCTGATGAGATTGCTGTAGTAGGTTTTAGTAATTCATATACCTCAACCATTGTAGAACCCAAGTTAACTACTATTAATCAACCCGGTAGTGCAATAGGAAAGACAGCCATAAAATATTTGGTACATGAAATAGAAAATGAAAATGAAGAAGAAGTTACCAATAAAACTGTACAAATACGTACAAATTTAATCGTACGTGCATCATCTTTCAGGCATTAATCTACTATTTTTTATCATCAATATAGTCTCCTGATTGTGCAGAAGTCTTTCTTAATTCGGGCATGGTTCCAAATACATGATCCCAAAGTGTGGAAGACACACCAAAAGCTTTATCTGGTTGCCTATAATGATGAATAGCATGATGATACCACAAGACTTTTAAAAAATTATTAGGCACTTTAAAGATATGAATACTATAATGAATGCATAAATATAATGTGTAACCCATTAGAAAACCGGCTAAAAAACCAAAGACCAAGTCACCCAAAAGTACCCTGTACACAATAAAGAACATTGTGGCTAGCATTAAGGCTATAATTGGAGGCATAGCTAAACGCTGCTTATCTTTAGGGTAATCATGATGAATGCCATGCGCTTTGTAGCTAAATTCTTCCATGGAATGGTTATGAGGTTTGATATGATAAATAAAACGATGAATTATATATTCAACAAAAGTAAAAACAAACATACCTGCAAAGAACAATAGGATCATTTGTGGAGTGGTAAACCCCTTTTCAATAATACCATAATAAATCAGAAAACCTGAAATAATACTAAAAAGCATTATAGGAATTGAAATATGCGTTTTTGTGAGTCCTTCTAAAAGAGGGTTTTTGAAAATAGTTCCACTTCCTTTATGCTTTGGCCTTTTTAACTTTGCTGTTGGCATACCATTGCAGAATTACACCATAAAGGTATAAAACTAATAGGAAAGTAAGGCAGATAATTCTTGTTTCAATCTACTTTTTGCAAGGTATTGCTCTTCTAGTTTAGAGTCAAAAGGAATAGGTGTTTCAATACTGGCCACGCGCTTTACAGGAGCATCTAAATATTCAAAGCAGCGTTCCATAATTAATGCTGAGATATCACTGGCAATACCACCAAATAATGAATCTTCTTGTACAATGATAGCTTTTCCTGTTTTTTGAACGGATGTGAAAATAGCCTCAGTATCTAATGGTTGTAAACTTCTTAAATCAATGATATCAGCGTTGATTTGTTCTTGATCTGTAACCTCCAGCACCCAATGTACTGCAGCACCAAAAGAGATGATGCTAATGTCATTACCTGCTCTTAACAGCGATGCTTTTCCTAAAGGTAGCGTGTAATAATCATCAGGCACTTCTTGACGAATACTTCTGTACAATGCTTTATGTTCAAAGAACAATATTGGGTTTGGATCTTCTATAGCAGTGGTCAGAAGTCCTTTTGCGTCATAAGGAAAAGCAGGATACACTACTTTTAATCCCGGTGTTTTAGTAAACCAGGCTTCATTGGTTTGTGAATGAAATGGACCTGCCCCCACTCCTGCTCCACATGGCATTCTAATAACCACATCGGCTTCCTGACCCCAACGATACTGTGATTTTGCCAGTAGGTTTACAATAGGATTAAATCCTGAACTTACAAAATCAGCAAATTGCATTTCAACCACAGACTTCATGCCGTTAATTGAGAGCCCATAGGCACTAGATACAATAGCAGATTCGCAAATAGGCGTATTTCTAACGCGCTCTTTTCCAAATGCTTCTACAAAACCTTCAGTAATCTTAAAAACACCTCCATATTCAGCTATATCTTGCCCCATAATGACAATGTCATCATGTTTTTCCATGGCTTGTTTGAGTCCATGTGAAATGGCATCAACAAAACGCAATTCAGAGGTCTCATCTTTTTCTTTTACTTCTTGAAAATCAAATTTATGAAACACATCATTTAATTCGTTTTTTAAAGAAGAACTAATGTTCTCTTCAGCAAAAGCTTTATCAAGATTTTCATTGATTTTGTGAACAATTTCCTCTTTTATTTGAACTTCAAGTTCTTCTGTAAGTGTACCTTCATTTTTCAAAAATTCCTGATAATTTTCTATAGGGTCTTTGGCAGCCCATTCATCCATTAATGCTTGTGGAACATACTTCGTACCACTTGCTTCTTCATGACCTCGCATTCTAAATGTTTTAAACTCTATCATGACTGGGCGTGGCCTTGAACGCATGCTCTTTGCCAATTTAGCAATGGTGGTATATACCTCCAAAATATTATTACCATTCAATATGTGCGACTCCATACCATAACCCTTCGCTCTGTCGGCCAAGTGTTCACAATTATATTGCTCTGAAGTTGGTGTTGATAGGCCGTATCCGTTATTTTCAACACAAAACAATACAGGTAGATTCCATACAGAAGCAACATTTAGGGCTTCATGAATATCACCTTCGCTGGTGCCACCTTCACCAGTAAATACAGCACATACTTGCTTATTCTTTTTTAGGAGGTTTCCTAATGCTATACCATTGGCTACTCCAAATTGCGGTCCTAAATGCGATATCATTCCTACAATCTTATACTCTTGAGTGCCAAAGTGAAAACTTCTATCTCGTCCCTTCGTAAAGCCGCTGGCTTTACCTTGCCATTGTGCAAATAGTCTATATAGTGGGATGTTTCTGGTAGTAAATACTCCTAAATTACGATGCATAGGTAATACATACTCATCTGCGCTCAGTGCTTTTGTAACGCCAATAGCAATTGCTTCTTGACCAATACCGCTAAACCACTTAGAGATTTTACCTTGACGGAGTAAAATGAGCATCTTCTCTTCTATTAACCGAGGTTTTAATAATGCCTTATAGAGGTCAAGTAATACTGAATTACTAAGTTTTGCTTTATCAAATTTCATAAAACTCTGACTGTTTTACATAAAAAAATCTTCCCCCAAAGGAAGAAGATTTATATGAAATAACCAATTGAATTATTAAATTTTAAAATCACTAAAAATTGTATGCATAAGTCGCTTTTTATCATTAATAACTTCTTCTAAAGAAATTGAAGTTTCTGTACGTAATACACCAGAAATATTATCTATCTTAAAGATAATGTCTTTTGCATGCTTGGTGTCTTTAGCTCTCAATTTGCAAAATACGGTGAACTTACCAGTAGTTAAATGTGCAACCGTAACTTCTGGAATATTATGCAATTCATCAATGACCTTGCTTGTAAGCGATGAGTTTTCTAATAAAACCCCTACATAAGCTATAAATGTATAGCCCATTTTATCATAATCAACCGTTAAAGTGGAACCCTTAATAACGCCTTCTTCTTCCATTTTCTTAACCCGTACATGAATAGTACCCGCAGATACTAATAATTTTTTGGCTATGTCTGTAAAGGGAGTTCTTGCATTTTCTATGAGTATATCAAGTATTTGGTGATCTATTTCGTCGAGTTTAAATTTTGACATATCCTATGAGTTTTATTGAATTTCAAGTAAAAATCAAAAATTTTTAGAAAAAAAACAATATTTCTACCATATTTTTATAATTTTCTTTAATTCATCTTCATTTTTCACCTCAACTCCTTCTTTGTCCATACGTATATCTGTATTGTAATTCTCTAGATTTCCAACGATTGAGATTTCCGGCTCAAAGCTAATTTTACCGCTGGTTAACAGCTCTTTAAAAACAACACCTACAGAAACTTTTTCTTCAGCTTCTTTTAGATGGATGTTATCATAAATAATATCTAGATACAACTTTTCATTATTTGGAATATCAAAATATGGCGTATGATCTAATGTTTTATCACCAGCAGCTATATAATGAAGCCCCTGAATTAGGGCTAAGAAATTATACTTCCTTACATGTTCTCGTAAATAATCACCTTTAAAATGGCCGGCTTCAATCAAAATAGTATTGTGACCAAGCTTTTGGAAATTGTCTCCGGTAGCAGTGGGATAAAATTCATCGGTATAACGCCCTATGTTATTTGGAATAACTTGTTGAAGTAATTCATTCATACTCACAATAACACGCATAGTCTCTTTTCTACCTTCAGTCACTGTTCTTTCCTCATTTACTGAAGGTGCCAAAAAAGAGATAGTTGCTGTTTGTTTTTTAGTACCTACACTAAAAATAGTACGCTGATCATGCAAATTGAAACAATAATCAGGCTTAAATTCATCTAATACTTTACGTAATAGAATGCTTTCGGGCTGCGAAAGGTCTACAGCGTCTCTATTTAGATCTACATTATTAGCATTTTTACGTGTATATACAAGTGCACCATCTGGATTTAAAATAGGAATGAAAACCAATGTGCAATTTTCTAAAATGATATCTATTACATTCTCAAAGTTAGTTTGGTTCCCTAGAAAATTGAAAACATCAAACAGAGCCTTAGTACCTGTTGATTCATTACCATGCATTTGTGACCATAAAAGCACTCTTATTTTTCCATGACCAACCTCAACACTATAAATAGGATTTTCATGAACAGAAACGCCTATAGCATCAACTTTGAATTGGTGAGCTAGCTTTTCCAAAAAAGGCTCAATCATTTCATGTGTGATATAACGACCACCGAGTAACTTTTGCTTGAATTGGTCGTGCCAATCCAATAATGCTGCTATGTTGATTACTTCCACAAGGCAAAAGTACATATTCAATAATTTACAAAAGTAAATGGCGATCCATTTATTTGATTACTTTTGTAAACAAATGTTTTATTACTAGATATATGTATTGAATAATTTATAATAAATCATTTTTACATACTTTAAATAATTAATAATCAATGTTTTTATACTTATTATTGAAATTTTTAATTTAATGTAAATTATTGATTTTTAGCTATAATCACATATTCAACTACAGTATATTTATACTTTTGTAAACAGAAAAAGTAAAATGATAAATGCAGCTGATTTTACAAATCGTCTTAAGATAATCATGGAATACTATAAATTATCACCATCTTCATTTGCAGATGAAATAGGTGTACAGCGTTCTAGCATTTCTCATTTATTATCAGGAAGAAATAAGCCTAGCCTAGATTTTGTTTTAAAGGTACTAGATAAGTTCTCTGAAGTTGATTTGTATTGGTTAATGAACGGAAAAGGAACTTTTCCTAAAAGAAGACAACAAAAAACTGATGTAAGTTCCTTCCCTGCTAAAGAAAGCAATCTAGCGGATCTAAAACCCCATCAAAAAGAAATTGATAGAATTATCATTTTCTATAAGGACGGTACTTTTGAGAATTTTGTTCCATAAAAAATCCCGCACTTGGCGGGATTCTAAATTATAATATTAACTCTTCTAATTATTATTCTGATTTCATTTTCAAAAAGCCCTCGAGTTGCTTAACACCAATATTATTACCATCCACTTCTTGAATACCCTGAGCCAACTTCATGATCTTTTCTGCAGTCATATTATCTCCTAAAACACGTACTAAAGCAAAGCCCTGTTCTTTATCAGAAGCATAAACTATAACTTCATCCATGCTGTCGTCATCCCCCTCATACTTAATAACCACATTTCTGCCTTTATCATTCATACGCATCAATTCCGTAAACTTATCGCTTTTCAGAATAGTTTTTACTTTCTTTTTTTCTACTTCATATTCAGCTGTATTCTCTTCATTCTTCCTAAAGGCCAATACATTCATTTTCTTTAATGACTTATAAGCCTCTGCAGTTTCAGGAGAAACATCATCTTTTAGAGAAATAATACTGGCCGGAATATCGACTGATATAAAATTCTTATTATCCTGGCTGTCTATATAATACTTTTGTAACGAGGCCTCACTGCTACAAGAGGTAATAAAAAGTATTAAAAACGTTAGAGTTATATAATTAGTTAGTCTTTTCATTTTAAACATTAGTTTTTGTTCTCTCCTGCCTTTTTCAAATGCTCACCACCTTTAATGTTCATTTGCTTTGTAAGCTCAGAGATTTTATTCAAATCAATATCACCTGTAATAGAAACGATCACAGCTTCAGCCTTACGCTCACTATCTTTAGTCATATTACTTAATCCATCTACAAACATGAATAATTCTTTTACATGATCAGCATCTCTTCCTTCTTTTATGTAAATTTTCACATTGGCATCCTTATCTTTAACTCGCATTAATTCAGACAGGTTAGATGATTTTAAGTAACTGTTTACTTTAGATTTCATTTCAGCAGCTATTGAAGAACTTTCAGTAGCCAATACGCGTAAGCTATTAAGGTTTCTAACCATATCTACATATTCTTTACCTTCCTCAGTATCTACCCCCATTTTACTCATCAATTCAAAGGCTTTTTTTGTAACAACTACGGTAGTTACTTCTTCCATATCCTCAAACTTATCAAATGCAGATTGAGCCATGGTTAGTACCGGTAGCATAGCTACCAAACATACTAGTATCAATTTTTTAATATTCATGTTCCCTAATTTATTTATTGTTGTCTTCATTTTTTTACATGTTTACTTTTTAAATACTTTGTTTTGCGCTTTTTCAAATTGACTCAAACCAGCAAATGCAACACTTTCTCCTTTGTTTAGATTTTGAGAAATCAGTTGGAAAGCCTTTTGAGTTTCTTGAAAAGCAAGCTCTGCTTCACGCTGCTCTTTAGCAGATAGACCAGAGTCTGTCATAAAATACACACTAAATACTACTAGAATTGAGGCTGCAATAGATAACCACCATAAGTTAGGTCTGTTTCTTTTTAGCGGAATAGTCTTTGTATATGTCTCATTACCGCTCATTTCAAAATAATTGAATAACGCCTTATACTCATACAAATGGGGAGCTACTATATCACTTGAAAAATAAGTTTTTAAAGCAGCTTCTTCTTGCAAAGAAGTTTCAGCATTTTCATACTTTTTTAGTAATTCTTCTATTTTAACTAATTCCATAGTTGTGTGTCTTTATGAGTTGTTCTCTTATCGTTTTTCTTGCTCTAGATAGCGCCACACGCACCGCTGTAGGTTGTAAGTCAAGAATCTTGCCAATTTCTTCAAATTCATAATTCTCAATATCTCTTAACTGTATGATCATTTTTTGCTTTTCAGGCAAACTTTTAATCAGCTCATGTACTTTAGATACACTATCTTCTAATTCTATTTTTCGTTGTAGCGATACATTTTCATCTTTATAGTTACTATGTACCAACTTTAAATTGTTTGATCGTTTTGCTTTTAACTGATCTAAACAATAGTTCTTGGTCATGGTCATAGCAAAAGCCTCTACGTTTCTGTACTCCTTTAACTTCTTCTTGTTTTTCCAGAGTTTATAATACAATTCTTGTGTGGCGTCTTCAGCTTCGTCAGTTGACACTAACAAGCGTTTTGCTAGTCTAAAAACTTTATCTTTTAAAGGTAAAACTGTATTTAAAAATTCAGCTTGCTTCATTAATTTGGTTTGATTATTGATACGCTATTCTAACGCGATTCAACATTTCGACGAGTAAGTTACAATTTTGTTACACGGCCTTACGAAATTTCTTAAATTGCGGCACATTTTTAAAAAACTAAAATTAGATTATGAAGAAAGTACTTTTGTTAGCTTTTCTAGCTAGTTTCTTTTTTATTGCCTGTAGTAGTGATGATTCTCAACCGGAGCCACAACCTGATCCGGATCCTACTGTTTCACTTGACAATGAAGTAAATGATTTTGTATGGAAGGCTATGAATTATTGGTATTTCTGGCAAACAGATGTTACCAATTTAGCAGATTCCAAAGATGATAATACAGATGATTACTATACTTACTTAAATGGTTTTACAGATTCTGAAGATTTGTTTAATAGTTTGAAATTTTCTGCTGATGATTTTTCATGGTATATTCCTGATGTACAAGCTCAATTAGATGCTTTTAACGGAACAACATTTTCTTATGGAATAGAGTTGCCAAGAACTGTAGTTAGAGTAGCTCAAGGAAGTGATGATATAGTAATATTTGTTGCCTATGTAGTTCCTGGATCTCCTGCAGATGATGCTGGGATAGAACGTGGAGATTTGATTTATAAAGTAGACGGTAATATACTTAATGTAAATAATCTATCACTACTTAATAATTTATTTTCTCAACCATCCGTATCAATTGGAGTTGCCAGTTTTGATGGAGGAAATTTAGTTCCTAAAGGAGAGGATAAATCATTAAATGCTGGAGATGTTGTAGAAAACCCAGTTCACTTTTCCTCAGTTATAGAAGAAGGAGGTAAGAAAATCGGTTATTTAGTTTACAATGGGTTTAGGAGCACATTTCATATTGAGTTGAATGAAATATTTGTAGATTTTAAATCGCAAGGTATTGATGAACTCATTTTGGATTTGCGATATAATGGTGGTGGATCTGTCTTGACATCAGCTTATCTTGCTAGTATGATTGATGGTGCTAAAGCTTCTGAGGTAGATCCTTTTGCAAGCTTGACATATAACACAAAAAGAAATACTGATAATGGTACTACTTTTCCATTTTTTGATGATGCAGCTCTTTTCGATAAAACTACTGGAGACTTTACTGGAAATTTTATACCTATGAGTAGATTAACAAATTTATCTAGACTTTATGTTATAACATCAGATAAAACAGCTTCCGCCAGTGAAATGATAATAAATGGGCTTAGACCTTCTATGCCAGTCATTTTAGTCGGCACTCAAACCGTTGGAAAAAATGAGGGATCTATAACTGTTGTTGATGCTCCTGCCACTGCGGATCGTGAGATTTATACCAATACGGATGGAAGAACTTCTGAACATACTATAGGAATGCAACCCATAGTGTTTCAAATATTTAATAGTTTAAATCAAAGTGACTATGCAGATGGATTTACTCCGGATGTACTCATAGATGAAGTTGATTTTACAGCAAACATTCTTCCTTTTGGAGACACTAACGAAGCTTTATTAAGAGCTACTATAGATAATATCTTAGAAGGGGCTACAAAATCAAGCTTAAAACCAAAAAGAGCAGTTTTTAAAGAAGGTCAAATTACTCAGAGAAAGTTTTCTGATGAGATGTATATTTTGCCAGGTCAGGAAGACTTTATGAATTAACAGAGTATCTATTTAAGCTAAAGCTGCCTTTGAAAGGCAGCTTTTTTACTTTTAACTTATGCGCATCGATAAATACTTGTGGGCAACTCGCTATTTTAAAACTAGAAACCAAGCGTCCATAGCTTGTAAAAAAGGGCAGGTAAAGATCAATGATCAAAACTGCAAACCTGCTAAAGAAATTTATATAGGTGAAAAGATTCGGATTCGAAAAAATCAAATAGATTATCAATTAGAGGTATTAGATCTACCTCCTAATCGCGTTGGTGCTAAGCTGGTGGATCTCTATAGAAAAGATACAACACCTAAAGAAGCATTTGAGAATCAAGAGTTGTTAAAATTGGCTAAAGATCATTATAGAAAAAAAGGAACCGGCAGGCCTACTAAAAAAGATCGTCGTGATCTTGAAGATTATACTGATTTAGACTAATCAATTTTATATATTTGATTTCTAAACTTTGATATGAGTAAATCTATAATCCTTACAGATAAGGAAATACAACATAAAATACGCCGTATTGCTTTTCAGATATACGAAAGTAATTCCTCAAACAAAGAATTGATTATTGCCGGAATAGCAGATCAAGGTTTTGTTTTAGCGAAAAGGATAAAAAAAGTTTTAGATAGCATCTCTCCTATTGAATCAACTCTTTGTGAGGTTGTAATAGACAAGAAAAATCCAAGAAGCTCTATACATACATCTGTTGAAGAAAACGACTATAAAAACAAATCACTGGTGTTGGTAGACGATGTTTTAAATTCTGGCACTACGCTCATGTATGCCGTAAAGCATTTTTTGGAAGTGCCTTTGAAACAATTTAAAACAGCAGTATTGGTGAATAGAAATCATAAAAAATACCCTATAAAAGCTGATTTTAAAGGTATTAGTCTTTCTACATCGTTACAAGAGCATGTTTGTGTTGAGTTTGGTAAGAAAGAAGCTACTGCATACTTGCAATAATCTCACTAACTATAATATCAACTTTTTTGTTATCAGTTTTAATATTTAACTGAGCCTGTTCATAAAAAGGTCGGCGTTCAAATAGATGCTTGGCAATAAATTCTAATAATTTCTCCCCTGGTATGTTTTGAATAAGAGGTCGTTTATTTTTCTCATGAATAAGCCTGTCATACAATGTCTGAATAGAAGTACTTAAATAAATGGAGGTTGAGTTATCAATAATAACCTCTATATTATTACTATAACAAGGAGTGCCACCACCAACCGCAAGCACAAAATTACCTTTATCGTTTAGAACTTCTTTTAAGTACTGTGATTCTTTTTTTCTGAAATAGATTTCGCCCTTTTGCTCAAAAATTTCTGAAATAGACATTGCTTCTTTCCTTTCAATTAAATCGTCAAGATCTTTATGCTTTAAGTGAAGCTTTGCGGCCAACTCTTTTGCAATTGAAGATTTGCCACTTCCCATATATCCAAGCAATACTATTTTCATTAAAAAACTGATTTTAAGTAGTATAAATAGAGCCTCAAATATCGCACAAAATTTATTATATTTTTACTTGTTTAATTGATATTTGATAGTATCTTTGCATCCGAATTTTGAATGACCTGGTAGCTCAGCTGGTAGAGCATCTCCCTTTTAAGGAGAGGGTCCTGGGTTCGAGCCCCAGCCAGGTCACATTTTTCATCAAAAAGTTAAGCAAAATCGCTTAACTTTTTTAGTTTTACAGCACTACTTTATGCGCACGTGGCGGAATTGGTAGACGCGCTAGGTTGAGGGCCTAGTGACCGTTTTTGGTCGTGGAAGTTCGAGTCTTCTCGTGCGCACATTTTCAAACAAACTTTACACAAAGTTCCCCAGAATACTAGGAGTTCTTGTACTTGCTTTGTAAGATTACCTTTTTTTTCTACTAATTTTAGGCACCCTTTTTGTAATAATTTAACATCATTTAATAGAATTATTAGTATCATTGCGCTATGGTAAAAAGAATACTTTTTGTAGTATTTATTGGTTTATTAACACTGAATTCATTTTCTCAGACCAGAAATGATTCTTTAGTAAACTTAAAAGGACGGATTATCAGTTTTACAGATAAGAAACCCTTGGAAAGTGCCCATATCTTAAATTTAAATTCTGTTGTAGGTACTACTACCAATAGACAAGGTAAATTTAAAATTCCGGCAGTTGCCAACGATACTATCTATATATCTTATGTAGGATTTCAATCTATAAAACTAAAAGTCACAAATGACCTTCTAAAGGGAAATGAACTAGAAATTGCCATTCATGAGAAAACAGCCTTGATAGAAGAAGTAACTGTAAAAGCTAGTAAGTTGATAGGCGTTTTAGTAGTAGATGCTCAAAATGTTCCGTTGGATAAATTTAACCGTATTCATATTGATGGACTACCGCAGGCTTACGAAATAGGAAGACCACAGCAGCAAAGTTATGGTTCTGCCATCAATGCAGTTTTCAACCCTGTAGATTTTTGGTATAATAAGTTTGGCAAGAAACCAAAAGAATTAAAAAAACTCAAAAAGCTCAAAGAGGAAGATAAACTTCGTGACATTATGGAAGAGAAGTTTAGCCGTGAAGTTTTATTGACATATATGGATATGAGTAGAAAAGACTTGAATGACCTTCTAAATGAGTGTAACTATTCTGACCGTTTTATTCGAAAAGCTAGTGATCTTCAAGTGATAGAGGCTGTTCTCGAATGTTATGAAAATTATAGGGCACTACAAGAAGGAAAAGTAAAAAAGGATGTGATTCGGATAAACAATCAAAATCAAGAAGAAAAGAATAAAAAAAGCCAGTAGACACTGGCTTTTTTCTTTATTAGTTATTTCCAAGAATTAAGGGCATACCGTCTTTTCCACTGCCAACCACCACCACTTTGGCATTTGGTGATTCAGAAAGTTTCAAAGTAGCTTCAATACCTTTATCCTTTAATATTTTATCGGTTAAAGAAGCACTTAGTATTTTATTAGCATCTGCTTTACCTTTCGCTTCTATACGTTGACGTTCAGCCTCTTTTTCTGCCTTTTCTAACCTAAATTCATATTCTAAAGATTCTTGTTCTTGTCTTAACTTGCGTTCAATAGCTTCTTTAATAGTAGGTGGTAATGTTACATCACGCACCAATACGTCATCTAAAATTATATGCTGCTGATCTACTATCTTTTTCGTTTCTTCAAAAATCTCAGCTTGTATGGCATCTCGCTTACTTGAATACAGTTGTTCTGGTGTATAACGCCCAACTACACTTCGGGCTGCCGACCTTATTGTTGGCAAAATAATACGTTCTAAATAACCTTCACCTATCTCTTGGTGCAATTTCCCTAACTCTGAAGTTTTAGGTTGATACCATGCTGATGCATCTAGTTGAATATCCAACCCGTTTGATGATAACACTTTCATTTTCTCAAAGAGTTCTTGTCGTCTTACCTCATAAACATAAACTTTGTTCCATGGCGCAACCACATGAAATCCTTCACCTAAAGGCGGTTCATCTATGACCACTCCTCCCCCAAAACGCTTCCATAAGACACCAGCCTCACCAGCGTCTATGGTAACCACTGATTTAGATAGAAAAATCAATGAAATAATAATAATAAAAATAATAGGCACTAGCCTACTAGGCATATTTAACTGTCTGTTACTCATTTTTTAAAATTTAAATTAGTCCTCTATATTTTCGTATAAACCATTCTACACTAAAGCATAAAATTATGAATCCTAATAACCATCTCCAATCTATTAAAGAAATTATTTTTTTTGTACTCTTTTGTATTGATTTATACTGATTGTTAATTTCAAGCTCTTGCAAAAGTAAAGAAGCTTGACCTTCATAATAAAGCTTTCCAACAGAATTTGTTGCTAATCGCTCTAATCCTTTGGCATTTGCATTTAAATACTGCTGCTCTATATTATAATCTAGTACCCTAATTGATCCACTTTTACTGATATTCTCACCTTTTATCTCAACCGTAAATCGATAATCACCACTTTTAAAATTAGCTAAATTTACCTCGTAAGTGTTTTTATTCAGTACAAAAGGAATCTGCCGAGTTTCATTTGTTTCAACATTCCTTAGCGCTAGTATCAGTTC
Source organism: Maritimimonas sp. 2405UD52-3 (assembly GCF_056591715.1). Taxonomy (NCBI): domain Bacteria; kingdom Pseudomonadati; phylum Bacteroidota; class Flavobacteriia; order Flavobacteriales; family Flavobacteriaceae; genus Maritimimonas; species Maritimimonas sp. 2405UD52-3. Next base: position 351,151 of record NZ_JBWQOL010000004.1, read on the forward strand.
AGCCTTAGTATCTAATTCATAGGTGGAATTATAGTAATTTGCTGTAATACGAATCTCATCATTTTGATAAACCACATTAGGATATTGCAATTCTAAACGATTTGCTACTTTCTTAATAGATAAATATTGAACTAACTTATTAATAAAAGTGTCAAACTGTGTAAATGATTGATTATTTGAAAAGCTTGCCATTCGCCATTTCCATAAATTTTCACCTTGAAGCAGTGCTGATCGCTGAGAGTCTTTAGAAAACGTAACCAGTAAAGGATTTTCAGTTTTAAAACCACTTACTGTTTGATATAGTAAAATTTGATTTTTGGCTTTAAGCTCCAGATCTCCAAAAAAATCAGTCAAAGGTGGAAACTCACTAAAACCTAAATCATCTACAGAAAATATGTTGAAATTTGGGTTATACTCGGCAAAATAACTCTCAGATTGGTTGATGGGTTGCTTCTTAAAATAATCTTGTTGGGTATTTAAAAAACTCCAATTTGTTTTAATACCGCTGATAATAAAGGTATTGATGTTTTTACTTTTCAAATTATCAAAAACACTTTTAAAAGTAGTAGTTGGTTGATATAAAATAAATAATTGATACTCAGAAACATTAAAGTTATCACTCGGTTTAAAATTGAATACTTTACGTTGCTGATTGGTTTCTATAGACCGTTTTAACATTCCGAGGTCAGGGTGTACTATATCACTTATTAAAGCAATTTTAGATTGTTCATTAATGACCTCAACTGAGAAATTTTTATGATTGTTTATCTTGTTTTTTTCCTTTGTTAAATATGAAATAGAAGCAGTATAATTTGTAACTCCTACTCTAGAAGATTTTAAGTTGATTTCAACACGCTCAGAACTTCTTTCTGAACTTAAATTGAGAGGCTTTCTAAAAATAATTGAGTTGCCATCAGAAATGGTCAAAACCGGATTAACAGCATTAATACCATTGTAGTTCACAAATAATTCTACAGGAAAATTATTCCCTAAAAAAGAATATTTATTTGCATTTAATTTTGATATATATATGTCTTCATATGAAATTGTATCTCCTAAAACCAACGGGTATACCGGAATTTTTGATTTATAATATTCGTAATTAGTACCTACGGTTTGATTTCCGTCACTCAATATAAGTACAGCTGTGTTACCCTTATAAAGATTGTTAATAGACTTTATGGATTGATGAATATTCGTATTTGTTTCAGAAAAATTTACGGAGTCTAAATCTTTAATATCATTTCCAAATAAATAGTACTCAATTTCAAATTTATGGTTCAGATTGGCATCAGATTTAGTGGTTTCAATGAAATTTCTAAGAACCGATCCTTTCTTTAACTGAGGAATTGACTGCGAACCATCAGCTAAGACAACCAACCGAGGCTTTTCAGTTGTCAGTTCTAAATTTTCAATTTTTGGATTTATGAATAAAAGTAAAATGCCAAAAAGGCCAAGAAATCTCAAGAAAGCTAGCAATATAGTTACCTTGTTTCTATTTTTAGTTTTATAGAAATAATGAAAAGCTGCAATTGCTAATGATGCAATTACAGCCAGTATAATGTATAACAATGTTGAAATCTCCAAATTTTAATAACCTTAGGTAAGCATACCTCCATCTACATTTATAGTCTGTCCTGAAATGTATGAAGACATATCTGAAGCCAAGAACACACATGCATTTGCTATGTCTTCGGGAGATCCACCTCTTTTTAAAGGAATGCTATCTCGCCAACTTTGAACTGTTTCTTCTGGCAACGCATCTGTCATTTCAGTTTCAATAAAACCAGGAGCAATAGCATTACAGCGTATGTTTCTTGAACCCAATTCAAGCGCTACAGATTTGGTAAACCCTAAAATTCCAGCCTTAGAAGCAGCATAATTTGTTTGACCTGCATTACCCTTCACTCCTACTATTGAACTCATATTTATAATAGAGCCTCCACGTTGTTTAACCATAGGACGTATAACGGCTTTTGTTAAGTTAAAAACTGACTTCAAATTTACTTCAATAACCTTGTCAAAATCTTCTTCAGAAATTCTAAGTAATAGGTTGTCTTTTGTAATTCCAGCATTATTGATTAAAACATCTATGGCGCCAAACTCTTCAAGCACGCTTTTAGCCAGTTCTTGTGCTGAATCATAATTTGCGGCATTTGATTGATATCCTTTTGCCTTAACTCCCAGTTCCCGCAATTCCTTTTCAAGTGAAGTGGCTGCTTCTGCAGAAGAATTATAAGTAAATGCTACATGGGCGCCTTGCTCAGCAAAAACTTTTGCAATACCCTTACCTATACCTCTGGTAGCACCTGTAATTAATGCAGTTTTGTTTTCTAGTAATTTCATTTGACCTGTTAGTTTTTAACATTCAAATATACTAAAATAGTTATGCTAGATTGCGTATTGTAAAACATCATTTTGTTAAAAAAATAAACAGAATGTAACTTTTACATTTAGATTTCGTCATGTAAGTAATAACTAAATATATAATTCATGAAAAAACTAGTAATGCTATCACTAGTACTTCTATTTGTGATAGCATGTAAAAAAGACAAAAGCAACGAGCCCGTTGCAATGAAGCCAGCTCCCAAAATTCCCGTTGAGGACTTCTTCAAAAACTCAGAAAAAAGAACATTTAGACTTTCTCCAAATGGTGAATACGTTGCATACTTGGCTCCGTATAAGAAAAGAATGAATATTCATGTAAGAAAGTTTGATAGTGACTCCGTTATCAGAGTTACTAGTGTAGAAGATCGTGACCTTGCCGGATATTTCTGGGCAAATGATGATCGCTTAGTTTACATTCGTGATAAAGCCGGTAATGAGAATTTTCATTTATTTGCGGTAAACAAAGATGGAACAAATGAAAAGGATTTAACACCATTTGATGGCGTTAGAGCTCAAATTATTGATGACCTAGAGGAAAATCAAAATGAAATGATCATTGGTTTGAATAAACGAATTCCACAGGTATTTGATCCTTACAGATTAAACATTAATACTGGTCAAATGGATTTACTTTATGAAAACCCTGGTAATATTACAGGTTGGGGTACTGATCATAATGGAAAATTACGCCTTGCCTACGTTACGAATGGTGTAGATCAGACTATTATGTACAGAGAATCTGAGGATAAACCCTTTGGAGAAGTGATCACTACTAATTTTAAGCAAACTTTATCTCCACAATTTTTTGATTTTGATAATGGTAACATTGTGTATGCAATTTCTAATCTTGGCGGCAGAGATAAAGCAGCAATTGTAAAGTATAATTTAAAAGAGAATAAAGAGGTTGAAGAGATTTTCATTAATGACGAAGTTGATGTAGATGGTATCTCTTATTCTTCTAAACGAAAAGTGCCAACTACTATTAATTTTACTACAGATAAATTAAATAGAAAATTCTTAGACAAAGAAGCAGAAGATATTTTCAAAAAGTTAGAATCTGAATTAGGTACTGGTAATGAATATTATGTGACTTCTAGTAATGAAGAAGAAGATAAGTTCTTAATCTATGCTGGTAATGATAAAACTAGAGGCTCTTACTACTATTATGATAGAAATTCTGGTGAAGTGAAGCATATGGCTGATTTGAGTCCTTGGATAAAATCAGAACATATGGCAGAGATGAAGCCAATTTCATATACTTCAAGAGATGGTATGAAAATTAACGGTTATCTTACATTACCAATAGGAGTTGAAGCAAAGAATTTGCCTGTTGTTATCAATCCTCATGGTGGTCCATGGGCACGAGATAATTGGGGTTATAATCCAGAGGTTCAATTACTGGCTAATAGAGGTTATGCAGTGCTTCAGATGAACTTTAGAGGTTCTACAGGGTATGGAAAAAAATTCTTGGAAAGCTCTTTTAAGCAATGGGGTCAAGCCATGCAAGATGATATTACTGATGGTGTTAAATGGTTAATTGATGAAGGTATAGCAGACCCGGATAGAGTGGCAATTTATGGTGGTAGTTATGGAGGATATGCAACCTTGGCTGGTATTACGAATACGCCAGATCTTTATGCTGCAGCTGTTGACTATGTAGGCGTTTCTAACTTATTTACATTTATGGAAACTATCCCTCCTTATTGGGAACCTTATAAGAAAATGTTATATGAGATGGTTGGAGACCCTAGTACTAAAGATAGTATTATGATGAAAGCCAATAGCCCTGTATTTCATGTAGATAAGATTAAAGCAGCCTTATTCATTGCTCAGGGTGCTAATGACCCAAGAGTGGTACAGGCAGAATCAGATCAGATGGTGGAAGCACTTAAAAAGAATGGCGTTACTGTTCAGTACATGTTAAAAGAAAATGAAGGTCACGGGTTTAGAAATGAAGAAAATCGATTTGATTTTTACAATGCTATGACTGACTTTTTAGATAAAAACTTAAAAGAGAAAATTGAAAAGATTAAAACCTAATTCTTTTTTAATTTTATTAGTTAACGAAAAGCCCGTCATTCGACGGGCTTTTAAATTACTTTTATTTATATAAGAATTATCCTAAAACTTCAGCTACTTTTTTACCAATCTCAGCAGGTGAGCTCACAACATGAATTCCATTAGCTGCTAAGATCTCCATTTTAGCCTGTGCTGTATCATCCTTACCTCCAACAATAGCTCCCGCATGTCCCATTGTTCTTCCTGCAGGGGCTGTTTGACCAGCTATAAATCCAACTACAGGTTTTCTATTACCATCAGCTTTAATCCATTTAGCTGCATCTGCTTCAAGCTGACCACCAATTTCACCAATCATCACTATACAGTCAGTATCGGCATCATTCATTAGTAATTCCACAGCTTCTTTTGTTGTAGTACCAATAATGGGGTCACCACCAATACCAATGGCAGTAGTTATTCCTAAGCCTTGACGTACTACCTGATCAGCAGCTTCATAAGTCAGCGTACCTGATTTAGAAACAATACCAACGTTTCCTTTTTTAAATACAAATCCCGGCATGATACCAACTTTAGCCTCATCTGGAGTAATTACTCCTGGGCAGTTAGGTCCTATCAGTCTACAATCTCTATCTTCTATATAAGCTTTTACCTTTACCATATCTGCCACAGGAATACCTTCTGTAATACATATAATTACTTTAATACCAGCATCTGCAGACTCCATAATAGCATCTGCAGCAAAAGCAGGCGGCACAAAAATAATACTAGTATCAGCACTAGCCTTTTCAACAGCTTCAGCAACCGTATTAAACACAGGTTTCTCTAAGTGTGTCTGCCCTCCTTTACCGGGTGTAACACCGCCAACCACATTGGTTCCATATTCAATCATTTGTCCGGCATGAAAAGTACCCTCACTACCAGTAAAACCTTGTACTATAATCTTTGAATCCTTATTCACTAAAACACTCATTCTGTGTATGTATTTTTTAGTTAATTATTTAAGCAAATGTAATTTTTTATAAGCTAGAAAAAAAGGCTTATTCCAGATTATTTATTTTATTGATTAGTTCTGGTATTAGTCGAATTCCAGCTTGCTCTCTATATTTTTTCCTTGCTTCTTCACAAGGCGAACCAAAATAGGTTTTCCCCCCTTTCAAAGATTTCCCAACTCCAGATTGCGCCAATACCACAGCCTTCTTGCCAATAGTAATGCCGCTTATAACACCTACTTGCCCCCACAAAGTGACTTCGTCTTCTATAATGGTGCAGCCGGCAATTCCAACATGTGAAGCTATCAGGCATTTCTTACCAATTATAGTATCATGAGCAATCTGTACCTGATTATCAATTTTAGTACCTTCTCCAATAGTAGTATCTCCAGTAACTCCTTTATCAATTGTACAAGATGCACCAATATCAACATTATCTTCCACAACTACTCTACCTGAGGATAATAGCTTATCATAGCCTTCTGGGCGATTTTTATAATAAAAAGCATCAGCTCCCAAAACAGTACCTGCATGAATAATCACATTATCACCAATGATACAATTGTCATAGATGGAAACGTTAGCATGAATCAAGCAATTTTCACCAATAGTTACGTTATTACCAATAAAAACATTAGGTTGAATAACCGTAGTCTCTCCTATCTTAGCCAAAGTAGAAATAGCCGAACTTGACGACAAAAAAGGTCTAAAATGTTGTGCTAATTTATTAAAGTCACGGAACGGATCCTCAGAAATTAAGAGTGCTTTTCCTTTTGGACAATCTACCTTTTTATTAATTAATACAATAGTTGCAGCTGATTCAAGTGCTTTTTCGTAATATTTAGGGTGATCGACAAATACAATATCTCCTTTCTCAACAACATGAATTTCATTCATTCCAAGTATTGGAAAATCATCATCTCCTATAAATTCACAATCAATAAGTTGCGATATTTCTTTTAAAGTGTAAGTTCTATTAAATTTCACTTAAAAACTATTCTTTGATACGCTCTAAATAAGCTCCTTTTTCAGTATCAATTTTTATTTTATCACCTTCATTAATGAACAAAGGCACGTTTACTCTAGCCCCAGTTTCTACTTTAGCGGGTTTAGTAGCATTTGTTGCAGTATTTCCTTTTACTCCAGGTTCTGTATGGGTAACTTCAAGAATGACACTAGCTGGCATATCTACCGATAAGGGCACTTCATTGTCTGATTTAACAATAACTGTTACTACCTCTCCTTCCTTCATTAACTCAGGTACATCCAACAAATCTTTCTGCAGTTGAATCTGGGTATAATCATCATTATTCATGAAATGATAGGTATCACCATCATTATATAAATATTGGTACTTACGTGTCTCTACACGTACTTCTTCAATTTTATGGCCTGCTGAAAAAGTATTATCAATTACTTTTCCGGTAGTTAAGCTTTTTAATTTTGTACGAACAAATGCTGGACCTTTACCAGGTTTTACATGCAAGAATTCTATTATTTTATACGTGTCATTGTTATAAACAATACACAACCCTTTTCTTATATCTGATGTTGTTGCCATTAATTAGTTTGATTTAAAATAACCTTTCATAATACCTCTTTGTGAATTCTTAAAGAATTCAAGAATTTCATCTCTTTCAGGCGTTGCAGCCATTTCAGCTTCTATGATAGAGGCAGCCTGTGTGTTATTATAACTTTTCTGATAAAGAATTCTATAAATATTTTGAATTTCACGTATTTTCTCGGCGGAGAACCCTCTTCTTCGTAATCCAACTGAGTTTATTCCTACATAAGACAATGGCTCCCTAGCTGCTTTCACAAATGGTGGTACATCCTTTCTTACCAGTGAACCTCCCGTTACAAAAGCGTGATTTCCAACAGACGCAAATTGGTGTACGGCTACCATCCCCGCCAATACTACATTGTCACCAATGGTTACATGACCAGCTAATGTAGAGTTGTTAGAAAATATACAACTATCACCAACAATACAATCATGAGCCACATGACAATACGCCATAATTAGGCAATTGTCACCAATAACCGTTTTCATTCTATCAGTTGTTCCTTTATTAATGGTTACACATTCTCGTATGGTTACATTATTACCAATTTCTACGGTTGTATTTTCATCATTATACTTTAAATCTTGAGGAATTGCTGAAATAACAGCCCCTGGAAACACCTTGCAATTTTTTCCAATTCGTGCACCTTCCATAATGGTAACATTAGAACCAATCCAAGTACCATCACCAATAACTACGTTACTATGAATGGTTGCAAAGGGTTCTATAACTACATTACGAGCTATTTTCGCTTCTGGGTGTACATATGCTAATGGTTGATTCATTTAGTTGTTTTTAACTTTTACAATTTGTGCCATAATTTCAGCTTCAGATACCAGTCTTCCGTTAGCATAAGTATGTGCCTGCATCTGGCAAATTCCTCGTCGAATAGGTGACATAAGGTCTAACTTAAAAATTAGAGTATCTCCAGGCACTACTTGATGTTTATAGCGTACATTGTCAATTTTCAAAAGATAGGTAAGATAATTTTCAGGATCTGGCACCGTACTTAGCACCAAAATCCCTCCTGTTTGTGCCATTGCTTCTATCTGCAAAACACCTGGCATAACTGGAGCTCCAGGAAAGTGCCCAACAAAAAAGGGCTCGTTCATAGTTACGTTTTTAATACCAATTACATGCTGATCAGATAGTTCTAATATTCTATCAACCAAAAGAAAAGGAGGTCTATGAGGTAACATTTCCATGATCTGATTGATATCTTTAACTGGTTTGGCATGTAAATCAACTTCAGGTACATAATTTCTGCGTTCCTGTTTAATGATTTTTTGAAGCTTTTTTGCAAACTGGGTGTTCACAAAATGTCCTGGTTTATTTGCTATAACCTTACCTTTTATTTTTGTACCAATTAAAGCTAGGTCACCAACTACATCTAATAGTTTATGTCTGGCGGCTTCATTAGGCCAATGCAATGTTAAGTTATCTAAAATACCGTTTGGTTTTACCTTTACATCTTCCTTTTTGAAAGCAACTCTTAGTTTTTCCATAGTATCATTAGATAATTTCTTATCTACATAAACAATGGCATTATTAAGATCTCCACCTTTAATAAGATTGTTATCAAGTAGCATTTCTATCTCATGCAAAAAACTAAATGTTCTTGCTGCAGAAATTTGCTCTTTAAAATCTGAAATATGTTCTAGAGTTGCGTTCTGAGTGCCTAATACCTTCGTACCAAAATCAACCATTGTAGTTACTTGGTATTCTTCAGAGGGCATTACAATAATCTCACTTCCTGTGGCTTCATCTTTATAAGAAATTACATCTTTAACCACGTATTCTTCAACATCAGCTTCCTGTTCCTGGATACCAGCATTCTCTAATGCCTCTATAAAAAATTTAGAAGAACCGTCCATAATTGGCGGTTCAGGAGCATTCATCTCCATAATGATATTATCAATCCCCAGGCCAACTACTGCAGCTAGCACATGCTCAGAAGTATGAATTTTAACTCCATTTTTCTCTAAGTTAGTTCCTCGTTGTGTGTCTGTAACATAGTCTGCTCTAGCCTCAATAACAGGATTTCCCTCTAAGTCTGTTCTAATAAAAGAGTACCCGTTATTTTCTGGTGCTGGTTTAAATGTTAATTTAACTTCAGTACCTGTATGCAATCCAACCCCAGAAAGAGAAATTTCTTTTTGAATGGTTCTCTGTTTAATCATTATTATCTTTTTGGTTTTTTAACTTTTTCTCTAGCTTATGAACTTTATCAGCAAGTCTTGATAAATTTTTGAAGTGCACATAAGACTTATTGTAGTCTGCGTATGGTAATGCCGGACTTCCTTGCACAGTGGCACCATCCTTTAGGTTTCTTCCTATACCTGACTGTGCTTGAATTCGTACATTATCACCTATAGTGATATGCCCAACAATACCTACCTGCCCTCCTATCTGACAATTTTTGCCAATTTTGGTAGAACCAGCAATTCCTGTTTGAGCAGCTATCACTGTGTTCTGACCTACTTCTACATTATGTGCAATTTGTATTTGATTATCTAATTTTACTCCTTTACGGATAATCGTTGAACCAAGTGTAGCTCTGTCAATAGTGGTACCTGATCCTATATCAACGTGATCCTCAATAATTACATTACCAGTTTGAGGGATTTTATCATAACCTCCTTCTTCATTAGGTGCAAAACCAAATCCGTCGCAGCCTATTATTACACCAGAGTGTATAGTACATCCTTTTCCTATTTGCGATTCAGAATAGATCTTTGCACCAGCAAAAACAGTAGTATTATTTCCTATCGTAACATTATCACCTATATAAGCATTAGGATAAATCTTTACATCATTTCCAATTGTTACATTATTTCCTATATAGGTAAAAGCACCTAAATAAATATTTGTGCCAATAACTGCTGAATCACTAATGAAGTTTGGTTCCTCAACACCAGACTTATTCAATTTTACCTGATTGTAGAATTCCAGTAATTTGGAAAAGGCTTTGTAAGAATCTTCTACCTTTATCAAGGTAGTGTCTATTGTCTTTTCAGGAATGAAAGTTTTATTGACAATCGCTATGGATGCATTTGTAGTATAAAGAAACGAAGTGTATTTGGGATTTGATAAAAATGTTAAAGAGCCTTTTTCACCTTCTTCAATTTTTGATAGTTTATATACTTCTTCATTGGGGTTTCCATCTATTTCACCTTCAAGTATATCCGAGATTTGTTGCGCCGTGAATTTCATTCCTGCAAAAGTAAAAAAAAATCTTACTCCTTTATGAAAACAAATTATTTAGGGTAATATAGGAAATACTTAGTTACAGGTTTAGTTAATGATTCCAAATTTAGGTGATCTGAAATGGAAATAATATCAACAACTTTTTTGCCTTTTAACTTAATATTGACTGGGTACTTTTCTTTGTTATAGGCCTGATTTTCAACTATGCCTTGATGTATAAAATAGTCTACACTAAGCTCCGAATCAATTGATTTGAGCTTTAGCTGCACATCATTTATTTTTTCATTTGTAAATGGCCGATTTTGAACAATGATCTTTGGCAATCTTCTGTTAATAATAGATATACATAGTTCTGAAAGGGTTCTGTCGGAATGTGTCATCCAATTTTTTATAGAACTAATAATATCATAATCATCTAGTTTTGAAAAAGCAATTAAGGTATTTTCTTCGAAGTGAGTAAATTCGTTATTTAAAAAGAAGTTCAAATTTTCGCTAACTGATAAATCCTGGTTCTCAACTGAAAGTTCCTTTGCCCTTTTCAAAATATTAACCAAAATATGTTCAGCTGCCAAACTTGTTTTATGTAAATATACCATCCAATACATCAATCTGCGTGCAACAATAAATTTTTCAACAGAGTAAATACCTTTTTTATCAACTACCAAATTGTCATTCACCACATTTAGCATTGTAATAATACGCTCTGAGTTAATATTGCCCTCAGTAACGCCACAATAAAAACTATCTCTTTTCAAATAATCTAACCTGTCAATATCAAGCTGACTTGCTATAAGCTGATTAAAAAATGGTCGTTCATATTCACCTCTAAACATGCTAATGGCCAAAGCTAGTTTCCCATCAAATTCTGAGTTTAAAACCTCCATGAACTTTAATGAAATAGATTCATGATGAATATTACTAACAATACTATGCTCTAGCGTATGAGAAAATGGACCATGGCCAATGTCATGCAGTAAAATAGCAACTTGTAAAGCTTCAGCTTCATGTTTAGAAATTTTTACTTTTTTAGCTTTTAAAGAGTGAATTGCTTTTTGCATTAAAAAGAGACATCCTAAAGCGTGCTCAAAACGTGTGTGATGTGCCCCAGGATACACTAAATATGACAACCCCATCTGTGAAATTCGCCTTAATCGCTGAAAATAAGGGTGTTCTATAATATCAAAAATTAATGGGCTTTGAATTGGAATAAATCCGTAAATTGGGTCGTTAAAAATTTTTAGTTTTTTCAAAAAATACCGTTTGATAACTGTAACAAAAATAGACCTTTAATTTAATTGACATAAGAAAACTCCTACTATATGAGCCAAATGAAAATACTTTGGGTTGATGATGAAATTGAATTATTAAAACCACATCTTTTATTTTTAGAAAAGAAAAATTACAATGTAACCACGTGTAATAATGGTGCTGAAGCAGTTGAAACAATAGATGATGAAAATTATGATATTGTTTTTCTTGATGAAAATATGCCGGGGCTTTCTGGTATAGAAACACTGGCAGAAATTAAAACTAAGATTCCAAATCTTCCTGTGGTGATGATCACTAAAAGTGAGGAAGAATATATCATGGAGGAAGCTATTGGTTCTAAAATAGCTGATTATCTTATAAAGCCAGTTAATCCAAATCAAATATTACTTACATTAAAGAAAACCTTAGACCATTCTAGACTAGTTTCTGAGAAGACAACTACAAATTATCAGCAAGAATTTAGAAAGATCTCTATGGATTTAGCTATGGTAAATTCTTTTGAGGAGTGGATAGATTTGTACAAAAAATTAATTCATTGGGAAATCCAGTTAGAGTCAATTTCTGATGCAGGTATGACCGAAATTTTGGAAAGCCAGAAAAACGAAGCGAACTCGCAATTCTTTAAATTTATTGAGAAAAATTATCAAGGTTGGTTTCATGGCGAAGACAAACCTGTACTCTCACATACTTTATTTAAAGATATCATTTCACCCGAATTAAGTAAGGATCAAGGCACACTTCTTATAGTAATTGACAACTTAAGATATGATCAGTTAAGAGTCTTAGAACCAATAATTAATGAATATTATAAAAAAGAGGAAGAAATTTCTTTTTATAGCATCTTGCCCACTGCTACTCAATATGCGCGAAATGCCATATTTTCAGGATTGATGCCATCTGAAATGGAAAAGCAATTTCCTAATTATTGGAAAAACGATACTGATGAAGGAGGTAAAAATTTATTTGAAAATGAATTCTTAGCAGCACAGATCAGGCGACTTGGTTTAGGGATCAATCATGAATATTATAAGATTACAAACTTAACTAAGGGCAGAGAGCTAGCTCAAAACTTCGCAGGTATAAAAAATAATGATCTCACGGTTGTGGTTTACAATTTTGTAGACATGCTTTCGCATTCACGTACGGAAATGGATATGATTAAAGAACTGGCTGGTGATGATAAAGCTTATAGGTCATTAACTCTGAGTTGGTTTAAGAATTCCCCTTTATTAGAAATGATTCAAAAAGGACAACAAATGGGACTTAAACTGATTATTACTACCGATCATGGAACCATCAATACTAAGCGTCCGTCTAAAGTAATAGGAGAGAAAAATATTAGTTCTAATCTTCGGTATAAAACTGGTAGAAGTCTAACTTATACAGATAAGGAAGTATATGCAGTGAAGAACCCTAAAGATATCTTTCTACCATCTTTACATATGAGTAGCTCTTTTGTTTTTGCTAAAGAAGATTATTTTTTTGCGTATCCTAACAATTATAATCACTACGTTAAGTATTATAAAAATACATATCAGCATGGTGGCATATCTCTTGAAGAGATGATTATACCTTGCGTGATTATGCAGCCTAAATAATTTATTGATATCTCATTAAAATCTCGCCAAATAATTAACATATTGTTGAAATTTGTTATCGATTTTTCTGAATTCTATACTAATTTTTAGTAATAAATTCTACAACTTTGTCCTTTCAAAATTTGAACTCTTATGAAAAAGCATAATTTTAGTGCAGGCCCATGTATTTTGCCACAAGGGGTATTTCAAAAAGCTTCTGAAGCAGTCCTTAATTTTAATAATAGTAATCTTTCTATACTTGAAATTTCACATAGAAGTAAAGATTTTGTTGCTGTTATGGAAAAAGCCAGAAGTCTTGCCTTAGAACTATTAGATCTTGAAGATAAAGGATATTCAGCTTTATTTTTACAAGGTGGTGCTAGCTTAGAATTTTTAATGACCCCTTACAATTTGATGAAAATTGGTGGCAAAGGAGCTTATTTAGATACTGGAGCGTGGAGTTCAAAAGCAATTAAGGAAGCAAAATTGTTTGGTGAAGTTGAAGTTATTGCTTCCTCTAAGGATAAGAACTATTCATATATACCAAAAGGCTATAGTGTTCCAAATGATGCTGATTATTTACATCTTACAAGTAATAATACAATTTTTGGAACACAGTTAAAAACATTTAATAAAGGAAATACGCTGCTAGCTTGCGATATGAGCTCAGATATTTTCTCACGAAAATTAGATTTCTCGCAATTTGATCTTATTTATGCAGGGGCGCAAAAAAATATGGGGCCAGCAGGTACTGCTCTGGTAATTGTTAAAGAAGATATATTAGGTAAAACCAGAAGAGAAATTCCTTCAATGTTAGACTATCAAGTACATATCTCAAAAGATAGCATGTTTCATACACCTTCAGTATTTCCTGTATATGTTTCAATGTTAACATTACAATGGTTAAAAGACCTTGGCGGACTGGAGGCTATTGAGAAAATAAATAATGAAAAAGCAAACTTACTTTACAATGAAATAGATAGTAATGATTTGTTTAGTGGAGTTGCAGAAAAAGAAGATAGATCAACCATGAATGTTACATTTACTCTTAATGATGAAAGCTTAAAGGAAAAGTTTGATACTGCCTGGCAAGCTGTTGGTATTAGCGGTTTAAATGGTCATCGATCAGTGGGTGGTTATAGAGCTAGTATTTATAATGCTATGCCACTTGAGAGTGTAAAAGTATTAGTTGATGTAATGCAGAATTTTAATAAATAATAATCCCAATGAAGATATTAGCAAATGACGGAATAGCAACTACGGGTGTAGATGCTCTTGAAAATGCCGGTTTTGAAGTAATCTTAACCAAAGTAGCGCAAGAACAATTAGTAGACTATATAAATAAAAACAGCATAGATGTAATTTTAGTGCGCAGTGCTACAAAGGTTAGAAAAGATATTATAGATGCTTGCCCATCTATTAAAATTATTGGACGTGGTGGTGTTGGTATGGATAATATAGATGTTGATTACGCCAAAAGCAAAGGCATTAAAGTGATTAACACCCCGGCAGCTTCATCTCACTCTGTTGCTGAATTGGTATTTGCGCACCTTTTCGGGATGGTTCGTTTCTTACATGATTCTAACAGAAATATGCCCTTAGAAGGTGATTCTAAATTCAAAGACCTTAAAAAAGCCTATGCCAAAGGTGTTGAATTAAAAGGAAAAACACTAGGAGTTTTAGGCTTTGGAAGAATTGGTCAAGCTACTGCAAAAGTAGCCTTAGGTATTGGTATGAAAGTCATTGCTTTTGATCCATTTATTGATAATGCAACTCTTGAACTAGATTTTTTTGATGGTCAAAAATTGGCCTTTGATATTCAAACAATATCTAAAGAGGATGTTTTGAAACAAAGTGATTTTATAACTCTACATGTTCCTGCCCAAGATAAATATGTTATTTCTACTGAAGAATTTAATATGATGAAAGACGGGGCTGGTATTGTAAATGCCGCTCGCGGCGGAGTTATTGATGAAGTAGCTTTAGTAGAAGCTTTAAAAAGCGGAAAAATTTCTAAAGCTGCACTAGATGTTTTTGAAAATGAACCTAATCCTGAGATTCAATTGTTAATGAATCCTGATATTTCGTTAACGCCACATATAGGTGCCGCTACAGGTGAAGCTCAGAATAGAATAGGCACAGAATTAGCTGATCAAATTATTGATATTTTAAAGTAGACAGCGTGGCCATAGTTAAGCCTTTTAAAGCAGTGCGTGCTACTAGAGATAAGGCAGCTTTGGTTTCTTCAAAATCCTATGAAGCATATACACCACAAGAATTAGGCGCTAAGCTCGATTTTAATCCGTTTACTTTTTTACACATTATAAATCCTGGCTATAAATATCATCAGGAAGTATTGGGTAAAGAGCGATTTAAATTAGTTCGCAATCGCTATGGAGAATTTAAGGAAAATAAGATCTTCATAAAAGACCAAGAACCTGCTTTTTACATTTATAAAAAAATAGTTGACTCAGCTATTTTTTGTGGAATTATTGCTGCTACAACTGTAGAAGATTATAATAATAATGTAATTAAAAAGCACGAGGGTACTATTAAAACTAGGGAGAAACTATTTCAGCAGTATCTTAAAATAGTTGGTTTTAATGCAGAACCTGTGCTTCTCACCTATCCTGACAACAACACTATTCAAAAAATAGTTGAAAATTATTTAATACAACACCCTGAATATGAATTTACCACCACTGATAAAAACACGCATTATCTATGGTTGGTAACAGATACTAAAGATATTCAAACTATAAGTGATGCTTTTGCTGAAATGAATTCGCTTTATATTGCAGATGGGCACCATCGTTCTTCTTCTTCGTGCCTGTTGGCTGAACAGTTCAAAAATGAAAATAAAAAGCATACAGGCAAAGAACCTTATAATTTTTTTATGAGTTACCTGATTCCTGAATCCCATTTAAAGATCTCAGAGTTTAATAGGTTAGTAAAAGATTTAAACGGACTCTCAAAAGAGGAATTTTTAATACAATTAGATGAATGGTACCGTATTGAAAACAAAGGCCAACAATTGTATCGTCCGTCAAAAGAACATCATTTCAGCATGTACCTAGATGGCGAATATTACTCGCTGTACTTGAGAAAATCAATTTATAATTTTACAGATGCACTCAGTATGTTAGACACTGAAATACTGTATAGAACAGTTTTAAAACCTATATTAGGAATTAAAAATTTACGTAAAAGTAAGCGGATTCATTATTCACATGGTAAGAATGATGTCTTTAAATTAAAAGAAAAGGTAGATACAGGAGAATATAAGGTTGCATTTGGTTTAGTTCCTGTTACTATTAACCAATTAAAAGCGGTTGCCGATGCTAATTTGCAAATGCCACCTAAGAGTACGTATATTGAACCTAAATTGCGTAGTGGATTAACCATCTATGAGTTTTAATTATGAGTATTGCGGACAATTTAAAGCATATTAAGTCAACACTCCCTGAAAGTGTAACGCTGGTAGCCGTATCAAAGACAAAACCTGCTGCTACTATTCATGAAGCATATAACGCCGGGCAGCGCCATTTTGGTGAAAATAAGATTCAGGAAATGGTTGAAAAGTATGAGCAATTACCCAAAGATATAAAATGGCATATGATTGGTCATTTACAGCGAAATAAGGTCAAGTATATGGCAAGTTTTGTGCATTTAATTCATGGTGTTGACAGTTTTAAAACCCTAAAAGAAATTGACAAACAAGCCAAAAAATATGACCGTATAATTGATTGCTTATTGCAAGCCCGTATTGCGCAAGAAGAAACCAAGTTTGGACTTCCATTTTCAGAAATTGAATCAATTCTCAATTCAAAAGAATTTCAGGAGTTAGAAAATGTAAATGTTGTTGGTTTAATGGCCATGGCGAGTTTTACCACTAGCAATGAACAAATAAAAAACGAGTTCAGTTCATTAAATACCTTCTTTAAAAAACTCAAAACTCAAAACTCAAAACTCAAAACTTTAAGCATAGGTATGAGTGGCGATTATCCATTAGCCATTGAGAATAGCAGTACTATGGTACGAGTAGGAAGCGCTATCTTTGGTGCCAGAAACTATACAAACTAAAACGCATTTTTATGAAAATTCTACTCATTGGTGGTAAAGGTACTATTGGCCGTAAAGTAGCCGCACACCTCTCAAAAAATCATGATATTCTTATAGCTGGTAGAACCTCTGGTGATGTACAAGTAAATATTTCAGATTCAGATTCTATCAAACAGATGTTTGAACAAGTAGGCGAAGTAGATGCCGTTATATGCGCTGCGGGTGAGGCCAAATGGGCTTCTTTTAATGAACTTTCTGAAGAGGATTTTTATATTGGTTTGAAAAGTAAATTAATGGGGCAAGTAAATCTTGTGAGGATTGGTAAAGACCATATTAAAAAAGGTGGAAGCATCACCCTTACTACTGGTATTTTAGCCGATGATCCTGTACTCTTAACTTCAAGTGCTGCTATGGTGAATGGCGCTATTCACAGTTTTGTAAAAGCGGTGGCATTAGAATTAGAAAATGTTCGAGTAAATGTAGTGTCTTCAGGATTGGTAGAGGACGCGGTTGAGAAATATCAAGACTATTTCCCTGGTCATAATGCCATACCAATGAATAAAGTAGTAAATGCATACGCCAGAAGCATTCAAGGCTGGGATCATGGCAAGATCATTCGTATTTATGAATAACAAAGAATGTTTCAGAAGAAATTCATATGCCTATCAATAAATTAGTTCAAATTATATTCGGCAGAATACTTTTAAATTATGCAGGAGCCATTGTGAGGTGGGTATACGGCAGTATTTGGAGAACCATTTTTAATAAGCCTAAATTTACTTTTCAAGAATATGTATATGGACCAAAAGGCTCTACAGATTCTTTTGATACTATTGGGCATACATTTAATAATAAAATTATCGGGGGTATTTTTCTTGCAATACTAATTCCAATTTTGGCATGGGTGTTCTCCTAGTATATCTTTTCTTATATTTAATCTTATTAAAAACATCATATGAAACGAAGAATGTTGTTAGGTGTAATTGGGCTTAGCCCTCTGGCTTTATTAGCTTCTAAATTACCAAGTATAGATAATCCAATTGTAGAGAATCTTATTAAACGATGGAAAAAATCTAAGGAGTATACATTGGCCGTGTTTGATACTATACCGAATGATCAGATAGAGTATAGTCCTACTGATGAGCAAATGAGCTATATACAGCATTTTATGCACATTGGTTTTACCAATAATGCTTTTATAGGCATATTAGTAGATTCAAAAACCTATCCTGATTTTCAAGCCATGATGAAAGCCAATTTCTTTATTGATCGCCCTGACCCAATTAATCTTTTTCAACCCGATAGTTTACAAAAAAGAGAGTCAGGAGAAAATAAAGCACTCGTAAAAAAATATGTAAATGATACTTTTGATTATGTCATTTCAAGTTTGGATAAAATTAGTGATGATGAATTAACTAAAGGTGTTGATAAAGAAAAACCGTGGTATTTAGAAGGGCACTCCAACCTAGACCTTATTTTACGCGCCGAAAATCACACGGCACATCACAGAGCTCAAGCTATTGGCTATTTACGTATGCTTGGTATTCAACCTCCTGGATATTCAAAAAATAATACTTTTTAAGATTTTAAAGTTTAGAATAATGAAAAACACCATTCTTATACTTTTTCTTTTATATTGCTTAACCGGATGTGAAAATCAGAAATTGACACATCAAGAAACAGTCACTAAATATTATAAAGCTAGAGATGCAGCAGATTATAATGAATTAAAAACTGTAATAAACGATAGTATAACTATTATAGCAGGAGATTTTGTTATGCCTTACACGCTTAAGAGTTTTTATGAGCAGTTTAAATGGGATTCCGTCTTTCAACCATCATATAAAATAGTAAGGCTAAAGGAAAAAGAAAATCAGATAATCGTTTCTATTGCTATTAGTTCTATTCGGCATGCATTTTTAAAAAATAATTCTATGATTTGTGACTATAAAATCTCTTTTAATGCCGAAAAAATCTCAAAAATTGAAGAGTTAGAATGTGAAAATGTTGATTGGAAAGTATGGACAAAAGAGGTAGATTCATTAGTTAACTGGATACAAAAAAATCATCCTCAGTTTGATGGTTTTGTTAATGATATGACAATGAATGGCGTGATAAATTATTTAAAAGCAATTGAATTATATAAATCAGATAAAAGGACACATAAATAAAATTTAAAAAAATGAAAAGTAAAATTACCCTTCTGGTCTTAGGCCTTGTAATGCTGTTTTATGGTTGCCAAGAAAACAGGTCTTCTGGTGATTCACAAATTAAAAAAGGTATGATTAAAGTAACGATACTCTATCCTAATGGTGAAGGAAAAACATTTGATATGGATTATTATTCTAAAAAACATATGCCAATGTTATCAGATATATTTGGTGATGATTTAAAGAAATATGAAATAGACAAGGGAATTTCTGGTCGCACTCCAGATGAACCAATTCCGTATTTAGCTATAGGGTACTTGTATTTTAATGATCTTTCAACATATCAAAGTTTATTTGGCCCAAATGCCCAAAAAATTGTAGGAGACATTCCTAACTACACAAATATTGAACCTGTTGTTCAAATTAGTGAGGTCTTTAAAGATCATTAAAATATTAAGAATCAAAAAAAGGAACTAAAATTCCTGTTATCCCGAAATTCAGGTGTATTAATAGGAATATTTAGTCATTATATAACAAGATGGAACCCATTCCAGCTAAAGCTGTCCAAAATTGCTATGCTTTGTTTTGCAAAACCCCACCCTTTTGGACATGGATTCCATCGACCCTGCTAAACTAAATTGCTGATCCGCTTACGCTACAATATGAAAAAACTGATTCTGATAACAATAATCACTCTTACTTTTATTAATTGTGCTGACGAAAAAGAGTGTGCGAATTTTAGAACTGGAGAATTTCGATATGTTGACAAAAATATGCCTGAAAGAATTATTCGAAATGATTCTATGCAAATTGAGATAAACCCAAAAACTGGTGCTGAAGTTTATACATCCATAGAATGGATTTCTGATTGTCAATACACTTTAACTTTCGAGAAGATTCTTAATCATCCAAATGACGTTCAATATATGATTGGAAAAAAAGCCTTTGTCGATGTGATAAACACCAATGCGGACAAATACTCTGTTTATGTGAAAATGGATGACGTTCGTCAATTATTGGAATTTAAAAAAGTAAAGTGAAGTTGAATAAAATACAGTTGCCAACAATGGCTATAATCCATTGCCACTTCTCTACTCTTTTAAAATTTATTACTTTTAGTCGGCTGATTCACGAGTGGACAATTCCTACAGAATTATCCACAACGAAATCATAGCCGAGACCGTTGTGTACAATATTGGAAAACCCAAAATGAGGTATCTTAAGCTAACTACATTACTAATTCTCACTTTGAGCTGTCAATCTGAAAAAAGTATGGAAGAACATCAGAAAAAAATAATCGAAAACTATGTAGATTCTTACAACAATTTTGACGTTAATGGAATGACAAAAAATATGAATGAGAATATTCTATTTGAGAATATCTCAAATGGAAACGTGGATTTAAGAACCGAAGGGCTGAATGAATTTAAAAAACAAGCAGAATCTGCAAAGCAATATTTTAAGCAAAGAAAGCAAACTATAACTTCATGGGAATTTAACAATTCGAAAGTTTCGATTGAAATTGATTATAGAGCAATTCTGGCTGTTGATTTACCAAACGGAATGAAGTCTGGAGATACTTTGGAATTAAAAGGGAAATCGGAATTTGAATTTGAAAACGGTCGAATCAAAAGTATTGCTGACAAAAGTTAATACAGCACCC
>NZ_JBWQOL010000005.1:0-337729 GCF_056591715.1 Maritimimonas sp. 2405UD52-3
TACTAAGCAGTCCTACTGATGGAACTACTAATGTTGCCGTAGATACCAATATCTCTTGGAATACAGTAACTGATGCTGATGGATATAGACTAACAGTCACAGGGAGCTCTTCTACCGCTAACAACCTAACCAACTTTGATATTACTTCAAGCACATCCTACAACTTTGCTAATGATTTCGATAACGGTGAGACAGTATCTGTAACTATCACTTCTTACAATACAGCTGGTGATGCCACAGGATGTACTACTGAAACATTTACAATCATCGCAGACTTATTTGAAAAGGATGAAACAAAATACGGATTCTCTCCCAATGGAGATGGAATTAATGAAGTTTGGAAAATAGTTGGTATTGAAAACTACCCAAACAATAAAGTTACCATATACAATCGTTGGGGAAATGTTGTGTTTGAAGTAATTGGATATAATAATACCTCAAAAGTATTTAATGGAAACGCAAACAAACTAACTAATCTAGGCGCTGATGAATTACCAAATGGCACTTATTTTTTCAATATTGAAATAGATGGAAGCCATACTATTAAAAAACTAAAAGGATTTCTAGTCTTAAGAAGATAATATGCTAAAGATGAAACGTATAAAATCCTTTGTTTTGATAATGATAATGCTGATATTTTTATCCTCAAACCTTCTTATAGGGCAACAAACACCCGTATTTTCTGAATATAATTATAATCCATTTATTATTAATTCTGCTTATGCTGGTTTTGACCAGTCAACAGAAATAACATTAGCTAATAGTGGATTTTTAAATCAGTTTGAAGGAAGTCCTAGAAACTTTTCATTGACAGTAAACTCACCTCTTAACTCTAAAAATGTTGGTATTGGAGGAGTGATATTAAGAGATCAAATTGGTGTTACATCTATCACAAGTATCTCAGGAGCTTACGCTTATAAAATTTTCTTCGATCTAAAAAAAGATAGACCTGCTTGGGAAGTTTATACACCAAATGTAATTTCATTTGGTATAACAGCAGGATTACAACTATATGAAGATGATCTTTTAGAATTGGAAATTACTGATGATGAAAATTTTGATGAAAATATCAGGACAATAATTCCATCTGTTGGTGCTGGATTCATGTGGAATAAAGAGCAATTTTATATTGGAATTTCATCTCCAAATCTTATAGCAAATATAGCTTCAGGTGATGAAGTAAATTTAAAAAACACATATTACGGTTACACTGGATATCGATTTTACAATTCAATTTTTGAAGAAATTCTCATAAAACCAAGCTTATTGGTTAAATATGAAAATGGCGCACCTTTGCAAGCTGACTTAAACACCTCTATCAATTATAAAAATAAAATTGAGTTTGGTATTGGTTATAGAACTACCTCATCTCTAAACTTTTTAGTAGGTTTATTTGCTCTAAAAAACTTGAGATTTATTTATAGTTATAACCAAATTTTAGGTAATTCTGTTTTAAATAACACACATGGATTTATGCTTAGCTATAGATTTAAACCCTATATAAATAATTAATAATTTTGTTACGTATCTTATTTTTCGTCGTCATATTTTAAAACCAAATCTCGATGAGAATTAAATTTCTTTTTACAGTCCTTTTTACGCTTACCGTTTTGGCAGCATGTAAATCTGGATCTAATGACCCAGAATTCATCAAAAAAATTTCAGGAAACTACTTATACACTGAAGATGAACTTATCAAAGTATACACTAAGAATAACTCTATACTAATAGACTGGCGTGGCGCAGAAGGTATAAAAACCATGAAAACAGGAGATAATACATTCTTTGTTAAAGAAATGAACTCTAAAATCCAGTTTTTAACCAATCCTCAAGATAAAAAAATGTATTTGGTTTTTGTTCCTAAGGATAAAGATAGTTTTATAAAATATGAGCATTCAAAAGTTGCTAAGGGTTATAAAACTCCCAGTCAATGGTTAGCAGAAGGAAATTATGACAAAGCACTTGAAGGGTATCAAAACATTAAAACTAAGGACTCCTTAAATCCTATTGTTCGCGAGCGCAGAATTAATCATTTGGGTTATGATAAAATTCGTGAAAAAGATTATCAAGCTGCAATCAATCTTTTTAAAATTAATACCGAATTATATCCCAAAAGCTCTAATGTATATGATAGCTTGGGTGAAGCTTATCAACGAAATAAAGATACCACAAATGCTGTCTTAAACTATCAAAAATCAATTGAATTAGATTCAGGAAATAGGAGAGCCAAAGATCAAATTAAAAAACTACAGAAAAAAGACGCAACCAAAAAGTAATTTAGGCATTATATTTGCGACATATTTTAGGTAATATGCTTGCTAATTCTATATACAAAGTAATCTTAGTTTTCTTTTTTTTGGTTTCAAGTAACTACGTACTTGTAGCACAAAACGATACTATAAAAAAGGATGTTAAAAAATCTAGCTTTCAATCTATATTAGATTCCAGAAAGAGAGCTGATGGTATTACTATAGCCATTCCTGATAAAATTAGTCCATTATTTGATTTAAATAAACCCAAGCCTCTAGAATTAAAAAGCCTTGATTATTACTTAAATTTAAATACGAATAACAGTAGCACGAGCGGTGGAAGTAAAAACTTCATGTCAAGAGTAAAATTAGATGATGATGTTCTTGTAAAACGTAGCTTTAACGGACAAGATACGAGCAATCCAAAATTAACGAGTCATGCTGATCTGGGAAGCATAGAAAGCTCTACTAAATTTGTTCGTATTGAATTCAGAGATCATGGCTTGGTAGATGGTGATAGAGTGCGAATTTATTTAAATGAACAAGTAGTAGATGCCAATATTACCTTGAAAGGTATTTCATCTTTTATTGAGATTCCCCTGAAAAGAGGTTATAATAGAATTGATTTCAAGGCATTAAATCAAGGTTATGTAGGGCCAAATACCGCTCAATTCTTTGTATATGATGATAAAGGGCAATTGGTAAAAGCCCAAGCATGGAATATAAGTACCGGTAAAGTCGCCACCTTAAGTGTTGTACGCTATTAAACGAAAACATTGAATACGGACATAGAGCAATTAAAATATCCAATCGGTAAGACTCAAATTCCTGAGCAAATTACGCAAGAACATACTCGTGATTGGATTTTAGTATTAGAGGAATTTCCCGAAAAGTTATCTGAATTAGTAGTTCATTTGACTGAAAAACAACTTGAAACGCCCTATCGTGAAGGTGGTTGGACCATCAGACAGGTGGTGCACCATTGTGCTGATAGCCATCACAACAGCTATACCCGATTCAAATGGGCACTTACAGAAGATAATCCACTAATAAAAGCCTATTTTGAAGATCGCTGGGCAGAATTACATGATACTAAAGAAGGACCTATACAATTATCTCTTGATGCATTGAAAAGTACCCATGCCAAGTTAGTGTATTTATTAAAAGGATTGTCTTTTGAAGAGCTTCAGAAAAGCTTTATTCATCCTGAAACGAATGAAGATGTAAAGCTATCTGAGAATATTGGAATTTATGCTTGGCATTGTAATCATCATTACGCACATATACAAAACTTAATGATCAGAAAAGGTTGGAAATAATTAGACCTAGATAACTCCTGCTAACTGCTAAAATTACACTTTCCATTTAATATTGCAACCTATACTTGGCTTCTGCTTTTCTGTATTCTCTTTACCTTCTACCAAACAATCCAAGGCATGACGTAAATCTTTTCCAGTAACAGGAATACCATTACCAGGGCGCGAATCATCTAATTGACCTCTGTATGTAAGTTTTAAATTTTTATCAAACACATAAATATCAGGTGTGCAAGCGGCATCAAAAGAAAGTGCCACTTCCTGAGAGTCATCATATAAATACGGAAAAGGGTACTCTAATTCCAGAGCTCTTTTCCGCATTAAATGCGGAGCATCATCAGGATAGTTCTTGACATCATTAGAAGAAATAGCAACAAACGCTACTTTCTTATCTTTATAGTCATTCGCTACACGTACTAATTCTTCATTAACATGTAACACAAACGGACAATGATTACAGATAAACAATATAACTGTAGCTACATCACCGTGTAACTCAAACAGCGTAAGATCCTCTCCAGAAACCGTATCATACAAAGTAAAACCCGGAGCAGTAGTACCCAACGGAAGCATGTTTGAAGGAGTTCTAGCCATTGCGATATTATTTGTAGATTTATCCAATAAAATTACAAAATAAATGGCAGATGAAATCTCTTTTGAAGACTTTACAAAAGTCGATATTCGTATAGGAACGATTATAGAAGTTAATGATTTTCCTAAAGCCAGAAAACCTGCATATCAATTGAAAATTGATTTTGGCGATTTGGGTATAAAACAATCCAGTGCACAGATTACTGACCTTTACTCAAAAGAAGTTTTACTGAACAAGCAAGTAACAGCTATTGTTAATTTTAAACCAAAACAGATTGCTAATTTTCAAAGTGAGTGTTTGGTATTAGGTGTAGCCAATGAGCAAGGTGAAATCATTTTACTGCAAACTTCTGCCTCAGCCAAAAACGGAGAACAAGTCAGCTAAATGTTCAGAAAGCAGGATGACATACCCTTAGCTGAATTATCTAATTCATTATCAGGAGAACTTTTCTTTGACGATCTTCATAAAAGCATGTATGCCACTGATGCATCGGTCTATAGAAAAATTCCTATAGCAGTTGCCTATCCCAAGGATAAAGAAGACATCAAAAGACTCATCGCATTTGCTTACAAACACCAAACTACTTTAATCCCCAGAGCTGCGGGCACATCCTTAGCAGGGCAATGCGTAGGCGATGGTATTGTGGTAGATGTTTCAAAACATTTCACTAAAATACTAGACTTTGATGAGGCTAATAAAACCATAACCGTTGAACCTGGAGTCATTCGTGATGATTTGAATCGTTTTTTAGAACCGTTTGGGTTGTTTTTTGGTCCTAATACATCTACCTCTAATAGATGTATGCTAGGTGGTATGGTTGGTAATAATTCTTCCGGAAGTACTTCCATTCGATATGGTGTTACTCGAGACAAAACACTAGCTATAGATGCCATTTTAAGCGATGGTAGTGTTGCAACTTTTTCTGAAATCTCATTGGAGGATTTTCGAAAAAAAATGCAAGAAGTTTCTCTTGAAGGCAGTATTTACAAATCAATTTATAATGAATTGTCTCAAAGCCAGATTCAAGAAGAAATCAAGACACAGTTTCCAAAATCATCTATTCATAGAAGAAATACAGGGTATGCAGTCGATGCTCTATTAGATTTTGATCTTTTTGGCGGTACGAACTCCACAGTCAACTTAGCCAAATTACTTTGTGGAAGTGAAGGAACCTTAGCTTTTACAACCGAGGTTACTCTACAACTAGAAGAACTTCCTCCTGCTTATAGTATTATGGTAGCATCACATTTTGAGAGTGTTCATGAGAGCTTAAAAGCCACAGTAGTGACAATGAACTACCATTTATACACATGTGAATTGATGGACAAGGTGATTTTAGACTGTACCAAAAATAATCGAGAGCAGGCAAAGAATCGATTTTTCGTACAGGGAGATCCTCAGGCTATCTTGATGCTTGAGGTTAAAGCTGAAACTTTAGAAAAAGTTGAAAAAAAAGCCAACACTCTTATTGATACTTTAAAAGAACAAGGGTACGGATATCATCATCCAAAGTTATATGGTGAGGATATTCACAAAGCGCTGGATTTACGAAAAGCAGGACTGGGGTTGTTAGGAAATATGATTGGTGACAAAAAAGCAGTTGCTTGTATTGAAGATACTGCAGTAGCACTAGAGGAATTACCAAATTATATTGAAGAGTTCTCAGAGCTAATGGCCAAATTTGATCAAGAAGCTGTGTATTATGCACATGCAGGGGCCGGTGAACTTCACCTCCGCCCTATTTTAAATTTAAAAAAGGGGGAAGATGTTGACCTATTCAGAAAAATTACTACCGAAACTGCTCAATTGGTTAAAAAGTATCAAGGTTCATTTAGTGGTGAACATGGTGATGGCATAGTAAGAGCCGAATTCATTCCTATGATGATAGGTGAAAAGAATTATGCGCTTTTACAACGTATCAAAAATGCATTTGATCCAAACTGTATTTTCAATAAAGGAAAGATTGTAGATGCGTTTCCTATGGATAAAAATTTACGCTATGAGGTCAATAGAAAAGAACCTGAAATTAAAACACTACAAGACTTTTCTCAAGATCAAGGTATTTTACGGTTCAGTGAAAAATGTAATGGCTCAGGTGATTGTAGAAAACCGCCTGAAGCAGGTGGTACTATGTGTCCAAGCTACAGAGCTACAAAAAATGAAAAAGATACTACCAGAGCTAGGGCCAACACATTACGCGAGTTTTTAACCAGTTCTGAGAAGGTCAATAAATTCAACCACAAAGAACTAAAAGAGGTCTTTGATCTATGCTTAAGTTGTAAAGCCTGTGCAAGTGAATGTCCCAGCAATGTTGATGTAGCTGCATTAAAAGCTGAGTTTTTATATCAATATCAAGAATCTAATGGTTATTCATTCAGAAACAAACTCTTTGCCAATAATGCCGCTTATAATAAACTAGGCAGCAAACTTCCGACAATGGTCAATACTTTTCTAAACACGTCTATTGCCAAAAGCATTATGGGAGTTGCCAAAGAGCGAAGTATTCCTAAATTAGCCTCATGCACCCTTAGAAAATGGTATCGCAAACAACCTACTTCAAAAAATACAAAGACGGTTTATTTGTTTTGTGATGAATTCACCAATTATTATGATGTTGACATTGGAAAGGATGCCATCTTTTTGTTAGAAAAATTAGGATATCAAGTTCAAATTATTGACCACAAAGAAAGTGGGCGAAGCGCCATTTCAAAAGGTTTTTTAAACGAAGCTAAAAGATTAACAAACAATAACATAGGGGTTTTTAAGAGTATTATTACTAAAAACACTCCGCTAATAGGAATTGAGCCCTCTGCTATTTTAACATTTAGAGATGAATATGTACGTTTAGCTGATGATAAAAAATCAGCACAAAAAATAGCAAACTACACCTTTACTATTGAGGAATTTATCTCTAAAGAATTTGAGAATGGAAATATCACCAAAGATGTTTTTACAAAAAAGCCTCTAAGTATCAAGATACATGGACACTGCCATCAAAAAGCATTAAGCACTATGCATGCTACATTTACACTGCTCAATATACCTAAAAACTATTCTCCGACAATCCTAAATACTGGTTGCTGTGGTATGGCAGGTTCATTTGGTTACGAAAAAGAGCATTATAAAGTAAGTATGCAGGTTGGTGAAGATACCTTATTTCCTAAAGTTCGAAATCTTGATAAATCAACAGTGTTGGTTGCTTCTGGAACAAGTTGCCGTCATCAAATAGTTGATGGTACCCAACACATCGCAAAACATCCAATAACTGTTTTAAAAAGAGCTCTGAAAATTTAATAAATAGACTACTATTTTTTTTTAAGTTCTTTTATTCGCTTTCTAATATAATATTTCAACATGTAGTCCTTATTTTTATTTAGTATCTTCACTAAAAAACTAACACTATTAATGTATTGTATCCCATGATGACATTGATACTTTCTATTTTCTTCATAATATTTTTTAAAAAATTCTTCATCTTTAATTCTACTTATGATAGAACATTCTAACTTTTCATCATTAAACCCTTTTATATTATTATATGCACTTTTTAACAATTCTTCATTCTTGACCTTGCGAATAATTGATTGTTTATCATATATTGAATTAACACTTATGAACAGATTGTATAATAGTTTATCATCATCTATTCTTTTTATAATTTCTGCCTTCATTTCATAAACTAGAGGATTAGAAAAAACTTCTGATAAGACTAGGTCATCAATCTCTACATTATCAAAAATTTTGTTAAGAATTCTAATAACATTTGCCTTTGCAGGAAAATTACTTTTTTTAGGTAGATGTCCATAATACCCAAAAAGTGCTGGAAATCCACCCCAAGTGGTATTATCAATTACTATGTCACCTTCTTTAATTTTTAAATCAATATACTCTCCTGTTGCTTTCATTTTCTCATTGTGTTCGCCAATATATGTTGCGTTTCCTTCTTTCCAAGAAATTTCTACCTTATAATCTGGTAATTGTTTTTTAATAAATGAATAGTCAGCTATCGCAGATAGTTTAGCGACTGCACCAAGTAGGGAATTATTAGATTCAATCAAATTAATTAAAAAATCTCTATCTCGAATATTAGCTGTAGCTTTTAAAAGTAAATCCTTATTTTCAAAAGTCTTTATCATTTTTATTAAAAGAGCATTTTTAACTAGAGAATTTGATATGCTAGAATTAAAAATATATTTTGGATTTTTTAAAGAAAAAGTAGTCAATGATTCTTCTAAAGAAGGTATATCATAACTAAAAATAGAATCTATAACTTTTTGGATAATGTATTCATTATTAGAATTTAAAAAAATTTCTAACTTATCATTTAGTTTTACATTAAGGCTTCTTAAATATTCCGGTTGAGATTTTACTTCTAATTCTCTGATAGAATATTTATTTTTTTTTGCCAAGATTCTATAAACATTGTAGTGTGGTATTTTGGTAGTAATTTTATTTAGAATTTCTGCCTTAAAAGTTGTAATTATGTGAGACTTTAAAATCTTATCTCTTCCAATAAATCTCCATGCATATTTTAAGGAAATTCTTCCAAACTCTTTATTTTTAGCCAATTTTTCTGAGTCATTTAATAATTCTTCTGGAATAAAAACCACTATCAATTCTCTTGGCTTTGCATATCTTAATGCTAATAACTCATAATCAACCGGCATTTTTTCAAAACCATCAACTGTCAACTTAATATATTCCATATTCTCATTTTTAAAAATCCAATATGGTTTTTCATTATTTGGAATGGAATAGACGTCTCCTATTACATTAAAATAAAGAGTTCTATCATCTCTCTTATCTCTATTCTTACTTAAGCTATTATTATATTTTGTAATTTCTTGTTCTTTAAATTTTGGGAGATTTGATCGAAAATTTTTCAAGTCTTCTGGAACGTATAAACCTTGCATTATTTTACGAGCTTCAAAAATATATGGTGTAGACAAGTGTTTAATTAGAAAAGATTCTATTGCTTTAACTGTATTTTTTGACTTAGCAAATTCCCATTCTTTAGTAAAGCATTTTATCGAGTCGTACTTTTTCAATGCCCTTATAAAAACTTTAACTGAGTAATTATTCAATTGGTTATTATCTAAGTATTCAAAATAAGCATCAAATGTATTTTTTTGTAATACCTTTTGAAATTGCAAACTATCTATTCTTATAAGTACTTTTTTAGTTAAATCATCACCTGAATATTTGCTAGTAAATTTTTGCAGCTTCTCAATGGAGGTAGATGTTTCAATTTTTTTGTATTCTAAATTCTTAATTCTCTCTTTAGCTATTTTAGTATATTTCCCATTTGGGTATCTTTTAAGGTAGACCATATAGCTTTCAATTGTATTCTCTTTTTGCGCTTTTTTCCATGCAGATTTATCACTTAATATTTTAATCTCTATTACACTCGGTGCAATAATCAAATTGTTTGCCCTTAATTGACAACTACAGAAGATTAAAATAGAGGTGAATAATATTTTTAATAAAAATTTCAATACAAGAGCTATTTGCATTAAAGTTACAAATTTTACTCATATAGTTAATAGTCAAAGTGTTATATTAGCCTTACAAGTCTCAATTCTTACTTATATTTTCACTACTCGTATTTTTAAAATACAATTACAATGAAAACCAAACTTTTACTTCTAGTCGCTCTATTTATTAGCAGTCATATATTAAAGCTCTGTTTTGGTGACTTAAGTAAGGAACGAGCTGTAGACATCAAATCTATGATGGTACCAAACGTATGGCTAAACATCCTGTTACGATCCTTAAAGAAGCTCTTTTATAAAATCTCATAACGCATAATTGAACCGTCATTATTAAGCGTCAAAAATATTTTTCCTTATATAACGTTTATGCTATACAAAAGTGCATCTTATGAGAAAAGCAATTATTTGTAGTATCTCTCTCCTATTTATTTTTTGTGCCTGTTCTTCAGACGACAGTGACCCTGTAGAAACACCACCAGCCCAAGTAACGTATACAAACAGCGTTAAAACGATCATGGATAATTATTGTACCAGTTGCCATGCAGAAACTCCCATCAATGGAGCACCTATGTCTTTAACCACACTTGAAACAGTTAAAGAGGCTATTGAAAATAGAAATTTGATTGGCAGAGTTGAAGATGGATCTATGCCCCCCGGTAATAGTGAACTCAGTGCCGCTGAAATTCAAACTATCAAAGATTGGCAATCTGGTGATTTCCAAGAATAAATAAAAGTAGCACTCCCCTACTATTGAAAATTAAAAATGATTGTATTCAAAATATCCTATATGGGAGTAAAAATCAACAACTTAAATCATCTGCTATTTTCCATATTATTATTCCTTTTATCCTTTAAAGGTTATAGTCAGTTCTATCATGGTGTAGATGTGGGAGCAAATTTAACCAGTGCCAATTTCGAATTAAATGAATCTGAAGACTCAGGAAGTGCTTATGGATTTTCTATAGGTTATGTAGCAGAGCGAGATCTCTCAGACACATTTTATATTCGATTAGGGGTTGGTTTTAACCGAAGAACATTTAAGGCCATCAATATAAGAGGAATCAATACCACAAATGAGAAATGGCGATTAGACGCTGTTGAAATTCCTATAAATTTAGGATACTATTTAAACTATAATAATCGGAATTTTCAATTTTTTGTAGATGCCGGTATTAACATCGGATATAATAGCAAAGCTACTTTTGAGAATGATACAGAAACCGTACGTTTAGACATTGGAAGTGATGGTGATGTAAAAAGATTGGGCACTGGTGCAAACGCAGGTGTTGGAGTTCTAATAAAAAAAAGAGTGAAAATTAGGCTCAATTATTATAACAGCTTGTCAAATATTATCAATACCGAAGGAGATACCTGGAAGCATAAAACCTTTGGCTTCTCTGTAAACTATTTCCTCAAGGAAAAATCGATAGTGTACTAATATTTTAGAATTAACCCCTTACGGATTTTGATAAAAATTCGTCAATTCGGCTGATTTTTATGAATAAGATGAAGAAAAATTATATCGAGAATAGAATTTTAGAGCAGACAAAACCTTGTTCTCGATACTTTTTCCAAGGAAAAAACTCGAACTGACGGCTTTGGTCTTAATATTAATTTAAAATGTACAACAGATTAAATTATACTAAGCTTATACTATTTAGGTCAATTTACCCGTTATTACTAAGTTAAAAAGGTAACTATATGATCAATACAATGCTATCATGTAACACCTCCCCTCTAGATATTTTTGTTCCAAGTGTAGATAACCCTTGGGATAATCAAAAAATAAGACACCTACACAATCGCATAGGGTTTGGTATATCCATAGACCAAATGGCGAATGCCCTATCGCAATCTCCAAGTAATTATATAGATCAATTGATCGATAGTATTCCTTTACTTCCACCCACAACAGAACCAGCTTGGGCACCTCTTGATCCGGCGGACTACGCCGCCAATGGTTACACCTACAGTGAAGATGAAAATGAGTTGTTGGTTGAGGAAACGCAATACATGTTTATTAATGAACTTTTAGAAAATGGTGTTAGAGGCAGATTAATGTTATTCTGGCACAATCACTTTGTAACAAGAGCTAATGAATATGGATTTGCAGGGTATGCATTCAGATATTGCCAAGTACTACAAAGAAATTGTACAGATAATTTTAAAGATTTTGTGAGTGAAATGGGATTAGATGGTGCCATGCTAAAATTTCTAAACGGATTTGAAAATACTGCTGGAAGCCCTAATGAGAACTATGCCAGAGAATTATATGAACTATTTACGTTAGGAGAAGGCAATGGCTATACAGAAGACGACATTGTAGAAACTTCAAGAGCTTTAACCGGCTATAATGAATATGCTAACGGGGATAATTCAACCATTATTTTTAATGAAGAAACCTTTGATACAACTGACAAAACCATTTTCAATCAAACAGGTAATTGGGGATATACAGATGTTATAGACATTGTATTTCAGCAAAAAACACAACTAATTGCAAGATATATCTGCGAAAAGATATATGTCAATTTTGTAAGTCCTGAGGTAGATGACGTTATACGATCATCAATTATAAACCCCTTGGGAGATCTTTTTATTACCAATAATTTTGAAATCGCACCGGTATTAAAAGCATTATTTAAAAGTGAGCACTTTTTTGACGAAAAAGCGAGAAATACCATTATTAAAAGTCCTCTAGATTTGATCGTACAGTTTATTGTGACAACTGGATTTGATTTTGGTAGTTATGATATGAATAAAGAATCAATTAAGAACGTTGCGGGTGCTTTTGATCAACATATTTTGAACCCACCTACCGTATTTGGATGGCCTGGAGATAGAAATTGGATCAACTCAGGTACAATTACGTTTAGAGGTGCGTATCTATGTAAAGATGTACTTTATTGGGCTTGGGAGCAAAATGAAGAGCAGTTCAGGCAGTTTGCCAGAGATGTCTCTGGTGATAGTAACGATGCCGATGTGGTTGCAAAAGAAGTCTTTGAAGCCTTAATGGTTGAAATACCTTATACGCTTGATGATTTTGAGACCGGTATTGACATTTTTAAAAGTAGAGTACCCTCCAATTATTTTGAAGAAAACATCTGGTCATTAAATTTTGAAGGTGTCCCCTTGCAAGTTCGTGACCTTATAGAATATATCGTTTCCCTACCTGACTATCAAATTAAATAATATGTGTACTACAAACAATTTACATACTAGCTGCAATACCGAAGACCACGATAAATGGAACCGACGTTCCTTTCTACAAACATTAGGTTTAGGTGGGGTTGGTGCTACATTAATGATGAGTGGTATTCCAATGGCATTTGGACAAGAAACACCGTTATCAAACGCACTAAAAAGTAATGCATCAGGAAGAGTATTATTAATTGTACGGTTACAAGGCGGCAATGACGGATTAAACACTATTGTTCCTATTTACGACTATGATAGATATGCAAATTACAGACCTACATTACGTCATGATCTTGCTGGCATCTACAAATTATCAGAAGATTTTGGTGTTCCCAGCTATTTGCAGGATTATATGGAACCTATCTGGGAAGGTGGTTGTATGAAAGTCGTGCATGGCACCGGTTATGAAGATCAAAATCTATCACACTTTACGGGAACAGATAATATGTCTAGAGGAACTGATGATGAATTGGTTGAGACGGGGGTTTATGGACGTCATTTTGAAAATGTATACCCAGATTATTTATTGAATTTACCAGAAGCACCTCCTGCAGTACAGATTGGTGGTGTAGGTGATATTATTTTTACGGGTACAGAAAGTAATTTTGCATTTACCATTGCAAATACACGTCAATTAGAGCGTATTACTTCAGACGGCACATTATTTAATGTTGCAGATGTACCGGACTGTACAAGAGGCTCCCAACTTAGATTTGTACGTGGTGTATTAAATGCCACATTAAAATATTCAGAAGTAATTAAAGAGGCGGCAGACTCACAAACCAATGTTGTTGAATTTCCTGACACCAATTTAGGAAGATCACTAGCCATTATTTCTAAGACCGTCAAAGCAGGCATGGGTACCAGTGTGTATATGGTTAACCTTAACGGATTTGACACACATGCCAATCAGCCTGAAAGACACCAGGAACTGTTGACCAATATTTCACAATCTATCATGGCCTTTTATCGCGATTTAGAACCAAGCGGAAGGGACAATGATGTATTAACTATGACATTTTCAGAATTTGGTAGACGTGTTCGCGAGAATGGTTCTAATGGCACCGATCATGGTACAGCGGCCCCTATGCTATTATTTGGGCCGTCATTAAACGGTAGCGGCTTTATAGGAGACCACCCAAGTATGTCAAGTCTAACCCGTGGAGGCAATTTAAGATACACACAAGACTACATCAACGTCTATGGTACGGTCATGCAAGAATGGCTATGTATAGACCCAAGTATTATCAATCAATCCATACCCAGGCCTTATACGCCTTTAGATTTTGGTTTTAGCTGTTCTAGCTCTGTAACTAATCATGACTATATAGTACGTGAAAATTTTGATCATACAGCAATCTATCATGATGAAGGCGGTGTGAGCATTAGGATCAATAATAATTTTGAGGATAGCTACGAAGTCTCCTTATATAATGTGTTGGGACAAAAAACAGGAATGCTCTATAGTGATGTCTTACAGCCAGGTCAACATGATATTAGTATTACGGATAAATTCCCAAGGTTAACTTCAGGGGTTTATATCTATAATATCAATAAGAG
Source organism: Maritimimonas sp. 2405UD52-3 (assembly GCF_056591715.1). Classification (NCBI taxonomy): domain Bacteria; kingdom Pseudomonadati; phylum Bacteroidota; class Flavobacteriia; order Flavobacteriales; family Flavobacteriaceae; genus Maritimimonas; species Maritimimonas sp. 2405UD52-3. Next base: position 14,408 of record NZ_JBWQOL010000005.1, read on the forward strand.
TAATCGCAATTACAGTAAAAAAATAATTATTAGCTGACAATTTATTCTTACCTCTATTAAAGAAAGCATTCAAAGAATAATTTGATTCTTAATTTTATTTCTACGAACTTCGCTTACCCGTGCTGGACTCGTTTCTGTATCGACCGATATAGTTCATTAAACCGAATTAGAATCTTTATAGTTTGTAGTTATATTATCTCCTACAGATAAATAAATGGTGGAATGCATCTATTTGCAGAACCTTTCAAAGAAATAAATTACACTTCTAAAATTATACTTGTTTTGGTTGATCCATATTGAGACATTTTCTCTAGAAAAGCAATAAGGTGCCTATTATTTCTAAAATAACCTAAAACACAAATACAGTCATCTCCAGTAATTCTATCACAGCTTTGTACTTCTTCCATCTCACGAATTTTGTCTAAAACATCTGATGTTCCTGTAAGTCCTTGATGCATTACTAATGTTATATACGCTTTAGTCTCTATACCTAATTTTTCATGATTTACCCTTAATACATAGCCTTCTATTATTCCTTCTTCTTCCATTTGTCTAACTCGTTTGCCAATAGCGGGAGCAGACAAACCAACTTCTTTTCCAATATTAGCAAAGCTTTCTCTGGCATTAATTTTTAGCATTTCTAGTATCTTTTTATCTAATACATCCATTTGTAATCAAAAAATTTTTAATAAATATTAAACATAATCAAATGTAAAAATACATTTATTAATTCGATTATAAGGTATTATAGACAAAATGCTTTATACATTTGTATTGTTGAATTTACACAGTTAAGCATACAGTTCAATAGTATAACATAAAAAAGATAAATCATGAGTCCATTTTTGATTGATTGTATTGGTTATGGAGGTTTAGTCATAAACTTATATTCTATGTCTACAAAAGGTGAGTATAAATTAAGGTTAGTCTCACTTATCGCTAATATAATTTACATTTTATATGGAGTATTGATTAGTGCAACGCCAATAATTGTAGGATGTACTATTGCCGTATTACTACATGGATATCACATAAGAAGATTAAGAATAAAAAATAATAGTAATGGTTAAAATAAAATTAGCTACTAAAGAAGATGTTGAGGTTTTAGCATTGTTGGGTCGATTAACTTGGTCAGAATCTCATGGTCCGTATATTGAAGATAAAAATGAAGTATTACTATATCTTGAGAAGAATTTTTCTGTTTCGCGAACAAAGCAAAATATAAACGATCCCAACCAACTGTTTTATATTATTTATGCAGATAATTTGCCTGCTGGTTACGCGAAATTAGTCCTTAATACATTTAACAAAAATGTTACATCGCCTAATAGTTGCCAATTAGAACGAATCTTTATCCTAAACGAATTTATCCCTTTAAAAATCGGACAGCAGTTACTAACTTTTGTAGAAGACCAAGCTAGAAAATTACAATTAAACACCATGTGGCTAACAGTTTACATTAAAAACAAAAGAGCCATAAGATTCTACGAAAGAAATGAGTTTAAAACAGTTGGAAAATTAAATTTTGTTGTTACAGGTAAAGAGTATGACAATATAATTTTCTCAAAAAAAATATAGTTATATAAGGCTATTGAAAATTTAGGAATAGAAGAAAAAACCACTGTCAACAACATGTATAATTAATTGTTGCTGAATGTCCTACACGAAAATTCAAACTTATTAACTATCTTTCGGGTATGTCGGGAAATGACTCGCGTCCTTTTCTTCAACTAATCATTCACAAAACCGATAAGCGAAGCTTAGACATTCTCTATTAATAGTAGCATTCAATTATCTTTTGTATTTTTAGTCTTCTCAAAATTCAAATACAATGAAAACCAGACTTTTACTTCTGATTACACTAGTTCTATGTTGCTATTGCTTTCCACAAAAGAAAAAGAAACTAACCAAAAATAAGGCTACCATTCAAGCTTCCGTTGAAAAGCACAAAGAAAACCTCATCAAATTATCTGATGAGATTTGGGCCAAGGCAGAAACCGCCTTTGAAGAATATGAATCTGCAAAATTATTAGCAGATTATGCTGAGCAAAACGGATTTACCGTTGAACGCGGAGTTGCTGATATGCCAACTGCTTTTGTAGCCACCTATGGCTCGGGCAAACCTGTCATTTCTGTTTTAGGAGAGTTTGATGCCCTACCGGGCATTTCTCAAAAAGCGGAGCCTACCAAGCAACCTCTAGAGGAAGGCGCAGGCGGGCACGGTTGCGGCCATAATCTTTTTGGCGCCGGAAGTTTAGGTGCTGCAATCGCTATTAAAGAATTAATAGAACAAGGCAAGCTAAAAGGTACCATAAAATTCTTTGGCACCCCTTCTGAAGAGAAATTCTTTGGTAAAATATGGATGGTACGTGATGGGCTATGGAATGATGTAGACGTAAACATCAGCTGGCACCCCAGTGCATCCATTGAAGCTGATGTACAAAGTTCCTTAGCATTGGTAGACTTTAAAGTGGAGTTTTTCGGGCAGGCAGCACATGCTTCTGCTGACCCCTGGAACGGTAGAAGTGCTTCTGATGCCTTAGAATTGTATACTACAGGAATCAATTACTATAGAGAACATGTAAAACCAACAGTGCGTATTCATTATCATATTCAAGATGGTGGACAAGTAGTAAATGTAGTGCCTGACTATTCAAAAATATGGGTGCGTGTACGTGATACAAAACGTGAAGGCATGATGCCTGTCTATGAACGTGTACAGAAAATGGCTGAAGGCGCTGCTATTATGGCAAATGTTGATTATAAGATCTCTTTGATCTCGGGTATCTATGAGGTACTTGTGAACCGAGCAGGTGGTGAAATCATGCAAGAAAATCTGGAATTGTTAGGTCCCATCAATTATACCGATGAAGAAACTGCTTTTGGAAAAAAGATACAGGAAGTAACAGGTAAACCGCAAGTGGGTATGGATAGTGACATTAAACCCTTAGAAGCTACCAAAGAACATCCGGGTGGTGGCTCTACAGATGTTGGTGATGTAAGCTGGAATGTACCCAACATTAATTTGTCTGTAACTACAGCCCCTAAAGATACACCCTGGCATTCTTGGGCAGTTGTGGCTTGTGGTGGTATGAGTATTGGTCATAAAGGAATGGTCTATGCCTCAAAGGCAATGGCCATGACCATGGCAGATTTATTTGAAAACCCAAAACTGGTAGAAAAAGTAAAAGCAGAATACAAACTACGCAAAGGAGATACTGTGTATAAGGCTATTGTGCCTGAAGGCCCTCCTCCTATTCCGGTAAAAAAATAGATCAACACGTCATACGAACGAAGTGAAGTAATCTGTTAATTAATTGTTCTAAATTAAAAGATTGCTTCGTACCTCGCAATGACGTAAAATGACAACCTAGATAAATAAACAATCAATTGAATCCGTTAGCAAATGTAACAGCAAGCCTAAACCAATAATTCTTGTTTTCTTTATACTAAAAAGAATCATATAAATAAGTAAAGCATAATACGAATGTAGTGGATGAAAATTAATACTGCATCTGTTAGGATCAAAAATGGGCGTTGCTAATAAATGATCTAAATCAATGAACATGGTTGCCAGCATAATGAGCCATGCTTTTTTCCACTGATCTCTAAAGAAAAGGTAAGCTAATACTCCCGGGAACAGAAAATGTAGCCCGTAATGAACGCTAAATCGTACAATTTCCATTAAAAATTAAGGGATTGACTTTCCAGATAATTTAAGGTATTTCCGCCCTCCATGAAGAGTAAATCCAAAATACTTAGGTTTTCTATAAATCCATGTTTATCTGAAAACACCTGGTAATAGGGTTCAAAATTGAAGTCTTGTTTGGCTTTGGCATCTACTAACAAACGATAATCCTTTCCTACTTCATATTCCTTTACAAATTGTGTGGTTTTTTGATAATCTTTAACCTCCAGTTGTACTTGTTCTGCTATGAATTCATGACATTTAAAATTAAAATCAAGCAAGTACTTTTCCTTGGCATTAAATAATACTTCAAGCTCTCTATCAAAAAATTCATAAAATGGAGATGAATTATAAGCTGAAGCGATTGACTTTAAATGTTGCTGTTTCCAGTTTTCACTGTGATCAATTTGTACATCTTTGGAAGCCTGTTTACTATTTGATTTTAAAACAGGAATATTTAGTAATTGCTTGCCGTTGGCTCCATAAATATAGCAGCGATTCCTATAGGTTTGCTTTTGGAAATTGTCTGCTACTTCAAAAACAACTTTTTGAGCTTTTGAAATCGCAACATACTGCGAAATTGGAGAAAAGTATGTAGGGTAGAATAACACCGTTAATTTGATGATTTGCTGAACCGTTAAAACGGCTTTACAAATAAACGATTAAACTTAACTATTAGCTTTCTTTCGTTTCCTATAAAAATCATAACCAAACCATAATACCAGAGCACCTAAGAAATAAGGTAAATAAGATACCCGTTTTCCTTCACCACCAACAGTGGTAAATACACGATCCCACCGTATTTTATTAAAACCTTTACCATCTTTATTCCAGCTCATCCATATAAATACTGGTTTACCAACCACATGATCAAAAGGTACAAATCCCCAGGCACGTGAATCCAGCGAATTTTGACGATTGTCACCCATCATCCAATAGTAATCTTGTTTAAAGGTATATTCATCAGTAAACTCTCCATTAATCATAATTTCATCTCCATTGACTATGAGATTATTGTTTTCATATTCTGAAATCACACGTTTATAAAATGGGAGTGTTTCTTTGGTTAATTTAACAGTTACTCCCTTTTTAGGGATAAAAAGAGGACCAAAATTGTCGCCATTCCATCCTAATGACGGTACATGAGGAAAGACATCTCTTGGCACTCCTTTAGCTTCTAAATTTTTGGTCACACTTTTTACAAGGGGGTTTTTAGCAATCAAAGCAGCTTCTTGATCTGTTAAGGTCAAAAAGTAATTACCGTCTTGCATCCTCCCTCCTTCTCTAGCTCCATATCTATTTACTAATGTGTTGGGGTTGATAGCCTGCCCATCAGTATCAACAATAAAATTATATTGTGTTTTGGCTCTGTCTGGCAATTCAGTTCGTTTACCATTAATATAAACATAACCATCTCTTATTTCTAAAGAGTCACCAGCTATACCTGTACATCGTTTTACAAGATTCGTTTTCTTATCTATAGGTTTGTAGTAGTTCCTATCAGGATGAAAATCATTCATATCAAGTAGGGTATCAGCCGGCTGATTAAATACTACAATATTATTGCGTTCAATCTTTTGAAATCCAGGAAGTCGCAAATAGGGCAATTGCAACTTGTTTAATAAGGAACTATTTTTATTTTCCTTTTTATCATCAAACATATAAGACTTTGACTTTATCAAAGGAATAGTATCATGCACCATGGGTGCTGCTACTGTGGTCATAGGAACACGTGCCCCATGATGGAACTTACTCACAAATAAAAAATCACCAATCAATAACGATTTCTCTAAAGATGAAGAAGGAATAATATAGGGTTGCATAAAATAAGTATGCACTAGTGTAGCTGCGATGATAGCAAAAACAATAGAACTAACCCACTCTCCTAATTCGGTCCTGGGTTTTAAGCTTCTGTCTTCAATATAAGGTGCATCTGTAAAATAATTGACATAATATATATAGAAACCAAGTGTTAAGACCACTAAGAAACTATCCTTCGTAGTGTTAAAACCAAAACTTCTGATGGTTTCTATCCATATAACAGGAAACATAAACAAGTTAATAATGGGTATAAACAATAAGATAACCCACCACCAAGGTCTATTTATAATCCGCATCAGAACAATGGCATTGTAAATGGGAATCAAAGCTTCCCATGCTTGTCTACCAGCACGCACATATAATTTCCAAGTGCCTAAAAAGTGAATTACTTGAATGATTAAGAAAAATAGTAACCAACCTGTAAATGTCATAATCTTATTCGTTTTATAAAAAATGGACTCCTACCTACACAAGAATGACAAATTCTTTTAAATACCTAGTACATCTTTCATTGTAAATACGCCTTGCTTGTCTTTAAGCCATTCAGCTGCAATAATAGCTCCTAAAGCAAAACCGTCTCTATTCTTTGCTGTATGTTTTATTTCAATTTCATCAACAGCTGAATCGTATAAAACACTATGTGTTCCTGGTACCTTAGCTATACGTTTCGCGACAATAGGTATTTCATCTTCATTTTTTGTTACATTTAATACCCAATTATTTTTAGAAGAGTTTTCTATAATTCCTTCAGCCAAGGTAATTGCTGTACCACTAGGTGCATCTAACTTCTGTGTATGATGAATCTCTTCCATTGACACCTTATATTCTTGAAAAGGTGCTGCCATCTTTGCTAACTTTTTATTCAATTCAAAGAAAAGGTTTACACCTAAACTATAATTTGAAGCGTAAATAAATGCACCTTTTTTCTGTTCACAAAACTCAACTGCTTTATCAAAAAGCTCTAACCAACCTGTAGTACCAGAAACAATAGGAACATTAGCATCAAAACATTTTGTAATATTATTAAAAGCCTCCGTAGGGATACTAAAATCAATCGCCACATCAGCCATAGAAAAATCTTCATCTAAACGGCCTTCATCTATCTTGGCTACGATAGTATGTCCTCTTTCTAGAGCCAATCTTTCTATGGTTTTTCCCATTTTTCCGTAGCCAAATAATGCAATCTTCATACTAAAACTTAAAATTCATTGATAATCCGACCATTGGCTGATTTGTAATTGATTCCATAAAGACTTTGGGACGGAAAGATAGTCTGGTATCTAAAGCTTTGTCAGGTAAATGTGCGTCTACATTCGCCTCCAAAATATTTAATGCATATAAACCTATAGTAATAAACAAAGAAAGGTCTCTATTCTCTTTAAACACATTTTGAGCACGTTCAAGCCCGTCTTCACTTATAAAAGCACCATTTGTACCATCAAACTCATCGGGTCGACCTGCTCTACGAAGTTTAAAAGCTGTACGATAGCGATTAAAATCATCATCATTTCGTACATAAAAATAAACACCTGTACCTATTGCTCCCCATACAATAGGTGCTTTCCACCACTTTTTATTATAAATCTGCCCTAAACCAGGTAAAATAGCTGAATAGAAGGCAGCTCGTGCAGGTGATAAGGGGTCAATATCTTGATTAAACCGAATCAGTTTTTTCTTAACCGCAACAGAGTCTTTTTTTATGATCAATTCATCTGTTTCCTGCGCTTGGATGAATGACGTGCATAAAAATAAAATAAGTATGCTATAGATGATTTTTCCAGGCATAGCCTTATTGCATCAACTTTAAAATGCGATTGAAGTCTTCTTCAGAGTGAAAAGGAATGATAATCTTACCTTTATTATTTGATGCCACCTTTACATCTACCTTATGCCCAAAATACTCGCTTATTTCTTTTAACCCTTTGCGTATATATTTTGGTGTTTCTTCTTTTGGAGTTACACTACTGATTTGTGTAGAATGACCTTCTCGAAGATTTTTAACCAATTGCTCTGTTTGACGAACTGACAATTTATTTTTAATGACCTTTTCGTAAATATCTAACTGATCATCATGATTCTCTATATTGATCAAAGCCCTACCATGGCCCATACTTAAAAAACCATCACGCATTCCTGTTTGAATGATGGGATCTAATTTCAATAAACGCAAATAATTGGTTACTGTAGATCTGTTTTTACCAACTCTAGAACTTAATTGTTCTTGTGTTAGCTTGATCTCATCAATTAATCGTTGGTAGGATAACGCTACTTCTATTGGATCAAGGTCTTGGCGTTGAATATTCTCTACCAAGGCCATTTCAAGCATTTCCTGGTCATTTGCCAAACGCACATAAGCAGGAATTGTATTTAGACCAACCAATTTAGATGCTCTGAACCTACGTTCTCCGGATACCAATTGAAATTGGTTTCCTTCTAGCTTTCTAACCGTAATAGGCTGTATAACGCCCAATTCTTTAATAGAGCTGGCCAGTTCGCGTAAGGCTTCCTCGTTAAAATAGGTTCTTGGTTGATACGGGTTTACCTCTATAGAGTCAATAGAAATTTCAACAATGTTTCCTACTACCTTATCAGCTCCTTTATCTTGAATAGAATTAATTGTATCAGCTGAATCATTTAATAAAGCAGATAATCCTCTACCTAATGCTTGCTTTTTTACTGCTTTTGCCATTTGCATTCTTTTTTAATAATTCATGTGCTAAATTAATATAATTTACTGCTCCTTTACTTGTAGCATCATAGGCGATGATGCTTTCTCCATAGCTTGGCGCTTCCCCTAATCTGATATTACGTTGAATAATGGTTTTAAATACCATATTATGGAAGTGTTTCTTCACTTCAGCAACCACTTGATTTGACAAACGCAAACGCGAATCATACATGGTAAGCAATAACCCTTCAATATCAAGATCAGGATTGTGTACCTTTTGTACACTTTTAATAGTATTTAAAAGCTTGCCCAAACCTTCTAATGCATAATACTCACATTGAATAGGAATAATAACAGCATCAGCTGCTGTTAGTGCATTCAATGTAATTAAACCTAACGACGGCGCGCAATCAATAACAATATAATCGTAAATATGCTGAATAGACTCTAATGCCCTTTTGAGCATATACTCACGTTCATCTTTATCTACCAATTCAATTTCAATAGCTACTAAGTCAATATGTGCAGGAATAATATCAACATTAGGTGAATTTGTAGTTACAATAGCATCTTTAGCAGAAATAGTATGCTCTAATAGCTGATATGTACCTCCTGATACGCTTTCAACATCAATACCCAAACCAGAAGTTGCATTTGCCTGAGGATCAGCATCAATAAGCAATACACGTTGCTCCAAAACCCCCAATGCAGCTGCTAAATTCACTGTTGTTGTGGTCTTGCCTACTCCCCCTTTTTGATTGGCAATCGCTATGATTTTCCCCATTAAAATGATGCTTTTTTTGAAGCCATAAAAATACGATTATTTGGCAGTAATAAAAATGAAGTTTTGAACAAAAAATAAAGCTGTTAACAAGTGAGTTAACAGCTTTACTTAAAGCATTCATATAAAGCAAATTATTTCTTATCCTCCGGATAAAGCACTGCCATAATATGCCCTTCTGACAAATATTTTTTAGCTATTTCTTGAATACCTTCTTTTGAAATAGCATCAATATCTTTAGTAGCCCCAATGACCTTCATCTTATCAGATTCATTATAATCAACATCCTTTAAAGCATTGATCCAATATTTATTCTTTTTAAGCCCTTCTTTATACTCTAATAATTGTGCTTCTTTTACTTTAGCTACATCTTTTTCTTCAGGACCATTATTAATAATACTTTGAACTTCTGCTAAAGCTGCTTCGGTTAACTTATCAACATTTTCAGGTCCGCAGGGGAAAGATATTGTAAAATTATAAGAACCATAGGGTATTTTATTCATAGAACCTCTAGCGCCTACTCCATATACACCTGACTCTTCTTCACGCAATTTCTCAATTAGCTTGATAGATAATATTTCACCTAAACTCTTTAATAAATGTTTGTCTTTACCATTATAGGCAGTTTCACCATTCCATTGCAACAGAACTGTACTTTTAGGTTCAGTTCCTTTTTTTACGATTTTCTTATGTGAGCCAGAAAGCGATCTGAATCCATGATCTTTAAATGCTTCCTTCTCTTTTGTTCCAGGTAAACTTGCTAAATATTGCTGCGCATATTTCCTTAATTTTTCTTCATCAAAGTTTCCGACAAAGTAGAAGTTGAAGTCGCCAGCATTGGCAAAGCGTTCCTTATATTTTTCGAAAGCTAAGCTATAGTCAGCTTTGTCTAAAATTTCTGGTGTTGGAAACCCTACATATCTTGGATTTCCTTCATTCATAAACTTACCCATTTCTATCTGAAAATAGATATTAGGGTTCGATAGCACATTTCCTAAAAACGCTTTTTGTTTTGCTATAAATGATTTAAATGCTTTGTCATCTTTATTTAAGGATGTGAAATATAAATGTGTTAACTGAAATAACGATTCTAAATCTTTAGGCGTAGAGTTTCCCGTTAGTCCTTCACTGCTTCCTCCAATGAACGGTGTAACATTTGCTATCTTACCAGACATCACTTTACCCATATCGGTTTTAGTCATGCCATTAACACCAGCTTCTGTCAAACCTCTATTAGCATTCGCCACTTTTTGCAACTCTTCATTAGAATATAATGAAGTTCCACCATAACTAAATGCTTCCATTAATACCTCATCATCTTTAAAATCGGTTTTCTTATAGGTTACGGTAGCTCCATTCACCAATGTTAAAGTGGTTGTTCCTAAAGCTTCATTTTTCACTTCTTGAATAATTGCGCCAGGCTTTGGTAATTCTGTCATTAGTGATTTTGCCAACTCTGCATCCTCATAAGGTTTAATATCCGAAGTTTCTACAGACTTCAATAAATCAAGTACCTGCTGCTTGGTTGCCTTTTTTACACCCTCTTTTTCAGCACCGGTTAGCACTACCACCCTATTATCCTTACGCAAATAACTATTTATCAAATTATTTACTTCATTTAAGTTGATAGTAGGTAATGCTCTTTTGTAAAAATTATATTCCCATTCTATTCCAGGGATGGGCTCATCTTCTAAGAAATTACGCACATATTCACCTACATAATTGGCTGATTCATTCTTATCTTTATTTTGATATGCTTTTTCCATACCTGCGAGAATATCTTTTTTTGCACGTTCAAATTCTCCTTTTTGAAACCCAAACCTTTTTACGCGTTCATTTTCCTCTAATAATGCTTTTAGGGCTGTCAATTGCCCAGTTTCACTTGTTAATGCAAAAGATTGATATGCACTTTTGCTTCGTGCCCATGTGCCCCCTTGGTATGAAGAGCCAAATACAAATGGTGGATTCTCACTATTTCGCAACTCATCCAATCTGTTATTGATCATCTGAGAGAATAAACTCTTTACTACCAACTTTCTATAGTCTTCAACTGTTTTATCAGCCTTTGGCAGACCTTCTTCCTTATACATTAATTGTACACGGTTGAAAGTAGACTCAGGGTCTGACTCAATAGCAACCAGCGTTTCTTCATTATTTGGAACTTCAAAAATCTTACGCTCTCTTGGGTTTTCAACCGCTGGAACTTTACCAAAGTGCTCTTTAATTTTGGTCTCCAACTTATCTACATCAACATCTCCTACGGCAACAACAGCCATTAAATCAGGGCGATACCAATCTTTTTTAAATCTTCGCAAAGCTTCATAAGAAAAGTTTTCCAAAATTTCTTTAGTACCTATAGGTAACCTATCAGCATATTTTGAGCCGTTCATAATAATAGGTAAATACTTGTTTAACATACGCTTATCCGCACCTAAACCTAAACGATACTCTTCTAGTACAACTCCTCTTTCTTTGTCAATTTCCTCATCAGTCAATAGGGTATTAAATGCCCAATCTTCAAGTATCTGAAATCCCTTTTCTAGTTTTTCTTCATCATCACTGGGTATTGGCAAAATGTATACAGTTTCATCAAAACCTGTATATGCATTTAGGTGGGCACCAAATTTAACCCCTATACTTTGCAGGTAATCTACTAGTTCATTCTTCTTAAAATTTTTGGTACCATTAAAATTCATATGCTCCATAAAGTGAGCTAAACCTAACTGGTCATCATCTTCTAAGACAGACCCAGCGTTTACCGCTAGGCGCAAAACCACTTTATCTTCAGGCTTACCGTTGTTCCTAATATAATAGGTCAATCCATTAGGTAATTTTCCTTTACGGATGTTTGGATCAATAGGAATTTTTGCATCTTTTACTTCCAATGCAACTTCCTTGGCATCTTTAACCACAGTTTCCTGTGCCTCTAAAAAAGGCATAACAGCAACCGCAAAGAGTAGTGTAATTAATTTCTTCATATTTCAGTTAATTTCAAATTGTTTAACATGTAAAAATATCACTTTTCTCTATCAAGTGAATAAGGAAAAATGCATTTTTAATTTTTATAAAAATCTGCTTGTCAAACACAAAAAGGTTTGTATATTTGCGCTCGATTTTAGCAAGGCTTCATTTGTCACTAAAATAACTAGTATTTACAATATAGATTTTAAAGATATACTGAGATGAAAAGAACGTATCAGCCATCAAAAAGGAAGAGAAGAAATAAACACGGCTTTATGGAAAGAATGGCTAGTGTAAATGGTAGAAAAGTTTTAGCTAGAAGAAGAGCTAAAGGAAGAAAAAGATTAACTGTTTCTTCTGACCCAAGACCAAAAAAATAATGATCAATTATTGATATTCTCAAAAGGTGTTACTGTTTTAGTAACACCTTTTTTTATATCTTCTTAATAAGTTTTTTAAAAGTGACTTATTACTTAGTGCGAAAATTAAAATATTTGCAACCGTTATAAATTATTCTAATAAAGTTCTTAAATAAAAATGCCAAAAAACAACTCTATAAAATCGGTACTAATTATTGGATCAGGACCTATTATTATTGGTCAAGCTTGTGAGTTTGACTATTCTGGTTCTCAATCCCTACGATCTTTAAGAGAAGAAGGAATAGAAACTATTCTAATAAATTCTAACCCTGCAACTATCATGACCGATCCTTCAATGGCAGATCATGTGTATTTGTTGCCTTTGAATACAAAATCTATTGTTAAAATCTTAAAAGAGCATCCTCAAATTGATGCTGTATTGCCTACAATGGGTGGTCAAACAGCATTGAATCTTTGTATTGAAGCGGACAATAAGGGTATATGGAAAGATTTTGACGTTGAACTTATTGGTGTTGACATTGATGCAATTAATATTACTGAAGACAGAGAGCAATTCCGTGAATTAATGACCAAGATTGGTGTGAAAATGGCACCTCAAGCAACTGCAACTTCATTCTTAAAGGGTAAAGAGATTGCTCAGGAGTTTGGTTTTCCATTAGTAATTCGATCTTCATATACGCTTGGTGGTGCTGGCGCATCTATAGTTTATAAACCTGAAGATTTTGATGACCTCTTAAGAAGGGGCCTAGAAGCTTCACCAATTCATGAGGTCATGATCGATAAAGCTATGATGGGCTGGAAAGAATTTGAGCTGGAATTGTTACGTGATAGAAATGACAATGTGGTTATTATTTGTACTATAGAAAATATGGACCCTATGGGTATTCATACTGGTGATTCCATTACTGTGGCACCAGCAATGACCCTTTCTGATAGAACTTTTCAAAGAATGCGTGATATGGCAATTCATATGATGCGTTCAATTGGTGATTTTGAAGGAGGTTGTAATGTTCAATTTGCCGTAAGTCCAGATGAGAAAGAAGAGATTATCGCCATTGAGATTAACCCGCGTGTTTCTCGATCTTCCGCTCTGGCAAGTAAAGCAACAGGATACCCTATAGCAAAAGTCGCCACCAAATTAGCAATTGGTTATACATTAGATGAGTTAGACAACCAAATCACTAAAACCACATCCGCACTTTTTGAACCTACTTTAGATTATGTTATTGTAAAAATACCGCGTTGGAACTTTGATAAATTTGAAGGAAGTGATAGAACATTAGGTCTTCAAATGAAAGCTGTTGGTGAAGTTATGGGTATTGGAAGGTCTTTCCAGGAAGCTTTACATAAAGCCACACAATCTCTTGAAATTAAGCGTAATGGAATTGGTGCAGATGGTAAAAGTTATACTAACTATGAACAAATAAAAGATAAGCTAAGAAATGCTAGTTGGGATCGAGTATTTGCCATTTATGATGCGATTCAAATAGGTATGTCATTAAGTAAAATTCATAGTATTACTAAGATAGATATGTGGTTCTTGAAGCAGTATGAAGAGTTGTACGCTATTGAACAAGAAATATCTACCTATACTTTAGAGACACTTCCTAAAGATCTACTTCTTGAAGCAAAACAAAAAGGGTATGGTGATCGTCAGATTGCGCATATGCTAGGATGCTATGAAAGTGAGGTTTATAAAAAACGGCAAGAGCTAAATATCAATCGTGTATATAAATTAGTTGATACATGTGCGGCGGAATTTAAGGCGCAAACACCTTACTACTACTCTACTTTTGAGAATACTATAACTGTTAACGGTGAAGCTTACGCTGAAAATGAGTCGGTAGTTTCTGATAAGAAAAAAATAATCGTACTGGGTTCAGGGCCTAACAGAATTGGGCAGGGAATTGAATTTGATTACTGCTGTGTACATGGTGTATTGGCAGCTAAAGAAGCTGGTTATGAAACGATAATGATCAATTGCAACCCTGAGACAGTCTCTACTGATTTTGATACAGCTGATAAACTATACTTTGAACCTGTTTTCTGGGAACATATTTACGACATCATTCAGCATGAAAAACCTGAAGGAGTTATTGTTCAATTAGGAGGACAAACGGCTTTAAAATTATCAGAAAAACTAGATAAATATGGCATTAAGATCATTGGTACTTCTTTTGAAGCTTTAGATTTGGCTGAAGACAGAGGGCGTTTTTCAACCTTATTAAAAGAACTAGGCATTCCGTATCCAAAATTCGATACGGCTACTACAGCAGAAGAAGCTTTAAAAGTAGCAGATGAGCTTGATTTCCCAATTTTGGTAAGGCCTTCGTATGTATTGGGCGGTCAGGGTATGAAAATTGTCATCAATAAAGAAGAATTAGAAGAACATGTAGTTGGGTTATTACGTAAAATTCCGAATAATGTATTATTACTTGACCATTATTTAGATGGCGCTATAGAAGCTGAAGCTGATTCTATTTGTGATGGTGAAGATGTGCAAATTATTGGTATTATGGAGCATATAGAGCCTTGTGGTGTACATTCAGGGGATTCTAATGCCACTTTGCCTCCATTTAATCTTGGGGAATTTGTAATGCAACAGATTAAAGATCATACAAAGAAAATTGCCTTGGCATTAAAAACTGTAGGGCTAATCAATATCCAATTTGCTATCAAAGATGATATTGTTTATATCATTGAAGCCAATCCAAGGGCTTCTAGAACAGTACCATTTATTGCGAAAGCCTATGGAGAACCCTATGTAAATTATGCTACAAAGGTTATGTTGGGTGAAAATAAGGTGAAGGATTTTACTTTTAATCCTGAGTTAAATGGTTATGCCATCAAACAGCCTGTGTTTTCATTCAATAAATTCCCGAATGTAGATAAGCGCTTAGGCCCTGAGATGAAGTCTACCGGTGAAAGCATTTTATTCATCAAAGATCTAAAAGATGATGATTTTTATGAATTGTACTCAAGAAGAAAGATGTATTTGATGAAGTAAAAGATTAAAGGCCGCTCTACAAACGGTCTTTTTAAGCTATTAAATTACCATCTTTATCCCATTTTGCTATATCTGCTCGTGTATCTTGATTGACACATTTTGCTAGCCACTCTGGTTCATAGGAAAGTTTGTGCTCTTTAAGCACTT
Source organism: Maritimimonas sp. 2405UD52-3 (assembly GCF_056591715.1). Taxonomy (NCBI): domain Bacteria; kingdom Pseudomonadati; phylum Bacteroidota; class Flavobacteriia; order Flavobacteriales; family Flavobacteriaceae; genus Maritimimonas; species Maritimimonas sp. 2405UD52-3. The sequence goes on from NZ_JBWQOL010000005.1 coordinate 29,861, forward strand.
CCTCAGGAACGCCATCCCATACATTGGGTGTATTGCCCTGATAACCTAGATCTTTAATACCCATTTCAGTAGTATAATATCCTGTTAAGGTCAAATTACGCATTCGTGTAAAAAATTCTGCTCCTTGCTTTAATTCCGGCGGCACTTCTAGTGGATATGCTATTTGATCACAAATAGCTAATTGTTCTTCATTAGAACAAGCAATAAATTGGTTGCCATAGGTTTTATTACTAAAATTATCAAGCCACATCAATCCTCCCCGCAAAGGTGTTTGGTGAGAAGGTAAATCTTTCACAATAAATTCTATGAACTTAGGCACCTTAGCATCAGCTGCTGAGCCATACTTTTCATTTGCTGGTAAAATAATGTCACACAATACTGCAATGGTAGATAGTTCATGTTCATTTAAAAATTCAGACGCTGATACCTTTCTATCATATTCTTCCTCTTCAGGTGTTCTACCATAGAATGGAAGATCAGTAACTTCCTTTGGAATCTCCTTGACATCTGGCTTACAACCATGAATAGCCAGCCCAGCAGCTACCGAGCCAAGTATTATAGACTTAATAGTATCTCTTCTGTTCATGACTAAATATTTTGTTTTTTTAATTGATCAATAATATAATCACTGGTTCGCCAGGATAATGCCAAAATGGTCCAAGTTGGGTTTTTATCAGCTTGAGATACAAAAGGTCCTCCGTCAACAATAAATACATTCTTGGCATCATGTAATTGCTGATGACTATTGCATACAGATGTTTTAGGGTTATCACCCATTCTGGTAGTACCTACCTCATGAATAATTCGCCCCGGAGCGGCCAATCCATAGTCAGAATCTTTGCCAGGCTTTTCACCTAAAATATGAGCATCCATACCATTAAAAATATTTTCAAAGGTTTCATGCATATGTTTTGACTGCTGCCGTTCATGATCTGACCATGTATAATTGAATCGCAATACCGGAATTCCCCACTCATCAACTACATCAGGATCTATTTCGCAGTAATTGTCCTCACGTGCAATACACTCACCTCTACCGGAAATCCCTATGAATGAACCATAGAACTTTTTAACTTCATCCCTGAGCTTATTACCATAACCACCTACTCTACCGCCAATAAACTCATTCATAGCATTCACATTAAAGCCAAACCCATAAGAAGGCATACCCATACCGCCCCAAACTTCCAAATGATAGCCTCTGGGGAAATTCAACTTACTATGGTCTCCCCACCAGGGAGAATATACGTGCATTCCACCTACCCCATCTTCATTGTATATTTTACGATTCATTAGTTGAGGTACAAAGGCCATACGACTGGTTCCAGTAGAATCGTGCAAGTATTTACCTACCATTCCACTGCTATTGCCTAAACCATCCTTATGATTTTTACTTTTTGAATTTAATAAGATTCTGGCCGTACTGCAGGCAGATGCGGCCAACACCACTACTTTGGCATTTAATTGATATTCTTTTCTATCTTTTTTATTGATATAGATAACACCTATTGCTTTTCCAGAATCATCTGTAATAACTTCGCGAACCATAGCTTCAGTAAATAAGGTAATTTGTCCGCCAGCTTTCTGAGCAGGAAAAATCAGGCAAGTACCTGAAGAAAAGTCAGCATATACACTGCAACCTCTGTTACATTGCGAACAATAAAAACACACGCCTCTTTCTTCATTGATAGGTTTTGTTAAAATTGAAAGTCTAGAGGGTATTACAGGAACATTTGCCTCTCTCGCTCCTTTTATAAAATAGAGTTCATGCAAACGCGGTTTTGGCGCTGGTAGAAAAAAACCATCAGGTTCATTTTCAATACCTTCTTTACTACCAAAAACTCCAATTAATTTATCTACTTTATCATAATAGGGCTTTACATCATCATAAGAAATAGGCCAATCATCACCCAAACCATCTACACTTTTATGCTTGAAATCTTTAGGACCAAAACGTAATGAAATACGCCCCCAATGATTAGTTCTACCACCTAACATACGAGAACGAAACCAATCAAACTTAGTCCCAACTTTTCTAGTATACGGCTCTCCTTTGATCTGCCAACCTCCATATGCCGCATCAAATTCGCCAAAATCACGCGTAGTACCTGCTCCTCTTCTCGGAGATTCCCAAGGCCATTTTAGTTGTGTTCGTTGCTTTTCATCTGCTGGATCATAAAAAGGACCTGCTTCAACAACAGCTATATTAAGTCCGGCTTCAGAAAGTACTTTGGCTGCCATTCCACCACCAGCGCCCGAGCCCACTATAATAGCATCAAAGGTGTCAGGAGATTGTTTTATTTGCATAATTATGAGGTTAGTTCTCTCAAATATACTAAAGTTATACTATATGATTAGTTATACTTAACTTGCATTATATTTGCTAAAAATTGAAAAATAATTAATGAACTACATCTTATTTGACGGACCTGTTCGAAACGCTTTATTACCATTTACATATACTCGCCCTGTTGCTGATATCAGAATTGGTATTTTAACCATTAGAGAAAAGTGGGAAAAATTTTTAGGGTTTACAACCACTACTATAACCGAGGAATACCTGGAAGAAAAATACCCTATGGTTGAAATGGAGCAGAATATCTTGATCAATGCTTCATTTTTACCAACAATTTCCCTTGTTGATAAAGTAAAACGACTTCAAAAAAATGAGGCGATTGTAAAAGGTAATGAGATCATTGCATTTTTCTCAACAGCAGCACAACAAGAAGTAGATCTTGATTCTTATACCAAAATAGAATTTAATGAAGAGCTTTTACAAATTAGCAATACTTGGGATATTTTTTCTAAGAATGATGAAGCTATAAAAGCTGATTTTGAATTGTTAACCAATGGTAGAAAATCTGAACCTATACCTGACACTGTTAATTGTATAGGAAAGAACCACATTTTTTTAGAAGAAGGAGTTGATATTTCATTCGCAACCCTTAATGCGTCTAATGGCCCCATTTATTTAGGTAAAAACACCATTGTAATGGAAGGCTGTTTAATTAGAGGGCCTTTTGCAATGGGGCATGATGCCGTTTTAAAAATGGGAGCAAAAATTTATGGTGCTACCACAATTGGCCCCATGAGTAAGGTAGGTGGAGAAGTTAACAATTCAGTAATTTTTGGGTATTCAGGAAAAGGACATGAGGGATACTTAGGCAACTCTGTAATTGGCGAATGGTGCAATTTAGGTGCTGATTCAAATAATTCAAACCTAAAAAATAACTATGCAGAAGTAAAATTATGGAGTTATGAAACTGAGCGTTTTGCAAAAACAGGTTTACAATTTTGCGGACTTATGATGGGAGATCATTCTAAATGCGGTATCAATACTATGTTTAATACAGGTACGGTTGTGGGAGTTAGCGCTAATATTTATGGTGGAGGTTTCCCAAGGAATTTTATTCCTTCTTTTGCCTGGGGTGGTTCAGGTGGATTTACGGTATTTAGAATGAATAAAGTAAATGAAGTTGTAAAAGCTGTGATGAAACGTAAGCATTTGGAGTATTCTGAACAAGATCAAAATATATTAGATCACCTATATAAGATTACAGAAAAATATAGAAATTTTTAAAAGGAAAAGCCTCAGAATATCTGAGGCTTTTTTCAATTAATTCAAATACTATTTATATTGATGGAAAACTCATACAACTTAATATATGATTATCCGTGATGCTTAAACCAGCATAAGCATTAAATCCTAATGGCAAATATGCTTCTGTATTAAATTCAAAAGCTTCATCCTCTTCTACATTTGCTAATTCAGTAATCTCAGCTAAATTAAGTTCAGCGTTAAAACCTACAGGTAAATAATCCTTTATATTGAAGTCAAAAGTGTCATCAGTATCTTCAATGCTACTATATTCTTTGTATAAACCTTCAAATGCATTGAATCCTTCAGGTAAGTAATCTTCAGTATTGAAATTGAATACCTCATCAGCTTCTTCTAATGCATACTCCTTAAACATTCCTTTGTAAGGATTAAAACTTTCTGGTATATAGTTTTTAACATCAAAATCAAATACTTCATCTACTTCTTCGCTGCTATACTCTTCATATAAACCGTTAAATGCATTAAATCCTTTTGGTAAATAATCTTCAGTATTAAAATCAAATGCCTCATCAGCTTCTTCTGTAGCAAGCTCTTCATAATTTGGCACGCTGTTTGTATTATTGATTAATGTAGAGTCATTTAGTGAATTGGTTTCATACTCTATGGCTAAAGCAGTTGTGGTAAATGCTATAATTAAACTAAGGGTGTAAACTAATTTTTTCATGGTTGTATGTTTTGAATTGTTAATTGTTGTTTTTTAAATTGTACTCACTTATAAGACGAGTATTCTTGGTTGATGTTACGTTGTCTAGTACTTGTTATGATTTATTTAACAATAGATTAAAGGTTTCGTTAAATTCCTGTGAAAGAAAACCTCGGTAGCTAACCGAGGCTTTACATCGGGTTTTATAGTTCGTTGATCTTTATACTCACTTGGTTAGTATTAAAACCTATTGGTAAGTACTTTTTATGATCAAAATCAAAAGGCTCTTCTAATTCTAATTCTTCAATTTCAACAATATTCTTTAAAATGTTTTGATCTAAGTTGAAACCTACTGGTAAGTAATCTTTTGTATTAAAGTCAAAAGGTACATCAGCTTCTTCTGATACTGTTTCATAAACTATATTATACTTTTCTTCAAAAGAAATATATGGATCAAAGCCAATTGGCAAATAATCATTTGTATTGAAATCAAATGCCTCATCTTCTTCTTCTATTGCTATTTCAAAGATATTTGATGATAATGTTGGCTCTTTTGTTTCATTAATAATCATTTCTTCTTGAGTGCTATCAAGTGTACTTTCTGATAATTGTGCGGCTGTAGCTGTTAAAATGCTAATAACAAGCATACATGGTAAAATTAATTTTTTCATTGTTATAAGGTTTTAAGGTTGATTTATTTAGTACTATGTTTTGCAAGGTACTTTATTATATGACGATGCATTTTATTTTTTGTTACACTTTTTATAAAATTTTCTAAATATCATTCTTTAAAAGTGCTTTGAACGTATTGTCATTATTGACATTACAAATATTTCCAAAATTTCAAGTGAAAACGAAAAAATAATAACTGAACTGTTATTTTAGAAGTATCAATTGTTATAAATAAGACTTAAAACCAATAAAAATGTTACATTAAACGATAGAAGCATTGCAGAATGACATAAAAAAAGAGCGGTAAAAACCGCTCTTTTAACTATTAATGTTAAACTAAAATTACATACGAGAACTTACCTTACCAGAACCACTTACTTTAACATCTTGCCTTGCAGGGTTTCCTTTGTAATATATGTTACCAGAGCCTGCAATTCTGGCTTTTAATTCATCTTTAACATTGATTCGCATACCACCTGAACCAGCAATACTCACATCTGCCTTACTAGATACTAAATCATAAGCTTTAATACCTCCTGAACCTGAAATAGAACAATCAAAGGTATTTGTATTTCCTGATAAAGCAATATCACCAGAGCCAGACACGGCAGATCTCAAATCATTTGTATCAATTTTTAATTTAACATCTCCTGATCCTGAAATGGCCGTCTTGAAATTATCAGCTTTAATAGTATCTTCAGAATAAACATCTCCTGATCCGGATAAGGTAACAGCACTAATATCTTTAAAAGGTACTGTTACGACTATTTTACTTTTTGAATAAATATTAACTCCTTTTTTCCATTTTACCTTTAATTTATCACCATCAACTTCTGTGATCAAGTATTCTAACAAATTTTCATCTATTCTAACAGTTAATTTACCTTCAACTCCAGATTCTAGGTTTACATCAAATGAACCTCCTACAGCAATCTTATCATATTCACCAACATTTCTGGTCTTGGTAACCATGTCACCATTACCTCGTATTTTTTTTCCATACCATTGTGCATTCACATTTAAAGAGAATACCGTTATTACTATAATTAGTCCTATTTGTTTCATGATTTTTTAGTTTAGTTGTTATTTATTGAAATGTTACGCTTCCATAACTAGATTCTATTTTAATTTTGGCACCAGAATTATCATTCTTGTGATAACCTTCATAATATTTTGAAGAAGACTTAACAATCTGTTTTCTAAATTCAAAGTCAAAATCGCTTCTCTTAAATCCACCATACTTTAAGTTAAGTTCAAAATTAAATGGTGCATCGGGCACTCCTATTTTAATACCACAATAATCACCATCAACAATTACTGAATCAAAACTAGCTTTTAAATCTTCTATACGTAAGGAACCATAATCTGCAGATATATCAACTTTTTTAGCGACGCTACCTAATCTGGTACTTAGATAATCTCCAACACCTCTAACGCTATTTGCATCATTAACTCTAAGACTTCCGTAATCACAATCATAACTTATATCTTTTAAGCGCTCAAATACAGAGGTAGAATAATCGGCCTCTAATTCAATATTGCCAGCATCTTCAATAGTAAACTTTGAATAATCTGAATCTATAGAGCCGCCATTCATCTTAGAGATTGTTGATGAACTGCAATAATCCATAGTTACTGTATTATTGGTATTTAATAAGTCACCAATAATTATCTTACCATAATCAGAATCAATATCCGCTTCTCCTTTTAACTCATTTAAATAAATATTTCCGTAAGCATTTTTCAACCTAACATCACCAGTAATGGGCATATTAATTTTATAGTCTATCTGGTAATGCACATTATTCTTTTTGCCCCACCAACTCCAACCAGAGGATGTTTTTTCTATGATTGTTCTGGCAGAAACTTCGTTTCTACTTGCATCAAAATCTACATCAATCATCTCAAGACGTTTTATCACTTTCTCTTCACTATTACCATTAACGGTAACTTTTACTTCAATGACTATTTGATTTCTATCCCATGTAGCTACATCTACATTACCATATTTATTATGTATTCTAAGTAAAGCATCACTATTTACTTCATACTCTTTTTTTATGGTTTTCGTCTTTTCATACTTGCCTTTACCCCTATCATTTGCAAAAATGATAGCCGGCAGCATCAAAAAGATAGCGAGCATACTATATGTGTAGTTATTTCTCATAATTCAATATTTTAGAGTTGTTTAGGCTTCGTTTAGTTGTACTTTTATTTCGTTTATTTCTTCTAGTTGATCTAATAAATTCTGTAAAACCTCAATACGCTGCTGAAAATTGCTAATCATAGCATAGATAATACGCTTATCTTCATCACTTTCTTGAAGTTCTAGAGTTAGTTCACTATATTTTTTTTCTAATTCATTAAGTTGCGTAAAAGCATCGTCAATTATTTGTGAATTATCATCAGTACGTTGTTGATTTACTTTTTCAATTTCTCTTTGAATGGTAGAAACAAAGAAACTTTGTGTTTCTTCCATTTCAGGAGAAATATCTGCAAGCTCCATTCCGCTTTGCGCTGAATAATTTCCGAACCAAAATCCAACCATTAGCAATACCGAAGCTGCCATGGCTAACCATTTCCAGGTAGTGGGGTTCCATTTGATAACTTTAGGATCAGGCTGCTTCTCTAATCTATTCTTGAATCTATCAAAATGCCCAGCGTTTGGCTCTTCAATATCAAATTGATCTTTTAATTCTAAAATTCGTTTCTCTAAATTATCCTTCATGACTCACAACTAATAATTGACGTAACTTGTTTTTTGCTCTAGAGATTATTGTTCTGCTATTTTGATAGGTAATATTCATAATATCAGCAATCTCTTCATAATCATAACCTTCAATAAGATTTAATGTAAGGGCCGTTCTATAATTATCTTTTAATTGATTTATGGCCTGTGTAATTTCTGATGCCCTTATTACTGCATAATCATTTGTATCCTCTTTTTCTTCATTTGTATCAGGAATCACATCCATATGCACTTCATCTTTATTTTTCTTTTTTCTCAATTCGGTTAAACTTCTATTAATTACAATTCGTTTTAACCAGGCTCCAAAGGCAACTTCTTTTTTAAAAGTGCTCAATTTGGTAAATGCTATCAGAAACGACTCTTGCATAACATCTTCAGCTTCAAAGCTGTCCTTTAAAATCCGTAGCGCTGTATTATACATTGCTTTATAATATCGCTTGTAGATTTCGAATTGAGCACTTTGTTCTCCTTGCTCACAACGTTGCAATAATTGGTTGATATGTTGACTTTGGGTATGCAATGAATCGTTTCTGTTAAAAAGACAAAACCATAATTAATTTGTTACACTTTTTACCAAATTAAATGTGTAATCTAAATATAATGTTAATTGGTAGAAAGTTATAAGCTATTGGCATAACTCTTGAAATATACTCTATGAAAAGAAATGGATAATATATAAATATCTTAAAACAAGCTAATTACAAAGAGCGTATTTGTATATTATTTTAATGAATTAAACGTTTAATGTCATATTGACTTATCTAAACTTATGAGCAATCCAAAATTTATAAATATTGACAGTTTGTCACTTCACAATATACTTGAAGAGGAAGCCGAGTTAATTCCTTTAATGACTCCTGAAGATGAAGAAGAAATCAACAGAGAAGAAGTGCCAGAAGTTTTACCTATTTTACCTTTGCGAAATACGGTTTTATTTCCTGGTGTTGTAATACCTATTACTGCAGGTAGAGATGCTTCAATTAAGCTAATTAAAGAAGCAAATAAGGGTAGTAAAACCATAGGTGTTGTTGCACAAAAGAATGAACTGGTTGAAAACCCTACCGCCAAGGATGTACATGAAATTGGTACCGTAGCCAGAATTTTAAGAATTCTTAAAATGCCTGATGGTAATACTATGGTAGTTATTCAAGGTAAAAAGCGATTTAAAGTTGGTGAATTTATTCAAACCGAGCCCTATATAAAGGCAACTGCTTCTGAGGTTCCAGAAAAAAAGCCTGAAACTAAAAGTGATGAGTTTAGAGCTATTATAGATTCTATTAGAGATCTTTCATATAAAATTATAAAAGAGAACCCTAACCTTCCAAGTGAAGCATCATTTGCCATTAAAAATATACAGAGTGATTCATTTTTAGTGAATTTTGTTTCATCAAACATGAATCTTTCAGTTGATAAAAAGCAAAAATTACTCAATGAGGATGACCTACAAAAAAGAGCCTTAAATATTCTTAAAGAGATGAATGTTGAGCTACAACGCTTACAGTTGCAGAATGATATTCAATCTAAGGTTCGTGAGGATATGGATCAACAACAACGCGAATATTACTTACATCAACAAATGAAAACCATTCAAGAAGAATTAGGTGGTGTTTCATATGATGAAGAGATTGAGGAAATGAAGGTCAAGGCCAAAACTAAGAGTTGGCCAAAAGAAGTAGCCGAGACATTTGAAAAAGAAATTGGTCGTTTACAACGTATGAATCCTCAAGTAGCTGAATATTCTGTACAGCGTAATTACTTAGATCTATTATTAGAATTACCATGGAATGAATATTCAGAAGATAAATTTGATCTTAAAAAAGCGCAAAAAATATTAGATAGAGACCACTCAGGGCTTGATAAAGTAAAAGAACGTATTATTGAGCATTTAGCTGTGTTGAAATTAAAAGGTGATATGAAATCGCCTATTATATGTTTATATGGCCCTCCGGGGGTTGGTAAAACATCCTTAGGTAAATCTATTGCCGAGTCTTTAGGAAGAAAATATGTACGCATGTCACTAGGAGGTTTGAGAGATGAAGCTGAAATACGTGGCCACAGAAAAACCTATATAGGTGCAATGCCAGGTAGGCTCATTCAAAATATTAAGAAAGCTGGTACGTCTAACCCAGTTTTTGTGTTGGATGAGATAGACAAATTAGGAAATAGCCACCAAGGTGACCCTTCATCTGCAATGTTAGAGGTATTAGACCCGGAACAAAACACCTCTTTTTATGATAATTATCTTGAGGTAGGTTATGATCTCTCAAAAGTCTTGTTTATTGCAACAGCTAATAATATAAATGCTATACCCTGGGCTCTACGTGATAGGATGGAAATAATAAATGTAAGTGGGTACATACAAGAAGAAAAAGTACAAATTGCCAAAAAGCATTTATTACCTAAACAATTAAAAGAACATGGACTAACTAGTAAAGATCTGCAAATTGGTAAAGCTCAACTAGAAAAAATTGTAGCTGGATACACAAGAGAGTCAGGTGTACGTAGTCTTGAAAAGATGATTGCCAAAATGGTGCGCTATGCAGCAAAGTCTATTGCCATGGAGCAAGAATATAATAAGAAGATTACAAATGAAGATATTGTTGAGATTTTAGGGCCGGCACGATTGGAGCGCGATAAATATGAGAATAACGAAGTTGCAGGTGTGGTAACCGGCTTGGCATGGACAAGCGTTGGTGGTGATATTTTGTTTATTGAGTCTATCTTATCTAAAGGAAAAGGTGGATTAAGTATTACCGGTAATCTGGGTAAGGTAATGAAGGAATCTGCTACAATAGCTTTAGAATTTATCAAAGCCAATGCTGAAGAATTTGGTATTTCTGTAGAAGACATTCAAGCTAAAAACGTTCACATTCATGTACCAGAAGGCGCTACACCTAAAGATGGTCCTAGTGCAGGTATTACCATGTTAACTTCATTAGTATCTGCATTTACTAAAAGAAAGGTTAAATCAAGACTAGCTATGACTGGTGAGATTACATTGCGTGGAAAAGTATTGCCTGTAGGTGGTATTAAAGAAAAAATATTGGCTGCGAAAAGAGCAAATATTAAAGAAATAATACTTTGTCAGGATAATAAAAAAGATATTGATGAGATTAAACCTGAATACTTAAAAGGACTAAAATTTCATTATGTAGATACTATGAAAGAAGTTATTGAAAAGGCACTTTTAAAGCAGAAGGTAAAATAAAGAGATTAGAGTTTAATAAAACTATTTAATCTATATATCGTCTTAGTAGCATCTTTACACAGTTGTTCATGAATAATAATTTTGAACAAATCACCTTTTTTAAATAGTAAATCAGGTGATTTTTCTTTTTTATTTGTTTTATTCCTGAGAAAAATAGCTTTAAAGGTTTGATCTTTATTCAACATATTCACAATTGAAGACCCTGAACTAACAATTGTATCTACTTTAAAAGAAATAACCAACTCATATTCAATATCACAAAGTCTTAGATCATTTTCAATTTGAACTACATGTGCATGTAACTCAATCATGTTTGGAGCAGTCTGGTTGTATATATCTTTTTCAGAAAAGGTCGGTTTAGATTTTGTCACTTCTTTTAACTCTTTTTGATTTTTTTGTTGAGCTTTAATTGTCGGTTTACAAGAAAAACAAGCTAAAAAACAAATTATCGGTATTATTTTATAGTAAGTCATATTCTAAATTAATAAAAAAGGAATTGATTCTAATAAACCAATCCCTTTTTAATAAAAATTAAAATCTAATTTTCTATTGTTTAACTAATTTAGTTTTATAATTAAAATTATTTCCTTTGATATTTACTAAATAAATACCAGAGGCTTTACTAGAAGCATCCCAATAAAATTCTCTACTGCTATCTAGATTATCCTTTCTATAAACAAGTTGTCCATTAATATTGAATATTCTTAATGAGACCTTAGAATTACCTAACGGTAGAGAATTAAGATTAAAATTGAACTTATCAGCAGATGGGTTAGGCCAAGCTAAAGAAACTACACTTGCATTTAAAGTAGCTAAAGCAGATTCTGTTACATTTGTAGAAGAGTCTGAATCAGAGGATACACCAAATAATTGAAACCGTTGATCAGAGGGCGCATTTCCAAGAGCTAGTGAGGTTGGAGTCCAATCTGTAGCTCCACTAATGAAATTAGCTTCGTCTTTAAATTTACTTTCATTACCATTTACCAATGATTGAGTAGACCAAAACCATTGATCACTTCCAGCAAACGGAGCTGTTATGTAAACAACTAGCCAATAAGAGCCATTTTCTAATTGTACTTCTTGTGGTAACATAATGTTTATATTCGCATCGTCTGCTGCAGAAATTGGTGTAACTTCACCACTATTATACACTTCTTCGCCAATTTCTCCATTATCGTCTTGGTAAATAACTACAGTTGAGTTATTTAACGTTGGTCCACCATTTACACCACCAAAAGCTAAAACTCTGTTTAATGTCCATACGTTCCCTTCTGGTACAACAAAATCATCTGCGGATAAAAGGCTCGCATTTCCAAAATCTGGGAATGTTTGACTTGGTGCAGATGCCAAAGCGTCTTCAGTTTGTTGATAAACAGGCACTTCATTAACTGTAACCGTAAATCCTTCCGCAACAGTTTCTTTTCCTGATGTTGCAATAAATCCAATAGTAGCTACTCCAACTTGATTGGGAGTGTACTTTAAAGTCAACGTATTATTTTCTAAAGTAGCTGTTACTAGATTAGGATTATTATTTGTGAATTCAATTTCAATTGGATGATTTGATTCGCTTACAAATAATCCTGAAATATCAATAACCGTATCATCACTATTTTCATCTACAATTAAATCTGGTAACAAATAAGCTACACTTAATTTGGGTTCAGGTATTTTATACCAAGGCAAAATTGGAAACTTGGCACTAAATAAACCATTACCATGAGTTGCCAAAGCTATAAATCCATCCTTTCTTGTTCTTACCTGATCTACTACTGCATTACCAACTCTAAACGGCTCTCTATACCATCTGGTTTTGTTTCCTCTTAAACGAAATGCATAATACAATCCTGTACTTGTTGCCACGTAATACCCTTGACCATTGCCAAAAAAAGCAGACCATCTTACTGAAGGTCCATTACCAGATCCATCAGGGTTTTCTTCCAAATTCCCGCTTATATCTGTCCATGTTTCTCCTGCATCTTCTGTGATAAACAAACTGGGAATTCCATAATTTGAAAACGCTACAATAACTCTATCACTATCAGAAGGGTCAACATTTATATTACTTACATAACCAGGTGGCATGCCTTTGCCAGAAGATATATCAACAATCTCTTGATCATCTATATTGGCATTATCCATTCTGTAAATCAAGCCACTATTGGTTCCATAATAAAGTTTGTTTGCTTCTGGATATCTTGACACATCTAATGCGGTTATGCTACTATTATCTAAGGTAGTTGTTTGTGATAAAGCAACCCAATTAACTGTAGCAAATGCAAATGTTCCTCCAGGTACTTCATCTAAGTTATTATTTCTTAGCATACGATTACCGTCAGGTAAGTACATTATATTATCATTATTAGGATCAAGAACAAATGGGGCTATAAAACCGGGGTCTGAGGCTATAGCAGGTCTTATTCTTGCAAATGATATAAAATTGCCTTCATCATCAAAATTAAAACGATAGATGTTTGCAAACTGAGAAGAAACATACCGCGTATTCCCACCATCCGCTATGGCATTATACGAGCCGTCTCCTCCAAAATCTTCTATCCAAGGTTCTTTAGAATCAGTTGAATTAGTATACCAAGTTCCATTATCCTGAAAGCCCGACAATAAATCGTCGCTATTAGCCTCTGGATCAAAAGAAACAGCATAAGATTGCGTAGTTAAATAACCATTATTTAATGAGACCCAATCCACGGGTTCTTCGTTAGTATTACTCGTAGTTATATCTTCTGTTACATGTACACCGCCATCACTTGATGATAAAACTTTATTAGGATTAGACGTATAGAAAATAAGATTATGTTGATCTGGGTGCTGATCTGGATATACACTAATATTATTTAAAGGCGAATAACCACCTATCCAGCTTTCTTGCCCCGCTGGTGTGGTAAAACCTGTTGTTGATCTATATAAATTTGTACCTCCAAGTATAATAAAATTAGGGTTATCTGGTTTAACCCTGATCATCATATTATACCTTCCTTGTAAATTTAAATTACCAACAGGTCCTCCAATAGAATTTGGCAAATTAATGCTTAAATCTGTCCACTCAGAACCTGCCTCTGCAGAGGCATCATATCTTAACAAATATGGCGTTCCTATAAGATTTTCTGCAAAAAAGTAAATAATACTATCATCAGAAGGATCGTATGTCATAACTGTTCTACCATTGAAAATAGGTGGAGATGTATCTGATAATCTTGTCCAAGTATCACCATCATCAGAGGTGAAAATACCATTATTAGGATCGCCAAAGTATTCTATAGTGGCATATATTTTCCCACTAGGCGTAATCATTACTTCAGTCCAATTATCAAAGCCACCGGGTAAAACTTCTTCAAAAGTTCTACCACCATCCTTTGATCTATGCACTCCGTTAAATGTTGCAGCGTATACATCACCATTTTTAGGGTGTATAGCTAGTGAATTGGTAATTTCAAATGGAGAAATAGAAGTTAAATCGTTGTCAGCAGTTGCCTTTAACAAGCGCCATGTAAAACCATAGTTTGTAGACTTATAAATTCCATTTCCTGTGTAGAAAGCACCACCACCAGATGCAGAATTACCAGATCGTTCACCAGAACTATAATACCATATACGACCTTTTCTTGGGCGAGGATCCTGTACTATATCTGTAATACTAGGCGATTGCCTGTTTCTAGAAATTTTCCTCCAAGTTGTTCCTGCATTTCTTGAACGCCACAAACCACCAGAAACACCACCAGCGAAAATAATATTCTCATTATATCTATCTATGGCTAGTGCTCTAGTTCTACCTCCAACATTATAAGGTCCTCTATTTTTCCAATATGAATAACCTCTCTTGGCAGATGCGCTTTTGGATTGTTGAGTTTCTTGAATAGATTTTGAAAACTTAGACTCAAGGTCTAAAATGTTTTCAGGAATTTTACCTGTATAAGGGTTTTTAAGTCTTTCAAGTTCGTACCCTACTCTATCTAGAGCATTATCACCAACTGGTCTTGGCTTAGTTTCAGAACCTGACTTAGCAGAATTATCATAAATCTTTGTTTGCTTATAAAGTTTATGCCCTTTTTGTATTGCACTATGACTTTTTTGTAATTGCTGAGAATAACCAATAAAAGCGATTGAGATTACAAGAAAGAATGTCAGAAGAAGTTTTAATTTCTTCAATAGTAAAGTTTGTTTCATATTTGAATTAATTTTAGTTAGAATGTAAATTTACTAAAAAATACGTTTATTTTTTGGGTTTTAATAACGAAAATTGCTAAATGATTATCTTATCAATAAATTTTTTGGTTTTATTCTTTTAAACTTTGTATAAAAACCTTTTTTTTGTCTAAAAAGAAATAAAAAAACCCGAAAAGAATATCTCTTTTCGGGTTTCTCTCAATTAAAACTAAAATTACTCTAAACTTTTTCCTTAAGCATTCTCTTCTTCATCTTCTTCATCCTCATCTTTAGACTTCTTATTCCAAACTTTAATTTGATCATCCATAGTAACACCTTCAAGTATTTCTACATTAATACCATCAGAAATTCCAAGCTTAACATCTTTTTTCTCATATTCATCTTCACCAGTCTTTACTTCCACATATGGTTTTTCAGTTTTCTTATCAAATTGCAACAAAGATTCTTTTATTGACATCACGCTATCCTTTTGTTCTAAAACAATCTCTGCATTGGCACTATAACCTGCTCTTAAGAAATAGTCATCATCTAAGGTTACATCAGCCTTAATTGTAAATTGAACGGAACCACTCTCTTCAGTACCCTTTGGAGCCACAAAATTTAATCTGGCTGGGAATTTTTTATCTTCTACAGCTCCTAGTACGATATCTAAATCTATATCTTTCTTAATCTTACCAACTTCTGCTTCATCTACTTTCCCTTCGAAGATCATCTTTGTCATATCAGCAATTGATGCAATGGTAGTGCCAGCATTAAAATTATTACTTTGAATGACTTGATCTCCTTCTTTTACCGGAATTTCTAATACGGTACCAGATATTTGAGCTCGAATGTTCGTATTAGCTCCGCCACCACCGCCAATAGAACCTCTTCTGATGATCTGATAATCATTCTGAGCATTGATCAAATCTTGTTTTGCTTGATTATATGTAAGTTCAATTGCTTCAAATTCTGACCGTGAAATAACCCCTTTATCAAATAATGCTTTATTTCTGTCATAAGAAACCTTTGCATTATTCAATTGTATTTGAACACTATTAACACGACCTCTAGCACTAGCCAATGATTGCTCATTTGGTACAACCCGTACCTTAGCAATAAGATCTCCTTTTTTGACTTTTGTACCTTCTTCAAGATAAATTTTATCAATAATACCTGTAATTTGAGGTTTGATCTCTATTTCTTCTAGTGGAGTTACTTTACCCGTAGCAACAGTTTTTTTAATAATAGTGGTTTTGAATGGTGTTTCAGTTTCGTATTCAACAGGCGATTTACTATTCATTTTACCGAACCATATTAAAACTGCAAGAAGTAAAACTGCTATTGTACCAAATATGATCTTTCTTTTCATTTGTAATTAATTTTCTAGTTGATTTATAAATTATTCAAGTTGTTATTCTTCTCTTAATGCTTCAATTGGGCGAATGCTAACAGCCCTTTGCGCAGGTATAAGTCCTATTAAAGTGCCAAATGTTACAAGTGCCAAGACCGCTCCTATGGCTATGGGAATATTTACTGTTGGATTCACAAATGGGAATCCGTCCCCTCCCGCTAAGGTTGCATTAATTATCATTAATACGATTCCTCCAAATATAATTCCCAGAACTCCTGCAATTATGGTTAAAAACACTGATTCCAATACTATTTGACCTTTTACTGCTTTCGGTGTTGCACCTAGTGCCCTTCTAATTCCAATTTCCTTTGTTCGCTCTTTAACAGTAATTAGTAAAATACTTCCTATAGCAATTACACCTGCAATTAAAGTTGAAATACCTACAAACCAAGTTAAAAACTTAATCCCTTTAACAAAGCCTGTTATTTTCGAAAACATTTCTCCAAAATTAAAAGATCCAAATGCCTGTTCATCTTCTTGATGTGCACCGTGTCGTCTTTTTAATAAAGTCTTCACATTCTTTTCAACTTCTAAAATATCTGCTTCTTTCTTTGCTGCAATCACCATCCAACCAATATTATCACCGGTATTGTTAATTTTTCTGTACGTAGTAAAAGGAATATAAACTGAATCATCTCCTTCAAAACTTCGTCCATTATCTTTATAAGTACCAACAATTTGAAAGAAACTGCCATTTATCTCTAAATAATCACCCACAGGTTTTTCATCTCTTTCAAACAACTCATCTACAATTTTCTCACCGATAACACACACTTTCTTTTCGTCATTAATATCGTTTGTATTAATAAACCTTCCATCTAGTATTTTCACCTTGTTTACGTTATCAAGTGTAGGATAGTCACCAAATAGTTTATATGTTTTGGTATTTGCCTTTCGCTTTATTTGAGCAGGTGGACCGCCAAACACACCCTGCACATCCCTGGGAACAACAAATTCAATATCAGGAACTTGCCTTCTAATAGCTTCTACGTCCTGAACCTTTAATCGTAACTGTCTTCCTCGTTGAAATCCTTTATTTGGCATACTTGTTCTTTGTGCCCATAAGAAGATACTATTTGTTGCTAAATTGCTAAATTCTTTATCAAAGCCATTTTCCATACCTCTTGCAGCTCCTAAAAGAGTTATAAATAAGAAAATACCCCATAAAACACCAATAATAGTAATGGCCGTTCGAATTTTGCTTTTTTTTATCGATCCAAAAATCTCTTGCCAAGTATCGTTATCAAAAATAAATTTCATCTCGTACTTTTAGTTTCTTTAATCTTCTCCTAAGGCTACAACAGGTTTAATCTTTGCTGCTCTTCGTGCTGGAACATATCCAGCCAATGCACCAACAAAAACTAAAATAATTGTTGCCCAAACTATTGTGCTTTGATTCACCTGAGGATTGGTAATAAAATAATCTTCCAGATTATTGCCCATTCTACTTAAAGCGAAAACTGCGATCATAATTCCAATATATCCTGCTATTGCTGTAATAAAAATAGATTCTTGTAAAATAAGTCCAACTATTGCACCTGGAGTAGCGCCTAACGCTTTACGGATGCCTAATTCTTTTGTTCGTTCTTTGACCACAAATACCATAATATTACCTATGGCAATGGCTCCTGCAAATAGAGTTCCAATACCTATCCAAAGCACTATCAACTGCAGCATATTAGCAAACTGCATATTCTGCTGGTAATCATCAAAAACAGATCTTACCCTTATAGCGCTTCTGTCTTCTTTAGAAACATTATGCTTATCTTTTAGAATCTTGGTTATGTCATTCACCATTTTCTTGGCTCCAGCTACACCCAATGTTTTGTTAAACGATAAATTAATTTGATCAATTTCATCTGTGTTTTTATGGATTAATTGGATGGTTGAGACTGGTGCATATATCAATCGTTCTTCATTATCGCCACCTGCATCACTAAACACCCCCACTACTCTATATGCAAGACCATTTAACTCAATAAACTTACCTAGAGCACTCTCATTCTTAAATAGATCTTGTTCAACAAGTCTACCTATAACTACAACCCTTGATTTAGTTTTCACATCTCTTTCATCAATGAATTTTCCCTCATCAATAATTGTCTTTTCTAAAAACTGATGATCAGGAAAAACTGCTCTCATGGTGTAAGCTCCAGATTCATTTTTCCTGGTAGCCTGAACACTTTTGTAGATTCTTGGTGTTATATACTCTATTTTATCTCCTAATTCTTTTCTTAAAAGCTCTAAATCTTCATTTTCAAACTGAATTTGCCTCCCCTCTTTAAACCCTTTATATGCCTTTGTGGTTCTACCGGCCCAAACAAAAATGGTATTTGTAGCATCATCCGAGAAGAACTTATCAAAAGTATTTTTCAAACCATTGCCCATACCAAATAGCACTGTGAATATGAAAATACCTAAAGTTACTGTAAAGGCACCTAGAAAAGTGCGTAGTTTGTTCTTACTTATTGATTGAAATATTTCCTGCCACCTGCCTATGTCAAACATTGCTTATACGTTTTGCAGTTTTTTAGGTTTCTCATCACTAGTTATTACACCATCTTTTAATCTTACTATTCTATGTGTCATAGCTGCAATATCTTCTTCGTGTGTAATTACCACTATGGTCATTCCTTCATTATTTATCTTAGTCAAAAGATCCATTACAGATTCTGAAGTGGTAGAATCTAAAGCTCCTGTAGGCTCATCTGCCAATACAACTTTAGGCTGCGTAACTAGTGCCCGGGCTATCGCCACTCGTTGCTTCTGACCACCAGATAATTCGCTAGGCAAATGATTGGCCCATTCTTTTAGACCCACTTTATCCAAATAATCTAAGGCTATTTCTTGTCGTTCTTTTCTCCCTAAACCCTTGTAATACAAAGGCATAGCTACATTTTCAAGAGCTGTTTTATATGTGATCAAATTAAATGATTGAAAAACAAAACCTAAGAATTTATTACGGAGCACTGCAGCTTTCTTTTCATTCAGCTTCTCAATTTTCTGATCATTTAAATGGTACTCTCCTTCATCGTGTGTATCTAATAAACCTAAAATGTTTAACAATGTAGATTTTCCAGAACCAGAAGCTCCCATAATGGAAACAAATTCCCCTTCTTTTATTTCTAAATCTAATCCTTTAAGTACATGAAGAGCGTCTTTACCCATTGGGTATGACTTGTGGAGCTTTTTAATTTCGATCATTTCTGGTTAATTAATTTAAGATTTAAAATTAAGAATTGGGTATTACAGCTATTCATAATAATATGTTAAAAGACGAATCGGCTGTTATTTTGTAAATTTGTATCATGGTAAACATACATGACAAATCTGTTATTCTTTTTGATGGCGTTTGCAATTTATGTAATACGTCAATACAATTTGTCATAAAAAGAGATAAAGACAATAATTTCTTATTCTCTTCCTTACAATCTGACGCCAGTCAAGGAATTTTGTTACAGTTTCAACAAGAAAATTTAGATTTAAAATCAATTATTTTGGTAGAAAACGGCAAAATTTATGACAAATCAACAGCAGTTTTAAGAATTTGTAGGAAATTAGGATTTCCATACCAATTACTTTACGGATTTATTATTGTGCCAAAGTTCATAAGAGATGGAGTTTATAATATTGTTGCACGAAATAGGTACAAATGGTTTGGGAAATTAGATAACTGCATGATTCCATCAAAGGAGTTGAAACTTAAATTTTTGGAATAAAAAAAGCCTGAATTTTAAGTAATTCAGGCTTCCTAATCAATGAAAAGCGTTTGAAACAATCATTATTCTTGAGAATGAAGTGTGTATTTCGTTAGTTCCACTTTGATATCGGATCAAAATTGCTTTTCATCTTTTTAAAATCTTTAAGACGAAATACACATATTGTTTTAATTCAATTCATTTCTCAAGTATTCATCTAAATTTAATCTTTTAAAGCCCTGCAATATCATTGCGTTCATAGACTCTAAAGGGTACTTTCACTCTAGTTGTTCCCCAACCTAGTACCATATTTAACTGTTCATGTTTTCTTTTAAAAGCTATTGAGAAAGTTTCAAGCATATTTCCTTGTTGTACAGGCACTTTAATGCGCACAACATTTGCGTCAGGGTTGTACTGATAAGCTCCCCAAACATCTAAATCAGAATTTAGGATAACCTCCCATTCGTACTCACCAGGTATAGTATACAATACATATGATCCTGCCTTTACAACTACATCACCAAGTACCGCATCTTTATACAATTTTACTTCCGTAGCCTCATTAGCCCCTGTTCTCCATAACTCACCAAAAGGTATTTTATTGCCAAAAACTGCCACTTCTTTATCTATACTCGGTCTTCCATATACCACTTTTATAACAGGTTCAGTCAATCTTGTTTCTCTATAATATGCAATGTCATGTGGTACATTATCTAGATTCTTAAAACTCTGCGCTGTTCCTTCGGTAATAAATAATACTGTTAAAAGCATTATGACTGTTGAAATATATGTTCTTTTCATGATATTCATTTTTAAGTTGTTTAACATTTTTATTCATTCATTGCTATAGGATGCTCACCAGCTATCTCCGTTAATTTTCTTGAAGCAGATACAATTAGCCTTGATGTTATGATAAAATTCTTAGTGTATAACCTTAATTTATAAGTCCCTGCAGCTACACTTGCTTTATCAATTTTAAAAATATTACTATCATTTTCTGCCGCATATACTGGTTCACTTGTTCTTGTATCTAAAATTTGAAACTTGTAAAAATCATCAGCTGACTCCAATTTAATGCTATCTTCTACCCTATCATCAGTTACGGTAATTCCTATAGATCCATCTGGTGCGGTAGTTATATATTTCAATCTATTTTGTGACTGTATTTGCTGAGCAAATGTGAATACTGCTACTAAACTTATTACGAATGTGAATACTACTTTTTTCATGATTTTATTTTTTAATGTTTATTGACTTAATACTTTGTTTTAGGAAGAAAGGAGTCAGAAAATATTAGAAGCTAATTAATCATTCATGGCAACCATTTCCTCCTTAATAGCATTGGCTGCTTTTCTTGATGCTGAAACTGTAATTTTAGAAGTAATTACAAAACTTCTAGTATAAAGCTTAAGATTATAAGTACCTGCTGCGAGTTTAGACTTAGCTATTGTACATTCTTTTCCTTGATTAGCAGCAGCATATACTGGTTCACCTGTACGCTCATTTAATACTTGATATTTATAAAAATTGTTTGCTGATTCTAATTTCATGACATCTTTTCTAGAATCATCTGTTATAGTCATGGCTACAGATCCGTCTGGAGCGGTAGTAACATATTTTAATAATTGAGGCTTTGCATCTTGTGCAAATAATGCCATTACTACTAAACTAAAAACGGTGGTTAAAACTACTTTCTTCATGATAAATAAATTTTTAAATTGTTATACTTTTTTAAGTTTTTTTATTCTTGTAGGGAAGAAAGGAGTCACGTTAAAATATTTCGTTATTTTTATATATTTCGTTGTTTTTCAGTTACTTATATTTGTATTTCGTTTTAAATTTGAATGCACTTCCCCTGTGTACCTTTTTTACCGGAAAAAAGGACGCTTTAATTTCATTAATAAATAGAGTAATCTTGTTTTGGTTTAGGCAAGTAGTATCCTAGGTATGAACAACTGCGCTTTATTTTTTTGCATACGTCTAGCTGCTATACATATTATTTATCTTTCAATAAATTGTATGTTTTGATACTACTTAGGATATACTTTACAGTTCTATCCTAACCTATATAAAAAAGATGTAATCTTCTATAATACCATAGGCATTCATTTAAAATTAAACTAACTACTAAATTGAGAGGGAGCGATTTTTGAAAACCTTACACTAGGAATTATTGTGTGTAAAGAATTCAAGAATAATTAACGAAATACAGGACTAAAGTATATAAAAGGTATATATCAGTCAATAGAGCAATCAAGGATTTTTAAAATTCATGGAAAACCATGAGATTTTCATTTTTTTATTTCAGGTTACTTAAAATGAAATCTACAGTCTTATTTGTATTCTTGTTTTTACTGTAAGAAGTAGTAATATGTTTAGATGGAATAGCATAGCCTTTTTCAATTAGGCGATTTATTTGGTCAACATATTCTAAAGATACTTTTCCGGTAAGTAATAAATTAAGGTCTTTACCTGATTTATAATAATCATAAATCTTTTTAAGGCCTGAGAGATATAGGTAATCTTTAGTAAACCCCCCACCTCTATGCGCTCGCATTGTTATATAAAAGGCTTTCTCTTTATTCAAATCATACGTGTTGTGAAGTAACCTAAAAGTTTTTGAAAAGGAATAGCCCTTAGCTAAACTATCTACAGCTAGTACTCTATATGCCAATTCTTTTAACCTTCTTACCGTTAAGCTATCTGACATATACTCGCTAAAAACAGCTAAGCCTTCCTGAGTCTCTACATTATTAGGAAAACCATGAGAAAAGATTTTAAGCGGATGTAACAATCCATTCATGGTAGTAACCATATGTACTCCTATTTCATGGCTCGTTAATATAGCCATCTGGTTTTCAGAAAAGGTATGATTGCCATTAATCACCAATGCTTTAATATTATTTAATACCATAGCAATAGCTCCCATCGTTTCAGAAAACTTGATCTCATAGCTAAAATCGTATTGCTTTGAGTAGTCTCTAAAGATTTGTTCAGCTTCTAAAGGGGTATATTTTGGCAAAAAATAAGGGTCCGTTGGGTCTTCCTCTTCAAAGTGTAGAATGAATTTTGCATTCTCAACATCTTGTTCGGTGGGTGTACCAAAAGAATGCAAACTATTATAATAGAACTTCTTTCCTTCTCCAATAGTTTCTATGCACTGAATCAAGCCAGAATAGAAATAGATGATATCCTCATACAATTGCTTAAGCTCTTTGTCCTCAATAATTTCTAAAGGCTGGGCGAAAAACTCTCTATGTAACTTAAACTTGTCAAAGTCAATAGATGGATACTTAAAAAGTGGGTCTGTAAAATACTTAGATGCAAAGAATTTTTCTTTTTGCTCTTCAATATTTACAGGGTTTACATAGCTCAATAACTCAATCTTCTTGACTAATTGATCTATATAAGCATCTATTTTAAATAAGGATTCAGTGGCTACCTGAGAATCTTTCATCATACATCTTTACGCTAGGGAAACGCAAATTTAAGATTTATGCCTGTTATAAAAAGCTTCTGCATGGTTTTTTATATCTGTGCGCAATGCTTTTTCAACTGCGGCTACTACTTCAGGGTACATAATCTGATTCAATTCATCACAATATACCTTAGCTATTTCGGTGGCTAACACCAATGTATTCTTGAAATTTTGAGTTATATACTTTAAAAAATAGCCATTACCTTGAAAGGTGTCATTTATTTTTGAAGTAGATTTAATCCTGTTTGGTAACTTCATTTTTGAAAGCATTTCTCTCCAAAGTTCAATTTCTTCACCAAAACGGTCATTATCTACATTTGATGTGCCAAGATTCCATGTTGGCACTTCGCGGTCCCAACGCTTCCAGTTATAACTATGCATATCATAAACTACACACACACCAAAAAGTTCTTCCAATTTTTTGATTAAAACGCCTACTACTTTATAGAAATTTTCATGCTTCTGTAGACTTTTTTTATGCATATCACTTGGCAAAGGATTTTTCCATAATTGCTTCCCCCAAGCATCCTCATAAATAGCATTATCAGGATGCCTGTTCAGATCGTATTCAAAACGTGAATCCATACCTGCAATAATTATTGGATGTGTTTTTACCATTTCTTTAGTAGCCGGATCTTCTTCAAACCAGCGTTCATATTCAGTATGTAAGCAATTCTGCCATAATTCACGTCTAAACTGATGCCCATCATGTACCGCTCCACAGGCATAATGAACATAATTATCTATTTTAATAGTAAAAGAATAATCATTTGAAACGGCTTCAAAGGTTTCTTGATTTTCAATCTTTTGAATGATCTGATCAACAGATAATTTTAACATAGCTAAGAAATTTAGTTTTCTGTTTCAATTGGCAATTCATGTCTACTTCCCCATTCCGTCCATGAGCCATCATAAACCGATAGATTCTTAAAGCCTGCCATCTCTGCTCCTAAAGCCAAGATACATGCTGTAATTCCTGAACCACATGAAAAAATTAAGTCGTTCTCATGAGCAGCAAAACCTTTAAACTTTGATTCTAAATCTTCTGTGGATAAGAAATGTCCATTTTTTAATAGCTCTGAATAGGGTAGATTTTTAGAGTTGGGAATATGACCACTCCGTAATCCTTTTCTAGGTTCTGGAGATAATCCTAAAAATCGATCTTTTGATCGAGCATCAATAATTTTAGTATTTATGTCACCTAACTTTTCTGATACTTTTTTAAAACTTTTAATAACACCTTCAACATACTCAGCTTCAAAATCACCAAGCAAGCCTTCATATTTTTTTGACTCTTCTACAGGATAGTCTTTTTCAATCCAAGCTGGTAAACCCCCATCTAAAACAGCAATATTTTGATGGCTAAAGGATTTAAATAACCACCAAGCTCTGGCAGCCGAATAACACCCATAATCATCATAAACAACAATAAGACTGTCTTTATTGACACCTAATTTTCTGGCTTCTTGTTGAAATTGCTCTGAAGATGGAAATGTATTAGGAAGTAACGAAGAAGTATCACTAAAAACATGCTTAATATCAAAAAAGCGAGCATTTTTAATTTGTAGCCTTTGTTTAGAAGAAGCATTTTCATCTTGACTGACCTTAGGCAAGGTTGCATTCAAAACAACTACTTTATCATTATCAAGATGATTAGCTAACCAATCAACAGTTACTAAAGGAGTAGAAAAATCAGTACTCATTGCAACTAACTAAGCTTCATCAACAACTTTTTTAAGATCTGTCTTGCGTCGAAAGGCAGCACTTCGTTCTAAGACTTTACTCTCAAGAAAGTCGATTACTTTTTCCTGAAGTTTCGTTTTATACACCTTATTGATATAGGTAACACCTCCGGGACTCATTACATTCACTTCAACCAGCTTTCCACCAATCACATCTATGCCTACGAAATACAACCCATCTTTCACCAACTTTGGTGCGATCTTTTTGCATAATAATTTCTCTTGGGGTGTGAGCTTATGCTTTGCAACCGTACCTCCAGCTGATACATTTGAGCGATGATCTTTATCTCCTGGAATACGACGCATGGCTCCAATAGGAACTCCATTTAAAATTAAAACTCGTACATCACCTTGATCAGCTCCTTCAATGTATTCCTGTAAGATTACATAATCTGAAGTGCCATCACTTTTATTAATGTAAAAATCAAGTAATGAGTTGATATTGCCCATTGCTGTTTTTTCTATTAAGATAACTCCAGAGCCTCCAAATCCATTTAAGGGCTTTAAGATCATTTTATCAGAAGAAGACTCTTCAATCATTCTAATTAAATAATCTTTATTTTTTGAAACATGGGTTACAGGTATGATTTCATTATCTGGGTCATCAAAAACAGCTGTGTATAGCTTATTGTTTGCTTCGCGCATTCCCCGTACTGAATTGACAATAAAAACATCATCTTTTACAGAGTCAAGAAAATTAAGCATTAAAGGGTCTAAAGGCGGTTCTGCCCGCATAAAAATGGCATCAAATCCCGCCAAGGGAAGCATTTCTTCTCTTGTAATTGCTTTTTTATGAAAAGATTTTAAAGATGCAGGAACTTTTTCCATACGTTCTATAATGGTACAAAAAGCATTGGTAACACTATTTCTAATGGTAAGATTTGCCGGTGAGCAAATAGCTACACCATGCCCTCTTCTTGCACATTCATGTATGAGTGCAAGTGACGTATCGTTTTCCGGAGATTTTATCTGCTCCCAAGGATACATTAAAAAGCAAACATTCATATCTAAGATTTTAAATTAGTTAATTGATAAATAGGTTTTAACTTCAGCATTTTCAAGGTTCATTTTATCAGCTTCATAAACATCAAAATCTACCTGATAACTTCTATCAAATTTTAAATTCCAAATAGTCTTCCAGGTATCTACAACACAATCTGGTAACTTTCCTTTAGAAATAAACTCTTTATACTTAAGCTTTGGAATTTCCTTTCCCACTAATCCTTTCGGAACAGCATCTAAAGTTTTAACTTGTTGTCCAAGGATCGTCGTGTAGAGTCCATTTTCATCAGATTCATAATCTGTATAAATATTAAACAATGCTTCAGAAACTTTATTCGGAATTCTAGAAGCTATCTGATCACTAAACCAAGTATTCCAGAGTTCATTAATATCTTTTTGAGCTTGACTATTTGCATTCATAGTGCGAACCTCAATACCTATTACTTTAAATGCATCCATATCATTTTACTTCATCATAATGATCATCCCATTCTTTAGGCTTTGGTATGCCCAATTTACCAACTGATTTTGCTATTACTGTTGACACGGTAGCATCACCTGTTACATTAATGACTGTTCTACACATGTCTAATGGTCTGTCTACTGCAAAAATCAACCCCAACGCAATAGGATATTTATCTGCTGGAAAACCAATAGATTCTAAAACAATTACTAACATCACCATACCTGCTCCAGGTACAGCTGCACTTCCTATGGAGGCTAATAAGGCTGTTAAGATAATTGTTAATTGATCTGCAAAGGTGATATCAAAACCAAGAGCTTGAGAAACAAAAACAGCAGCTATACCTTGGTATAAACTTGTACCATCCATATTAATGGTAGCGCCCACGGGTAACACAAAACTAGATACTTCTTTGTCAACACCTATGTGTTCTTCAACACGTTCCATGGTAACAGGTAAAGTTGCTGCACTACTACTAGTAGAAAATGCGAGTAACTGAGCAGGGCTTAACTCTTTAATAAACCAAAACGGGTCTTTTTTGGTAAATACTTTTATAACAATCATATAAAATACAACCATTAAAAATAGTCCTAAGACAACGGTTCCTGCATATTTAAGAAGTGCCATTAGTAACTCAGGGTCACCAGATGACACCACTACATTTGCCAATAAAGCAAATACGGCTACGGGTGCAGATAGCATGATTAAGTCTACCATTTTTAAGACTACATCATTTAATGAGTCAAACATTTCCTTTAAAGGTTTCGCTTTTTCCTCACCAATCAACAACATTGAAATCCCTAGAAATATAGCAAAAACAATAACCTGTAACATCAATCCATTTGAAGATAGTGCCTTAAAAGCATTATCAGGAAACATATCTACTAAAAATTGTAAGGGTCCTGAAGATTTTTGCTTTCCGGCTTGTACAATTTTACCTTGTACTCCACTATCATTTGCATATGTTTCAGATATTTTAGCAATCGTTTCATCTGAAACTCCTCCTCCCGGTTCAAGAATATTTACTAATAAAAGACCAATAGTAATGGCCATGACTGTTGTGCCTATATATATGGCTATAGTCTTTAGCCCCATATTCCTAAACTTAGAAATATCTTTTAGATCTGAAATCCCTTTTATTAGTGAGGCTAAAATAAGCGGGATGGCAATTAGCTTCAATAAGTTAATGAATATTGTTCCAATGGGTTTTATCCAATCAGTTACAAAATCTTTTCCCAAAGAAATCTGAGTCATTAAAAAACCAAATAGTAA
Organism: Maritimimonas sp. 2405UD52-3; assembly: GCF_056591715.1. Classification (NCBI taxonomy): domain Bacteria; kingdom Pseudomonadati; phylum Bacteroidota; class Flavobacteriia; order Flavobacteriales; family Flavobacteriaceae; genus Maritimimonas; species Maritimimonas sp. 2405UD52-3. The sequence continues at coordinate 57,979 of NZ_JBWQOL010000005.1, forward strand.
TCCAGTAAACATCCCAATAAGGATTTGCCAGTGAAGGGCTATTTTTTTCATTTAAGTTGTCCAATTTAAAGTTGAAAGATAGAAAATATATGGCAATATAAAATCAATATCTTTTTTGATGTGACTTATTCTTTATTTACCTGTCTAACTATATAGATAATAATAACAATTATTGTATCTTGTGAATTCTTTAAAAACCAATTAAACAAAAACAAAAATGGAAGGAATTTTAGACTTATTAAATAGTGACTTAGGAAAATCTATCGTTTCTGGTGTAGCTGGTTCTACAGGCCAGGACACTTCAAAGACAGGAAGCGTATTAACTATGGCGTTACCTGTACTAATGAAAGCCATGCAGCGCAATGCTTCTACACCTCAAGGAGCAGAAGGCTTGATGGGAGCATTGAATAAACATGATGGTGGAATTTTAGATAATTTAGGCGATCTTTTTGGTGGCGGTGTAAACCCTGAGGTAACTCAAGATGGAGGAAAAATCTTAGGACACGTTCTAGGCAACAGACAACAAGGTGTTGAGCAAGTTATTGGTCAAAAAGCAGGTATTGATGCTGGTTCTGTAGCTAATATTTTAAAAGTTGCTGCCCCTATTTTAATGGGAGTTTTAGGTAAACAAACACGCCAAAATAACGTAAGCAACTCTGGTGATTTAAGTGGGTTATTAGGTGGTATGTTAGGAGGAAGTTCTACACAACAAGAACAAAGTTTCTTAGAGAAAATTTTGGATGCTGACGGAGATGGCAGCGTAATTGATGATGTTGCTGGAATGGTGCTTGGTGGTTCACAAAAGAAAAGTGGTGGCTTAGGAAGCTTACTTGGTGGACTATTTGGTAAGAAATAATCTAAGCTAATTTAAAGTATAAAGTCGAACTAGTGTTCGGCTTTTTTTATACGCACTATTAAGTTAATTTTGCATCGCAATTCGTTTTTATGGAAAAACTAAAAGAGCGCTGGGGTATTGAAAGTAACTGGGCAATCATTGCCATTTTAATTGTGTTTGCTATTAATGGTTCTTTTGCTGCTTGGGTAGCGAAACCAGTTACTGAATTTTTTGGAGTGACTAAAGAGACATTTTCTCCCTGGTTATACCATACAATTCGTTTTCTACTCATTTTCCCTATTTATCAAATTACCTTACCTATAGTGGGGTGGTTATTTGGGCAATTTAAATTCTTCTGGAATTTTGAAAAAAAATTCCTAACCCGGCTAGGATTAGGATTTTTATTTAAAAAATAAGTTAGCAAGCTTATTAAGCTTGTACTTCTACAATAGTCTCTTTTTTACTTTCAAAAACATAGGTATATAACCACATTAATGTAAAAGTTGGTATAACATCAAAGAAAGGCATAGCTTCTTCAATAAATGATATAGCAGCAGCTATTTTTCCTTTATCTCCTTTATACAATCTGGTCATGAAATAGGCTGAAAGTGGCGCCCATACAATATCTAATACCGGTATGGCAAATGATGCATATCCAATACAATCTAGCACCAGTCCTATGGCTAATTTTTTGTACTTGTTGTCTGTCATTTTATTTTTTGATTAATTACTACTTTATTATAGCAATAAAAATGCCAAATTTTAGGACAAGTCTGAACTGATTAGTTTCAAAAATTCTGTTCTAGTTTCTATATCTTTAAAAGCACCTCTAAAAGCTGATGTTGTAGTTACTGAGTTTTGCTTTTGAACACCGCGCATCATCATGCACATATGTGATGCTTCAATAACAACAGCCACTCCTTGAGGTTTTAATACTTTATTGATGACATTTACTATTTGATCAGTCAAACGTTCTTGTACTTGTAAACGACGTGCAAAAACATCTACTACACGAGGTATTTTGCTTAAACCAACAATTTTACCATTAGGTATATATGCTATGTGCGCTTTCCCAAAGAATGGCAGCATATGATGTTCACATAATGAATAGAGCTCAATATCTTTTATAATGACCATTTCAGAATAACCCTCATCAAACAAGGCAGACTCTAAAATCTTTTGGGCGTCCATATAATACCCAGAAGTTAAATATTGCATGGCTTTAGATGCTCGCTCTGGTGTTTTTAACAGCCCTTCACGATCAACATCTTCTCCTACACTTTCTATAATAGACTGATATTTTTCTTTGATATCATCAGTAACTTCAATATTGTACTCTTCAAATTTTCTATAAGGCATTCTAACTGTAGTTTAAAACGGTAAGATATAAAAAAAGAAGATTTGCCGAAAGAAGAATTCCGACAAATCTTCAAAACCAAAAATCAACCAAATTTTTATTGCTTTTTCAGCTTATTCTTATATTTCTTTTGAAACTTTTCTAATTTAGGATTAATTACCGCTCGGCAATATCCTTGATTTTTGTTATTATTATAATAATCTTGATGATAATTTTCAGCTACATAATAATTATTGATTGGTGTTATTTCTGTAACTATAGGATTATCAAAAACATTTTCTTTTGACAAATCGGCTATCATCTTCTCAGCTTCAGCTTTTTGCTCCTCATTATGAAAGAAAATAGCCGATCTATATTGTGTGCCTATATCATTTCCTTGTCTATTCAATGTAGTAGGATCATGTGTGCTAAAAAACACATCTAGTAACTCTCTATAACTTATCACTTTTGGATCATAATGCAGTCTAATAACTTCAGCATGACCAGTATTACCAGTACAAACCTCTTTATATGAAGGATTCTTAACCGCTCCTCCTGCATAACCCGACTCTACCTTGTATACTCCTTCTAGTTGTTCAAAAATGGCTTCTGTACACCAGAAACATCCATTTCCAAAGGTTGCTAACTCCAATCCTTCTTTTAATTCAGTACTCATTAATGCGTTTAAATTATCTTTATTTTCCTTGGCTTTTGCTGTGCATGATAAAAAAGCCAATGCAAAAATAAATACTGCCGTTTTTTTTATCATTTAATTTGTTTATAAATATGACGAAAAAATGCCAATTCAATTACACAGTTAAGAAAACTTTAACATTAATTCCTACCTATTAACTTCCTTGGGAATTGTATCAGACTCTCTGCACCATTTTTTCCAACCGATGCAACACCAAAAAGGTAGTTATCTATCACTATATTTTTTAAGGTATAATCAGTTACTTTTCCGACAAATCTACTGTATTGCCATTGCGGCGCAGTAGTATCTCGCCAATACACTTTATAACCAACTAAATTCTCATCTTCAATGGCATCCCATTGCAATCTCGTTGATGGTTGTACTATTCCCCCAATTTTCACATTTTTAGGTGCTAATGGTGCTGATGCTAAAGATGCTAACGCTAAGGCATTTACAGCAGTCAATTTCGCAGCATAATCAAAGTTTACTGATTCAATTACATCTCCATATTCAATTCCATTTTCGGCACGTAAATCCTGGTGCTGCTCATTATAGTTTTCATGCGTTTCCATAATTCGAACTCCTGTAAACCCTTGGTCATTAAACGGTCGATGATGCCCTCCTCTACCAAAACGATCTAATCGATAGATCATAATAGCATCTAAATTTGTCAAATAAGCATCTGTCAATTTATCAATATAACGTGCTAACTGCCTAGACGGGCCATCTACCTCTCCTCCATAAAAACGCATACTCCCTTTTTCCTTATCAGATGCTGCCATAGAAATAGCCTCTGAGAATACTCTAAAGGTACTGTTATCAATAACACCATCTATACCTTTAATATTTCCTATCATATCATTGTTGAGTACACCAATGATATCCCAACCCTCTTCTTTTGCAACTTTTGCCATATACTGACCTCCAAAAAGCCCTTGTTCTTCTCCTGAGAGTCCTGCATAAATTATAGAGACCGGAAATTTATACTTTGACAATACTCTTGCAGCTTCAATGGTTCCAGCCATTCCGGAAGCATTATCGTTAGCACCTGGTGAATCAGAGGTATAATTATTAGGATCAGAAACACGAGAGTCAATATCACCAGACATAATCACATACCTATTTGGATATTTCGTGCCGCGTTGAATAGCCAATACATTCACAATTTCTACATCTTTCACAATCCTTCTGTCATTTTTAGGAACTAGATTACGTTGATAGCTTACGTCTAAACAGCTATTACAATCTTTTGAAATAGCATCAAATTCCGATTTAATCCAACGACGTGCGGCACCTATTCCTCTAGTAGCTGAAACTGTATCAGACAAGGTATGACGTGTACCGAAATTTGCAAGTTTACGAATATCTCTTTCAATACGTTCAGCGGAAGGTGCTGTGGCTATTTCAGTTAGTATTTCTGAAACTTCACTTTGTGCAGAAACTACCAATGAAGTGAATAAAACAACTACTAATACTACGTTTCTCATTTTAGTCTTTCAATTATTGCTTAAAGTTACCATTATTTAAAGAATATTTATATTCGTTACATTAAATCAAAACACTCCTATGAAAAAAGTAGCTCTGCTTTTAGCATTCTTTTTTACAACTATTAGTTATGCACAAATAGATTCTACTGCAATCTATCAAAAACCAAAATTTTGGGATAATGTACTCTTTGGTGGGGGACTTGGTTTTTCATTTGGAGATAATAGCACCACTATAAATGTAGCTCCTAGTGCTATTTATGATTTTAGAAATGGTCTGGCTTTAGGTGTTGGTGTTGGGTATCTATATGCTAAAGTAGGTGAATTCAGATCGCATGTATTTAGTCCTAGTGTTTTAGGTTTGTATAACCCCATTGAACAGGTGCAAATTTCTGTTGAGTTTGAGCAGCTTTTTGTAAATCAAAGGCAAAGTAGAAGTGATACATATTCTACAGATTACCCTGCTTTATATATGGGTGTGGCATATAGGACAGGATGGGCAGCGTTTGGTATTCGATATGACGTCTTGTATGATGAGCGTGACAGTATTTTTGCCTCAGCATGGTCTCCAATAGTAAGGATATATTTTTAGCTAAAAATGCAATTTCATTCCTTCATGGGTAGGTTTAAACCCTAATTTCTCATAAAACTTTATGGCTTCGGGTCTTTTTTTATCTGTAGTTAATTGAACTAAATGTGCTCCGCACTCCTTAGCTCGATTAATTGCCCACTTAAATAATTTTTCTCCCAATCTCATACCTCGTTGATCTTCTCTTACTCTAACTGCTTCTATTTGAGCTCTAATACCACCTTGATACGTTAAATATTGAATAAAACTTAATTGTAACGTTCCTATAATTTCACCTTTCTCATCTTCAAGAACTATTAATTCTTGATTCTCGTCATTATTAATATTTTCAAAAGCCTGGTAATAAATTTCAGGTAAAGGATCTTCATAGTTCTCTCTAAGTTTGCCCAATTTATCATTAGCAATCATTCTTACTATTTCTTTTACGTCAGATCTTTGGGCTTTTCTGAATATCATTTTCAATAAAAATTAGTCAATTCTGCAATCAACATTTCTAGCATTTTATCAGTAAAGTCAAGATGGGTTACCATTCGGAGCTTTCCATGACCCATTCCAACTACTAAAATGCCTTTATCCTTTAATTTCTGCACAAATTCTTGCTCATCAATATCATCTTGAATATTAAAAATGACAATGTTTGTTTCTACTGGTTCTACAATCTTAATATAAGATTGTGATTCTAAAATATCAGCAATTTCCTTTGCTCTTTTATGATCTTCAGCCAATCGTTCTACATGATACTCTAAAGCATATATACCCGCAGCTGCCAAGTAACCAACTTGTCGCATACCGCCCCCTAATCGTTTACGAATGCGCAATGCTTCCTTGATTGAGTTATTATTTCCCAGCAATATTGAGCCAATTGGGCAACCTAATCCTTTTGACAAACAAATAGAAATGGTATCAAACAAAGCACCATATTGCCTTGGAGTCTCATTTTTTGCTACTAAAGCATTGAATAATCTTGCGCCATCAAGATGGTATGCAAGGTCATGGTCATTGCAAACTTTTTTAATCTTTTTTAGTTCTTCGAAATCCCAACAAGCGCCTCCACCTTTATTTGTAGTATTTTCAACTGTGACTAATGAGGTATATGCCTCATAAATATGATCCTTATTCTTGATATGTGTTTTTACCTGTTGTGCAGTGAACATACCTCGATGTCCATCAATTAGATTACAAGAAACACCAGAGTTTGCGGCTGGACCTCCACTTTCATAATTGTAAACATGTGCCCACTTATCACAAATAATCTCATCACCAGGTTTTGTATGCAACATAATAGCCGTTTGGTTAGCCATAGTACCTGACGGAAAAAACAATGCGGCTTCCATTCCGAAAAGTTCTGCAGCTTTTTTCTGCAAAGCATTTACGGTTGGATCAGCACCAAAGACATCGTCCCCTACTTGGGCATGCATCATAGCATTTAACATACTCTTGGTTGGTTTGGTTACTGTATCACTTATAAGATTAATAGTCATTAGGAATTAGGGGTTAGTAGAAATTATTAGGTTCGCTTCTTGCCCTATTTCTAAATTTCTATAATTAATAAAGGCTGAGCATTCCAATAAAGCTTCGAATATTTGAGGCGCTTCTTTTTTTAGCAACTCTCCATTCTCAATATGAATAATAATCATCTCATCTTTAATCAAGTCATCAATGCAGTCAATCCATGCATTCATACTACTTCCATAATAGCTTGGAAAATTCATTTTATTTTTAAAAGCAAAATGAAACATATCCCAAGTAGAAAGTTCCTCTGATTTAAATGTGTATGTTTTCATAGCAACTTTTTTGCTAATAACTTCCAATGGGTGATCCGTCAGGAATTTTAGGCGCTTCTGTTCTTTTATACTTGGTTGGGTTCTTCTTAAATGTTTCTATACTTTTTAGCATATCAGCATTATAGACCTTTTGAAGTCCCGTAGATTTCTTTGTCTTTAAATAAGATGTTATTGTATCTATTTTATTGAATACAATGGCATTCACTTGTCTATAGGTATTTTGATTTGATGCCAAATAAAATAGTTGATTCAGCACTTCCATATTTATTACATTTTGAAGATCTTGTAAATAGGTATCCTTATGATTCTTTTTAAAAGTTGCATTGATTACTGCATCAATTACCTCGGCCAACCCTAGTTGAGATGTATCCAAACTTTTATGTTGTACCAATCGGGAAGCTCTCTCAGCGTTGAATAATAGTTCTAAAGTCAATTGCGAAGCTGTTTCAACAGCACCATAGGGATCAAAAGCAACTCCATTTTTGCTTTTAAACGATTCTCTGCTTCTACTATATCCAAATGCCCTTGGCGGAAAAAGGCCTAATTTATCTTTAGGAATTGCAATTTCATTAACATCAATCGTTTTTAGCAAGGATTTCAAGGCTTTCTTTTCGATTGATCCGTCTATCCTCTTTACCGGAGTTTGATCTCCACCTTTGATTGCATAGCTATAATCTAAACCTCCAATTAATTTTACAACAGCTTCTGTTTGATACCTATGAAAAAAGTAAAGAGGTACAAAAACATCTTCTAACACAGAATAGGGTTCATAAACTTTAATATTATTGACTGAGAAATTTTTGATTGCTGTTTTACGGATGTTCATTACATTATCTAATTCCGTAGAGAGATCATTACCGTTATCCCATAAATGGGCATAGGCATTGGCACTTCCTTTTGGCCGTGCATTTTGATCTGAAATGTATCTTAAGCCTTTAGCAAATGCATCATCCAAAATATTCAGTAAACTTTGCTCTTCATTCTCTATAAAATCTTGATAAGCATAGGCTACCGTTACTTTATCCCATTCACCAATGCCAACTGCATAGGCATCTGAAAAATCTATTTTACCATTCTTTACGGTCAATTTAGGGTGCGGATAATCCATTACCGAAGCCCTGTTATTGGTACTAGCAGCAAAATTATGGGCAAAACCTAAGGTATGCCCTATCTCATGTGCAGAAAGCTGACGAATTCTTGCCAATGCCATTTCTAAAGCAAATTTATCATCTGTAGTGTCATTAGCATAAGGAGCTTGCAAAGCCTGTGCAATCATAAAATCCTGACGGATCCGTAAGGATCCTAAACTTACATGGCCTTTAATAATTTCACCAGTTCTTGGATCAGAAATACTACCACCATAGCTCCATCCTCTTGTAGATCTGTGAACCCACTGAATCATATTATATCGCAAGTCCATAGGATCAGCATCTTCAGGCAGCATTTTTACCTGAAACGCTTCTTTGTAACCTATGGCTTCAAAAGCTTGGTTCCACCATCGTGCACCATCCAATAAAGCTGAGCGAATTGGCTCTGGTGTTCCCCTGTCTAAATAATAAATAATGGGCTCTTTAGCTTCACTAACAGCAGTTTTAGGATCTTTTTTCTCCAATCTATGGCGATAAATAAAACGTTTAGTAATAGATTCATTTACCGGAGTAGCATAATCTAAATAACGCATCGGGTAACATCCTGATCGAGGGTCAAAAACTCTTGGCTGATAATCAGCATCGGGCAACTCAACAAATGAGTGATGTTGATGTGAAGTTACAGCTGAGGCATCAGGTGTTACACTTCTAATATTGTATCCTGTTGGTTTTCCTGTAAAGGTAAGCAGCACATCAAACTCTACATTTTTAGGGAATGCCTTGGTACGTTCTAAATTAAACGCACTTCTTGATGTATCAAGTTTATAATTTCCTTGCTTGTTATTCGAAAGCCTATTGATCACACCATGTGCATCGCGCATTAAAAAATCAGTAGCATCTACTACATATTTTCCATTCTTTTCCTTATCAATTTTAAATCCCCATAAGACAGATTTAGCAAAGGCCTCTTCTATAGATTTACGCTCTTCATTATTATCAGTTAAGGCTCTATAACGCTGATTGGGTTGGATTAATAATAGTTTATTACCTGCCCTTTGAAATTTTACCACTACGCCATCACCTAGTTGCCCACGATCCAACCCTATATCATTAGAGCCTAATCCTTCAGATAACGCGTGCACATATAGAAATTCCGTATCCAATTTATCCACAATCAGATAAACTTTATCTGCACTCTCATCATAGTAAAAATCGAAATAACCTTTATATGACTTCATACTCTTTTGATTGTCAAAAAATTGAGCAAAAGAAAGGTTGATAGAAATAAAGAGAAAAAGGAAGGAAGTGAGTCGATTCATTGCATAAAATTTGCATAAAGCTATGAAAATTTGATCAATCAAGTTTATGTCAATTTGAGGGGCAAATTAAGTTTTACGGTTGTTTATTAAAGTGTATTTTTGCTCTCAACTATGATTACACAAGACCAGATAAAAGATATTAATGAGCGCGTTGAAAAACTGAAAGGCTATTTAAATATTGACCAAAAGCTCATTGAGATTTCTAATGAAGAGGAAAAGTCTGCAGATCCTAATTTTTGGAATGACCCTAAGGAAGCTGAAAAATTGATGCGTTCACTACGATTTAAAAAGAAGTGGGTAGAAGATTATAATACTGCGAAAACAGATAGTGAGGAACTTCAAATATTATATGATTTTTATAAGGATGGTGAAGCAAGCGAAGAAGAAATTACTGAAATATACCAAAAAGCAAGTTCGTTTTTAGAAGAAATGGAGTTTAAAAATATGCTTTCTGAAGAAGGTGATGATCTAAATGCCGTTTTACAAATTACTGCTGGTGCCGGAGGTACTGAGAGCTGTGATTGGGCTTCTATGCTCATGCGCATGTACATGATGTGGGGAGAAAAACACGGTATGAAAATCAAAGAATTAAACTATCAGGAAGGCGATGTAGCCGGAATCAAAACAGTTTCTTTACAATTTGATGGCGACTATGCTTTTGGCTGGCTTAAAGGTGAAAATGGAGTACACCGCTTGGTGCGTATTTCACCTTTTGATAGTAATGCCAAACGTCATACATCTTTTGCTTCGGTATATGTGTATCCCTTAGCGGATGATACAATTGAAATAGAAATTAATCCTGCTGATATTGAAATTACTACGGCGCGCTCAAGTGGTGCCGGTGGACAAAATGTAAATAAGGTAGAAACAAAAGTGCAGTTGACACATAAACCTACGGGAATTCAGATTTCATGCTCTAATTCAAGATCACAACATGATAACCGAGCTACTGCTTTGCAGATGTTAAAATCACAGTTGTATCAAATTGAATTGGAAAAACGTCAGGAAGCCAGAGCAGATATTGAGGCCAACAAAATGAAAAACGAATGGGGAAGTCAGATTCGAAATTATGTGATGCATCCATATAAATTAGTGAAAGACGTTCGTACAGCTGAAGAAACTGGCAATGTAGACGCCGTAATGGATGGAGATATTGACGCATTTTTAAAGGCTTATTTGATGGCAAATGGACAGAAGCAAGTTAAGAGTTAAGAGTTAAGAGTTAAGAGTTAAGAGTTAAGAGTTAAGAGTTAAGAGTTAAGAGTTAAGAGTTAAGAGTTAAGAATATTAATCTAAAAGTTTTTGAATTTCATATTTAAATAATTTATGCCTAAAATCAACACAATTATCTACGATCTTGGTGGTGTTCTTATTGACTGGAATCCTAAATATGTATATCGCCAAGTTTTTAATGGTGATGAAGCCAAAGTAGATTGGTTTTTAAACAATATCTGCACCATGGAGTGGAATGAAGAACATGATGCCGGTAGGTTAATAGAAGAAGGCAATAAAGTTTTGATTCAACAATACCCTGAACATGAAGATCTCATAAGAACATATTATGAGCGTTGGACGGAAATGCTAGGCGGGCCCATTCAAGAAGGAGTTGATATTTTAAACAAAATAAAAAATGCCAATAGTCATTCGCTATATGCATTGACCAACTGGAGTGCAGAGACTTTTCCCGTAGCCTTAGAACGCTATGACTTTTTACAATATTTTAAAGGTATTGTTGTTTCTGGCGAAGAAAAAACCAGAAAACCTTATAAAAAAATCTATGAAATCATCTTAGATCGTTATAATATTACTCCCGAAAAATCTGTGTTTATTGATGACAATATCAAAAATGTAGAAGCTGCCAGAACTTTAGGTATTCATGCTATTCAATTTAAGAATAGTCAACAGCTAACCAATGAAATGAATCATCTGGGAATTTATTTTTAATTTATTTGTCATTCCGTCCCGATAGCTATCGGGATTGACACGAAATTCACAAGAAATTCTACTAATTTCTTCACTGCCCTACCCCTATGACTAATGGACCCTTTCTGTTCCATACTCATTTCAGCAAAGGAAGTATTAAACCCTTCTGGTTGAAAAATAGGGTCATACCCAAAACCTTGCGCTCCTCTTTTCTTATACAATATCTCACCTTTGCATATCCCTTCAAATACATGTTGTTTTCCATCAAGATTCAGTGCAATAGCTGTTTTAAACTGGGCACTCCTATCGTTTTTATCTTTAAGATTATCTAACAACTTCTGCATATTTGCCTCGGCATCTCTTGGTGTGCCTGCATAGCGCGCTGAATACACACCAGGCTCCCCATTTAAGGCATTTACTTGTAGACCTGTATCATCAGCAAAACAATCATAACCATAGTTTTGCTTCACAAAATTGGCTTTTATCTGTGCATTACCTACCAATGTACTAGCAGTTTCAGGAATCTCTTCATGACAATTGATATCAGTCAAACTTAACAATTCTAAACTTTCAGGTAATAACTGCTGCACTTCTATTAGTTTATTCCTGTTATGGGTAGCAAATACTAATTTCATCTTGCTAAAATAATAAGATTCAGCGCAATTATGTACCTTCAAACTCTATTTGATCATTTATGAAAAGATTCTTTTCACTATTCGTTTTTATAAGCACTTTAATCACGTATGCCCAAGATCCACAACGCTTTGATACCGAAATTGACTCACTAAAACAACTTCCGATTCCAAAAGCTAAAAATCTAGCTGTTTTTACAGGAAGTTCTAGTATGCGTCTTTGGGAAGGTCTAACCAACGATTGCCAACAGTATACGGTAGTCAATACCGGTTTTGGCGGCTCACAGACCTCCGACTTACTCTATTTTTTGGATGAATTAGTGCTAAGATATAAAGCTAAAAAGGTTTTTATCTATGAAGGCGATAATGATATCAATGCTGGCAAGATGCCAGACTCAATTTTGACCACCATGAAACAAGTAGTTGGTAAGATTCATAACGTACTGCCTAACACCCATATTTATTTGATTAGTGCAAAGCCAAGCCCTTCTCGTTGGCATCTAAAAGAGAAGTATGAAAGCTTTAATAAGCTACTAAAAACTTATTCTGCAACCAACCTAAAATTAACCTATATAAATATTTGGGATATAATGCTTACAAAAAAGGGACTTCCTAAAGCTAAAATTTTTACCGAAGATAATTTACACATGAATCGTAAGGGGTATAGACTTTGGAAACGAAAAATATGTAAGGTAAAATAACTGTCTAAACATTTTTTCCTTACTATCCTTCTAGCTAGTACCACACGATTTTCTATTAGTAGTGATTTTGCTAGCTTTTGGTATACCAGATTCCTTTTGTGCTGAAGTATTCTTCAAGTTTGTACAAGTTACTTGTTCTATTTGCTGAGTTGGTTGCTCAGCATTTGTCATTCCATAAAATGGAAAAATAAAAAGAAACGGTACCAGGATGAATAGCATTGTAAATGAGAGTACGAGCTTTATATTGATTTTCATCCGTTTAAATTTTGTTGAACGCAAATTAGGGATTCGTATTTAGTTAAAACGCTAAAGAAATCTTAAAATAATATTCTCATATCACAAATCTCACTTGCTTCTATCATCTAAAAACTCGAACTTCGCTCTTCTATGCAAAAAAAGACATTGCTACTACTCATTTTCCTGTTATATACAGGCGGACTCATTACTGCGCAATCTTATACCTATGTAAAACCGTTACAACTTAATGATGGTTGGAAAACCAATAACCTTAGCGACCTAGGTCTAGATTCAACTAGAGTACATCAATTATTTAGTCAATTAAAAGGTGCTAAACATCAATTGCACAGTGCTTTATTTATTAAAAATAATCAACTTATTGTTGAAGAATATTTTAATGACTACGCCCTAAATAGTCAACAGGATCTGCGATCCGTGACCAAAAGTATTCGCTCACTATTAGTAGGTATTGCCATAGATAAAGGCTTTATTACTTCCATTGACGACCCTATTACCAAGTATTTAAAAACCCCCGTCGCTAAGAAAAATCTGGATCCTCGTAAAGAGAAAATTACCATTCGGCATCTATTGACTATGTCACCGGGCTATGATTGTAATGATTTCAATAAAAATTCGAAGGGTCAGGAAGATAAAGTTTATCGTAAAAAAGATTGGTTACAGTTCACCCTTGACTTGCCTATGCTCAATGAGCCAGGTTCAGTGTCCAATTATTGCTCTATGGGCACTATTTTACTTGCTGAAATTGTATCACGTGCATCAGGTATGCTTATCAACGAATTTGCAAGCACTTATTTATTTAAACCACTTGCAATTACCAATTATTCTTGGGCACATACATCAAAAAAAGAGGTACTCCCATCTGCAAAACGATTATATATGCAACCGCGTGATCTAGCGAAAATTGGTCAGCTTGTGCTTAACAAAGGTAAATGGGGTAACGTACAAGTCATTTCAGAAAACTGGATTGAGCAGTCAACAACAGCTGTAACGAAGATTGCCAATTTAGACTACGGTTATCTTTGGTGGAACATTCCTTTTCTTATAAATAACAAAAAGACCATTGCTAAAACAGCTACAGGTAATGGCGGACAGTATATCTTTGTCTTTCCTGAGCTAAATACTATTGCCGTTTCACGGGTGGTGCCTATAATTCTCAGGAAGATAAGCTACCTTTTGCCATTGTAAAAGATATCTTTTTACCCACTTTTGGTATAAAGAATTACTAAAGTAGTGTAAAGAACAAAATAGATGAAAACACTCGTTGTAGGTGCTAGCGGCGCTACGGGAACTAAACTGGTTGAACAATTGCTTCACCTGGAACATCAGGTGAAAATTATCGTGCGCTCCACTGCAAAACTCCCTGAATCTTGGAAAAACAATAGGAATCTGGAGATCAGTATTGCCAGTGTACTGGAGTTGACCGACGCCGAAATGCAAACTATTGTTCAAGATTGCAATGCTATTGCTTCTTGTTTAGGGCACAATATGACCTTCAAAGGTGTCTATGGAAAGCCTCGACGATTGGTAACTGATGCAGTGCGACGCTTGTGTGTCGCCATAGAAGCAACGAAGCAAACTACCCCAGTCAAATATGTATTGATGAGTTCATCAGGTGTAAGAAATAGAGATTTGAACGTACCTATTTCATTAGGACAAAAACTTGTGGTAGGCTTATTACGACTGCTTCTCCCACCTCATGTGGATAATGAAAAGGCAGCCCATTTTTTACAAACGCAAGTTGGGCAAAAGCATCCAATCATAGAGTGGGTGACAGTAAGGCCTGATGGTTTAATTGATGAAGATATCGTCACTGATTATGAACTACACCCCGCACCTATCCGAAGCGCCATTTTTGATGCCGGTAAAGTCAGTAGAATTAATGTTGCCCATTGCATGGCTCGGCTAATTCACGATGCTGAGCTATGGAGACAATGGAAAGGACAAATGCCTGTGATATACAGTGCCGAACCAAACTGATCTTGAATCGTTCAGACAGTAGCTTAGATTCCATTTTTTATTCTGAGAGCAAACTGAATATACTAATAAATAAATTCAGTATCTTTATCAAAGATCTGATTATTAAGTTAATAGACTGCACTCCCATGTCAATGTTACTCAGAATATTCTCTTTATTTATTGCTGTAAGTTGTTTTAGTACTCAACTTACAAACGCACAATTATTGGAAATAAGTTTCAAAACAAGAATCAGTACTTGTCAGGATAAATATTGTGCAGAAAAGGGTAAAAAGAAATTAAAGGCTCGCAAAAAATATCAGCTAATGGCCTATGAAGAAGATATAGAAGGCATGTACTTCTTTACGGTACAGGATCCTAAAACAACTGAAACTTATTATATTGAAATTGCTCCATCATATCTAGAAAATAAGTATGATTTTGAAAATATGTTAGAAACAAACGCCTATAACAATGCTAAAGAATCAAATCTCAGTATTCTATACAAAACCTTTCTGGATAGATATCTTAGAAGTGATAAGCGCTATGAAATACAAAAGTTATACTGGCATACACGTTTTCAAGAGGCTGTTAAACGCAAAGATATCAAAGACCTAACTGATCTTGTAGATAAGCACAAGTATAAAATTGATCGTGAACTTTCCGAAAAAATGAGCCGTACTTTATGCAATTTGTATTTTCAGGATTACAGTGCACAGCAACCCTATATTGTTGACCGGGATAATTATTATTTCAAAAAATGTTTGAATTATAATCCTGATAAAGTTGAATGGGCAGCACTCTGTAAAATGGAAGGTGAAGCATTACTTGCCTCCAAAGATTTATCGAATGCTCACTATTCAAATTATCGTATACGGTGCAGAAAAGATGCTAATTTTCAGCGAGTTGCAGAACATCGATCTCTTTTTGAAGAGCAACGAAATAAAAGAATACGGCTTCAAACCGATAAAGGCGACTATACAAGAGCTTTGGCAAGCAACACAGACCAGGCCTATTTGACGTATCTTGATCAGCATCCTGACGGTGAATATGTAGCGGAGGTCATTGAGCGCATGAAGCGTTACCAAGTTACGCAGTTAAAAAAAGTACTGCTTTTAGGGAAAAAACAACTGGGAGCTATTATCTCAACCAATGCTGCGAGTGACGGAACTACGCTCTATCCGCTCGGTATTAGTAATACCCATCGAAGAACTATTTCAGCTTTTGGTAATGAAAGCTACTTGATAGTCGGACCCCATTCTTATTATCGTGAGAACCAGCGCCTCGTGCTGAAACTGGCGCGTCTCAGAGACAAAGCAGGAAAACCAATCCTTGTACTGGGCCGTGGCCGAGCCAGTCTTGATGGTATCAAACTGCAACCAGGAACCTTTTTATTAGCCTACAAATAATGAAGTTTAAATATTCGATAATGGCCAAGGCCTTGGGCTGAAGTAATCTATTTAGCATAAATCCCATTTGGTAGATTGCCACAGCTTTTGAATAAAGCCTCGCAATGACGTGAAATTTAATGGTAGAATGGTTAAAGTCCAGAAATAATGAGCGGAAACGCGGAATTGCATTACAAAGCAATAATCATGTAGAGTTGAGAGTGAATGGTACGAAGTGATTTCCTTACTTTGACTTGATTTTTTTGCTTCGTTTTTTCATCAAGTAAAAAATGAAGAACAATTAAATAGAACTTAAACCAAAAAACATGCTTGTTGACATTCTCAAAGAAATACCCGAACTTCGTAGCCACACGTTATTCATAACCTGTTTTGATAACTAACAAAAACCTTCACATAATGAAAAAAGTCAGCCTTCTTCTTAGTATCACCCTCTTTCTTTGTATCGAATTATATGCACAAACCACTACTGTTGATCTTAAAGCACTAGATGACTACTATGAACAAATGGTCAAAGACTGGGAAGTACCTAGCGTTACGATTGGTATCGTAAAAGATGGAGAACTGGTCTTTACCGGTAGTTACGGCGAGAAAAAAATAGGTAGTAACGAAAAGCCCGATGAAAATACCTTATATGCGATTGCTTCAAATTCAAAAGCCTTTACCTCTGCCTTAATCGGAATGCTGGTACAAGAAGGAAAACTGAATTGGGATGACAAAGTAAAAACACACCTCCCTTATTTTGAACTGTATGATTCATGGGTAAGTAACAATGTTACGATTAAAGACTTATTAAGTCATCGTGTGGGTCTGGGTACCTTTAGCGGTGATAATATCTGGTACAAGTCAGATCTACCTGCTAAAGACCTCATCAAGCGTTTTAAGCATGTGCCACAAGCCTTTGAGTTTAGAGATGGCTTTGGCTATTCTAATTTAATGTATATCACTGCCGGTGAACTTATAGAAGCCGTTACTGGGAAAAGCTGGGGTGAAAATGTCAAAGAACGTATTTTAGATCCTTTGGGTATGGATCGCACCGTTTATAAACTCTCTGACGTCAAAACGAAAGGTAATTATGCCACACCACATGTCTATCGCAGTGGAAAGAACAAAGCCATTGCCCTTACCAGCTGGGACAACGTCGCAGCAACCGGCGGACTCTATTCAAGTGTTTCTGATGTTGCCAAATGGATGCTCTTTAATTTAGATCATGGAATTCATGGAACCGATACCTTGTTAACCAAGGCAACCAGAAATAGGGTTTGGAAACCACATAACAATTTTACGGTAGATCATACCTCAAAAAATGATAACAACACACATTTTAGAGGCTACGGATTGGGTTGGGGCTTAAGCGATTATCAAGGCAGATTGCGTGTAAGTCACACAGGCGGATATGATGGTATGTTGACGGCTGTGACCTTGATACCTGATGAGAATTTAGGCGTGGTGGTTTTGACCAATGGGACTAAGAGTCCGTATCCGGCTGCGGTCAATTATGCACTCGATCAGTTTTTAGGTGTTGAGAATGGCAAGGATTGGTCTGCGCACTATTTAAACCGCTACAACAAACGCAGAGAACGAGATACCCGAATTGAATACCGCCTCAAAAAACGAGTGTTAAATACCAAGCCTATAACGCCTCCTGAAAAATTTATAGGAACTTATAAGTCTGATATGTATGGTAAAATAGTTATTAGCTATACCAACAAACAATTAAAACTGGACTTTGAACATTCACCTTTGATGTCAGCTACCCTCACCCATTGGCATTATGATGTTTGGAAAATCAATTGGAACCATGACCAAGCCTGGTTTAGTTTTGGAACCATCAAGATCAAGACCAATAACAATTTAGAAGTCACCGGCTTTGACTTTGATGTACCCAATGATGATTTCTTTTTTGAAGAGTTAAAACCTTATAAGGTAAAAAACTAGCTTTTAACAAAATTCGTCAATTCGAGTGATTTTCTGTCAGATTGAGCGCAGTCGAAATCAAAGAAAATTGTATCGAGAATAGAATTTTAAAATGTCAACACCTTCAATGACAAGCCGCAAAGCCAATTTCTGGTTAGATCTTTTAGAACAAATCGTTGACCTCTTTTTTAAAAGTAGCCGCACTAAAAAACGCACCTAGCACCAACACGTAGTACCTTATAAAGATGGTTCGGCAGTAAGACGTGAAGGCAACAAACGCATTAATTCAAAACACAGAAAACAAAGCACTGCCATTAAAAAAGCCAAAACCATAGCCAGAAAATACAAAGCTGATGTTATTATACACCGAAAAAGCGGGGGTATTAGAGATAGAATAAACTATGCTGAATCATGACCAACATAACTACCTTTCTGCTCTTTCCTGTTGATAAAAAGGGGAAAAAAACCCCTTAAAAACAGGAATTTTCCTCTTGACTAGAGATAGTACATTGGTATACTTTTGTAATCTCTACCTGCCATTATTAAGTTTAATTAATAATTTTTATGCTATGAAAAGAAACAGAAAAATTTCCGCATGGGAAAAAAGAAACGAAGCAAATCAACTTGCTACACAAAGGCACCACCCTGAACACTATTCTAATGGTGATGAACAAAAATTTAGGCACAAAAAAGACTCTGATGTCGAGAAGTGCCATAAAGACTACCATAAAAAACAGCATGGGAAAGGTGAGGAAATAAAATTAGAAGGTAAACCGTCTTATTTAATGAGTTTTACCAAAGGAATGCCTCATAATCATGATACAGGTTTATTAAACAACCCATTACATTATCAATATTTTATAAGAGCTATCGACAGTGGAGATCCAAGGGATTTTAGAGACACACCTTTAGGTCCCGATGAATTTATTGGAAACTTAAGAAATTGTGGAGTACCTGAAAAAAATAAATGGAAATCAAAGAAAGCTCAAACTGGAGGAAAGGATGGAAAAGCAGTAGGTTTAAGAGCATGGGAAAGCCAAAGTGCTGGATTAGCCTTTGATTTAGAAGGGCCAGACGCCCAAGCAGTAACGATGCCTCCTGCACCTGCCTTAGGTAGTGCAGAACTCACCGCAGAAATAGCTGAAGTTTATGTGCAGGCATTATTGAGAGATGTACCTTTTAATGCCATGAGTGCCGGGGTAATAGAAAAAAAACATTTAAAAGATTGTGGTACAATAAAGGCGGAAGGAATTCATTTAACCAATTCTAGCGATTTAGAAACCATAGAGAATGATGTAAATAAAGTTCTTGAACAAACCGAGAAATTAAAAAAACTCGATTGGTTCTCCAACACAGAATTGAAATTAAACATTCAAGAAGAAGCGAGAAGATGTGGCAGGCAATGTCCCAACCCTTCATCTGCTTTTAGAGGGATTACAACAGGTGATGATGTTGGTCCTTATTTATCACAGTTTCTATTAATAGGAAATGCGGGCATTAATGGAAATGATAATGAAAGAAGTCCAGCTGACGGCTTAGTCTCTTATGGTGCTATTTCCATTGAACAAAAAGTAAGAACAGCAGTTCCAAATAAAGATTATATGCAAACTTGGAATGAGTGGTTTGATGTACAAAATGCTGCTTCAGTTGGGCAATTAGAGGACTATGTGTCAAAAGATAGACGGTTTATTTATACTCCCAGAGATTTAGCAACCTACGTACATTATGATGCACTTTATGAAGCCTATTTAAATGCTTGCCTTATCTTATTAGGTGATGGCTACGCTTTTGATCCGGGTATTCCATTTCAAGAAGATGATAATAGAGATCATCAACAAGGCTTCGCGCATTTTGGAGGGCCGCATATTTTATCTCTGGTTACCGAAGTAGCAACTCGTGCCTTAAAAGCGGTTCGCTTTCAAAAGTATAATATACATAGACGTTGCAGACCTGAGGTTTTAGCCGCTAGATTTCATAAAATAGGCTTTCTAAAAGATATATCTCCTGAATTGAAAAGTTCCTTTGAAGCTTTGAACGATGCAGGAATTTTAAAATGTGTAGATGACTTCAATCCAAGTGCAGATGATAAGACTGATAAAAATTACTTGCTTCCTATGGCATTTTGTGAAGGCTCACCAATGCATCCTGCCTATGGAGCTGGGCATGCTACTGTAGCAGGTGCTTGTGTCACTATACTAAAAGCATTTTTTGATTGTAAGGCCTTATTTAAAGCAAATGGTAAAGACTCAAATAAAGCATTTGTATCAGTTGAAAATGGCTCAAAATTAAAAGAAGTACCTGTCTTTGATTGTGATAATAATCTTGCACACCTAACAGTTGAAGGTGAACTCAATAAACTAGCTTCCAATATCTCTATAGGAAGAAATTGGGCAGGTGTTCATTATTTTACCGATTATTACGAATCAATATTAATGGGAGAAAAAATAGCATTAGGTATATTGGAAGAACAAAAGCTGATGCTTGGTGAAAACTTTTCAATGACGGTACCATTATTTAATGGAACTTCGATAAGAATTTAATTAAATAAATTCTCTTTAAAAGATTGCTAAGTGTTGTTATGATATAGTTCTCATACAGCACTTAGCTTATTATAATCACTTATTTATTGGTTCTTAATAAAGCATTCTGTTCTTCTAAAAGCTCATTCATCTTACTCAAAAGTTCAATATCCTTAGGCGTCACAACTGTTTCATCTTTAGCATCTTGTGCTTTGGCTCGTAGTCTGTTCATAGCCTTTACCACTACAAAAATAGTAAACCCAATAATCAAAAAATCTAAGAAGGCTTCCGCTAAAGCGCCATAACCAATAGCTACTTCTTCTACCAAAACGGCTCCCGCTGAATCTACCCTACCTTCCTTCAGCACAATTTTTTTGTTTTCTAAATTTACTCCGTTAGAAAGTAGTGATAAAGGGGGCATCAATACTTGTTTTACCAAAACATCTATTACCTTATTAAACGCAGCACCTATGATGATACCAATGGCCATATCCATCATATTACCTTTGACTGCAAACTCTTTAAATTCATTTAATAATTTCATTGTTATTTGTTTTAAGCTCTGTTAACAAAAATAGGATAAGTAGACCTACAAATTATTTGATAGTATTAAAAAATAATTGCATTTTCGGCAACGCTAACTAGTAATGAATGGAAATTTTAGGTATTGATATTGGTGGTTCTGGTATTAAAGGAGCCATTGTTGACACCAAAACAGGTGAGTTGCTTACTGAAAGGTATCGTATCCCCACACCCGAAGGTCGTAAGCCTGATGATATTGCAGATACGGTAAAAGCTATTGTTGATCATTTTAATTGGACTGGCAAGGTTGGTTGTGGACTACCAACAGTAGTGCATCATGGAAAGGCTATACAGTATAGTAATTTACATAAAAGCTGGAAAGGTGTTCAGGTAGATTCATTGTTTAAAGAACGTACAGGCCTTAATTTTACCGTTATTAATGATGCCGACGCCGCTGCTATAGCAGCCATGCATTTTGGTGTTGGTAAAGGTCATATGGGATTTGTATTGATGATCACCATTGGTACAGGTTTGGGTTCTGGAGCTTTTTATAACGGTCATCTGATCCCTAATTTTGAATTGGGTAGTTTTCCATATAAGAAGTTTGAGCAAATAGAACATTGGGCCGCTGATTCAGCAAGAAAACGAGATAACTTACCCTTAGAACGATGGGCAAAACGTTTTAATAAATACCTAAAAATCATAGAACGTATGCTTACGCCAGATCAGATTATTATTGGTGGTGGTGCCTCTAAAAAATTCGATCAGTTTAAAGACCTCATCACCATTGATACTCCAGTTATAGCGGCTACTTATCAGAATAATGCAGGTATCGTAGGTGCCGCCTTAGGTGTGGTAGAAGATAGATACCATCAGAAAAAGTTAAAAGAGTCTATACATTAATCTATACTACTCTTAAAGATTAGTTGAAATCTTCATTCTTGAAATGATCATTGATGATGAGTTCACCGTTTTCATTTGTCAGTTTAAGGTAATCTACCTCTCCCGCTCCTAAAAATCGGAATCGTATTCCAGCTACATCGCCAATGGACTGTGTATATTGTTGACTAAGAACATTTTGATCATCAATAAAAATACTTAAGCTTTTATTTTTTGATGAAATTTTGATTTTTCTAAATTCAGAGAAATCCGCTCCTAAAGCAGATAGATCATGTTTTTTGCCATCTAAATAAACATCGCTTAACATCACTCCTATTTCTGAGACACATCCTAAAATAGAAAAGGGTACTACAAATGCACTTTTTGTACCTATAATAACAATAGATGAAGTTTGACAAACAGCCCATTTGTCACTATATATATTTCTAATAGAGGTTGAGAGTTCAAAATTATCTCCAGAAATCTTTACCAGTTCATTTACATAATGAAAGGAGGATCGTAATGGTGTTTCACTAGACTTGATCTCATCTATAATTTCACTTTTAAATGCTAATTTATCTGAAATAATTTGTTCAGTTTTAATATATTTCGGAATGGGTTTATAGTCAATAGTGCCCAACCAACCATCACTTTTAATAAAGAGATCATGTTCTTTGATAATTTTACCATCTATGACCATTTTAGCGCGAAAATAACCCGGATAATAATACTGCCCTGTAGCTCGCTTTTGATCTTTAGTGATTGCTATTGTCTTTGTAGGATCCCAATATTGCTGTATATAAATACTATCTGACCTTACTCCTGTTAAATCAAAGTCAAAAACTACAGAATTTGGCAAACCCAAGGCAATCGGCCTACTTTTAAATTCAATTTTTGAGTAATCTGGTGATTCAATAGTTTTTCTATCTGTTAATGAATAGAGTGATATAAAAAGCAGTGTCATTAGCGCTGCTGAGCCCATAATCACTCCTAAATTGGGATTTATTCTTCTGGCAAAAAAAGATGGTTTTTTAGTATTCCCCTTGATTTTAAAATCTCTCCAATTCAGAAAGCCCGAAAATTGCGCCAAGGTATTTAAGGTGCTAATGCTTGGTGCATTGGCGTATTGTACCTTACCCCACACTCTTTTAAGTGTAGTGGGGCTAAGTAGTACATGCGTTTGCTCCTGAATTTTTTCACTTAATTCAATAAAAACATCATTATGCCATGTAGCAGCATCTCCCCATCCTAACTGAGTTTCTATAAGACGCAAACATCGTTGAACATTATCAAATTCTTCGTAATTATTCATTAGAACAAATTTGATCAAAAAATATTAGTTGAACAACAATGAATGAAATTGAACGGTTTTGTTTTCATAAATGGAAAGGCATTTAAGAGTTTTGGTTCATTATTCTTATTTAATCATTGATATGAAACGTCTACATCTACTTGTCCTAATCTTTTTAATCGGTTTTATCGGTTATGCTCAAGAAATTATCCCCATAGATACAGCCCACTTTAAAATAACATCTAAATCACATGTTATTGAAAATTACAAGGGTAAAAATGCCATCTACTTACAGGCAGGTTCACTAACCTTAAAGGATACTAAATTTTTAAATGGCACAATAGAATATGATATCTACTTAAAAAAAGAACAGGCATTTCCAGGTGTTTACTTTAGAACCGATGGACTTAATGCTGAGCACTGGTATATTCGTCCACATTTACCAGGCAAGCCTGATGCAAATCAAGCCATACCCACCACAAACGGAATTACGTCATGGCAATTGTATTTCGGGCCCAAATATTCATTTGCATATGATTATAAGTATGACGACTGGACACATGTAAAAATTGTTGTTAATGATAATAAAGCACAAGTATTTCTTGATTACAGCGAGGAGCCTAACCTCTCATGGCAACTATTTCATAAAACAGCACCCGGTGATATTGTTTTTACCGGAGGTAATCGCTCAGGGATGCATCTGGCAAATATTAAAGTTGATAAAAGTAAGACCGAATTAAAAAACTTTAAACCTAATGAAAGAAAGCAGCTTGAAAAGCTAATACAAGAATGGCAAATTTCAAATAAGTTTGATGAAAAGCTCTTAAAAAAATCTAGCGCTATTGATTCTCTTATCAAATCACGAAAATGGATGGGTAAAGTTCATGTTGAAGAAGGCACTGCAGCAAATATTTCTAGGTTGATTCAACGTAGAAATAACAAACCTGGCAATACTGTTTTTGCCAAAGTGAAAATCAGTTCAAAGAAGGATCAGTTAAAAAAGTTAGAATTTGGTTATAGTGATCGGGTTGTAGTGATCCTTAATGGAAAACCTTTGTATTGGGGTACTAATGGTTATCGCACAAGAGATTATCGTTATTTAGGCACTGTAGGGCTATTTGATGCAGTATATCTCAACTTAAAGAAAGGAAAGAATACTTTACTGATGGCAGTTTCCGAAGATTTTGGAGGATGGCTCGTTACCGGAAGGTTAGAGGATAACGTTGGATTGACTATAAAATAGACTATTCATGATGATAGGGTTCATTTCGTAAAATAGTGAAGGCTCTGTAAAGTTGCTCCACTACAAAAAGACGAATCATTTGATGTGAAAAAGTCATTTTAGAAAAGGAAATTTTGCCCTGAGCTTTTTTATAAACCTCCTCTGAAAATCCATAAGGCCCACCAATAACCAACACCAATTGCTTTAAACCTGAGTTCATTTTCTTTTGTAGGAATCTTGAAAACTCAATTGACCTAAATTCATGGCCTTTTTCGTCTAATAAAATAAGTTGATCTGAAGGTCCTAGTTTTTTAAGGATTAATTGCCCTTCTTTCTCTTTTTGCTCTGCTTGTGAAAGATTTTTAGCATTTTTCAGATCTGGTATAATATCTAAATCAAACTTAATGTAGTGCTTTAAACGCTGTTGATAGTCATTTATTAATTGTTGCAATCGTTTATCATCGGTTTTACCAATGGCTATTAGTTTGATTTTCACAGGAGCTGCTAAATTTTAAAAATTTATTGGTGGCATTTTATCTGATAAATATAAAACTTATTTTTACGCATCAAATTTTAATACATGATCAGTCAAGAACAATTTCAGCAAGAATTAGAACTAATTATCAGCAATGCAATTCGCGAAGATGTAGGTGATGGTGATCATAGTTCGTTGGCTTGTATTCCTATAGAAGCAAAAGGCAAAGCAAAATTATTGGTAAAAGATGATGGAATTATTGCGGGTGTTGAATTTGCAAAACTCGTTTTTAAGCATGTAGATGCTCAAATGAAAATAGAGACATTGATTGAAGATGGTAATCCTGTAAAATATGGTGATATTGTGTTTTATGTAGAAGGTGCTTCGCAGTCCATATTAAAAGCTGAAAGATTGGTATTAAATGCTATGCAACGTATGAGTGCTATTGCAACAAAAACCAGAAAATTTGTTGATTTATTAGAAGGCACTGGCACTAAAATCTTAGATACCCGAAAGACCACACCAGGCATTAGAGCGTTAGAAAAATGGGCGGTAAAGATTGGTGGTGGTGAAAATCATCGTTTTGCATTGTACGATATGATCATGTTAAAAGACAATCATATTGATTTTGCAGGAGGTATTACCAAAGCGATCGACAAAACAAAGCAGTATCTAAAAGATACCAATCGCGATTTGAAGATCATTGTTGAAGCTCGCGATCTTAAGGAGATTGAAGAAATTTTACAAACCGATGGCGTATATAGAATTCTAATTGACAATTTCAATTATGAAGATACCCGAAAAGCAGTAAAAATGATTAGTAATCAATGCCTAACCGAATCATCAGGAGGTATCAATGAAAAAACTGTTCGTCATTATGCTGAATGTGGCGTTGACTATATTTCGTCTGGAGCACTCACCCACTCTGTATATAATATGGATTTGAGTTTGAAAGCGGTTTAGTAATTATCGTCATTACGAGATTTATAAAATAAATTGAAGTAATCATCTGTCAGAATAGAACTACTAATAAACAGATTGCTTTATTTTATTCGCTATGACGGTAAAATTTACCTCTGGCTTTCTTTTAACATAGGTACAAATCGAAATTCTCCAAACTCATGTTTTTCAAATTCTTTTTTGCCTTTACGGATGAAAAGTGTCATAACTTGAACATCATCCCCCACAGGAATAACGAGCCTACCTCCTATTTTCAGTTGTTGTAGTAGTGGTTTAGGAACGAATGGCGCTCCGGCAGTGACAAGAATTTTATCAAAAGGCGCATATTCAGGCCAACCCTTATAGCCATCTCCAAAATTCAGCTTCTTAGCTACATAGCCTACTTTAGGCAAAAATTTACGTGTTTTATCATATAGCTCTTTCTGCCGTTCTATACTATAGACTTCAGCTTCTAAAGCTACCAAAACTGCGGTTTGATACCCTGAACCTGTGCCTATTTCCAATACCTTATCACCCGGTTGAATTTCTAACAATTCTGTTTGAAAAGCAACAGTATAAGGCTGTGAAATTGTCTGATCTGCCGCAATAGGAAATGCCTTATCTTGGTACGCAAAATCAATAAACCCTGAATCCATAAATAAATGACGCGGTACCTCAGCAATTGCTTTTAATACATTTTCATCTTGAATTCCTTTTGACTTCACAGTTTTAACCAACTGGTTTCTAAGTCCTTTATGTTTGGCAGTATCTTTCATGGCTTGCGTTCGAAATTACGTAAATAATTTTTCAAAAGAACACCTTCATTTTGATTATTTTTTACCTTTACCAAAAATCAGTTTTTATGCTAAAAGTAGGTGTTTTAGGTGCTGGCCACCTTGGTAAAATTCATTTAAAATTATTACAACAATCTGATAAATATGAGCTAGTAGGCTTTTACGATCCTAATCAGGAAAATGCAGCAAAAGTGGCAAAAGAATTTGGGTATACGCCTTTTGATTCTATTTCAGAACTAATTGATGCTGTAGAAGTTGTAGATATTGTAACTCCTACCCTGTCGCATTTTGACTGCGCCAAAGAAGCAATTACCAAAGGACGTCATATTTTTATTGAAAAACCTATTACTAATACAGTTGAAGAAGCTGAAGCCATTAGAACATTAGCTAGCATGCATCATATTCTTGGTCAGGTTGGGCACGTAGAACGCTTCAACCCTGCTTTTACCGCTGTAAAAGATATGATTGAAAACCCTATGTTTATTGAATGCCATCGGTTGGCTGAGTTTAACCCGCGTGGAACTGATGTGCCAGTTGTATTAGATTTAATGATTCATGATATTGATATTATTTTAAGTGTAGTAGACTCAAAAGTGAAAAATGTGCATGCCAGTGGTGTATCTGTTATTAGTGAAACACCAGATATTGCAAATGCACGTATAGAATTTCAAAATGGCTGTGTAGCGAATCTAACCGCTAGTAGAATTTCTTTAAAGAATATGCGAAAGTCACGTTTCTTTCAAAAGGATGCCTATATTTCTGTTGACTTTTTAGAAAAGAAAAGCGAGGTGGTAAAAATGAAAGACGTTCCTGAAAACCCTGATGAATACGCAATGATTTTGCAAAATGCCGAAGGTGTAAAAAAACAGATCTATTTTGAAAACCCTGATATTACACCTAACAATGCCATTTTAGACGAATTAGAAACCTTTGCGGATGCTATAAATACAAATACAAGACCTGTGGTAACACTTACTCAAGGTGCTAAGGCATTGCGTTTAGCACAGGAGATTATTGATAGTTTTAAAAAGTAATTTAAACATAACTTAATGGATTCCTGCTTACGTAGGAATGACAAAAAAAGTAATATGAAAAATATAGCTGTTATAGGAGCTGGAACTATGGGGAACGGTATTGCGCATACCTTTGCCCAATTTGGATACAACGTGCAACTTATTGATATTTCTCAGGTTGCCCTAGATAAAGGCCTTGCTACCATTACCAAAAACTTGGATAGAATGGTTGCCAAAGAAAAAATTACCGAAGCGGAAAAACAAAGTACTTTAACCAACATAAAAACATGTACTTCGGTTAAGGAAGGTGTTCAAGATGCTGGTCTTGTGGTAGAAGCTGCTACCGAGAATATTGACTTAAAGTTGAAGATTTTTAAAGACTTGGACGGGGTATGTGCTGAGGACACTATTCTTGCCACCAACACGTCTTCTATTTCTATTACCAAGATTGCTGCTACTACTAGTAGACCTGATAAGGTAATAGGCATGCACTTTATGAATCCTGTACCTATAATGAAATTGGTAGAAGTTATTAGAGGTTATAGCACTTCTGATGAAGTGACTGCAACTGTTATGGAACTTTCTAAAAAACTAGGTAAGATTCCAGTAGAAGTCAATGACTATCCAGGGTTTATTGCCAATCGTATTTTGATGCCTATGTTGAATGAAGCTATTTATTCTTTATATGAAGGTGTAGCTGGTGTGTATGAAATAGATACCGTAATGAAATTGGGAATGGCACATCCTATGGGACCATTACAATTAGCAGATTTTATAGGCTTAGATGTCTGCTTGTCTATTTTAAATGTACTCTATGAAGGGTTTGGCAATCCAAAATACGCACCTTGCCCTTTACTTGTGAATATGGTTACTGCAGGTAAGCTTGGCGTAAAGTCGGGTGAAGGTTTTTATGATTATTCTGAAAATAGAAAAGCTGAGAAAATCTCGAAACAATTTAGCTAAATTTTATCACACTTTTGACGTCAGCTCGAGTGATTTGCCTTTGGCGAATTCTATCGAGAACTAATCAAAAGTTTCTAAGTTTATTTCTCATTCTCGATACAAATTTTATCCATTTCATTTATAAAATCCACTCGAATTGACGAAGTCTATTAAAAAAACTCGGCTTTTTTCAAAATCAAATCCAATGTTGGTTGACGTTTGATTTTTTTTGTCTCCGTTTCTATAAACTTCGGAATTATATAGACTTCCTTTGGGATTTCATATTTTTTCAAAGACTTAAGATTTCTCACTTTGTTAGAAATGGCATCTAAAATGGATTCTTCGCTTTCTATCACCAGAATTAGTTTCTCACCAAGAATGTTATCTGGAATTCCGGCGGCAAAAAAGCGTTCGTGAATAATTCTTGATAATTTCTTTTCTATTTGCTCTGGAATAAGCTTTACGCCCCCTGAATTAATAATGTTATCATAACGGCCCAGCCATTTGAATTGCCTTTCTGAAACAATGTCAACCAGGTCATTGGTTATAATTCTATTATCTGTAATATTTGGTGCATCTATAATCAGACAGCCTCTAGTATCTTTTGAAATGCTCACATTTGGTAAAACAATATATACGTCACTACAATCTGCTCTTGACAAAGGGGTGATCTGTTCTTCAGATTCAAAAGATTGCTTCGTCCTACTTCCTCGCAATGACGTTCCATTTAGTTTTTTTATTGCTATATGCGTAACTGTTTCTGTCATGCCATAGGTAGCATAAATGTTAGTAGAGCTACTTTGCAGTCTATTTTGCAACTCTTTTGATACTACACCGCCACCTATAATAAGTTTCCTTATTCTATCTAAATGATATATAGAATGATGTACTTGCAATGGCACCATAGCAGTAAAATCGTAGATCTTATCTCCATTTTTTAACGGATTTGAAATTGGCTGAATAATATCTAAATGCCAACCTAGTGTCATGGCTCTAATCAACATCATTTTACCGGCAATAAAATCAGTTGATAAACAAAGTAATGCCGTTGTTTTTGCTTGCAGATCAAAATAAGCACCCGTAGCTAAGGCACTATTGATCATATGCTTTTTTTTTAATTGAGTTTTTTTTGGAGTTCCTGTTGAACCAGAAGTATACGTGATAATGAAATCTTTTTCATCAAACCATTCTTTTAAAAATTCATAACAGCTCTTAGAAATACTCTTACTGAGTTCTAATAAATCAGTAGTCGCATCAAAACTTTCATCGTTTAAACGAAAATCAGGGTGCCATTTATGAAAGTTTTTCAATGTCATAATCGGATTCATTTTCTGCCAATAATATTGGTTTTTCCACTGGCCCCAATAATCGACGTTTCCAGTGATTCCACTTATATTTTTTCGAAAGGGTGAGCAATACTATTGGATAAAAAACAAATACGGGGATCAATATTTCCCAGCCCAGTGAAGGTTCGGATGTGTCAAGATATAGAGCTTCTGTTCTAAAAGCTGTCCAATCAGTAGTAATAAACAAAGCCGCTATAATATTATTCACTGCATGCATTCCAAGAGCAATCTCAGTACCTTCATCCATCAAAGTTGTAATGCCAAAAAGAAGTCCTGTACCAATATAAAACACCATTATACCCCAACCGAGCTCCTTGACTTCAGGATTCGCCCCATGTAATAACCCAAATATCAGCGATGTAATTATTAAAGGCACCCATCTATTTTTAGCAAGCACTCCAATACCCTGCATTAAATAACCACGCATCAACAACTCCTCAAAACTGGTCTGTAGCGGTATAAATAGAAGTGAAATAAGTAATAAGATAAAAAATGGAATGGGCTTAAAGTTCCAAACCAAATTTTCAGGTTCAATTAGAGTCTCTACTGTTAAAAAAGCAATTGAAATACTACCCCATAAAAAGAATGCAAAAAACACACGTTGCCAATCAATTTTTTTTCTACTGGTTGTTATTGACCTCATGGTTCTCTTGTGCAATACTTTTACGCCAATAACCAATCCTAACAAACCAAAAATTAAAGTCAAAAGTACCAACAACAAATACAAGTTAGAGTTCATACCGATAGACATAAATCCATCTTCAGCAGCAACCATAAGTTCATTAAAATCACCTCCTACTTGCATAAAAGCAGCAACTGACAGTGGCATGACACCAATAAATTGCCAAAAAATAGCAATAATAATGATAGTTCCTAAGTAATAGAACCATTCTGTATTTCCTTTAAAACCTTGTTGAATAAAATCCATGAATTAAACTCTTTTCTCAAAAATAAGCTTTACAAATTAAACTGCCATTCATTTTTAGGATTATAATGTAAAGTACCCTGATCAACATATAAAGGTGATTCAAAATTATTAGTAAATAATCCACCAGTACCCAATCCTTGGGGCATTGTAGTTTTTAATGTATGAGTAAACTGTGCTATTGCATTTAAGCCAATATTACTCTCTAATGCCGACGTGATCCACCAAGATGTTCTGTTATTTTTTGAAATGCTAATCCACTCCCTACTACCTTGAATACCTCCAATCAAACTTGGCTTTAAAATAATGTATTGGGGTTGTACTGTTTTAATTACCTTTTCTTTTTCAGCAACATCAAAAACACCTATTAATTCTTCATCTAATGCAATAGGTAATGGTGCTTTTAAACATAATTCAGCCATTTCCTGCCACTGCCCTTGCTTAATAGGTTGCTCAATTGAATGTAAATTATACTCTGAAAGTCGCTTCAATTTTTCTAATGCTTCTTTAGGTAGAAAAGCTCCATTAGCATCAACACGCAATTCAATATCTTTTTCAGAGAATTCTTGCCTTATAAACTTTAAAAGTCCTAATTCAGTTTCAAAATCTAAGGCACCTATTTTAAGTTTTACCGTGGTGAATCCCTGATTGATCTTTTCAACGATTTGTTCTTTCATAAAAGATTGAGAACCCATCCATATCAATCCGTTGATATTGATACGAGCCTTCCCTTTCGTAAAATCAGATGGAAACAATTCAAAACCGCTATGGCTTTTTAATGATAAAAAAGCCTGCTCTATACCAAATTGAATGGAAGGGAAGTCATAGGTTTCATTTAGTAGCCACTCTTTTCCTAAATGAATATTATTACAAATAAATTGTAGCTTTTCTCCATAATCTGGCCTATCATCAGCACTCAATCCTTTAAATAATCCGCATTCTCCTACGCCAGTTTTCTCACCATTCTTAAGAATCAAAAAATAAGTCTCCTTGGTATGCAGAACACCTCGAGAAGTGCCTCCGGGACGTTTAAAGTGAAGTGTGTACTTTTTGAAGCTAGCCTGCATAAATTCTACTTACCGCGAATTTAGCAAATATACTATTTTTGTTATCCTGTCCTTTTAATTTAACAGAAGAACAATCCCTATTACTTGGGTATAGTAAAGGTGTTTTCTAACTCCTTGAATGCAATGCCACTCTATTTCCCTCTGTATCTTTAAACAAAGCCATATACCCTATTTCAGGGCTTATCTGTGTTTTTTCCTTTAAAATGGAACCACCAGCCGCTTCTACTCTACCAAGCTCATTACTCAAATCACTACAATTAAAGTATACCAAAGTACCTTTATCAGAAGGCTGGTAATGCTCTGTATTATGAATTAAGGATCCCCCTGCTCCAGAAGCATTATGGTCTTCTGTTGCCGGAAACCACCCCATTAATGTAGGACCAAATTGTTGAACATTGATTGTAATATCAAAAACTGAGTTATAGAACTTGGCTGCCCTATCCATGTCTGCAACTGGTATTTCAAACCAGCCAACCATTTGTGATTTCATCTATTAAATTTTATGATTAATTAGAATTTTCTATGTATTTCTTAAAATTATCGAGATTTTCCTGATCTAAGTTTTGAAACATTCCCTTAAAATATGGAAACATGCATTTGTAAAGGTACGATGTACCTTTACAAGAAGAATTATTAGTTATTGTGGTCGTGTTGCCATCAGTAATAAAGGTAATATTATCTGTCTTAAACATGCTTTGCGCATCAAACTCTAATCCTACCCGTTTATTTTCTTCAAAAGCCGTAACTGTTTCTTTCATTTCAAATTCGTTACCGCTACCATCTAAAACCACCACCTTATAAGTACTACCTACCTTACCCTCCTTTTCTTCTATAGGCTCAAAGGATTGTATTCCGTTTAACCACTCTTTTAAATTAGTTTTATCGTTAAAGGCAGTGAATACTTCCTCAATAGGTTTATCTATAGTGGTAGATACTTCATATGTAGTTTCTTTCACAACAAGACCTGTCATCAAAAACACGACTAATAGAAGTAGTAAAACTCCAATAATTATCTTTAAAATACGCTTCATACTATTAATTTTCTAGAGTCCTTTTGAGTTTTGTTAAGCCACTTTCAAAATCACCACCAACAGCTTTATCCATATTCATAAATAGCATCATGATACTCACAGGAAATTTGTTGTTTCCTGAAAACCCCCAGGTAACTTTGGTACCACCGTTATCGTCAGCTACGCGTATATAAGCATTTGATTCTGACTTGAAAGGTTTTAAAAACCGAAGGTGCGTTCGTAACTCTTTATTTTCATCAATTCCAACAATTTCCTGCTCACCTGAACCTACCTGCTTATGGTCACTTTCCCAAGCAGAAATAAAACCTACTTCACCATCTGTACCTGTAAATGTTTTTTTCATATCAGGATCTCTCTCTTGCCACGGACTCCAATTATCTTGATTCTTTAAAAATTTTAAATACTGAAAAACCTCAGAAACAGGTTTATCAATAGTAATACTCCTATTTACAGCGTAGCTCTTTGGGGCAATCATTGCTAATACTACAATTAGTAATACAATTGCCAATAAAATGTACAATAATGTTGACATAACGTTTGGGGTTTATATAGTTATACGATTTCCTATATCTAACAGCATCAATTCTTTCTTTTTTGCTGAGAATTTTGACTTGGCTTCTATATGATTGATCTTGATATAACCAAAAGTATCATAATGATAACCTAACACCTTATTGCATTCTATAAAGTCAGATGCCATGATGGCATCATCTATACCCATGGTAAAATTATCGCCTATAGGAAGTATAGCCAAATCTAATTTTACTTTGAGAGGTATTAACTTCATATCATATGTGAGTGCTGTATCTCCGGCAATATAGATGGTGCCTTCATCTGTTTCCAGGATGAATCCTCCAGGTTGACCACCATAACTTCCATCAGGAAATGAGCTTGTATGAACGGCATTGGTATAAGTAACTTTACCAAAATCAAATTGCCAAGAGCCCCCATGGTTCATAGGATGTCCTTCTAACCCTTTTGAACCATAATGCGTAACAATCTCATAATTAGAAACGATCTTGGCACTGGTATTCTTTGCGATAACTTCAACATCTAGAATGTGGTCTTGATGTGCATGCGTAATTAAAATATAATCAGCCTTTAATGCATGTACATCAACTTTTTTGGCAAGTTCATTACCCGTGATAAACGGATCAATGATTAAATGCTTTCCTGAAACTTCTATAGCAAGACATGCATGCCCTAAATATGTAATATGCATCGGTTAGTTTTGATTATAAAGTTAATCAAAAAAATAAATTATAGTATTTGACCTAGTCCGAAAAGGATTGCAAAAAGAAATGTGCTTAAGGCTAATTTTTTAAGTTCTGGGTCTAATTCAGCCGGGCTTGTATTCTTGTAAACTGTATATAAATGCTTAAAAACAGGAATAAAAGCAATAACAAACAAAAACTGGTAATAAGACTCAAAACGAATTATTGTATAGAGTAAGGTCAATAAAAATGCTGTAATTAGTATATAATAATGATAGTATCTAGCAAATTCATCTCCTATTTTTACAACCAATGTTCTCTTACCTGATTTTTCATCAGAAACCCTGTCACGCATATTATTTAAGTTAAGAACACCTACACTTAATAGACCTATCGATATTGCGGGCAGAAATACAAGAAAACCTAATTGCTTAGTAAATAAAAAGTAACTACCAACTACACTTACCAATCCGAAAAACAAAAAGACAAAAAGATCTCCATAACCACTATAGCCATAGGCTTTTTTACCCATAGTATACTTAATAGCTGCGGCTATACTAGCCAACCCTAATAATAGAAATACAGATATGTAGAAAATATTTTCTTCACCAAATGCTAAATAAATCAAAATCAATGCAATAAAAAATGTTATCGTACTAGACACTTGAATTGCTCTTAACATTTGTTTAGGCGTAATTTCACCACTCTGCAAGGCTCTTTCTGGGCCAATTCTATCTGCATTATCAGTGCCTTTTACACCATCTCCATAGTCATTGGCAAAGTTGGAAATTACCTGAAACCCTATTGTAGCGAGTAGCGCAAAAAGAAAAATTTTCCAGTCAAAATATCCTTTAGCATAAGCTAAAGAACTACCTATAATAATTCCAGAAATTGATAAAGGTAGTGTTCGTAAACGTGCAGCTTTTATAAAAGCCTTTAGCATATCTTAAAAATAAGCGCTTCTTAGTTTAAATAATGCGTTTCTTCACTGAGCTGTAAGGCTTCTCTAATATTTACCGGATCTCCATACGACTGCGCAATCACAAAACAATCTTTAAAGCCAAGTCTTCTCAAATCCTCTTTTAACTGCTTGGCTTCTTTATAAGTAATAAAATTGCCAATAGCATACTTATTCAAACCTCCTTCCCTAAACTCTTTCATATGTGCTAAATCATCTGAAAAGAGATTTGCCTTAAAATTGGTAAATGCCCCTATCTGCACACTATAAACTATGGTTTCTCCTGCCAATCCTGATTCTCCTTCTTCTTCAAGTTCAATATATTCTTCATCTCCATTAATTCCACCAGAAATACTGTCGTTTAGAGCAAATGTATCTGAATCTGTATTGCGAAGTTGCTCAAGGCTATCTGTATCAATCAATGTCAAGTTATTCTTAATCAAGTAATTTTGATCAACACCATTTTTTTTATCCTTACCTAAAAAAGACCATAGAAAAAGTAGTAACAGTAATAATCCAAAAATCCCAAGAATTATACGGTGCTTCTTAAGTATAGAATTATTCTCTTCTTCTTCTTTTAAAAGGTCTGAGAGTTTACCAATAGTTTGGTTGGCCTTGTCAACTTCTTCATAGATGTTAACGAGGTTTTTATCTTTTATATAAGGCATTGTTTGGTAGGAGTTTTTTGCAAATACTAAGCATTTGCTATGAGTTCAACAATATCTAAAACTTTTATTTCGTTTTCTTTCTCTTTATTTTTAATACCATCTGTCATCATTGTATTGCAATATGGGCAACCTGTAGCAATAATTTCAGCCTTGGTCTTTAAGGCATCTTCTGTTCTTAATACATTAATATCTTTATTCCCTTTTTCCGGTTCTTTAAACATTTGTGCACCTCCAGCTCCACAGCATAAAGCTGTAGACTTATTGCGATGCATTTCTACAAAGCTAACATCTAACTCTCTGATCAAATCCCTTGGAGCATCATATTCTTCATTTGCACGTCCTAAATAGCAAGGATCATGGAAAGTTACTCTTTTATTCTTAAAAGCATTACCTTCAATCTTTAATCGTCCGTCTTTTATGAGCTTTTTAATATACTGCGTGTGATGATATACTTCATAAACACCACCAAGACCTGGATATTCATTTTTAAATGTATTGAATGAATGTGGATCACATGTAACAATAGTTTTTATTTCATATGCATTCAATATTTCAATATTTGTTATTGCTTGCATTTGAAATAAAAACTCATTACCAGCCCTTTTGGCAGCATCGCCAGTACTACTTTCTTCAGTACCCAACACAGCAAAATTAACATTGGCCTTATGTAATACTTTTACAAAAGCCCTTGTAATTTTCTTTGCCCTATCATCATAACTACCTGCAGAACCTACCCAAAACAACACTTCAGGTTGTTTACCTTGAGCAATCATTTCTGCCATGGTTGGTACATCCATATGCTTAACCTTTTTTATTCGTGTTTACCGTCGTCAAATACCTCTATTGTTACTTCTTTTCTAACTAAATCAGTAAACTTCCCTCTATAACGTGTTGCCTTTACCAAATGATTGTCAATCCAATGATAATTACCACCTCTTGGTTTACCCATTAATAAGCTGTGATATCTAAACCCATTGTCACGTAACCAAATTTCTGTATAGGTTCTGTGCTCTTCTGTACGAGAGGTGAAAAAACAAATAACATGACCTTCATCATACCACTTATTAATTGTTTTTAAAGCGTCAGGATATACCTGAGCAGTCAACATACGTTCTGGTTCTTCATTGGGAATATCATCGCAGATAGTTCCATCTATATCTATTAAATAATTTTTAACGTCCTCTGGTAAAGCTGGGCTTATCAGATTACCTTGTTCGTCTTTTAATTCTTCTAATTCTTTGTTGAATTTACTCTTCATCTTTCCAGTTTAATCTATCCATTTGATTGTATTGCCATGGGGCACCGTTATTTTCAATATTTGTCATCATCATATTCAATTCCTGCGGAGCAGCAGACTGTTCCATCACCAAGTATCTGCGCATATCCATAATAATGGATAGAGGATCTATACTTACAGGGCATTCTTCAACACATGCATTACAAGTTGTACAAGCCCATAACTCTTCAGGAGTAATATAATCATTTAATAGCTGTTTTCCATCATCTTTAAACGCTCCTCCATTAGCATCTATGTTCCTGCCTACTTCTTCTACCCTATCACGGGTTTTCATCATAATAGCCCTAGGTGAAAGTTCTTTTCCCGTTAAGTTTGCAGGGCATGCAGATGTGCAACGTCCACATTCTGTACAGGTATAAGCATTTAAGAGCTGCACCCAGTTGAGATCTGTAACATCACTAGCTCCAAATTTTTCTGGCACTTCATCTGTAGCGTTTTCTTCTGGAGCCGCATAAGGATCAGCATTAGGATCTAGCATCATCTTAACTTCATTAGTAACTGACTCTAGGTTATTGAATTCTCCTTTAGGTTTTAAATTACCATAATAAGTATTTGGGAACGCTAATAGAATATGTAAATGTTTAGAATAATATAAGTAATTCAGGAATATTAAAATACCGACTATATGTAACCACCACGCTCCTCTTTCAATCAAATGAACGGTTTCAGGGTTGATTCCGTTAAAGATAAGTGCAATAAATTGGCTTACTACATTACCAACTCCAGCCTTCTGAAATACTGGGTCTGCAGCATTCATGACCAAAAATAAAGCCATTAAAACCATTTCAAAATATAGAATGAAGTTACCATCATTCTTTGGCCAACCTGTCATTTCTTTATTCAAGAATCGTTTTACTTTAATAATATTTCGGCGTAACCAGAAAATAATCACAGCAACAAAGACCAATACAGCAAGAATCTCAAAAGTACCAATTAAAAACCCATAAAAAGCATCTCCTAATAAGGGCTGAAAAACTCTGTGTGTTCCTAGCAACCCATCTATAATGATCTCTAAAACCTCTATATTAATAATGATGAAACCAATATAAACGATCACGTGTAAAAACCCTGAAATCGGTCTACGTATCATTTTTGATTGACCTAAGGCAATATTGATCATATTTTTCCATCGTTCTGATGAATTATCTGTTCGGTCAATATCTTTTCCTAGTTTAATATTTCTAATTAGTTTCCTTACATTTTTTGCAAAAAAACCAATTCCAAGAGCCAGAATCAGTGCAAAGACTATATTCGGTATGTATTGCATGCTATTAATTTAGTACGCGCTGCTATTTTCAGTGCAGCGTAAAACTAAGTAATTATGAGATTTCAATAAAATGTAAAAAGAATTAGTTATTAACTACTTTTTAATAACTTTTCTAATCAGACATATAAGAAGAAAAAGTTGATAAACCTACTTAATTGTATCGTTTTCAGTAGGTTGGTATGGCTTTGGTCTTTTACCAAATAGTGAGAAGTGTACAAAGCGCTTAGGATTCAATTTTAGTTCTCTCAATAACTCCTCAATTTCTTTTGAGGCACCTTCAAGATTATCGTAGAGCCCTTCATCTTTTAGTAGTTTGCCAATAGAACCTTTTCCGCTGTCAATATCAGTTAGAATTCCATTAAAACTCTGTAAAGTAGATTCTAACTTTCTTACAGTACTTGCAAGATTAGCATTATTCAGTGAATCAGTCAATTTAGCCAAGTTATCTGCTGCTGTTGTAGCACTGGTTAAAATAGAATCTATTTGACCATCTTCAGCTAACATCTTATTTAAGGATCTGGAAGCTCCACTAAACGTTGAAAGTGTATTGTTTAATTTTGCAAGTGACTGCTTCAAATTATCTTTACCTTGCTGATCAAAAACATCATTAAATCCTTTCAATAAAGCATCGGCATTAGCAACAAAGCTACTGATTTTAGCCTCTAAGGGCACCAATTGATCACCAATAGACGCCAATATATCTGTTTCCACTTGCGAAACTAGCGTATCGCCAGATTTAGCAACGGCGCCATCGGCTCCATTTGGCATGATCTTTAGAGATTTGCCACTAATAAAATCTGGACTATAAATCTGCGCTACACTATTCTTTGGAAACTTAAAGCTATTCTCTAAGGAAAACTTAACAACCAATTTACCCGCTTTCTTAGGATGGAAATAAATATCATCTATTTTACCAACCTTTAAGCCATTAATGGTGACACCTGCAGAAGGCAATAAGCCTTGAACATTATCATACTCCGCATAAAAAACACGTGGCTTGTGAAATAGATTTTCACCTTTTACATAACTAAAACCCCATATAAATAAGGCAATACCTGATATAACTATGATGGCCGTTTTTAGTTCTCTTGAAATCTTCAATAGTCAACTTTTAGTAAGCAACAATAATACTAATTATTTCTGTGAGTAAAAAGCTAGCTATTTTATCTCTGCCTTAAGAACCTCTTTAACAGAAACTTTTTTGCCGGATTTGAAGGCTACAACAAAGGCACCAATATAACCTTTCTCTTTAGCTAACTTTTGCGATTTTTTAACCTCGGTATAATCTGAAGTTTTTCCATAATAATATTTATGGTGCGCTCCAACCCGAACGCGTTCAATACCTTTTAGACCTTTAAAATTATAGGATGCCGTATTAACTTTTTTAGAGCTTGAAGCAATTTGTACTTTAAAATCAACCCCCTTAAAAATTCTTGGTTGTATTTTATCCTTAGGCTTTTCTATTGGTTTTGGTTTTTCTTCAACTATATAATTGGCATCATATTGCTTCTTATAAGTAATGATGCCGTCATAAATAGCTTTAGCAATTTCCTTTTGACCTTTTTCAGAATTTAAGTAGGCTCCTTCTTTAGGATTTGTTAAAAAACCTGTTTCTACTAAAACACTAGGCATAAATGTGTTACGAAGCACTAAGAAACCTGCTTGTTTAACTAATCTATCTTTTCTTTTAAGATTATTTGCAAAGTTATTTTGAATCATACTGGCCAAGTGTAAACTCTGATCAAGATACTCTTCTTGCATCATGGTGATACCAATAACTGACTCAGGAGAATTTGGATCAAAACCCTGATATTTCTCTTGGTAATTATCTTCCATAAA
Source organism: Maritimimonas sp. 2405UD52-3 (assembly GCF_056591715.1). Taxonomy (NCBI): domain Bacteria; kingdom Pseudomonadati; phylum Bacteroidota; class Flavobacteriia; order Flavobacteriales; family Flavobacteriaceae; genus Maritimimonas; species Maritimimonas sp. 2405UD52-3. Next base: position 98,106 of record NZ_JBWQOL010000005.1, read on the forward strand.
AATTACAGAATTTTCCTTCTTAGCAATTTCAAAATTTCTGTCATTTTCATGCAATCCTAATACAAATGTGCCAGCCCCATGTGCCTGCGAACTTGAAAAAGCATCACAGTGAATAGAAACAAATAAATCTGCTTTAGCATCTTGTGCTATTTGGCCTCGTTTATCGAGCTCAATGAAAGTATCATCTTTACGGGTATATACAACTGCAATATCCTTTTCTTTTTCTAAAAGCTTACCTACCTTCAAAGCAATTTTCAAAACTATATCTTTTTCAAAGTATTTACTCTTGGGTGCGCCAAGGTTTCCCGGATCAGTGCCTCCATGTCCAGCATCCAGTACTACTTTAAATTTTTCCTGTGCCTCTAGCAGCTGAATATTAGTTATATTTAACGCTCCCGCAATGAGCACTATGAGAATTTTCTTTACCATCAATTTATTCTTATTTTATCCCTTTTTGAGCTTCGCTTTTTTAACGACTATTTAAGTCTAGCTACATAAAAAATATATGTAAGTTTGTAAATTCAAAAACCGAGCCGTTTTTAGCAAACACAAAAATACTATATATAGCATTGCACACAAATTTAAGGTACATACTTTTAGTTTTACTATATTTTAGTATTTCGGTTCAGGCAATTTATTCACAGGACATTAACAAAAAAGATTCCTTAGAAACAAAGCAATTAGACTCCTTAAAGCTTGATAAAAATTTAATTACCCAAGACTCCTCTAAGGTTGACAGCGTTCAAAAACCTAAAGATTTTCTTGAAGACATCATCAAGAAAAAAGCAGAGGACTATATTTCTAATGATTTCGTTAATAAAACAGCTACCTTATATAATAAAGCCGAATTATATTATCAAGACATAGAGCTTAAAGCTGGTATCATTATTATTGACTATGAAAAAAACTTGGCCTATGCTAAAGGAATTATAGACACTGCCGGCGCTTATGCACAAAAACCCATTTTTAAGCAAGGTGGTCAGGAATCTGAACAAGATTCACTAATCTATAACTTCAAAAATGAAAAGGCAATAATTTACAATACAAAGACAGAGCAAACAGGTGTAATTATAAGAGGTGAAATCACCAAAAGAGAAAATGACTCTACCTTATATATCAATAGAGCTATTTTTACAACTTCAGATAAAGAAAAACCTGATTATCACATTGCAACCAACAATATCAAAGTAGTGCCAGGTAAGAAAGTAGTAGGTGGTCTTTCTCAATTATATTTAGCGGAAGTACCAACTCCTGCCATTTTACCTTTCTTTTACGCCCCATTGAGTAAGGAGCGGTCAGAATCTGGTCTTATTTTACCAACCTGGGGTGAAAATAGTCAGCAAGGATTTTTTTTGCAAAATGGAGGATATTATTTTGCAATTAATGACTATGTTGATCTTGCCGTTTTAGGAGATGTCTATACAAATGGTAGCTGGGCTTTGCGATTTGAATCTAGTTATGCTTGGCGTTATAAATTCAGTGGTGGCTTTAACCTGCGCTTTGAAAATTTAATTACAGGTCAACGCGGTTTTGATGATTTTAGCAAAACCAATAATTTCTACTTACGATGGAATCATAGCCAAGATACTAAGTCAAATCCTAACTCTAGATTCTCAGCATCTGTAAATCTTGGTAGTAGTCAGTATTTTAGGCAGTCATTGAATGAAATCAATGTTTCTCAAAACTTCAATAATACATTTAACTCATCCATTTCCTATTATAAAAAATTTGTAGGTACTCCATTCAATTTGAATGCTTCATTAACGCATACTCAGAATACAAATACTGAGCAAATATCAATGACTTTGCCATCTATCCAGTTAAGTATGGATCGTATTTATCCATTCGCACCAAGCACCGGTTCCAAAAAGAATGCTATTCAAAATATTGGTCTTACTTATAATATGGATTTACAAAACCAAATCAATACTACTGATGACGAATTCTTTCAATCAGGAATGTTTGATGATGCTAGAAATGGAATTCGTCAGACAGTCTCTGCAAGCACTAATCTAAAAGTTTTAAACTATGTTACGTTATCTCCTTCGGCTAATTATAATGAAGTTTGGTACCTAAAGACTATAGATAGAACATTTGATCCAACACTTGAAGAGGGCAATCATGTAGTAACAGATACTATTAATGGTTTTGATGCCTTTAGAGAATATTCAGGAAGTATATCTGCATCTACCAATATTTACGGTATGTATACTTTTAAAAAAGGACGTCTTCAAGCCATTCGCCACGTTATGCGCCCGTCAATTTCTTTTAATTACAGACCCGATTTTAGTAACTTTTATGATGAAGTACTGCGTAGTGATGACCCTGATGATATTTTAGAATATTCTCGTTTTGAGGGAGGTCTCTTTGGACAACCTTCACGAGGATTATCAAGTGCAATTGGCATATCTCTTAATAATACCTTAGAAGCCAAAGTAATGCCCAAAGATTCTACAGTTACAGAAGCCAAAAAAATAACCTTATTAAATACCTTTAATTTTTCCACTAGTTATAACATGGCTGCAGATTCTTTGAAATGGAGCCCCGTTAGTATGACTGCAAGTACGAACTTCTTTGACAATAGATTAGGAGTTAACATAAGTGCCAGCTTAGATCCTTATGCTTTAAATGCAAATGGTAACCGAATCAATACTTTTAACATAAATAATGGGGGGAGTTTGTTTAGGTTGACTAGAGCAAGTATTTCCACTAACTATTCTGTTTCAAGTGATGATTTTGGTAAGAAAAAAGGGGATGGACAGAAGGGTGCTCCACCTGCAAAAGATCCAAATTCCAATGATCTTCTGGGTGGCGACCTCACTACAAGAAATTCTAGATTTGGAGCAAGAAAAGATGCCGATGAAGAAAAAACGGAAACACTATATAAATCTACAATTCCTTGGAACATAAGCTTTAGACATACTTTTGGTTATTCTAACAGTAGAAGGCAAAATGACATCTCTACCAATTCATTGCAGTTTTCAGGCAGTGTAGAATTATCGCCTAAATGGAATGTGGGCTTTTCTTCAGGATATGATTTTGTAGGTAAAGGTATCTCAAACTTAAGTTTGAATTTTGAGCGTGATCTAGATAGTTGGCGTATGAGCTTTAATTGGGTACCTATTGGTTTCAGTCAAACATATTTTTTCTTTATAGGTGTTAAATCTTCTGTTTTAAGTGATCTAAAATATGATCAACGTAGAAGACCAGACCAACGATTATTCTAAATATAAAATCATGAAAAAAATTATCACAACAACTAAGGCTCCAGCACCTATTGGGCCTTACAATCAAGCAGTTTTAACAGGAAATACTTTATATACATCGGGGCAAATTGCTTTAAACCCTGAAACAGGAGAATTGATATTAGATGATATTAAAGCAGAGACCAAAAGGGTAATGGAAAACATGAAAGCCGTATTACAAGAGGCAGGTATGACCTTTGAAAATGTAGTAAAAACTTCCATTTTCATAGCAGACATGAATGATTTTTCTAACATTAACGAAGTATATGGCTCCTATTTTAATAATGAAACTGCTCCTGCTAGAGAAACAGTTCAAGTTGCGTGTTTACCTAAAAATGTTAATGTAGAAATTTCTATGATTGCCATTAAGTAATAAATTAAACTTTAATAAGGTGTGATTTAATTAAAACTCCACCTTCGTTGTATCATACTTAGCAATAAATCTTCGTAGCTCCATCCAATTTTACGAGCTGCTAGTACTGAAAGACTATCCTGGTCATTTCTATGAGGTCTTGAAGCACCAGTCATATTGGGTTTCATATTAAGATCAAACAAATAGTATTTGCCCTTTTCATCAGCCCTGCAATCAATGCGAATTGGTGCTCTAGCTTCTACTAACGAAGCTGCCATTTCACAATGTCTATATATCGTTTTTATTTCATCTGAAATTAATTCATTATCATTTAAAAACTCACTATTATTAATAATAGCAGTTACTCCATTATATGGTGCAATTCCATTTCTATGATTAAACCGTTTTACAGCAGGAAGACACCAGTAATTTTGTTTTTCAATAAGCTTTCCTTGAACATTATAATCTCCTGGAGGCATTATAGTAATAGTTATTTCTTGTCCTGACAAATATTGTTCAATGTAAACTGAATTTCCGTATATACCATCTTTAAAAACTCTATTAAGTTTTTCATTTAGTTCATACATATTATTTACCAAAAATACTCCTTGGCTACCTCTGCCTCTTATGGGTTTTACCACCAATGGAAAATAAATCTCTGGAATAACTTTTTCGTTTGCCTTAACTACATGATATTGCGGTATAGGCAGACCTTTTCTTTTTAGCAGTTGATTGGTAAATAATTTATCATCAAAAACATCTACTTTACTTGGTAATTGGCCAATGAATTGGAGTTTAGTGTCAAAAAGCGCTTCTATTGCGTGATCTTTATATAGAACGGTGTTCAACCAGAAAATCTTAGCTCCTTTATTTTGTGCCACTTTTATACCATCAGCTGTATCCGGAAAAACCCAATCATAATCATTAGTTAATTGTGGTTTTAAAACGGGAGTTATAACGGGTAATCCTCTTTTGGAAAGAGCATAAGCTATATCGGCACCACTATCCGAGTACCCACCAGGTTTCATAGGTTTTTGAATACCATCTTTTATTGGAGGTAACTTAGCCTGATACAAAATTGCTATTTTATCCATAAAAATAGCTTGACATCATTGGGTAATTTATAGTTTTTGGGTGTGATATTTTACTAGGCCATCTATTGGTCGCTTAACAAAATTACCAGCGGTAAAACCCATTTCATCAGCTACCTCTTTGATTTCGTCTTGCGATAAATAAGCAATTGAGCCAGCAAAATGTACCGGAACATTGGCTAGCTTATCTTTAAACTGATAAATCATATTTCGCGTAAAACGCTTAAAGCCAAGTTTGATCATATCTTTAATATACTCACTCTCTTTGTTTAAAAACATAAACTCTGCAAAGGAAGCCAAGTAAGCATTAGGGTTTGCTTGTTTGTAAAGATTGTACTTAATAAAATCAGGGTCAAGGTTGTACTTTTCATTAAACGAAACCTTTAATGTTCCAGGCATATGGTTGAAGTAATAGTCTCTAATCAGCTGTTTTCCAAAATAATTGCCACTGGCATGATCCATAATAATATAGCCAAGAGATTCTACTTCCTGATGTGCTACTTTTCCGTCAAAATAAGTGCAATTAGAACCAGTACCCATAATACAAACAATAGCTGGCTCATTATTATCTACAGTAGCATATACAGCAGCTAATGTATCCTCTTGAACATCAACTTTAGCATTTGTAAAATACGTTTTCAACAATTGTTCTAAAGCCATCTTAGGACCAGGAGTACCACAGCCTGCACCATAAAAATAAAGTTCAGAAACTTCATCTTTATGCATTGTGAGCACAGAATTTTCTTGAATCCTCCCTAAGAGTTCATCCGGACTTAAAATAGCAGGATTTAGACCCTTGGTACGTACTTTTTCAAACAATTGAATACCATTTTTATCAACAGCTATCCAATCACATTTGGTAGAACCACTATCTACAATAAAGATCATTGTTAAAATATTAATGAAGGGTAAAAATAAAGAAAACATAAACTAAAAACTATAAGACCTTTAACATTTTCAATAAAACTTTAACAAAGCTATAACTCGTATAGGAAGTTCTAATAGGTAACTTCATCAAAACTTTCAAAAACCAAGCTTCATTCCAAAATTGTATTTCTAATTAATTATTAATGTAAACCAAACTATTATGAAACAGTTTAGTACAAAAAACTTGTTATGTCTTTTCTTTATTGCCGCTCTTATGTTGGTCAGTTCACCACTGGAAGCCCAATTAAATACACCTAGGGGAAGTCAGAAGGCCTCCGTAAAACAACAGGTGGGAATCACCGATATTTATATTAGCTATTCCAGGCCCCGTGTAAATGATCGAGAAATTTGGGGTAAGCTAGTTCCTTACGGGATGAATAACTTAGGCTTTGGAACAGCCAAAGAATCACCATGGCGTGCTGGTGCAAATGAAAATACTATTATTAAATTTACGAATGATGTAACTTTAGAAGGTACTCCAGTTAAAGCGGGTAAATATGGATTACACATGGTCTTACATGAAGATGGAAATGCAGATATTATTCTTTCAAAAAACCATTCTGCCTGGGGAAGTTATTTCTATGATCCTGCAGAAGATGTTGCTAAAGTAACTGTTAAAACAAAGGAAGTTCCACATCGTGAGTTTCTAACTTTTGAATTTGTTGACGTACAACCAAATAGTGCTACTGCTGCGCTAATATGGGAAAAGAAGGAAATTCCTTTTAAAATTGAGGTTGATGTTACTGATGTTGTCTTGACTGATATTCGTAAAAAAATGCAAGGACAAGCAGGGTTTACAAGATCTAATTGGGAGCAGGCCGCGAATTTTGCTATGAACAATGGAGGTGATCTGAATGAAGCATTACAATGGATAGATGCTGCAAGACAAGGACAGTTTTTTAGTCAAAAAACCTTTGCAAATGCACAGATTAAGGCTGGTATTTTAAATAAAATGGGCAAACAGGCTGAAGGACTTAAATTGATGGATGATTCATTAAAAGATGGTACTGTGTTTCAAGTACATGGTTATGGGCGTCAGTTAATTGCTCTAGGTCTAAAGGATAAGGCTATAGAAGTATTTAAGTGGAATGCAGCAAACCACAAAAATACATGGCCTGTAAATTATGGCTTGGCAAGAGGTTATGATGCTAAAGGTGATAAGAAATCTGCACTTAAATATTTAAACAAAGCCTTAGCACTAGCACCAGCCCAAGTAAATAAAGACAGAGTACAGGCAAATATAGACAGGTTGAAAAAAGGTGAAGCGCTGCAATAATTGAGTGATGAAAAAATTTCTGTTTTCATTATTTCTTATTGCTATTCTTGTCAACTGTGATAAAAAGAAGGTAAATTCCAATTTATCTTCTGATGATGAACGGTCTAAGACCGTTCATTTTTACACAAAAGACAGTATAAAAATATTTGGCGACTTATTTGAGTATGATAAGTCGTCAAGTATTATTTTACTATTTCATCAAGGGGGTGCCAATGCAAGAGGTGAATATTCATCTATAATTCCTGAATTGGTATCACTAGGATATAATGTATTGAGTGTAGATCAACGTTTAGGAGGTCAGTTATATGGAGACTATAATAGAACCGTAAGTAATATTTCTTATAAAGATTTTTCTTTTAATGGGTATACTTACTGTGATGCTTATCCTGATCTTGAAGCAGCTTTAGAATTTGTTAATGATAACGGTTTTATTGGTGATAAAATATTATGGGGAAGTAGTTATAGTGCAACATTGTCTATCAAACTTGCTCTTAACCATAGTGATAAAATAAATGGAGTACTTGCTTTTTCACCAGCTTCTGGAAAACCAATGAAAGATTGCCAACCAGAACAATTTTTTAGTGCTTTAAAGGATGTACCACTTTTAATTTTGAAACCTCCTAGCGAAGCACAATCAGAAAAAGCAAAAAAGCAAATTAAATTAGCCAAGCAACTAGGACATCATGTTTATATTGCTCAAAATGGAGTACATGGCTCTTCTATGTTGGTACAAGACAGGGTTAATAAACCAGTAATTGAAACTTGGAAAATAGTAAAAGCATTCCTTGAGGAGTTAAAGGAGTGAATATATAAGCTGAGTATACTTGCTCAGCTTTTTTAACTAATATTTGCCCAAATAGCTCTTTTTTTAGTAATTTCTCGGTACGCTAGTGCAATATTTTTATTTTCAGGTTGACTTAGATTAGGATCTTCTTTTAATATGTTAATGGCAACTTGTCTAGCTTTATATAAAATATGTGAATCTTTTACTACATCAGCAATTCTCAAATTCAATACGCCACTCTGCTGCGTACCCATCAAATCACCTGGGCCCCTCAATTTCAAATCAGCTTCTGCAATTTCAAATCCATCATTTGTCTTCACCATGGTTTCTATACGGATTTTAGCATCACTCGTGAGCTTAAAACTTGTCATTAAAATACAATAGCTTTGCTCTGCTCCGCGCCCTACTCTACCTCTTAATTGATGTAATTGTGATAAACCAAAACGTTCTGCACTTTCAATAACCATAACAGAAGCATTCGGAATATTAACTCCCACTTCAATGACTGTTGTAGCTACCATAATTTGTGTTTCTCCAGTCAAAAATCGCTGCATTTCAAATTCTTTATCAGCAGCTTTCATTTTACCGTGTACAATACTTACTTGGTATTGGGGTCTTGGAAATTCTCTAGTAATACTTTCATACCCATCCATCAAATCTTTAAAATCAAGTTTTTGAGATTCTTGAATCAAAGGGTATACTACATACACTTGCCTTTCTTTAGCAATCTCCTCCTTTAAAAATTGAAAAACGCTTAAACGGTTGCTATCATAGCGATGTGCAGTTTTAATCTCTTTTCTTCCAGGGGGTAGCTCATCAATAATTGATATATCTAAATCGCCATACACACTCATTGCCAATGTCCTTGGGATTGGCGTAGCTGTCATTACAAGTACATGAGGAGGAAGTTCATTTTTTAACCACATTTTTGCTCGCTGTGCTACACCAAATCGATGTTGTTCATCAATAATAGCCAAGCCTAAATTTTTAAACTGGACTTTATCTTCTAATAAGGCATGAGTACCAACTAAAATATGGAGCTCACCATTTTCTAATTGCTCATGAATAATTTTACGTTCACTAGTCTTGGTAGAGCCCGTTAACAAAGCAATATGTATATCCATGCCTTGAAGTAGTTCTTTCAAACTATTAAAATGCTGAGTTGCCAGAATCTCTGTGGGCACCATTAAAGCTGTTTGAAACCTATTATCAATGGTCAGTAACATACATAATAAAGCAACTATAGTTTTACCAGAGCCAACATCCCCCTGTAACAAACGATTCATTTGGGCACCAGATCTCAAATCTTTTCTAATCTCTTTAATTACTCGTTTCTGGGCATTGGTCAATGTAAATGGTAAATAGTCATTGTAAAATTGATTAAAATTTGATCCCACACTCTCAAAAACATATCCTTTGATCTTTGATTTATGAATTAGTTTTTTCCGTATCAACTGTAACTGAATAAAAAACAATTCTTCAAACTTTAAGCGTTGCTGGGCTTTTGTTAGTAAATCCTGATTTTTGGGAAAATGGATATTAAAAAGTGCTTGACTTTTGGAGATTAGTTGAAGCTTGCTTAAAATTTCTTCAGATAAGGTTTCTTGAAAGTAATTTCCAACAGTAGCAAATAAGTTTTGCATCATTTTTACTACTACTCTATTCGTAACACCTTTATTGGATAAATTTTCTGTAGAAGGATAGACGGGTTGCATTGCCGATTGTAGACCTTTCTTATAATCCTGAATTAAATCTAATTCTGGATGAGGCATATTAAACACTCCGTTAAACCAATTGGTTCTGCCAAAAGCTACATAAGGAGTATCAATTTTTAAATTGTCCTTAATCCATTTTGCACCACGAAACCAAACAAGTTCTATACTACCAGTGTCATCCACAAAAGTGGCAACAAGACGACTGCCTCGTTTTTGCTTCACGGTTTTTATATGAGTAATTTTACCTATAATCTGAACCTCTGCGGCATTTTTCTGCAACTGATTGATTTTTAAAAACTGTGTTCTGTCTATATACCTGTTTGGAAAAAAAATGGCTAAGTCAGCCAAATTTCTTATTCCAAGCTCCTTTCGTAACAAATCTGCCCTTGAAGGACCAACACCCTTTAAATACTCTATAGACTTATGTAGATCAACAACTGGCAATACTTAGAATTTGGCAAACGAATATAGTAATTTTGAGTAGCTAACATAAAAAAACCCTCTAATAAGAGGGCTTACTAATTCAAATAATTCTACCCCTACCTTACTTTTTTTATTAACGTAGCCATATGTACATATTTCATTTTTCTAAGTGCAATACCATCATCAATAGCTTTCTGTTGTTCTGTGGTATATTCAGGATCGTTATCATCTGAAGATGAAAAGAACTGATTAAAATCCTTGTAGATATTCATGGTTATATGTGATGCATAAGTATCACTACCTACAGGAGAAATAAATCGATTAAGATTCCAACTTGCACGTTGATCATTATCAATTTCTGCCTGATGCATAGGTTTAAAAACTTCACTTTCAGCCTTTTCATACTTACTGAAATTGGGCTGATCTACCTTCATCATGCTTAAAGTAGCAATTGTACCAACTGGTAGGCCAAAATCATCGTCGGTTTTATCAATTCGTTCTACATAATATCGTACAGCCAAATTTCTTGATTTAGGAGTAGCTTTCAACTTCGCGTCTATTTCTTCATCTGTCATTTTTGGAAAAGCTTTTTTGGCCAGTGCTTCTACATCTCCCCACTCACCTAACATTTTAGCCGGATCATTATAGACATTAATAGTTAGATATTGGTAACTTAGGTCTTCATCATTAGATTTTAATTTCCAAAGATCCCATTCAACAATATCACCATTTTTAATACGTTGTTCATGTATTTTTTCCCAAAATGATTCGGTTTCTAAATAAGCTGCTTCATTTTCTTCATTCACTTTCATGAATTCTAAAACATAATAAAGCTTTTCTTGGGCTAGAGATGTAAAACCAAACAAAATAGCGACGAGAAAGATTATTGGTTTTTTCATAATAATAGAGTTTAAGTGTTGATAAATCAGTGTTAAGCACTCTAATATACTAAATTTTATGCAAAAAATGTGTTAAAAGTATATATCTTTACACAACCCTACTTCATTGACTCTTTGAACCTTATGCTCTGTCTTTATGTTCAGAAAAGAAAATAATATCTAATAAAACTAATTACTATGAAAACAAAATTGTACACTACTTTGACAGCTTTAATACTACTGCTATTGGTTTATGTATTTAATTCCAACTCAGTAAAAAACAATGTAATAGATACTGCACCAAAAATAGGGATGAACTTTATCAAATGTACTCCTACAACATTCCTTCTGGAAGTAGTTGATACTACCAAACAAGTTTCTCCACTTTTTGAAAATCTTGGAAATCACAGTATGGTCATTAATACAAAAGATAAAATGGCGCAGCGTTTTTTTGATCAAGGCTTAAGGCTAACCTATGCATTTAATCATGCAGAAGCACATCGTTCATTTATGGAAGCTTCTCGATTAGATCCAAACGCTCCTATGACATATTGGGGGCAAGCTTATGCCCTTGGTCCAAATATTAATGATTGGTTACCGGATGATGAGCGTAAAAAACAAGCTTTTGAAGCTGCAAAAAAAGCCAAGAGCTTACTGGCAAATGCATCAGCTAAAGAAAAAGCACTTATTGAAGCGTTGCAATCAAGATATAGTGATGACCTTACAAAAGATATTGCTGAACTCAACATGAGTTATATGAAGGCCATGACAAAAGTAGCAGAACAATTTCCTCAGGATGATGATATACTAACCTTATATGCTGCATCAGTTATGAACACCACCCCCTGGAATTACTGGGATAAAGATGGAAATCCCTCACCACATATAGATAAAGCGAAAACTGCCTTAGAGAAAGCAATTAATAATAACCCTAAGAATGCAGGGGCACATCATTATTATATACATATGGTAGAGTTGCCAAATCCAGATTTAGCAGAAGATAGCGCTGATAGAATTGGTGAGTTAATGCCTGGTGCCGGACATATAGTTCATATGGCATCTCATATCTATATCAGAATTGGCAGGTATAAGGATGCCGTTAAGGTAAACCAACAGGCGGTCTTAGCCGATGAAGATTATATTTCTCAATGTTTCTCACAAGGCATGTACCCTTTAGCTTATTACCCTCATAATATTCACTTCTTATGGTCATCAGCCAGCTTGTTAGGTGCTAGTGAGATTGCCATAGATGCGGCTAAAAAAACGGCTGAAAAGGTCCCGACTGGTGAATTAGTAGAGTTAACATTTTTACAAGATTTTGCAGCAACACCTTTGTTAGCATATACTAGATTTGGCAAATGGAATGAGATTTTAACAGTACCTAAACCTAATTCTGACATTAAACACTTGAATCTTATTTGGCATTATGCCAGAGGCATTGCATTTATTAGAAAAAATAACATTAAAGAGGCACAGGAAGAATTAGATGCCATAGCACAATTCAAGAAAGATAAAAGTCTTGAGGATTTAATAGCTACAGCTCATAATCCTTCTATTCGAGCAGCAAATATTGCCTATGAGGTAGTAGCCGGTGAATTGGCAGCTTTAAAAGGCGATTTGACAAAGGCCATAGAACATCTTAAAAAAGCCGTTGAATATGAAGATGCACTTACCTATACTGAGCCCGCCGCATGGCATATACCTACACGACAAAATCTGGGTGCCATTCTATTAAAAGCAAATAAATATGCAGAAGCAGAAGTTGTTTACAAAGAAGATTTAGCAGTACTTAGGCAAAATGGATGGTCTTTAATGGGTCTTTACAATGCCTTAGAGCTACAAGGAAAAACAGAGGAAGCGAATGCTGTAAAAAAAGAATTTGATAAAGCTTGGGCTGATGCTGATATTGAAATCACTAGTTCTGTACGATAAAATAATCTCTTTTCATGATGATAATTCTCGTTATGAAAAGAGTATTTTTGGGTTTCTATGACCCCAGCAGAGCTCAAAGAATTTCTCGACGCAAAAGTTATTCAATATAACCATCCAAGTTTTATTGAAACCGACCCTATTCAAATTCCACATCAATTTTCACTAAAAGAAGATATAGAAATCTCAGGGTTTTTAACTTCAACCATCGCTTGGGGAAACAGAAAAATGATTATCAAAAATGCACAACGAATGATGGATCTTTTAGGAAATTCACCATACGATTTTATTATCAATCATAAAGAACATCATTTAGAATTATTTGAGAGTTTTGTGCATCGTACTTTTAATGGAGTTGACCTCGTATATTTTATTAAATCACTTCAAAATATTTATAAAAGCCATAACGGATTAGAAGCTATTTTTAAAGCTTATGCTCAAAAGGATTCACTACAAAACGCCATTAGTAATTTTAGAACTGTCTTTTTTGAATTAGAACATCCGAAACGAACACAAAAACATGTTTCAAGCCCAGCAAAAGGTTCTGCAGCAAAACGAATCAATATGTTTTTACGTTGGATGGTGAGAAATGATAAAACTGGTGTAGATTTTGGTATCTGGAAATCCTTATCATCCTCGCAATTATCATGTCCATTAGATGTTCACTCAGGAACTATTGCTCGCAAATTGGGTTTGCTCAACAGAACTCAAAATGATGCCAAAGCTCTACAAGAACTAGATACGAATCTGCGAAATCTAGACCCTAAAGATCCAGTGAAATATGACTTTGCTTTATTTGGATTGGGTGTATTTGAAAAATTCTAATATCATTATGGACAAAACTGTATTAATAAAATCATATCAGAAATTCTATCATATTACTTAAGATGAGAATATAAAAAGCATTTTAAAGAAAGGTCAAAAACTTAATAAGTACAAAGGTTTTGAATACCATGATGATTGCCCAGAGAAAAAAGCTCAAATCTGTTTAAGTACACGCAACAAATTAAAGAACAATTAAAATTATTCTCATTGGAATAAATTGAATTAATTCATATTAAAGATTTGATTATATTTATAATCATAAATTACTAAACGAAAGAAAAGCTATGAATCACGTTTCAAATATTAAAACCCACGGATATACTGTTATACATGATTTTTTAGATAAAAGAAAAATTAAAGACTTAAAAGAAGTACTTGGTTCAGTTATTGAAACCGTTGGCGACGATACTTCTGGAGCACCTGTTGGCTATCAAAGCATTGTTAAACATGATAAAATGGTTAATAATATACACTATCATTCTAAGGATTATTTAGAATTAGCTACTAATGGGTCACATATTCCTATTGTTCAAGAGTTTCTGAATGATCCTTACTATGGAATTATACCAGCTAGTGAACCCAATTTCGCAATAGCTCAGTGTAATATGAGACAAAGCTCAACTGCAATTCCTTATCATGTAGATGTTAGATTAAAAAGACCTGGACCTATTGGTTGGTCTATGCAGTGTATCGTTGCACTTGAAGATAGACATGAGTTTAATGGGGGGTTAAAAGTTCTACCTGGATCACATCTTGAAGAGTTCCAATTGAGAGAAAATTTAGATCTTTCTAATGAGAAAGTTGTCAATCTCAAAGCTGGTGATGCTGTAATATTCTTTAGTCATCTATATCATGCTACTACTGATGTTGTAGAGCCCTATCAAAGTGCTTGGGGACTACTACTAACTTATAGATCATGGTGGGCTAAACCTCAATTTGATTTTGTATCTATGTTTGGTGAAGAACGTCTGAGTAAAATGAGTCATAAAGAGAAAACTTTACTAGGTTATTACGCACAACCCTCTAAAACTTGGGACGGTCAGATGTCCGCCCGTCAAGGCTATGAACTTGATAGTATATAAGCAGATCCAATCGTGTCTTTTTTAGTAATACTACAGACAATACCCTCGATAGGAAACTGATGAGAAATTTAATTAAAACGTTATCAGTTTGACGGCTATAACAAAACATCTCTAGGTGATTCATAAACGGTGTTTAAATATCTCACAACTTCGTTTTGCAATTCCTATGCTGTACCTTCTTCATTTATTACATAGTACTTAATTGTTGGATCTTGAGCATCTACCAAACCATTTGATGTTACCTCAACACTTTGAGGCAAAATGATGCTAAAGCGTTGACGGAACTAGATGCTAATCTGCGTAAACCAAACCCCGTTGATCCTGTAAAATATGATTTTGCTTTGTTTGGTTTAGGTGTATTTGAGAAGTTTTAAATAGCTAACTTTGCGCACTCTTATTTTCATTTACAAATTAATAGTTCATGCGATTACATAGGAATTTAGTATTTGCCGTAATTGATAGCTTACGCGATATATTTAACGAAGGTGTGTATGCAGATAAAGCTGTGGAAAAGGCATTAAAACGTGATAAGCGCTGGGGAAGTCGTGATCGCAAATTTGTTGCCGAAACCATTTATGAAATAGTTCGCTGGAAACGATTGTATGCTGAAATAGCTGATGTTAAAGAACCTTTTGATAGACCAAATTTATGGCGACTCTTTTCGGTATGGTGCGTATTAAAAGGGATTCCATTACCCGATTGGAACCAAATTGAGCCTACTCCTGCCAGAAGAATTAAAGGACGTTTTGATGAATTATCAAAAATCAGAAAATTTAGAGAGTCTATTCCTGACTGGATAGATGAAGTTGGAATTGAAGAACTAGGCGAAGATTTATGGACTGAAGAAATTGCGGCACTTAACAAACAAGCAGAAGTAATTTTACGAACCAATACATTAAAAACAACCAGAGAAAATCTTCAAAAACAACTTGAAACTGAGAATATCATTGCAGAAAAATTGCCAAAACACCCGGATGCTCTAAAATTAGTTGAACGAGCCAATGTTTTTAAAACGCAAGCATTTAAAGATGGCTTATTTGAAGTTCAAGATGCCTCTTCGCAGTTGGTAGCGGCTTATCTTGATGTACAACCAGGTATGAAAGTAGTAGATGTTTGCGCCGGTGCAGGTGGTAAAACATTACACTTAGCATCTTTAATGCAGAATAAAGGGCAAATCATTGCTATGGATATCTATGAAAGTAAGTTAAAGAAGTTAAAAATACGCGCTCGTAGAAATGGAGTTCACAATATTGATACAAGAATCATTGATTCTACAAAGCCTATTAAAAAACTATACGGAAAAGCAGATAGATTGTTAATTGATGCTCCTTGTTCTGGTTTAGGTGTTTTAAGAAGAAACCCAGATTCAAAATGGAAATTACAACCTGAATTTCTAGATGATATTCGTAAAACACAGCAAGAAATTCTGCAGCAATATTCTAAAATGGTAAAACCAGGTGGTAAGCTAGTATATGCTACCTGTTCTGTATTACCTTCAGAAAATCAAAACCAAGTGGATACCTTTTTGAAATCAAATAATGAATTTAGTTTTGTAAGTGATCATAAAGTACTAGCTTCAAAATCAAGCTTTGATGGGTTTTATATGGCTTTATTAGAACATAATTCTTAAACAATTTCATTATCTTCAAAGCGTTATTAGCTTATATTCTGGTATTATAATTGTATATGAGAATATAAATATGAATTAAATAATATGAAAAGGACAATTTTAATAGCACTTATATTTAACTGTTTACTATTAAATCTTCATTCTCAGAATATACAAAAAGATAAATTTGAAGTAGAAGTAGGCAGAGCATTTATTAACAAGTCTTCATGGATGCAGCCTTATAGGTATGAAGATAAAGACATGCAAGCTTTAAGTGTTAAGATAACTATTAAACCAACTACAGCCGGAAGAGAGCAATTTGATCTTAATGATATTACCTTATTAGATGAAGATAATAAACTTCGTATTCGTGCTAATGCTGTATATTATTATCGTGGAGAAAAGAAAATCTACTTAAAATCAAAAGCCCAAAATCAAAATTACAATACCTTTCTAGATACCGTAATGAAAGGATATCAAAATTATGAGGCCAAAACATACAAAACTAAGTTCCTTAGAATTGGAAAAAGAAAAGACAAGGCTTTTGTCAAGGCATTGAAAAAATTAAATCTACAGGATGAAGATGTAGCGTACTACTTAGATTTTCCAGTAAAAGAAAACTTTAGTTACGGAAAAGTATTCTATAAGAACAAGCCTGTAGGATTTGCTGCATTAAAACAATAAAGGCTGCCAAATGACAGCCTTTTTAAATTCTATTTTTTCAGAACTTATAAGAAATCTACCTTACCGGTATCTAAATTATAATAAGCAGGAACAATTTTAAGATCTCCATTATCTACGGCTTTTTTAATAATGGCTGATCTGTTATACAATTCATCAGCATTTAATTCAGCATTCTTTTTTACTATGTCGTTCACTGGAGCTCCGTCTGCTGAAGCAGAGATTGCAGGCGTTATATGTGAAAGCAAATGATTTAGATTATAACCATTATCCCCACCACTTACTGCAGCGGTAACGGCTCCACAACTTTGATGGCCTAAAACAACTAACACTTTACTGCCAATATGAGCCACGGCATATTCAATACTTGCCATTGATGATGTGTTAGCAACATTTCCTGCTACACGTACTACAAAAACCTCACCTAAACCAGCATCAAAGGCTAGCTCTGGCACTACTCTACTATCAGCACAACTTAAAATGATAGCATATGGATCTTGCCCTCCTGTTAATGCGTCACGACGATTTTGGTCATGTAATTTTCCTTCTAATTTGTCAGAAACAAAACGTTGGTTTCCTTGTTCTAATCTGTCTATGATATTTTCTATGGTCATGATTAAAATTAAATTTTAAATAAAAATAATTGTTTTTGATTAATATAAAGTTAAAGAATTTTTAAAAATTACATCTGCGTATCAAACACTTCGGGTATGCCTTCTGGAATTTCTTTGGCATCATCCCCAATGATTTGACGAATGTCAATCTCTATTCCACGAGACATTGTGGTAATTGGAACATCATTTGGAGTACCCTCAAACGGGTTTTCAGATACTTCACCTATGCGTTCCATTGTATGGAATATCCAAGAAATTACCACGCTAAACGGAATAGTAAACCATACAAAATTGGCACCAATTACTTCAATCAGGTGGTGATAGCCGCCTTCTGGATAGGGCTTCCATTGCTGTGATATTTCAACAATCTGCCTCCCAATTTCATTAAATTCATGCATCATTCCATAAGGTAACAGAAACACGAAAATCCAGATAAAGAAACGGTTGAGCGTTGCAAACTGTCTTGGATATGGGAAATTCTTAATACGTTCTGCTTTTCCTTGCAGTGTAAAAAACTCTACTAGCATATTTTCCATTTCTAAAAATGAAAACTCCCAAATATACCCCTGCTCTTTAAGCTCACGCAATTGTTTCGATTGTAGTTTTAAACAAGCTCCTTGCTTATTCCTATGATCTAGTATATGTTCCTTTTCCTCTTCGGTAACATAGTCCGTTAGTTCATCTCCCAAACTTGTAGTGTGCTCTTTTATTTTAAAACGCTTATCAATATACTCACGGTCAGATTTGTTTAAATACGATATCTCCCAAGGTTTTGGTGCTCGTAATGCATGACGTAAAGAAGCCATCCAAGCTACATGACGTAGAATGAGTTGCTTTCTTATCTTAAAAAAATCATCTTCAGATAAGTTGTCTTTTGCATGCTCATTGGTGATATAGTCATTACACATCATAGCAAATGAGCGAGAGGCATTAACGATGCCTCCCCAAATTTTTCTTGCCTCCCAAAGTCGACCATAAGACGCATTATTTTTAAACGAAATAATAAATGCTAAGGCTGTACCCACCAAGCCAATAGGTAGCCAAGGCAAGTGTAACCAATACCACTTTAAACCCGAGTATAACAGTACTGGGATTAATGAAAGTATAATAAATATGTATATATACTTTCGTGTCCACGAAAGCATTTCTTTTAAAGAGTAGTTTCTTTTGGTTAGCATTGGCTATTTAAAATTTATTATTTCTTGTTGCTTAAAATGATCGTACATTTCAGGGTAGTTAGTCTTAAATATCAATTTAATTTCCTCCAAAGGAACATCCTCAAAACTACCATAATCTTCTAAATATTCCATAAACTTTTTGTCATCTCTATTATATTCCTGAAGTACGGAATCTTCTGTACCGTCAAAATCTAAGACGTCTACATTGTATCTATCACAGAGTTCTGTATTAAATGCAGGGGAACACTTTCGCCAATTACCATTGTGATAAACATCTACAAGACCATGAGGTGCCAGTTCATTGGTACCCAATTTTTCCTCCAGGCGCTCTGTGGCAATATGATTGGACACTTTGGCTAAATGTAATCTAGCTGGAATACCCATGCCCCTTAAACCTGCAATCAACAAAATAGCTTTATCTATGCAATGTGCTTCTCTTTTTTTAAAAATAGAACTCGCTATATAATGCTCCTTAGTTAACCCAATAACAAAAGGGTTATAACGCCAACCATCTCTAACCTTAATGTAGAGTAACTCTATTCTTTCTTGCGCTGAAGTTGAAAAACCCATGTCAGAAATCAATTCCTGAATTTGAGGACTATTATAATCTAAATAAAAAGTCGATTTAAGGTATTCTGATTTCATGAAGTATCTAAAATAAACAATTCTACTAATTTTAAAAGAATCTACATCACAATATCATTCTTCCATTCATAAGGCTTTGGAATATTATCATCATCAATTAACTGACGAATATCTATCTCAATACCTCTACTCATATCAGTTATAGGCACATCATTAGGTCCCCCTTCAAATGGATTCTCCGTATTTTCACCAATCAATTCCATCGTATTAAACACCCAAGCAACTACAACACTAAATGGAATGGAAAACCATACAAAATGCTCTGCAATAAACTCTTGTATTCTGTGCCCCCAAGCAGTTCTAGATTGATGTTTTTGTAATTCTAATAAAATATTGTCACCAATAACTTCAAAACTTTCCATAATTCCGTAAGGCACTAAAATAATAAATAACCAGACGAAAAGATAATTCATCGTTGCATATTGGCGAGGATACGGGAAGTTTTTAATACGCTCACTTTTTCCCTGAAGCGTGTAAAACTCTACCAACATGTTTTCCATTTCCATATGACGGAAATCATCAATATAACCTCCTTCTTTTAACTCTCTTAAACGACGTGATTGTATCCCTAAAATTTGTGAAGCTTGATTGACTTTAGCGAACAGTTCTTTATATTCTTCTTCTGAAATATAATCCCTGATAACGTCTTCAATAGGGATTTCATCTTCATGAACATACAACATGGTTTTTCTAAATTCGGCATTAGACTTACTCCTCTTTAAATGTGCTTCCCAAGGTTTATCTTTACGTAGTTGATAACGCAAAGACGTTAACCAAGCTACATGGCGATGTACTAATTCTTGGTGAATTTTAAATAATTTGTCTTTTGAAAGCTTATTCTCTGCATGATCATTATTAATATAATCTTTTACCATAATCGTCCACGAACGTGAGGAATTTACAATACCACCCCATATTTTTCGTGCTTCCCAAAGTCTATCGTAAGATGCATTGTTTTTAAAACTGATCAAAAATGAAATCGCAGTACCCAACACTCCCAATGGCAACCATGGTACATGTAACCACTTTAATCCAATAACATCAAACAAAAATACCGGGATTGTTGCTAAAATGACAAATATGTAGATATTTCGTCGAGTCCACCTAAGTATACCCGATAACGGAAAAGTCTTTTTAATATACATGCTAAAAAAATTAGAGGGATAAATCTACTAAAAAACATCCCAAAAAATAAAAATGCAACAAAAGTTAAAGAAATGTGAATTCATAGTTAATATTAAAAAAAATAAAGCCCATCAATAAATTGGTTTTCAATTTTTTGTACCTTTTACTGATAATTCTAATTCTCTTCAGAAATGCCAAACTATAATCTCAATGTCAACGGGCAAACTATGTCGGTAAACGTTGACGAAGACACTCCTTTATTATGGGTTTTACGCGATGAACTAAATTTAGTAGGTACTAAATATGGTTGCGGTATTGCACAGTGTGGTGCTTGCACTGTTCATGTAGATGGACAAGCAACCAGAAGTTGCCAACTTAGAGTTTCTGGTCTAGATGGGCTAAAAATTACTACTATTGAAGGCTTATCAGAAAATGGTGATCATCCATTACAAGAAGCCTGGAAAGAGGTAGATGTGCCACAATGCGGATACTGCCAAGCAGGACAAATTATGACAGCAGCTTCTTTCTTAAAGGACAATCCCAGTCCTTCAAATGAAGAAATACGTGAAGCTATGCATGGTAATATTTGCAGATGTGCTTCCTACAATAGAATAGAAAAAGCTGTTGCTATGGCTGCTAAAAAGGTTTCTTAATAATTGATAACATGAGAACAAAAGAAAACACATTCACAGTAAGCAGAAGAAACTTTTTAAGAACCTCAGCTATAGCTGGTGGCGGAATGCTTATAGGCTTTAATCTATTTACAGCTTGTAAGAAGGAAGCAGTACTTCCTAAAGAAGTAGTAGATATTTCTAGCTTAAATTTTAAAGATTTTAATGCATTTATTAAAATAGCTGAAAATGGTTACGTCACCATTTTTGCTCCTAATCCTGAAATAGGCCAAGGTGTAAAAACTTCTATGCCAATGATCATAGCTGAAGAATTAGACGTACCATGGGATCATGTTGTAGTAGCACAAGCAGATTACAATAAAACAGAATATAAACGACAAGTAGCAGGTGGTAGTCAATCAATTCGCCATGGCTGGGATGCATTACGTCAAACGGGAGCAACTACAAAACAGATGCTCATTAATGCTGCAGCGGCAAAGTGGGGAGTAGATGCGAGTACATGTAGTGCCTCAGAAGGTATAATTACTAATGCCAATGGTGAACAATTAAATTACGGAGAAATAGCAGTTGAAGCCGCTACTTTAGATGTTCCGGAAGATGTAAAATTAAAAGACCCAAAAGATTATAAAATTATAGGTACAAATGCTATAAATGTTGATCTTGACGGAATCGTTACCGGAAAACCATTATTTGGACTTGACTATAAAAAAGACGGAATGGTCTATGCTTCGGTATTACGCTCACCAGCATTTGGACAAGAACTAATGAGTTACGATGATACAGCTGCAAAAGCCGTAAGTGGTGTCTTAGATGTTATAAAATTTGGGGATAAAACGAAATCTGTGGGTGATCAGGTTAATCGATTTACGCGTATGAGTGATAAAATTGCAGTCATTGCCACTAGTACTTGGGCTGCAATGAAAGGTAAAAAGGCGCTCAAGGCTGAATGGAAGGCAGGAAGTAAGCTGGAGAGTATAGCTGATCATAATAAAGAATTAGATAAGATTTTAGACAGCCCCAAACTTACTTCTCGAAGAGAAGATGGTAACGTAAAGAAAGCGTTCGCCCAAGCTGATAAGGTGATCACAAGAACGTATGAATCACCTTTCTTACCACACAATTGCTTAGAGCCAATGAATTTTTACGCTGATGTAACTGCTGATAAAATTCATTTAGTTGGCCCTATTCAAACACCTCAATGGACGTCCGGATATATTGCGAAGATGTTAGGCAGACCAGAAGAAAACATTCATCTAGAAATGACACGTATGGGTGGTGGATTTGGTCGTAGGTTATATGGAGATTTTGTAGTTGAGGCTACAGAAATTTCAGATGCTATTAAAAAGCCTGTTAAAGTTGTATTCTCTAGAGAAGATGATATGGCCGATGGTGTTTACAGGCCTGCAATTAAGTATAGAATTGCTGCTTCTATCAAGGATGGAAAGATTACAGGTTATCACTTAAAAGAAGCTGCTGTCAATTCTAATATGTATGATTTGATTCCTCATTTCTTTCCGGCAGGGTGTATCCCAAATTATAAGGTTGAAAGCGATAGTTACCAAAGTAATATCACTACAGGTGCCTGGAGAGCACCTTATACCAATTTCCTTGCATTTGCAGAACAGAGTTTCTTTGACGAGTTGGCAGAAGAACTAGGACAAGATCCGGTGCAATTGCGCATCGATTTGTTACAAAATGTAAAAGACTCTAAAGATGAAAAAATAGAATACTCTGGTAAGCGCATGGAAGATACCATTAAGCTTTGTGCTGAAAAAGGAAATTGGGGTAAAGCTCCTGATGGTGTTTATCAAGGTTTTTGTGCTTATTACAGCCATAATACCCATGTGGCCGAATTGGCCGAAGTTGAGTTGAAAGATGGGAAACCAGTGATCAAAAAAATAGTGGCAGCAGTTGATTGTGGTATTGTTGTAAATCCTACTGGGGCTATAAACCAAGTGCAAGGCGGTGTACTTGACGGAATAGGTCATGCTATGTATGGTGATTTTACTTTTGACAAAGGAGTTCCTTCAGCTATGAATTTTGACAAGTATAGATTAATTAGAATGCAGGAAACCCCTCAAGTGGAAGTACATTTTGTTGAAAACGGACTCTCTCCTACCGGTTTAGGTGAACCTGGCTTACCTCCTGCAGGTGGTGCCATAGCCAATGCCATTAAAAAAGCAACTGGGCAACGTTTGTTCAAACAACCCTTTGTAAAATATCTAAACCAAGAGGTTGAAGAAGTAAAAGGATAGTTATTAATCAATTATATCAAGCTTGATAAACCAATGGAGTTTCCTTCATTGGTTTATTTTTGTTTCATGAATAGACTAATTCAACATATCTCAGATATACTTCATGAAAAAGTAAAAGGCTTTCAAGCTATTTCAGGTGGAGATATTTCACAAGTATTTCTATTAGAAACTTCTCATAACCAATATTTTCTAAAAGTAAATTCTGGTACTAATGCTTTAGCCATGTTTAAAGCCGAACAAATTGGATTAGAAACCATAGCTCAAACAAATACTATTGCTGTATCGACGGTTTTTCATTCAGGAATTTTAGGTGAAAAAGCATTTCTATTGATGGAATTTATTGAGTCAAAGAAAGCATCAAATCAGGACTTTGAAAAACTAGGATATCAATTCGCCCAGTTACATCAAACAACTTCAGAATCCATTGGTTTCATAACAGATAATTTTATTGGAAGTTTAGCTCAGCAAAACAGCTTTAATAATAACTGGTTAGATTTTTATATAGAAGAACGATTACAACCCCAGTTTCAATTGGCGCTATTTCATAACCTATTGAGACCAAGCGAAATTCCCAACAAGGAATTTATGAAAGAAGTTTTGATTGATCTCTTTAAAAATATAAAACCTTCTCTACTTCATGGTGACTTATGGAGTGATAATTTTTTAATAAACGTAAACGGAACCCCCTATTTAATTGATCCAGCTGTCTATTATGGTCATCATGAAATTGATATTGCCATGAGTAAGATTTTTGGTGGATTTAGTAGTTCATTTTATTATGCTTACCATGATATCTTTCCTAAAACATCTGAAACTTCAGCAAGAATAGAAATCTATCAATTGTATTACCTCCTGGTGCATTTAAATCTTTTTGGAAGTTCTTATTATAGTTCAGTAAAGCAAATCCTTAATAAATATTTTTAGAAATCCTCTTCGTTTATCCAATCTATTAGTATTTTCAAACTACTTTTTCCCTCTTTAAGAATTGGTAAAATAGGCCAGATATGAGGCATCTTCTTTCCAATGATGACTTGAAGATCGGTATTACTCTCATACATCTTTTCTATAACAATCTTTTGGTCAGGATATGTAATATCATGTTCAGCTACAAATAGTAATGTCTTAGGAAAATTTTTAAAGCTCCCATTGATAGGAGATATTCTGATATCATCTAAACTATTATTTCCAGCACACATTTCCTTAGCACTTAAAACTCCTTTTGGCGAAAGCATCGGGTCAACTTTATCAAAAATATTTATTTCTGGATTAGACAAAGATGCATCAACTACCGGTGAGATTAAAACCAATTTCTTAGGAAGCTTTATAGTATTCTGAATTAGTTTTTGCGTAAGTCCCATTATTAATGTTCCACCCACAGAATCTCCAATCAAAACAATTTGATATGTTGGATACTCCTTTAACGCCTTTGAATAGACAAGATCAATGTTTTTGGAGATAACTTCAATTGTGTTTTCTGGTGCCTTAGGGTAATCTACCATCCACACAATACCGCTTGTTTTTGACACAATACTTTTTATAGTATCCCAATGATGTTGAGCTGGTCCTGAAATAAAAGCACCACCGTGACAATAAATAATTAAGGTATTCTTACTAGCACTAGGATGTACTTCGGTAATAAGAGTTTCTGCTTCTGTAAATGTTCTAACCTGGTGTGGCTTGAACATTTTGATGTTTGGTTGTTTAACATCTTCTTTGCGTAATTTTAAATAATCTATTGGAGCTTTGCTAAACTCTTTCTTAATGCCTTTTAGCTTTAAAACTAAAAGCACCAAATAGTATGTTAAACTATTAAACATTGAAAACTAAAGTTAGATAAAATTAAACTAAAAAGCGAGCATTTTCTAAAAATGCTCGCTTAGGTTATTGACTGATTAAAACAACTTACTGCTTTATAAATTTCTTTGTGAAATATCTATTTCCAGCATATACCTTAATAAAATACATTCCATTAGATAAATTACCAATAGTAATAGTATTTAAGTTTTGTTTACGCTCTATTACTTTTTTACCTAATACTGAGAATATCTCAACTTTAGTTAACTCACTTGAGCCTGATCTGACTTGAAGTAAATTTGTAGCAGGGTTTGGGAAAATATTGATGGAACTATTATCAAAATTTTCAAGACTTAAAACAGCTTGATTACTTTGTTGTACATCATCAAAATAAAAAGTTGAAGTAGCACTACCATCACCTAAATTACCAAAGTCAAACATAAATACAAGTCTATCAAATACACTAGCCCCTTGTGCTGAAAAATTATAACTTAATGTTTCCCATTGTCCGGAAACCGTCGTAAACAGGTCTAACTCAGTAGCATTACTGGCGTTTTCTTGTCTCTCTAGTTTCATTTTCACCAAGGTGCCTATTGGGGCATCTGTCCAAACTTTTAAATTAATAAAGTTATCAGTAGTAAAGTTTAAGGCACTATTTAAATTTAAATAGGCGCCTGCCCAAACCTGCCCTCCATCTCTAACTATTTTTGCCAAATTGTTACTGTTGTTTCCATTGCTTTGTAATGCTGAAACAGCCTCTACTGTGCCTGTTCCGCCATCAAAATTGTTAAAGTCTGTAGTGATAGGAAATGTTTCAAAATCAAATGGTAAACCTGTATCACCATTAGAAACTGTACACTCAGTACCATTATAAGCAAATGTCATTTTACCCAAATTAAATTCTCCTTGGATAATTACTAATTTGAGAATATGCGTACCTGCAGTTAACTCAATTGTACTTGATTTACTGCTCCAACTATCCCATCCTCCTGTATATGTTAAAGGAATATCAGGGCTTACTTTTTGTCCATCAATTTCAAAATAGAAAGGTCCTCCTCCACTTGTATTTCCAGAAGCATAGCGCAAACTTAGATCGTAACATCCAGTGTTTTGCACATCTATAGTATATTCTAGCCATTCACCAGCTGTAATAAAACTTACAGTATCATCTTCTGAAGCATCAGAAATAGCATCAACATATTCTGTTGGTCTAAAATCACCTTGATTGTCTACGGATGAATCAAAATAAGAAATATTTTGTCCTAGGCCTCCTTCATACGTATCGTAATGAGCAGCTTCTAAAACTCCGGGTATTGGTGCTGCCGTTCCTGAGTATGGTACCTGATCGCCTACCTGAATATTTATAACATTAGAAATATTAAACTCTGAATTTACATACACCTTTGCATACATAGAGTGAATTCTAATGTCTAATCCTGAAGTAGTAAATTCATAAGGTGCACTTGTATCTTCACCAATTAAAGTGTCTCCATCATAGAATTCTACTCTAGTAATACCGCTTCCAGTAGTAGAGGCTGTAAGAGTAACACTCTCATTTTCATCAACTTGATAAGTATCCGAAGCTAACGTTGCTGATACATTAATATCTCTACTGGTGGCCATAGAATTTGCCGGAACACTAAGCATATAACCATTAGAGAATGTAACCGTTCTAGCAGCATCTGAATAATTGTGGGCTACATAGGTTAGCACATTATTATCATCTGAAAACGCAACCGCAATTGGGTAATTTGCGGTTATAGAAGCATCAACATTACCAAGCGCATTCATTGAATGCAACCAATGATACGTTTGTGCATCAGATATACCAAACTTCAAATTTCTATCTGGGTAAGAATCGTATAAGTCAATAGCCGCTTGCGCATCTGTTAATGAAAGAAATTTCCAATAGGTATCATGCCATAAATGCGGGTTTTCCTGATTATTCAAAACACCCGTATTGGCTGCCATTTCTGCCCACAATGATTGCGCATAAGATTGGTTGTGTGCTAAGTATAATGAACCTCCATGCATAGGATATAACTCTATGCCATATGAAGCAGCAATATCAGCTGTAAAAAATGTACCATTATCATAAGAATTTCCCCAAACTCTTGAAACTAAGCTATATTGTTGTGAAGCTTGAAAGTTTCGATCGTAAACATCTAACCAATATTCTTCTACTGCTGTTTGTTCTGTTGTATACAGATATATTCCAAGATCACGAATTTCATCGTTGCCGGTAATAGTTCCCCAATGGATAAGAGACGAATTAAACTGCATACTTTCAGATGTTGATTCTTGATCATTTCCTTGCGGAAATGTAGCAAATCCGTTAGCCCAACTATGCCCTGCATAAGGGCTAAAATTTCTCAAAAACGGAAAAAGAGAATCATTTCTATCTTCAGAAGCGGCATCTCTAATCAGTAAATTTATCATATCTCCCCATTGATCAGCCCAACCTGGCTCAAACTGTTCCATGAAAGAAGCAGCATGAATAAAATATCCCCAATGAAAATGATGGTCGTTTATATTATTGTCTTGCCCATGCCCAGCAGGGTATCCTAGCATAGCAGACCATGTATCATTATAGTAAAATAAGAAAGCTACTTCTCCGGATTGATAGGTTAACCAATCTTCTAAACGCTCTTTCAAGGTAGCGATCATTTTATCTCTTGCTTCTACATCTCCCATTTGATCTGCTATTCTAGCTGTTTGAACCAATCTGTTCATGACTTGTCCCTCATTGTAAGAATCTGTCCAAGGAGCTAATGCATCATTTTCAATTTGAACTATTTTGGCATCTAAATCAACTGGATCATAACCTGGGCTATATTGCAACAAATTTGGTAATGTTGGAAGTATACCTTTAAATGTATTTTCAACAACAAAGCTATTTCCATCCAACGTTTTTAGTTCTCCTCTAACTGTACCATAGCTGTCTCCGTTTGGCGTCGATGAACTTGAAGCCAAGTTACTCCATTGATGTGGTAATAAACCCATAAGAACATTTGTATCTGTTCCTTCTTTTATATCTGTATCAACTGTAAAAGTTGTTGTTACCACAGAGTTACTTTGATTAAAATTCCAGGAAGTAGTTGTATTCGTAGGGAATACATATGCGTATTTTTTATAAGCTTGTGCAACTGAGCTAACGTTGGTGGCACTTTGAGGAAGCATTGCCATAGACCAATAATTCTGCCCATTTAAAGTTGAAGTATATGTATCACCTGATAGTGTCCAAGAGCTGCCTGTTGGAGCATAAAACACAAAATCAGCTCCATGAGAGGCATTTTCAATAGTGAGTATTTCATTTGAAACAGTAGCAGTACCTGAATTGACCTTAATTTCAACTATATCATCAGTGTCTTTTTCAAAATAAACAAATGGCATTCCAATACCAGAAGTTGCCTGTAAGTTACGAGAGCCATCATTCCAATCCATGGTAACGGTCCAATCTGAATAATCTGAAACTGTAGTTCTTGGAGTGTTTAATCCAGTTAAACCAACTTGTATTGGTGCAGAGTTACCAATAGGACCCCAAGGAATGTAGGTAACTATTAATCCTTGGCTAGTAGTTCTCATGGTTATAGGGTAATTGAATAAATTACTAGCATGATTTTCTTTTATAAGTGTAGACCACCAATCATTTGTAGGTACAGGTTTCCCTATTGCATTTCCACTTAATTGCGGTGAGCCAGATGGAAACCCATTTCTACCGGCAACATCAGTTCCTGGAAAAGTTGTTGTATAACTTCCATTTCCCACACTTACTTGAGCAATTAAGAAGAAAGAATTAGTTATTAAAAAAAATGCTGCTATTTTTAAAGAAAATTGAGAATTGAGTTTCATGAGAATAAGTTATTGGTCTTCAAATGTAAACTAATGCTCACTCAAAACACAATAAAATACCTATACAAAAACTATACGCAGTGTACAGAAATCAGGTTTTAACACAAGTAATTACTGAATTTTAATTGAAATTCTGGCATTTTCAAAACTATACACTTTTGTACAATAAAAAAATCCTGCCTCAGATAGTTTTCTGAAACAGGATTCGTCGTATAAAACTAATTTTTATATTTATTTTACAGTATAGCGTGCCATTTTCATTGTTGAACCATCAATCATATTCGCGAAGTCTACAACAGAAGAATCTTGCATAAACTTTTGCATAGAAGCTTCAGCATCTTCATTGGTTTTCCAATACACAACTACTACAACTTCGTTTTTGTCTTTAGAAAATCCACTTTCTCGACGAATAAAACCTGGTTGTTTACTCGTATATATTTCCTCTACCCTATCATCTTCTTTCCAAAAATTATCTGCATTTATAGTAGGTTTAAATTGAAATGAAGTTACTTCTATCACATAAGGTCTTTCCATAATCTTAGTATTTTGCTGGCAACTAAAAAACGATAAACAACAGATTAAGAAAATAAGTGTGTTACGCATTAGTTAGGAAAGTTAAATTTTCCGTTGGTATTTTTTCTATCAGCTTCTGCTGCAATGGTTTCAATCACATCCCAGTGTTCAACAATTCGTCCATTCTCTAGTCGAAATAGATCATAGAATGAAGTATGATCACCCTTACCAAATTTTCCTTCACTAATTGCTAAAACAAAATTTCCTTGTCCTAATACCTTATGTAGTTTTTCATACTCCATGACCAATCCGTTTTCAGCAAAGTACTTCATGGCTGCACCAAAACCATCTAAACCATCTGCAACAGCAGGATTATGTTGTACATAGTTTTCTGGATTGATATAAGTAGTCACTTTATCCATTTCACCATTTAAAAGTACATTGGTAATAAATTCAGTCACTACTTGCTTATTTGCATCTGTTTTATCTAGATCTGTAACTTCTGTAGCACCGTCAGTTTGTGTGTGACCACTTGGATTTGCAGGTTGAACGGGAATTAAATTATCCCAGTGCTCCACAATTTTTCCATCTTCAAAACGGAATACATCAAAACCTATTTTTGGTCCAAAAAAGTCGTACACTGTTTGCGAAAATACATAATCACCATCCTCAAAAGAGCGTACTACTTTGGCTTTAAAACCTCCTTCAGGAGCATTTTTCATCACCTCCCCAAAACCAGCTAAACCGTCAGCCACTGCTTGATTATGTTGAATGTATTTTTCTGGATTGATATATCCAATTGGTTCATGTGCTCCTGTTTCTAGGCTTTCAAGCACAGCTACTGCCTTGTCTTTGTTTGATACTTCCATTACTGTTTCTTCTTTTGCTGCTTCTATTTTTGATGTTTCTGAGTTCTCTTTTTTTTCTGTTTTACAGCTTGCTAGCATAACAATGCCGGCCAATACTAAAATTGTTTTTTTCATTTTTGGTTAAATTTATTATTAGTTCTATTTATTCTTTTTATTAAAATTTTATAAATATAGCAAAGTAATTTATCGCATACGAATTAGCATCACCTTACCTTGATGCTTAGATTCTAATTGATATTTGGGATTCTTGGCTATTACTTTTAAAAATGTTTTAACTTCTGACATATCTGCATTATCAACATATATAAATGTATCATCATGAAAATTGGTCTCCAACATTTGAAAAAGTGGTAAATACAAATCCTTCCAACCATCTAATAGTAATAGGTCAATGGGGTTACTATAATTTTTCAATGTTTCAATGGCATCCCCAATTCTCATCTCTATAAGATCATTTACACCAGCTTTTTTAAAATTTTCTACAGCTTTTAATGCTTTAGATTCAAGTAATTCTGTTGTAACAATACTTCCTCCTGTTTCAATTGCACCTTGAGCTAAATAAAGTGTTGATATACCGAAAGAGGTTCCGAATTCAATAATACTCTTTATGTGATTTTGTTTTATAAGATTTACTAAATCCTCACCTTGTTCCTTAGTTATAGATAAGTATGCCTCTTTGAAATCAGATGGTTGCATGGGTCTAAATACACTTTTAACAACACCCTTCATCATTTTAAGGTGATCATTCTTAGAATCGTTAAATAATTCATTTAGAACTACTTCTATATTTTCTTCTATTGTGTTATTCATTTTTATTTTTTGTATTGCAAAATTGAGAAGAAGTAAAGAATAGAAGACTATCAATCTGAAACAAAAAATAGTAAAAGTGTAACTAATACTATAATTGACTTCTAAATTGAAGCGGTGTTTTTTGAGTATTTTTCTTAAAAAATTTGATCATATTAGCTGGCTCTTCAAATCCTGTTTTATAACTAATTTCTTTTACAGATAAAGAAGTTGATACTAAATAACGCTTGATTTCAATCGTTACAAAATCATCAATAAAAGTCTTGACTGTCTTTCCTGTTAATTTCTTTACGATGTCATTTAGAAACTTGTAAGATACTAACAATTTTTCAGCATAAAACCTTGAATTTCTTGTGGTTACATAGTCCTTCTCGAGCATATTTTTAAAGGTGATAAATGTATCTTTCCATTGCGTTTTTATATTATTGACCGACTTGGATTCCTTTACACGTTCAGCTTTTAATAACAAGAGATGTAGTAAGGCATGTAAAATTTCGTTTTTGGCAAAATCATTTGGAAAATAATACTCTTGGTAAAGTTTATTGACAATACCAATGAAGCTGTCTTCGCCCATGTCTTCTTGATGAATTACAGGTAACTCTAAGTGGTAATTGTATAACCTGCTTAAATTAATGTTCTTAGATAGAAAATAGTTTTCCTCCAAGAATTGACTGCTAATGATAATACTAAAACCCTGCGCATTTCTCATACTTTCGGTAAAGTGGTGTACTTGATTTTTGGCAACAAACAATACGCTTCCTTCTTTTATGTCATAAAACTGAAAATCTACATAATGTTGGCACCAACCTTCGGTAACAATAACAATGAGGTAAAATTGAATTTTATGAGGTGCAAAAGGATTGTGGTCATCAATTTTGGTAAGCTTACTATACGTTTCAGCCAAAGTCATAACCTCAATATCGAGGTCAATACTCGATTTGAATACTATTTTAGGTAATGATTTTGTCATATAGTAAATGTAAGAAATCTAAAGTTCCTAAGTGATTTGTCATTTATCTAGTACTTCTTTTGTTTTACTAATTAATGCCAATATTTTATTTTCATCATAAGCATCAGCATGCGCCGGTGCAAAAGCACCTTTAGGGTTACCTTTATCATTATCAAAATACTTTCCGGTGACTCGCTTATATTCATCAGAAATCGCTAACTGATACAAAATAGTAGCACCTTTATCGGCTGGAGCCCAATGTTGCCCATAGGCTTCCGCTACCATACGTGTATTTAACAATGAACCAGGATTTACGGCTATTACAGCAACCTTATTTTGACTTTTTGCCAGATCAAAACTCCACATGGTCAAGGCCAACTTACTTTGCGCATAGGCTGAATTCACATTAAAAATTTCTGCGCCTCCAACAGCCTCTAAAGAAACTGGTGATTGTGCCGCTGAACTTAGATTTACAATACGTGCTTCATTTCCTTTCTCTAGTAATGGCATGATTTCTTTAGTAAATAAGTAAGGTGCCAAATAGTTAACAACCATTCTAATATCTCCAAATTTTGTTTGATTAACAGGACTTTTAAAAATTCCAGCATTGTTTATTAATACATCTAACCTTGAAAGGGTTGAATTCACTTCTTTTGCCATGCTTTTGACTGCTTGAAAATCAGAAAAGTCAGCTGAAAATCCATTAATGTTTTCATTACCAGATGCTTCTTTTACCTCTAAGGTTACACGGGTTAATTTTTCCTGATTTCTTCCATGCAAATAAATTTTATGTCCGTCTTTAGCAAGTTTTATTGCAGTCAGCTTCCCTATGCCGTCTGTGCTTCCTGTAATTAATATTGTTTTCATGTGCTAATCTCTTCTTTAATATCTGTGTGAAAATGTGATAACACATCTTCCGCTAAACGTTCTAATGTTTCTTCAATGTTGGTTGAGTTAAACCTCAAATTTAATGCAACATGATTCACACCAATCCTTTCTAATTGTTTAAAATATTCGATCAAATAGTTGGCTCCTATTCTAAATCCTAAATGAATAGGCTGTGGTTCAAAGTCTTTATTCTTATGTAAATCAATATATAAAGGTTGCAAAAAGGGTTTGCTAAATTCAGTGTATTTTGAGATCAATTCCCTCCATTCTTTAATCATATGTTCTTGCTGGTATAAATTTCTAGGATAGTACATCCAACCATCACCATGCTCAGCATTCCATGCTAAAGATTGTTGACTATACCCGGTGACCATCATAGGTACCTTATGACCAGTTGCTTTAGGTAAAATATCAATGTGACCTCTTACATTACCATAATGATTGCTTTTGACGATTGGAAAATCGTCTTGTGCTTTTCTAATATATTCAAAGGATTCTCTAAATAATTCTCCTCTCTTGTCATAATCAATACCCATTGCCGGATATTCATCATAACGATCTCCAGAAGCTACTCCCATAATGAGTCTTCCGTCTGACAGTTGGTCAATGGTTGCAGCTGACTTTGCGACATGTACCGGGTGATGCAACGGCAAAGCAATACTCGCTACACCTAAAGCAATCTCAGAGGTTTGTCCAACCAAATAACCAAGATATGTGAATGGGTCATAGGTTTGTCCTGCATCACCAAATGAAGGAACATGAAACGGCACATCGCGGATCCATAGTGCTTTAAACCCTAATTGTTCTATGAGCTTTACCCGCTCTAAATGATCAACCATTGTTGGTATAGGGCTAGCTGCATGGTTCTCTATAGGAACAACCAATCCAATGCTTAATTTATTTGGTTTGAAAGTATGATTAAAACCTTTATTTATTTTTTCGAATTGCATTTATGTTAAATCGTCTTTCTTTTCAATCAAATAATGATGACTCACTGAACCAGCGGTACGAGCTTTTAAATGCGGTACGTACTCTGGATCAATCATAAAATTTTGGGCAGCTTCTTTAGAAGGCCATTCTAAAATGATACGTAATGCTGCCGGTTGTTCAGCACCTTCAATTTGTTCATGATTTGCTGTTCTTGCTAAATATTTACCACCATGTTTAGCAGCAATATCTGCTGATACTGCTACATAAGCCTCTACCTAATCCATGTTAGTTGGAGTTACGTCTAATACTGAATAATATGCCATACCATTTAAATTTAACTGATTTATACGTTTATTACTATTTTTCCTACTGTTCTGCCACTTTCTTGTTGCAGGTGTGCTTTATCCATTTCGTTAAACCGAAACGAATGCGAAATATGAGGTTTTATAGCTCTGTTTGCTAACATATTTGCTAAAGCTTCCATATCTTCTCCGTTGGACTGCACCATTAAAAAGGAAACATTTACATTGCGTTCTTTTGCTAATGCTAAAATTTCATCTGAAAATTCAGGAGTAGGCAATGAGATAATGTTCCCTCCTTCTTTTACTACCTTAATTGAATTGAGTAGTATTTCACCATTAAACATATCAAACACAAAATCTAAGTTTGATACTTCGCCTTGAAACTGTTGCGTTCGGTAATCAATAAATTCATCAGCACCCAAAGACATGACAAACTCTTTATTCTTACCGGAACTTGTTGCAATGACATAAGCTCCCATTGCTTTTCCAATTTGTACCACGAAGTGACCTACTCCACCTGAGCCCGCATGAATTAAAATACGATCACCTTTTTTAATACCACTCTTTAATACTTGATATGCCGTTAAAGCAGCTAATGTAGTAGCAGCAGCTCCTTGAAAGTGAATACCTTCAGGAACTTTCGCTAAATGCGCCTCAGATGCTGCAACAAATTCGGCGTAGGTTTTCCCCATACCTACAAAGTTTATCATTCCGAACACGTTATCACCTACATTAAATTTTGTCGCTCCACGTCCTGTTTCTACAACTACGCCAGCAACATCCCAACCTAAAATGGCAGGTCGTTCTTCGCCATAAATCATTGTCATTACATCTTCATTTCCGCGTACCTTATAATCTACCGGGTTGATGCTTAATGCTTTAGTTTTTATTAAAACTTCATTACTATTTATTGTAGGTTTTTCTATGTCTTCTATGCTAAAATTCTCGACACCTCCTGCTTGCTCTAGTACAATTGCTTTCATTATTATGATGTAAAAAGTTAAACTATAATTTTTATAGTAGCAAAATTAAGTATAGTTTTGTAACCACACAATAACGGTCAAAAAGGATAGTATAAAAATATAGAGTGATGCATACATTTAAAGGAAAAGAATATCCCTGTTGCGCCAGTTTAACAATGGGCGTCATCGGTGGTAAGTGGAAAACCGTGATTCTATTTCACCTTATGGAAGGTACTTTACGCTACAACGAATTACGAAAAGCAATGCCTACTGTAACCGAGCGTACCTTAAGTTTGCAACTAAAGAAATTAGAGGAAGATGGTATCATTAACCGAAAAGTTTATACAAAAAAACCACCTCTAAAAGTAGAATATACGCTAACAGATTTGGGTAAAACCTTAATTCCGGTAATACAATCTATTGCAAATTGGGGTGATTATGTAGTAGAGAAATATGCACCAATAGCAATTAAATAGCCGTATTGATCAATTGAAACATAGTTGCTTTTACCTTAAAAAATTTATTTTCAATATCAATGGCTTTTAATTCGGACTCTATTAATTTAGACTCTCTAGAATTGATCAAAAACAAGGAGCTCTCTCCTAAATTGAATTTGCGTTCCTCAGCTGTTAGTAATCTTGAATAATCTCGAACAATTGTTCCTGTTAATTCATTTTGTACTTGATAAGAATCAATCTCGTTGGTCAATGCATTGAACTTATTTTCCAAACTTACTTTAGTAGTCGCTATTTCAAACTCGGTATCATTCATTTTAAGTTTCGCTAATTTTAGATCACCACGTTCTTTCCTAAGAAACAAGGGGAAATTAACGCGCGCACCTGATTTATAATTAACTGTATTGAATGAACTGGCAACATCCGGGGTTTCTGATAAAAAATTATACTCTAAATCAATTTGAGGTAATAAATTGTTCAGACGTAAACGCCGCTCAATTTTTTGACTTCTATATTTTAGATTCAGTGCTCTTAACTTAGGGTGACTTTCAATAACTGTACTTTCAATATCTAATTGCGAAGTGCCAAGTACAGAATCCACAAAATTATTAGTTTTAATATCAGGTTTTATGGTATCCTGCAACTCAACAGGAATAGAATTATTTAACCACAAATAATTAGAGACTTCTAATGACGACTTTATAAAAACAATTCGTGCTCTTTCTAATGCCAATTTCCTATTATTTAAAATAATTCCAGCTTCTAAGGTATCTATAGCAGGGTTTTCCCCTGCTTCGTAATTCTTTTTGATTCCTTCAAAACGCCTTTTAGCATTACCAAAAAAGTTAGCATAAACTTGCTGATTTTTATACGCCCTTAACCAATTAAAATAGGCTATACTAGCATCATATAGTATGTCATTGATAGCAAGTTGACGCTCTGCTTGTACCTGCTCTCTATATAACTTTGCCTGTCGTAACATAGCCATACGCTTATTCGTAAGCAATCCTCTAGCCAAAGGAATAGAAACACCTACATTGTATAACCCATCTTCAGGTACATTTCCTTCAGGATTCAGGAATACACCCGAGTTTTCTTCAAAGTTTCCTTTTAATTCAATACCAAACCAGGTAGGAATCTTGAAGGTTGCATTTAGCTTATCATAATACTCTGTGCTCTTAAACTTTTTACGGTCATAGTCAACCTCCAATTTAGGGTCAAAAGCACCTCGTGCTTTCATAAGCTTGGCTTGACCTTCGTCTAGCAATAAATTAGCTTGTTTCACGAATGGATGGTACTGCTTTACATACCCCAAATATTCCTCAAATGTAAGCACCTCATCCTGAGCAAAAGCTACATAACCAAAGCAAAAAATAGTAAAAGTAAGTAGTACTCTTTTTATCATTTTTTAGCAACTTTTTTATCCGTAGTGGCGGGTTGATAATAATTGGGTGGAAATCCATTTAACTGTCTCCATAATTCAAACCAAATAGGCACATCGTCTAACAAAGCAATAGTTCTAGCTCCTGATCCTACGCGTACAGCCTCAGGCCATTCATAAGCATCGCTATCTGGAGCTAACAGTACTCTATACTTACCATTATCACTTATGAAATTCTCTATAGCAACAACTTTCGCTCCATACGTACCATACGATACATTGGGCCAACCACTAAAAACAATAGCAGGCCAACCGTCAAACTGAACGCGTACATCTTCACCAATGTGAATCAGCGGTAAATCTATAGGTTCTACAAATGTTTCAACTGCTAATTCGTAATTAGCAGGCATCACGCCTACCAATTGCTCACCTTCTTTGAATGTTTCGCCAATACCTGCCTTAATAGCTTTATTAACATAACCATCTTGAGGTGCAGTTATAAATAATAGCTCATTACGACGCTTGTAGTTAGCATAACTGTTCTCTAACTTAGTGACTTCAGCATTGGTATTATACTGGCTAGACTGAGCGGTATACATATCACTCTGTGCTTTTGATATCTTGTCTGCAAATTCAGTTGATACTCTGGAAAGTTCAATTTCAGCATTGATAACATTGTTTTGACTTGCCAAGTATTTATTTTCTTGCGATATCAATTTAGCTTGAGTTTCTTGTAGTTTTAAACGCTTCTCCTCAACATCTTTTACCGCCTTTAACCCTTCTGATTGTAAGGTTACCACACGATCATAGCGCCGCTGAGCAATATCAATATTGGTTTTGGCAGCTTCTAAATCAATACTATCACTTTTTACTTTTAGCTTTGACTGTAGAAGTTTATTTTTGACTTGTTTTAATTTTAAACTTCTTTCATTTTGCAATGCAACTATTTGCCGTTGCAAAGCCTTTACTTTGTCTTGATATGCTTTTGCAGATGAGGACTTAGATTCAATTTGATCATTGGTACGTTCAACCAATTTGTCATCAAAATAATCACTCTTTACTTCTGAAATTCTTAGAATCGTATCTCCTTTCTTTACAAAATCGCCTTCTCTAACATACCACGACTCTATCCTACCAGGAATTTGCGATTGAATTGTTTGTGGACGTTGATCTGGTTTTAATGTAGTAACCTGACCTTTACCGGTGATATTCTGCGTCCATGGTAAAAAGAGCACTAAAATTCCAATGATGGCAAATGCCAATAAAAACTGATTAAAACGTTTGTGATAACCATTTTTGAAGACTTTTTTTCCAGACTGAAACCCTGCCAATGAAACTTTTTTATTCAATTTATTATGTGAAATGTTTAGCATTTTTTATAATCTTTAATTTGTCCTTCTTCCAGTGTAATAGTATCATTACAATAGTTTTGCCATCTTTTATTACTACTCACCACCACCAATGCCCACGGGTTCTCTGGTGCAATCAGAAAATCAATGATATCATTAGTTTCTTTGGTATTAAATTGATCTAATGCATCTTCAAGTATTAGCACTTTTGGTTTCTTAACAATAGCTCTGGCCAAAACAATTTTTTTTGCAATAGTGTACGACATTTGTTTTCCTTCTGGGTATAATATTGTCTGTAAGCCATTAACTTGTTGTTTAAGAAAACTCTTTAACCCTACTTTTTCAAGGGCCCATAGAATAGCATCATCAGAAACTTCTTCATCTCCAAAAGTTATATTCTCTCTAATAGTACCTTCAAAAGGACTTTCCTCAGAAAGTGATAAGCCTAATTGTGCTCTATAATGGTTTAAATGCAAACTTTCTATAGCAAAATTGTTAACTGTAACTGCACCTCTAGTTGTTTGAATAACGCCAGCTAAAACACGCAACAAGCTTGACTTACCAGAACCACTTTCTCCTTGAACCAGCACGCGGCTTTTAGGCTCAATATTTAAAGAAATATTCTTTAGAATAGGCTTTTCGCGATTAGATACTTTATAAGATATACTATCTAATTCAATAGTCATTGTCCCCTTAAAGTTGGGTTTTTCACCTTCTTGCAACTCCATTTCTTTGTCTACCACCTGCCCTATTTTTTCAATAGAAGTAATCACATCGTAAAAAGGTTCGAGGCCAAGAATCAATTTTTCCACAGAGGCAATTACTAATAAAATAATAATCTCAGCAGCTACAAATTGACCTATATTCATTTCTTGTTTTAATACTAAAGCACCTCCAATTAGTAATAAACCAGCTGTGACCAATACTTTAAAACCTATCATCTGTATAAACTGAATGATCAAAATCTTAAAATGACTTTCTCTGGCTTCTAAATACTCTGTAACCAGAGCATCATTTTTTTGTAATGCCAAACTTGTACTTCCAGATAATTTAAAACTTACAACGGCCCTTGCTATTTCTTGAATCCAATGTGCTACTTTATACTTGCTCTTTGATTCTTGCAAGCTCGTTTGCAAGCCACGCTGCGCCGTATACTTAAAAACCACATAAACCAATAGAAGCAATAAAACACCAAAAATGATGAAAAACGGATGGTAAAATGAAAGCAATATCAAAGCAAATACAATTTGCAATAAAGCCGTAGGTACATCTATCAATACTTTAGCTAATCCTTTTTGAATAGTAAGGGTATCAAAAAAACGATTTGCTAATTCAGGAGGATAATAATTACGCAATTCCTGCATTTTTATTTTAGGAAAACGATAACTTAATTCAAAAGAAGACCGCACAAAAATTCGCTGTTGAACTCTTTCTATAATACGTAATTGCATCAACTGTAAGGCGCCAGAAAATAAAACGCCGAGAGTAACTAAAACAACTAATACGATCCACGATGTAGAGATCTGCGCTCCCTGTATTAAATTAATAATAGCCTGTATACCTAATGGTAGAGACAAGGCCACAAAACCAGAAAAAATAGCATAATAAAATATCTGTAAAATATCTTTACGCTCTAGTTCAAGCAACCCTAAAAAGCGCTGCCAAGGTGTTAGTATAGGATTTGCCATGTTTAGCGAATGTTTAAAATGGTAAATGTTAGATGTTCAAAAAATGAAGTGGGCGTAACCTGTTTACTACAGTCGGTAATTGATTTAAAATGGTCTTTCAAAAAATGTTGATGTAAACCACCTTCAACTATGGTACTTGCCAGTGAAGCCGGATATTCGTATTCCTTATTGACCGCTATGATCATTTCTTTTAAGCGAGATACAATGCGCTTATATACCACAAAATAGCCTTCTTGATTTTCTTGATCTACTTCTTTTGTTAGAAAGGACTTAGAGCTTTCATTGATGATGATACGATTCAACACCACTTCGTTAACATGTGTAAACTTGGTATCCTCTTTAATTGTTCTTGTTAAAATTTTAATAGCCTTCTTTAGCTTTTCTGAAGGTTCGGTAATACTAAATGTTTCAAGTACTAGCTGATATTCCTTCCATGACCAATACCAAGAAGAAAGATACACCAATAAATTATGCTTGCTTTCAAAATAGCGGTAAATAGAGCTCTCATTAGAACCAATAAGTTGTCCTAGCTTTTTGAAAGTGAAAGCCTCAAAACCTATTTCGTCTATCAAAAGAATACTATGCTCTACAATACGCTTGCCAAGATCAGATGATTCAGGATCCTTTACGTAGATATTTTCCGGTACTGCAATCTTTAAATTTGATAATAGCTGCTCCATTCTCTAATAATTTCGATCGCAAATATAATAGTATTACTATTATTTAAGTTTGTAAAACTATTAAATAATTGTTAAAAACTCATTGTGTAAAACATAAATTAAAGCAATTATTAATACGATAAGTATCAAAAAATAACATAGTCGAACTCGATTTTAGTTCGTTTGAATTATCATTTTCTTAATATTAAGACTCATAAAATCACTCAATAGCAGATGTGATAAAATTAAATGTTAAAAATTGTAATATTCGCATTTTTTACTAATTTCGTGTTAAGTCGAAGAACTAGTTTAAAGTAGCAGACAAATTCAAGATAAAAGTGTTCAAGTAGCCTTTTACATATAAGAAAACTTTAGTAATTAAACTCTAAGCTTTACAATATGAAATCATTAATTTTTATTTTGTTATTTACATTTATCGGCTCACAAATTAGCATAGTTGATAAAGAAGAAAGTTTACCTCAGGATGTAAAAATTGGCGACCAGTTTAAGATAGGTCAACCGGAAAAAAGTGGATTCAAGTATATAGAATTTCCTAGGCCAAATTTTATCATTAAAAAAGGAGGAATCGTCAATTACAAAAGTGTTATAGGTAATAAGGTAAAGGTAACATCTGTAGGTAAAAAAAAGGATGGCACTGTACTTGTGCAAATAAAAAAAGGAGATGGAAGTAGGTTCTTTGGAAGTCATAGAACTGTTTCAGTTGATTTTAAGAAAGCTCTTAAGTCAGGTGAACTTGTAAGAACCGAATAGCTTTTACGATTATTTTTAAAGAATAGAACAACCCACTTCTACCTTTTGCATTATTTATTAAGAAGTAGTTAATAAAAGCTTATAACTCAACCACCGCAAATGGGCAAAAAATGTATTTTTGTTGTTTCAAAATACACAACTAAATGATTCATTTTTTTGGGGATGTAAACAGCAAAGTATATGCTGTTCAAACCACTTCAGAATTCTCAAACAATACAGAAAAAAAGTTAACGTGGTTGTTTGGCAACCAACCTAAGATAAACATGGCGTCT
This sequence comes from Maritimimonas sp. 2405UD52-3, assembly GCF_056591715.1. Classification (NCBI taxonomy): domain Bacteria; kingdom Pseudomonadati; phylum Bacteroidota; class Flavobacteriia; order Flavobacteriales; family Flavobacteriaceae; genus Maritimimonas; species Maritimimonas sp. 2405UD52-3. The sequence continues at coordinate 139,813 of NZ_JBWQOL010000005.1, forward strand.
CTTGACGCCTTTTTTGTTGGCCCACGTAAGGCAATGATCACACCTTGGAGTACCAATGCTGTAGAGATTACTCAAAATATGGGTATTGGTAATATACTTCGAATTGAAGAATTTAAAGCTGTTCCTGAAGATTTTACAGATTATGATCCTATGGTTTCTGAAAAATATATGGGGTTAAATCAAAATTCATTTACTATAGATATTCAACCCGAACCTATTTTAGAAATTGAAGATATTGCAGCCTATAATGAGAAAGAAGGTTTAGCACTTAATGATGAAGAGATTGCGTATCTAAATGATGTTTCTAAACGTATAGGGCGTAAGCTTACAGATTCAGAAGTGTTTGGATTCTCTCAGGTAAATTCAGAACATTGTCGTCATAAGATTTTTAACGGAATTTTTGTTATTGATGGAGAGAAAAAACCTTCTTCATTGTTTAAATTAATTAAGGAAACATCGAAGCAACATCCTAATGATATCGTGTCCGCCTATAAGGACAATGTAGCTTTCATAAAAGGCCCAAAAGTGGAGCAATTTGCTCCAAAGAGAGCCGATGTGCCTGATTATTATACAACACAAGATTTTGAATCCGTAATTTCCTTAAAAGCAGAAACACATAATTTTCCAACCACTGTAGAACCTTTTAATGGTGCAGCAACGGGTTCTGGTGGTGAAATTCGTGATCGTTTGGCTGGTGGTAAAGGAGCCATTCCTTTAGCAGGAACGGCAGTGTATATGACCTCTTATTCTAGGCTGGAAGAAAGTCGCCCATGGGAACAAGCCATGGAAGAGCGTAAATGGTTGTACCAAACCCCTATTGATATTTTGATTAAAGCTTCAAATGGTGCATCAGATTTTGGAAACAAATTCGGCCAGCCCTTAATCTGTGGTTCATTATTGACCTTCGAACATGATGAAAAACAAGATGTCACCCTGAGCGGAGTCGAAGGGTCTCAACCTCGAAAACTTGGTTTCGACAAAGTAATCATGCTTGCAGGAGGTATAGGCTACGGTAAAGCAACGCAAGCCTTAAAAGACATACCAAAACAAGGCGATAAAGTAGTGCTACTAGGAGGTGAGAATTATCGTATTGGTATGGGTGGTGCTGCAGTTTCATCAGCAGATACCGGTGAATTTTCTGCAGGCATTGAACTCAATGCAGTTCAGCGCTCCAATCCTGAAATGCAAAAACGAGCTGCAAATGCCGTGAGAGGTATGGTTGAGAGTGATGAGAACTTGATTGTTTCCATTCATGATCATGGTGCAGGTGGGCATCTAAATTGCTTATCTGAATTGGTTGAGGACACGGGAGGAATCATAGACCTTGACAAACTACCTATTGGTGACCCTACTTTATCCAATAAGGAGATTATTGGCAATGAATCTCAGGAAAGAATGGGCTTGGTCATTTCTGATAAACATATAGACACACTTCATAAGATTGCTGAACGTGAGCGTTCGCCTATGTATACTGTTGGGGAAGTTACAGGTGATGACCGTTTTACTTTTGAGTCTAAAACCAAAGGAAATAAACCAATGGATTTAGCCTTGAGTGATATGTTTGGAAGCTCACCTAAAACTATCATGAATGATATCACTCTTGATAGAAGCTATAAAGAAGCATCCTATATTCAAGAAAATTTCCATCAATATTTAGAGCAGGTATTACAACTGGAAGCTGTGGCTTGCAAAGACTGGCTCACCAATAAAGTGGATAGATGTGTGGGCGGAAAAGTAGCGAAGCAACAATGCGTTGGACCACTACAAATACCATTAAATAATGTTGGCGTAATGGCTTTAGATTTTAAAGGTAAAGAAGGCGTTGCTACAGCAATTGGGCACTCACCCATCTCAGGACTCATTAATCCTATTGCTGGCAGTAGAAATTCCATTGCTGAAGCATTAACAAACATTATTTGGGCACCATTGAAAGACGGATTGAAATCGGTTTCACTATCTGCCAACTGGATGTGGCCTTGTAAAAATGAAGGTGAAGATGCGCGTTTATATGAAGCAGTAAAAGCCTGTTCAGAATTTGCCATTGAGCTAGGAATAAATATTCCGACCGGGAAAGATTCCTTATCAATGAAACAAAAATATCCTAATGAGGAAGTGATCGCACCTGGTACAGTTATTATATCTGCCGGGGCCAACTGTAATGATATTACAAAGGTAGTTGAGCCCGTTTTGAAAAAAGATGGAGGCGATATTTACTATATAAATTTATCTAAGGATGCCTTTAAGTTAGGAGGTTCTTCATTTGGGCAAGTTGTAAATGCAGTTGGAAACTCGGCACCAAACATTGTTGATAGTCAATATTTTGCCAGAGTGTTTGATACAATGCAACAATTCATCAAACTTGGCTTCATTACTTCAGGTCATGATATTGGCTCTGGAGGATTAATCACTTCTCTACTAGAATTGTGTTTTGCTGATACTAATTTAGGAGCTGATTTAGATTTAACATCTTTAAAAGAGGAGGATACTATTAAACTGCTATTCTCAGAAAATGTAGGTATTGTATTTCAATCAAATAGTGGACAGATTTTTCCGGCTTTATACGAGCAGGGCATCGAATGTATAAAAATCGGTACTGTGAATTCTAAAGGAGTATTAAATATTAAAAATCACGATACAGAATTAGCATTGAATGTAGCTTCCTTACGAGATACCTGGTATAAAACTTCATACTTATTAGATGAAAAGCAAACCGTTAACGGATTAGCAAAAGATCGATTTGATAATTATAAAAAGCAACCTTTACAATATAAGTTTCCAAAGCATTTTACTGGTAAACTTCAGGACGTCATTGCGATCCCAAGTAATCGGGAAAAGCAATCTGTCAATAATAAAAAGATTGCCGCGTCGCAAACTCCTCGCAATGACAGACCAAAAGCTGCTGTTATAAGAGAAAAAGGGAGCAATTCAGAACGTGAAATGGCTAATGCCATGTACCTGGCCGGATTTGATGTAAAAGATGTACATATGACTGATCTCATTTCTGGAAGGGAAACGTTAGAGGACATACAGTTTATTGGAGCAGTAGGAGGATTTTCTAATTCAGATGTATTGGGTTCAGCAAAGGGATGGGCAGGTGCTTTTTTATATAATGAGAAAGCGAAAACGGCCTTAAAGAAATTCTTTGAACGTAAAGATACTTTATCCGTTGGTATCTGTAATGGCGCCCAGCTATGGATGGAGTTAGAATTAGTAAATCCAGAACATGAAGTACATGGAAAATTAACCTATAATGATTCTGGAAAGCACGAAAGTGCATTTACCTCTGTAAAAATTCAGGAGAACAATTCTGTGATGTTATCCTCACTGGCAGGAAGTACTCTAGGTGTTTGGATTTCTCATGGTGAAGGAAAATATACGCTTCCACTAGCCGAAGAAATGTACAATATATGTGCTAAGTATACGTATGCGGAATATCCCCATAATCCTAACGGATCAGATTATAATGTAGCTATGTTATGTGATAAAACAGGCCGACATTTAGTTACTATGCCCCATATAGAACGATCAACTTTTCAATGGAACTGGGCATACTACCCAGAGGGAAGAAAAGATGAAGTATCTCCTTGGTTGGAAGCTTTTGTGAATGCAAGAAAGTGGATAGAAGGTAACCAGAAATAACCGAAAATAAAAATCAGCTTTGCCTAATTACAAAGCTGATTTCAATGAAAATTAATTAAAGGAATTTTTCTAATTTACTCTTCTTATTGTGGATTCGCCTATAACGATACCTTTCTTTATATCAGGACTTCCTTTATATAGAATATTGGCTTCACCATAGGAAGTTACTTTTAATCTATCAGATACATTAAACTGATAAGTGCCTTCTCCATAAGCAATAATCTTAGCATCCTTACTATCAACATTTAACGATCTCATTTTGCTTGAACCATAAGCTGTAATGCGTTGTCTGTTAATAGAACCCGAATCAATGACTAAATGACTTTCTCCAAAAATAGTAACACGCAATTGTTCAAGCTTTGCTTCTTTGATCAACACCTCTGATTCTCCATAAATACGAAGCGTACAATTCTCTTGATCTAATGGGCTTTCAAATGTAATTTTTTCTTCACCTCTTACTGAAAAAGTTCCAACATTTTGATACGTCAATTTTATTTTGGCTACTGTATTTTTATATCTAGGTACTTTCATTTTATAACCATTACCCTTTACTTTCTCATGTTCAGTAACTGTTTTAGCACCTTCTATATATACTTGAAGTGTACCATTAACAACTTCAAATTTGAATTTTTCAATGGGCTCTGTTATACTTTCAATTTCAATCTTAGGAGTATCACCTTGCACTAAAATAGCTTCAATATGCGGACTCACAATAATCTTATCAAATCCTTCATTAAGTGCAATTGTTTTTTCTTGGGCTGAAATGATTTGAATAGTTGCAATTGCTATAAAAAATAATGCAAGCTTGAGATGTTTTTTCATGATGTATTGATTAAAGTTTGATATTTTTCACCTTTTAAGGTAATCTTTTCTTAAGCTACTGATAAATTAAGAAAAATTTATCGTCAATATAATTATCTTTGAATATATGTTAGAGAGACTATCATTATTTTTAATTGTTACACTTTTCTTGTTTGTACCATTAATTAATTATGCGCAAGAAGAGGTTCCTGTATATCAAAAAGCCAGAATACATTATACCAAAACCAATGAGCTTCAGCATTTGATTAATAATGGTATTGGTATTGACCACGGAATAAAGAGGTCGAAAAAATACATAGAATCTGTTTTTACTCAACAAGAACTTGAAACAACAAAAAAATTAGGATTTGAGGTTGATATATTAATAGAGGATATGGGTCAATATATCCTTGAAAGAAACACGCTAAGTAAAGCTAAATTAAAAAATACGTCTTGCCAAAACTCTACTATTGATTATCAAACACCGGCAAATTTTGAAGTAAAAAGTAGCACACAATTTGGAGGTTTTTATACGTATTCAGAAGTGTTACAGGAACTGGATGATATGCGCTCTTTATATCCAAATCTCATATCACAACGTGCAATCATAAATAATTTTATGACTGAAGAAGGAAGACCTATAGAATGGGTTCGTATTTCTGATAATCCTGATAATGATGAATCTGAGTCAGAAATTCTATACACTTCTTTGCATCATGCTCGTGAGCCAGCTTCTATGCAACAACTTATCTTTTTTATGTGGTATTTATTAGAAAATTATGCCACCGATTCATCAATTAAAGCCTTAGTTGACAATACCGAATTCTATTTTATTCCCGTAGTGAATCCTGATGGATATGTCTATAATGAAACTACCAACCCCTTTGGCGGTGGTGGTTGGCGGAAAAATCGTAAAGATAATGGCAATGGTACTTTTGGAGTAGATAATAATAGAAACTATGACTACTACATCAACGGGAATTCTAATAACGGCACTTGGGGGGGTGCAGGGTCTTCTTCAACAACAAGTTCTGAAATCTATCATGGTACAACACCATTTTCTGAAGAAGAAACTCAAGCTGTAAAATGGTTTGTAGAGCAGCATGATTTTAAAATTGCCCTTAACAACCATACATTTGGTGAGTTGATCTACTTTCCATTTGGTTATGCAGACGTGACTACACCTGATGAGAATGTATATAACGCTCTTTTAAGAAGATACACACAACAAAATGGATATGACCCCATAAGAGATTTTCCATTTTCAGGTGATAGTGATGATTTTATGTACGGAACAGTAGGCACACATAACAAGATCATAGCCATGACTCCTGAGATAGGTGATAGTTTTTGGCCTGCCCAAAGCAGTATTGAAGACATCTGTAAAGAAATGATGTATTTCAATCTCAATATGGCACGGTCAACGAATAATTATGCCATGGCTTTTGATACGCAAGAATCTATTTTAAGTTCAAGTACGGGAGTTCTAAATTATGAAATTCAGCGTCTAGGCTTAGAAGGTTCAGGTAATTTTACGGTAAGTATAGTTCCAGTTTCATCAAATTTATCAATTACTGGTTCTGCAAACATGCACAACGGATTAAATCTCCTTGAAAAAATTGCAGGTTCTATTGGCTACACTTCAACCGCCTCTATCGGCGAAACCATTACCTATAAAATTGTGATTGATAATGGAATCTATCCTATTGAAATGGAAGTATCAAAAATATTAGGACCTGCAGAAATTGCAATCAATGACCCTGGAAACAATTTAATCAATTGGGATACTTCAAGTTGGAATACCACAACTTCTGAATTTGTTTCGGCATCTAGTTCTATCACGGACTCTCCGAGTGGCAGTTATGGAAACAATCAAAATACCACTATTGAAATTGAAAACGCTATTGATTTAACCAATGCCCGAATAGCGATGGCTACATTTAATGCAAAATGGGCTCTTGAAGCTGGATTTGACTATGTACAGTTTGAAGTTTCAACAAATGATGGAGCTTCTTGGGAAGCGCAATGTGGCAACTATACCAGAACAGGAAATTCGATACAAGGTATTAATGGACAGCCTATGTATGATGGCGTTCAAGATGCTTGGGTTCAGGAATCAATTGATTTGAGTGATTATTTAGGAGAAGCCATTAAGGTACGATTTCAATTAGTTTCAGACCAAAGTGCGACCGCTGATGGATTTTATTTTGACGATTTTAATATCTCAACTATTGCTGAAGAATCTCTTAGCAATGAAACTTTTGATGCATTAGGCGTAAAACTATACCCAAATCCCGTAACTGAAAAACTAAGTGTATACTTTCCAAACGTTATCAATGCAAACTTAAAACTGTATAGTATTACCGGGCAATTGGTCAAGAAATTAAATATTGATAAGCAATTGACCGAAATAGATATGAAGGCATTAAGCTCAGGTATTTATATTGTAAAATTGCAAACAGAAACTGGCAAAGGAATCTATAAGATCATAAAACAGTAATTTTTTGTATTTGCTGTAACAAATCAAGAATTACAGTGTCTTTTTAATAAACCTTTTTAATTCTAAAGCATGAAAACTACACTGCAACTAAAAAAATCAATCTCTTTAACTACATTTTTACTACTTTCTGTATTTACAATAAGTCTTTTAGCACAGAAAACTGTAAGCGCTAACAGTATTTTATCTGATATTAAAAATGGTAAGGACATTTATTATGAAAATGTTACCATTACCGAAGTTTTTGACATGACCTATATGGATGAAAAGCTACCTGAATTACCCAGAAAACACAAATGGTATAAGAATGGTGGAAGTAATAGTGTTGAGGAACAAATTGAGAGTAAAGTTGAATTTGTGAATTGCGTTTTTGAAGATAATGTATTTGGGTATATTCATGATGAAACCAGTAAGTATACGTTTATTGCCAACTTTGAAGACAACGTAAAGTTTGTAAACTGTACTTTTAAAGGAAATGCTTTATTTAAGTATTCAGATTTTGAACGAGGAGCTGACTTCTCGGGATCAGAATTTAAAGAGAACACCACTTTTAAATATGCCAAATTTGATGAAATGTCAAGCTTTGCTAACACTGAATTTGATGAAGATGCAGTTTTTAAGTACTCAGAATTCAGAAGAGGCGTTTCATTTAATAATACGAAGTTTAGAGGAAACCTAAACATAAAATACACAAAGGTACGCGGTGATTTTGATATCAAAGGAATGGATGTAGCTTATGACATCAATTCTAAATATACTAAGATAAATGGTGGTAGTTTTAATAAATACCTTTTAGACAGTAGAAACTAATGCCTTGTTAATTCTTTTGACCAATTGAGGTCCTTCATATATAAAGCCGGTATAGATTTGAACCAAGTCTGCACCGGCTTCAATTTTTTCTAAAGCATCTTCAGCAGAATGAATACCTCCTACTCCAATAATGGCAAATGCCTTATTTGATTTTTCTGCCAAGAAACGAATGACTTCGGTTGCTCTTTGTTTGACTGGTTGTCCACTTAGCCCTCCTACTTCGCTTTTATTAGCCGATTGCAAACCTTTTCTAGAAATGGTAGTGTTCGTTGCAATAACGCCATCTAACTTCGTTTCTTTAATAATCTCAATAATATCTAATAACTGTTCATTCGTGAGATCCGGAGCAATTTTTAGTAAAATTGGCTTCATCTTTTTGGCTCTCCCGTTTCTAGTCATCTTTTTATTCTCATCTTGTAGCGCTTTTAAAAGTCTTGTAAGTGGTTCCTTATCTTGCAATTCTCTTAGGTTTGGTGTGTTGGGAGAGCTAACGTTCACCACAAAATAATCCACATAATCAAAGAGATCATCAAAACTCAATAAGTAGTCCTCAAGTGCTTCATCATTTGGGGTTACCTTATTCTTACCAATGTTTCCGCCAATAATAATAGTACCTTTTCTATCTTTTAAACGTCTACAAATAACATCTAAACCATCATTGTTAAAGCCCATTCTATTAATTATGGCTTTATCTTCTTTTAACCTGAACAATCGCTTTTTTGGATTACCTTCTTGAGGCTTGGGAGTCACTGTACCTACTTCTATAAATCCAAATCCAAAATTAGGTAGCTCATCAACCAATAAGGCATTTTTATCAAATCCAGCGGCGATACCAACTGGGTTCTTAAAAGTCAGTCCAAATAAATTACGTTCTAATTTTTTGTCTTTAACTGTATAACTACTTCTTGTAAGTGAAGCTATAAAAGGTAGCTTAAACCCAAATTTCAAACATGAAAACGTAAAGTGATGCACCTTTTCAGGGTCAAATAGAAAAAGAATGGGGCGGATTAATGTTTTGTACATTCTTATCTTAATTCAGCATTAAAATCACGCTCAAAAGCAGTCTGCAACTTTTGCATCACCTTATCAATCTGCTTATCATTAAGTGTCTTATTAGCATCTTGCAGCTGAAAGCTAACGGCATATGACTTTTTACCTTCGGGTAAATTTTTACCTTGATATACGTCAAACAGATCAACAGATTTCAGTAAATTCCGTTCCGTTTGAAATGCAGTAGTATATATTTCATCAAAAGATACCTTATTATCTAATAAAAGGGCAAAGTCGCGCTTTACGACTGGGTACTTTGGTAAATCAACAACTTTAAAAGATTTTTTACTTAAGAATTGTAACAAATTATTCAAATTGATATCTGCAAATAATACTTCTTGTTTAATACCAAATTCTTTAAGTACAGATTTTTTAACAACTCCAAACTCAACTAATGAAGTTTTTCCCAAGGTATATGAAACGCCTTCAGAAAACAAGTCATTCTTCACAGGTACAGGCTTATACTTTTCAAGACCTAACCTTGAAAGTAAGGCATTAACGATTCCTTTTAGATAGAAAAAGTCAGAAATAGCATTGGTTGTATTCCAGCTATCCTTGGTTTTATTTCCAGAAATAGTAATTGTAAGGTGTCTATCTTCATTATAATTACTTTCATAGTTATGATAAGTACTACCTAATTCAAAAAACTTTAAACTAGTACTCTTACGATTGATGTTATATGCAATGGCTTCCAGAGCACTGAACAGCATTGATTGGCGCATAACGGAAAGATCATTGCTTAAGGGATTCAACATTGTAACATTATGTTGTTCCTTTAGGGTTTCTGATAACTTTCTGTAGTCAGGTTTTGTTAATGAATTGGCCATCATTTCATAAAAACCTAATGCAACCAATTGATCTGAAATTAAATTCTGAATCTTAGTAACATCCTTTTCATTTGAATAAGACAATGAAGTACTCAGCTTTGAAGATGTACCAATATTATTATATCCATACACTCGCAATATCTCTTCAATAATATCCGCTTGACGGGTAACATCTACTCTATAAGCAGGGATAGTAAGACCTAAACCGGCCTCTGTCTGATTATTAATCTTAATATCTAATGATGCTAGAATATTCTTGATCGTTTCATGAGAAATCTCTTCACCAATCAATTTGAACGCTTTATCGTAATACAAACTTACTTGATGGTCTTCAATTTTATTAGGATATAAATCAATAACATCAGAAGTGATCTTACCTCCAGCTATTTCTTCAATAAGCAAAGCCGCTCGCTTTAATGCATATTCAGTAATATTAGGGTCAATACCTCGTTCAAAACGGAATGAGGCATCGGTATTTAATCCGTGACGCTTTGCCGTCTTACGAATAGAAACCGGGTTAAAATAAGCACTTTCTAAGAAAATAGCAGTGGTTTCTTCTGTAACTCCAGAATCTAGCCCTCCATAAACACCACCAATACATAATGGATTTGAAGCAGCGTCGCAGATCATAATATCTTCTTCATGCAATGCTCGCTCTACTCCATCTAGCGTAGTAAATTTGGTTCCACTAGGCAGTGTTTTTACTACTATTTTTTCCTTTTTGATTTTAGCAGCATCAAATGCATGTAAAGGTTGTCCTAATTCATGCAATACATAATTGGTAATATCAACAACATTATTAATAGGAGTCAAACCTATTGCATTTAACCTATCTTTAATCCATTTGGGTGATTCTTCAACCTTTATATTCGTAATGGTCACACCTGCATATCTAGGAGCTAGTTTATAATCTTTAACTTCTGCATCAATCTTAAAACTACGTATATCAACATCAAAGCGGCTCACAGATGGAGTAATTAACTCTAAGTCAATTGACTGTTGTAACAAACCAGCACGTAAGTCTCTGGCAACGCCCAAATGACTCATGGCATCTGCCCTGTTCGGTGTTAAACCAATTTCAAAAACCTCATCTGTACTAAGATCAAAAACTTTAGCTGCAGGAGTACCTGCTTTTATAGAATTTTTTAAAACTAAAATTCCATCATGGCTTTCACCAAGACCTAATTCATCTTCAGCACAGATCATTCCATGGCTTTCTTCACCGCGAATTTTTCCTTTCTTTATTTTGAATTCATTCCCTTCCTTGTCATATAAAACCGTACCAATGGTAGCAACAGGAACTTTTTGCCCAGCAGCTACATTAGGAGCACCACAAACGATTTGTACAGGTTCACCATTGCCTAAATCAACAGTGGTCAATTTTAGTTTATCAGCATTTGGATGTTTTTCACATGTTAGAACCTCTCCAACTACTACACCTTTCAAACTTCCCTTTACAGATTCAACTGTTTCAATACCTTCAACTTCAAGGCCAAGGTCAGTAAGTAAAGTCTCAACTTTCTCAGCGTCCCAATCTAGTTTTAAGAATTGTTGTAACCAGTTATATGAAATTTTCATTGAAGATTCTTGATTTTTAAGTCAGCAAAGATAAAGAATACATTTAACTGGTAAAGTAGCGTAGTGGCAAAATTCGCCCTTGATTTTTATGAAAATGGCAGTTATTGAAAGATCATCTAAAGTATTTGTTAAATAGGCTTAATTTTTATACTTTGCATTCCCCCAAATTATAAATTTATGTCTACAGAAATTACACGCATTTTTGACTTTGCTTACTACCAACTTGATAAATACAACTTAAAAGAGGCCCTTGTTACTAAATATGATGGAAAATGGGTTTCTACTTCCAGTCAAGAATATATAGACCAGGCCAACGCCGTAAGTAGAGGTCTACTTCGATTAGGGGTTAAAAAAAATGATAAAGTTGCCATTATTTCTACCACCAACAGAACGGAGTGGAATGTCATGGATGTAGCCATTTTACAATTAGGAGCACAAAGTGTGCCTATATACCCTACCATATCAAAGGAAGATTATAAATACGTACTGAATCATTCAGAATCAATTTACTGCTTTGCTTCTGATATTACCATTATTGAAAAACTTAATCAAATAAAGGGCAATACACAATTAAAAGGTGTGTATACTTTTGATGATATTGCTGGAGAGAAAAGTTGGAGAGAGGTTCTTGAATTGGGTAAAGATGGTAGTAACCAAAATGATGTTGAAACATGTAAAGCAAATGTTGTTCCTGATGATCTTGCTACTTTGATTTATACTTCGGGTACTACTGGAAGGCCAAAAGGAGTTATGCTCTCTCATAACAATTTAGTTACTAACGTTTTGGCTAGTGAGAAAAGAGTGCCTCTAAATTACGGTAATTCAAAAGCTTTAAGTTTTTTACCGGTATGCCATGTCTTTGAACGTATGATCTTGTACTTATATCAGTATTGTGGGGTTTCAATTTACTATGCTGAGGCCATAGATAAATTAAGTGAAAATGCACAAGAGGTAAAACCTAATGTGATGACGGCCGTACCTAGGCTTTACGAAAAGATTTATGATAAAATCTATGCAAAAGGTGAAGATCTTACAGGTATCAAGAAAAAATTATTCTTTTGGGCAATTAATTTGGGCTTAAAATATGAACCATACGGTAAAAATGGATGGTGGTATGAAAAGCAGTTAGGCCTAGCCAGAAAGTTGATCTTTAGTAAATGGCAGGAAGCTTTAGGCGGAAATTTAGAACTTATGGTTTCCGGTAGTGCGGCCTTACAACAACGTTTGGCACGTGTTTTTGCTGCTGCAGGTATGCCCATTATGGAAGGTTATGGTCTAACCGAGACTTCACCTGTAGTATCTGTAAATGATCAACAAAATGGAGGTTTTAGAATAGGTACAGTTGGAAGAGTTATTGATGGAGTTGAAGTTAAAATTGGAGAGAATGATGAAATTCTTGTAAAAGGCCCTAATGTAATGCAAGGCTATTATAAGGATCCAGAAAAGACGGCTGAAGTTCTAAAAGATGGATATTTTCATACTGGAGATAAAGGAAAAATTGAAGATGGATTTTTAAAAATTACTGGACGTATCAAAGAAATGTTTAAAACTTCTGGTGGAAAGTACGTAATTCCACCATTATTAGAAGGACAGTTTAAACAATCATTATTTATAGAACAAATTATGGTTGTTGGCGAAGGTGAAAAAATGCCAGCAGCGTTGATCCAACCAAATTTTGAATACATACGTGAATGGATTTCTGATGAAGGACAAGATATAGGTACTTCGTTTGAAGAAATAGCAAGTTCAGAAGTTATCATTAATAAAATTCAGGAAGAAGTGATTGCCTGTAATACCAAATTTGGTAAATGGGAACAAATTAAACGCTTTGAGCTAACGCCGAATGTATGGAGTATAGATAGTGGTGAACTCACTCCTACCATGAAAATGAAGCGTAAAGTCATTAAAGAAATATATAAAGACCTATACGATAAAATCTATGGTTAATTTATACCTTTGTAATTCTTAATTACGAAGTTACTTCATGGAACATTTTATAGTATCTGCTCGCAAATACCGTCCTCAGACTTTTGAAGATGTCGTTGGGCAACAAGCGATTACCAATACGCTTAAAAACGCTATAAAAAGTAATCATTTAGCACAAGCATTATTATTTACTGGCCCACGAGGGGTTGGTAAAACTTCTTGTGCCAGAATCCTGGCAAAACAAATCAATCAAGGTGATCAGCAAGTGAATCCTGATGAGGATTTTGCTTTTAATATTTTTGAGTTAGATGCTGCTTCTAACAATTCAGTAGATGACATTAGAAGTCTAACCGATCAGGTAAGAATACCTCCACAAGTTGGTAAGTATAAAGTGTATATTATTGATGAGGTGCATATGCTTTCACAAGCCGCTTTTAATGCCTTTTTAAAGACTTTAGAAGAACCTCCTGCACATGCCATATTCATACTGGCTACCACAGAAAAACACAAAATTATACCTACAATCCTTTCTAGGTGTCAAATATTTGACTTTAAAAGAATTACAGTTTCTGATATAAAGTCATATTTAAATAAAATTTCGCTACGGGAAAGTATAGAAGCTGACGACGATGCCCTACATATTATTGCACAAAAAGCAGATGGTGCTATGCGTGATGCACTGTCTATTTTTGATCGTGTGGTAAGCTTTTCCGGAAATGATTTAACACGGCAAGCTGTAGCTAAAAATTTAAATGTTCTTGACTACGATTCGTATTTCAAAACAACTGATTTGTTATTAGCAAATGATATTCCAGGAGTTTTGGTTTACTTCAATGAAATATTAGGAAAAGGTTTTGACGGGCATCATTTTATTGCCGGCTTAGCTTCCCATTTTAGGGATCTATTAGTAGCCAAAGACAAAGCCACTGTAGATTTGTTAGAAGTTGGTGATACTGCCAAAAAGCAGTATCTTGAACAAGCAGTAAAAGCTCCTATGAATTTCTTACTAAAAGCTATTGATTTGGCTAATGACTGTGACTTAAAGTATAAAAGCAGTAAGAATCAGCGTTTATTAGCTGAATTAGCGCTCATGCAATTGGCATCCATCACCTTTGATGGTGAAAAAAAAAAGCCTAAGCACTTTATAATTCCTGCGAAGAATTTTATTGACGTTGCTAAAAAGAAAGTTCAAGAAACCCCAAAAGAATATGCAAAAAAAGAAGTAAATACTGCTTCTGAAATTCCAGTGTCTTCATCTCAGGTACAGTCTAAACAACCTGTTTCCATTCCAGAAAAACCAATTTTAAAAACAGAACGTAGACGTTCTTCAGCACTTTCTTTAAATACTGTATTAAAAAAGAAAGAAGAAAAGAGAGAGGAAGCTTTAGAAAATGTAAATCTGGCAGATCTTCCGAAAGACCCTTTTACAGAAAAGCAGTTTTTTGAATTATGGGAACAATTTATTGAAAAGCTTCATCAAAATGGCGAAAAAATAGTAGCTTCTATTATGGCTTCTGATCAGCCCAAAGTAAATGTAAATTCAATAGAGTTAACATTTCCCAACAGTATTATGAAAGCTGAATTCAATAAAATAAAGCCTAGATTATTAAAGTTTTTAAGAGCTTCATTAAACAACTATAGTCTTGATTTTCAAATCATTGTAAATGAGAAGAATACTAAAAAGTTTGCGTATACGCCTCAAGAGAAATACAATAAACTGCTAGAAAAGAATAAGGCATTAGCAAAATTAAAAAGTACATTTAAATTAGACCTGTAAAATGCTAGGATTACAATTTGAAACAGAAACTTCCTGGGTTGAAGTTGCTAAAGATGATTTACAACAGATCTTAACTGATCATGCTTTTGCTGAGCAAAAAGCTGCTTCCAATGCAGTTTCAATTATCATTAATTTTCCTGAAGAAACTAAATTGGTGACTGCCATGGCAGATATTGCCTTAGAAGAAATGGAACACTTTAAAATGGTGCATGAATTGATGAAATCAAGAGATATGACTTTGGGTAGAGAACAGAGCAATGACTATGCATTATATTTACGAAAGTTTTTCCCAAAAGGCGGATCAAGAAATGAGCAATTGGTACATAGATTATTATATGCTGCATTAATAGAAGCTAGAAGTTGCGAACGCTTTAAAGTATTTTCTGAAAATTTAGAAGATCAAGAATTATCTCAATTCTATAAAGATTTAATGGTATCTGAAGCCAATCATTATACATTATTCCTTGGTTTTGCCAGAGAATATCTTGACAGAATGATAGTTGATACCAAGTGGAAAGACCTGCTAGCTTATGAAGCAGCATTTATGAAAACCCGAGGAAATAAAGCAAAAGTGCACGGATAGCTTAAAATTAGGCAAAAAAATAAGGAGATCAGTTAATTGTAGATTAAGACTTGGCTTATTAACTAACTGCTCTCCTTTCTCCCCTGTTTTTAACCCCAAACGGAGTAAGAATTTTTGAAAAAATAGTAAGGAGAAAAGTTACTTGTAGGCGTTAACTCATAGGACTAACTTTTCGCTTCTCTCCTTTCTCCCCTTTCGTTATCTCCTTGCGGAGTATATGTTTAAGAACGTTTAAATTATCGTTTTATTATCTTTTCAAATAATTACAGTACAAACATATACCGTATCTACATATCTCACAATAGAGCATTTAGTGATTTTTAAAATTCATGGTTTTCAGGGAGTTTTCTATTTATTTATAAATATTTGATAATCAAATATTTAAATTCAATTTTTAAAAATTTTATTACCGAAAACAAAAAAATCACTCCAAAAAAGAGTGATTTTTTAACATTTAAATTTTCTTGTGTTATATAAGTTTCATGGAAAATGGGTAACTAGGTTCTTCACCATTACTTGCTTTTACGGCATTAACTATTGGAAAAATGAAGTATAATACCGGAATTATTAAAAATCCTAGCAATCCAAGGCCAAAAAATAAGATTAACGGAAAGCATAGTAAAAAGTAGATGATCATGCTCAATCTAAAGTTAATAATTGATTTACCGTGCTCATCCATATTCTGTATGCTGTCTTTATTAGTTATCCATATGATCAGTGGAACTAAAAAGCCCCCTACCACAGTTACTAAGTCTAATAACTGACTTAGATGTGTGAGTACTAAAAGTTGTTTATTTGATTTCATTTTATTGGTTTTTGATTAATGAATACTTTATTAATTAGACGCAAAACTCAATGTTTTGTTACAAATAGTTCATCTACAAAGGGTTGAAACACATTTTAATGTGCGTTCTACCGATAATGAATTTCTTAATTTTGCACTCTATGATTCAAAATGATACCATTATCGCGTTAGCTACACCTTCTGGTGTTGGTGCTATATCTGTATTACGTATTTCAGGAGACGCCGCCATTTCAATTACAGATGGTTTGTTTACGTCTATTAAAAAGGATAAATCGCTTGTAAATCAAAAATCATATACTATACATTTAGGTCATATAAAAGAAAATGAAAAAGTATTAGATCAGGTATTAATCTCCATTTTTCGGAATCCTCACTCCTACACCGGTGAAGACGTAATAGAGATTAATTGTCACGGATCCGACTATATACAAAAGGAAATTCTTCAGCTGTTTTTAAAAAATGGATGTAGAATGGCAGATAATGGTGAGTTTACTATGCGCGCTTTTTTAAATGGTAAGATGGACTTAAGCCAGGCTGAAGCTGTAGCTGATGTGATTGCATCTAATTCTGAAGCTTCGCATCAAATGGCAATACAACAAATGCGTGGCGGAATTGCTAATGAATTAAAAGCTTTACGTCAACAATTATTAGATTTTGCCTCTTTGATTGAGTTGGAATTAGATTTCTCCGGTGAAGATGTAGAATTTGCAGATAGAACGCAGTTCAAAGAACTATTGGCTAAGATCACTTCTGTATTAAAACGGTTGATTGACAGCTTTGCATTTGGTAATGCTATGAAAAATGGAATACCCGTTGCCATTATTGGTGAGCCTAATGTTGGAAAGTCTACTCTACTCAATGCATTGTTGAATGAAGAAAAAGCAATTGTCTCTGATATAGCCGGTACCACACGTGATGCTATAGAAGATGAAGTTATTATAGATGGTGTAGCTTTTAGATTTATAGATACTGCTGGTATACGTGAAACCAAAGACGTCGTAGAGAATATTGGCATTAAAAAAACCTATGAAAAAGCAGATAACGCACAGCTGGTAATTTTCCTTATAAATTCGGAAAAGTTCGAAGCTCGGAGTTCTGAGTTAAAAGTTGAACTAGAACAAGTGCGTAATCGTTTTACTACTAAAAGATTATTAGTGGTAGTAAATAAGATTGATGAAAGAACGGATGAAGAAATTTCAATTATCAAAGACAAAATTCCAAATGCATTATTACTCTCCGCCAAAACAGGCGTTGGTATTGATGTGCTAAAATCAGAACTAACCTCATTGGTCAATACCGGCGCGCTAAGTAATAATGAAACGATTGTAACCAATTCACGCCATTTTGAAGCTCTCAATAATGCCCTAGAAAGCATTTTGGCAGTTCAAAATGGTGTTGATAATAAACTACCTTCTGACCTATTTGCAATAGATATACGTGAATGTTTACGCCACTTAGGAAATATTACCGGTGAATTTGATGTTGACAAAGATATTTTAGGTAACATTTTTGGTAATTTTTGTATCGGCAAGTGAGTATTAATTTTATAAACAATCAATAATCTCCATTTTTATTAATTAAGAGATAATAAGGTAATTCATGCTAATTAGTTTCAAGTTGGTTTGCGGCTAAGATTAGTATACACCTTTAGGAATAAGTATATGATTCTTTATGAACTTCATTAAATAATTATTATCTCTAAAACACGTTTAACAATTTATCAAATAAGTCAAAATTTACATCAAGCAATTAACTTTAGGAGGGTTTTGAGTTTTCTCTATAACTTAATCTAGTCATACTTATATTAAAATACTTGTAAACATATTAAATACTACCCCTATCTATTTGAAAAAAGATTTACCATAAGCGTAATTATAACTACTTTAAGATCAACATAAATAGTATTAATATGATAATTCATTCTGAATTTGGGTTGATAAACAATAAGAATTAAAACATTTTACAGAATACTGAGAAAGGCTAGTTTAAAAAATACAATTATGTATATTTGGATTAAGATATATATATAATAAAGGTTTATGAAATTTGAAAATTTGAAAATTGATCTAATTAATCTATTAAACGATTTTATTCAAGAAAATGAAATTGAGATTAATTGTGAAATAGACGAAAATACTAGGTTAATAGGTAGCTCTTCAATCTTTGATTCTCTTGAACTGGTCCAGTTTATAGTTGAAGTTGAACAATTTTTGGATGAAAACTACGATATTGAAATTCAATTAGCATCTGAAAAAGCTATGTCAAGAAGAAATAGTCCGTTTATTAGTTTGCAATTAATGTATGATTTTATTTTAGAAGAAGTGAATGAATAAAACCATATTAATAACAGGCAATAGGAAAGGTATTGGAAGAAGTTTGACCGAACACTATTTAAAAAAGGGGTTTAACTTGGTTGGATGCTCTAGATCAAATACCAACTTAGTTCATCAAAATTATTTTCATGTAATTGGTGATGTTACCTCTGAAAAGGATGTGAAAAGGATAGTGAAAGAAGCTAAGAAAAAATTTGGGTCGATAGATGTTTTAATTAATAATGCAGGAAAAGCTTCTATGAACCATTCCGTATTAACACCTGTTTCTACGGTTAAAGATCTTTTTGACACAAATTATCTAGGAACATTTCTTTTTTCTAGGGAATGTTCAAAATTGATGATGAAACAAAAATTTGGTAGAATTATAAATTTTTCAACTGTAGCTGTTCCTATGTACTTAGAAGGAGAAATGGTTTATGCGTCAAGTAAAAGCGCTATAGAAACCATGAGTAAAATACTATCCAAGGAAATTTCCAGGTATAATATAACAGTGAATGTGATTGGCCCAACACCCGTTTTAACAGATTTAATAAAAGTAGTTCCAAAAGATAAAGTTCAAGAAATACTGAATCAACAAACCTTGAAAAGATTTGGAACTTTTGATGACATAATGAATGTAGTTGATTTTTTTATGAGTGAAAAAAGTTCTTTTATAACTGGTCAAAAAATTTATTTGGGTGGGTTATGATAAATAATATTTTGAAATCATATAACGGGATTTCTATCATTGATGAAAATAGCTCGTATACATTTGATGATTTAATAAATCAGATCGAGAAATTTAGAGTCAAGATAAATAAAGAAATTACTAAAAATGAAAATATTGTTATATACTCAGATTATAATTTTCATTCAATATCTCTTCTTCTTTTATTATCAGAATATCCGGTCAATATTATTCCAATTGTAAAAACTACCCAAAAAGAACTTCTTGATAAAATAAGCTCTTCTAATCCAGATAAAATCATTTCATTTGATAAAGACGGTTCTCTTATAGTTGAAAAAATGAATTCAACTTCTACACCTTCAAACCAGTATACCATTTATACAACTAAAGGAGATGCAGGAATTATTCTATTTTCTAGTGGAACTACGGGAAAACCAAAAGTGATGATTCAGAATTTTTCTGAAATCATAAAATCAATAAAAAAACCTCGAAAAAAAAGATCTCTACTCTTTATTATCTTATTAATGTTTGATCATATAGGAGGTCTAAATACATTATTAAATTGCCTGATTACCGGTTCACCTTTTGTAATTCCAAAAGATAGAAATCCTTCCACTATCATAAATTTAATTGAAAAATACAATGTAAATATTTTGCCAACAACTCCTACTTTTTTAAATCTATTATTAATAGATGATAATTTTAATCCAAAAAAATTACAATCTTTAAAACTAATAACTTATGGAACTGAAAGGATGTCGGAAGTTCTATTAAAAAAAATAAACTCTTTTCTTCCAAATATTAAACTGTTACAAACTTTCGGAACGAGTGAAACGGGCATTTTAAAAACTAAAAGTAAATCCTCTGATAGTCTCTTTTTTAAAATAATTGATAATGAAAAAGATTTTAAGATTGTAAATGATGAACTATACTTAAGATCTAAAACTTCTATAAAAGGATATTTGAATCATAGCAATGAAAATTTCAAAGAAGATGGTTGGTATGCAACAGGTGATCTGGTTGAGACTGATGATGATGGATATATAAAAATCATCGGAAGAAAAAATAAAATAATCAATGTAGGAGGATTAAAGGTTTATCCTTCTGAAGTTGAAGAGGTATTAAATTCCATTGACCAAGTTATAGATTCTACCGTTTATGGTCAACAAAATAACATAACAGGTAATATTGTATGTGCAAAAATACACACTAATTTTGATGACAAGAAGCTCTTGAAAAAATTAATAAAAAAAACATGTAGAGAAAGACTTGATAAATTTAAAATCCCTGTATTAATTTCATTTGATGAATTAAAAATCACAAATAGAGGAAAGAAGAATGGATAATGAAATTTAATAGCTGGTAAAATAAATGTGATAGGTAAAATATTCATAAGAACTAATAAATGTCTATATTGACAGCATTTGTAAATAAATTTTACAAAACATATCTAGTAGTCCATTCAGATTTTTTTGAATGAGATAAATTAATAATTAGAAAAAAGAAAAAGAATGATTGAATTCAATAATACTGAAATCTTAGGAATAACCTCCTGTGTTCCAGAAAATTTGATGGATCTCAAATCAATTTTCAAAAACGAAAGTGAAATTCGATTAAAAAAGACATCACAGGTAACTGGAATAGAATCGATTAGGATAGCCAACTCTGATACAACTGCATCAGATCTTTGTATTAAATCTGCTGAAAGTTTATTTAAAGAACTCAACTTCAACAAAAACGAGATTGATTCGATTGTTTTCGTAAGTCAAACTAGAGATTATGTTATGCCACAGACCTCATTTAAGATTAGAAGAAAATTAGGTTTAAACAATGACACTACCTGTTTTGATTTACCGTTAGGATGCACTGGTTTTATTCAAGGACTTTTTCAGTCATATAGTTTACTTCAGAATAAAAAAATAAAAAACGTGCTGTTATTATGTGGTGATGTATTAACAAAATATTTAAACAAAGAAGATTTTGCCACTAAAAGTGTTTTTGGAGATGGAGGATCTGCTTGTATAGTTTCTTCTTCAGAAAATAAGTCTCCCACTTTTTTTGATATTAGATCAGTAGATGAAAAACCAGATGCTCTCATCATGAAGTCAGATGAGTTTTTTATGGATGGTTTTGAAGTTTTCAAGTTTGTCAGTAAATATGTTCCAAAATCTATTAAGGAAAACCTAAAGTACCTTGATAAAAACATTGATGATTTTGATAATGTTATTTTTCATCAAGCGAATGATTTTATCATTAAATTTTTAAATAAAGCATTGAAGATTGATAATTCTAAATCACCAATTGTTTTAAACGGATTTGGAAATACAGGGCCCGCTTCAATTCCATTAGCGCTTACAGAGAAATTCTTTAACGTTGAAAAGGGCAATACGTTTTTGAGTGGATATGGGGTCGGTTTGTCATATGCAAATTGTGTTGTAAACTTATCAAATACAGAAATATTTAAAACAATTATATATAATGAAAAGTAATGAAATTATTGAAGAAATTGCAGAACTCTTAGAGCTGGAGGAAGATTTCGATATTTATGAAACACCTATTCAATTTGATTCACTTTCTTCCTTAGGGCTAGTTTCTTTTTTGGATTCTAATTTTAATATTGATGTCTCAAAAGAAGAAGTTGAAGAATTTAAATTTATCAATGATGTAATTGTTTACATTAATCAAAGAAAAAGTTGATATTAAAAATAGAATCACTAAAGGACTAAACCAAAAATAATCTCAAAACTTTATGAAAAATTTTCAATTGGCTCGCCTATAAAAAGTTGCTGAACTTAAACCATATTCATCATTAATTTTCTCTAAATATTAACTTTACCAAACTCCTTCAAAATATTTGCAATCAGTTACAGTGAAGATTTAATTTTGTCATATAATACTGTTTAATTTTAGGTTATTTGCTCTGCTTTTAAACAGTTCGGTTTTAAGGGAAGAAAAATTACATTTTTTTTCTTGCTGTACATATATAAACAAACTCATATACTTGATATACTTCTATTTCCTCAAGATCATCAGGCAGTAAGTTAACAGGGCATCCAATAATAGTGTTGAGACAAGCAAATACTTTCTTAAAATAAAAATGTTCTACCCATGTGGCTGATTCGTACTCTTGTTCGTCTAAAAACAGGATTTTACCACCTTTTTTAGTCACTCTAACCATTTCCTTCAGAGCAGTTTTGGGGTCGGAAAACCCATTAACTGCACCATAATTGGTGGTAATATCAAAAGTTTCAGATTCAAAAGGAAGATTAGTAGCATCTGCTACAATAAAATCTGCTGGAACTTTCTGCTTACTCATTAAACTTCTCGCCTGTACTATCATTTCTAAAGAATAATCTACAGCCGTGTAGTCTGCATTCAAATTCATCCAACCATGTCGAAATAGTGAATTACCAGTACCACTGGCAATATCAAGCATTTGTATTTTTTTATCTGACTCTAAATATTCCCTTTGAAACGCCTTATGAACAGAAGCGTGGCTTTTCTTAGGTGTGAAATTTCGAATCTTAAGTATAATTTTTATTGGAATCGAAAGCAAAAGCAAATATGCATATCGAGGATATTTTGTTAAATAAACAATCAATATTGCCGTTGGTATAAACAATAAAAAATCAAAAATGGTTACATTATTAATACTACGAAATGCAACCAAATCTATCAAATTATATGCTGAGAAAATTAATAGAAAAACTAATAAAAAATATACAATCCAGTATTTCACAGATACTCTTACTGGTCTAACTGGAAGCATAAAGAAAGGATTCCAAAAATTATAAAACCAAGCTGTATACTTATAAAGTCTTTCTCTAAGCCTTTTGTCTACTTTACTAATAGAGTCTGTAAAATAAAGTTTAGGTATCCCATCTTCACAAGTATATTTCTCATTACACTCGCTACACATCCAGAAAGTATCGTAACGGTCATATATAGATTTTTTTTTACAGGACGGGCATATCACTTTAGACTCAATCATTTTGTGTCATTTTAATATTAAAAATCCAATACTATTCTTTTTCATTTGTAGAGCAATTTTATACTAACTATTTGGAAAAATAATATAAGTGATCTACATTTCTGTTTGTAGCTTGTTAAATTAACAAATTACATTTAAATAAAGATATGAAATAAATTGAAATTTTTAAGATTGTAAAAATTTTACTTTCTCTCAAAAAAGGAGTTGATAATTGTTAATTAATAATCTTTTGCTTTTTGAAAAGAGTCAGACTCTTTTTGTCTAGCGTAAATCACTGGAAAATAGCTATCTGAAAAATGACAATATTTTCACTTATTCATCGTATTGAGGCGTCTATGAAAACTATTTTGTAATAAAAGATAATATCAAAACTAAAAATAATCTTTTGATTCATAAGTGTATTCTGAAACTGTATACCCCTGAAGAAATTATCCCATTTAAATCTAAATTTATTACTTTTGTAGTAATTGCGATTTTTGATAAAAGAAAAAAATAATCTATTATGTACTATTTATATTTAGGTCCAGGTGTCGGTGGTGGAATCTTGGCAATAATTATTGGAGTAATAATTTTAATTTTAATTACTCTATTTACTTTTTTATGGTTTCCAATTAAACGCTATTTGAAAAAAAGAAAAAAATCAACTTGATATTTTTAGCCGGTTTTCTTATTTCCTTATTGGCAATCCTCTTTTTTTTTAAATTGAAATATATTTCAAGCATTAATGATTGGATACTTGCGACATCACAATTTGTATATTATAGCGGACATCCTACATTAAATGATGATGAAATATTTAATCAAATAAAAAAACGATTTAGAGGTGTTGCTAGTTTTTTGTTGGTTGTACTACTAAAAACGATATTGTTCATTTTTGTTATTATTTTTTTAGTTGGTATTTCATCTATCGTCATCAATTTATTTAACGGAAAAACTATCCCTCATTTTAAATCGGAAGAGTTCATTTCGGAACTTTTTCCAAAATATTTGCTTCAATGGCCATTTATATTAGGTACACTATTACCAATACTATTAGTCCCATTAATATCTAAGAAAAAAGAAAAAGAACCTTACTCCTCAATCAATAAATTGTTACATTATATTTTTTTAGGAAATAAAAATATATCTCGATTCATTTTCAAAATTGAGTTATTCTTAAATAAGAAAACATTAAAAGCTAATGTTTCTACTCATAACGTTTATATATCGGGTATGGCAAGGGCAGGTACTACTGTGATAATGCAGTACTTGGGAGAGTTACAAGAATTTAGAAGCCTTTCTTATAGAAATTTACCCTTTTTGTTTATGCCAAAAACCTGGCCTCTTTTAACATCAAAAAAAAAGGCACAAGAAAAAGAAAGGTTTCATCAAGATGGTATTAAACATAGCTTAAATTCGTATGAAGCCTTAGAGGAACCTTTTTTTAGAAATTATTTAGGGGATCAATATATAAAGGATGATAAAATCATTAAGCATGAATTAAATAATGAAATATATAATAAATACAATTATTTCAGAAAATTGATCGCTAAAGACAAAATTTATTTAGCAAAGAATAATAACCATTTACTCAGAGCTGAATCGTTACAGCAATTGGATGATAAACATAGTAATAAAACAGTAACTATAATTCCATTTAGAGACCCTTATGAACAGGCAGCCTCGTTATTAAAACAGCATAAATTGTTATCTAAATTGCAAAAAGAGGACAATTTTACACTAGACTACATGGATTTTTTAGTGCACCATGAATTTGGTTTACATACCAAAATACCAACCCTACAAGAAAAGGATTTTGATTCAAAATTATATTTAGATAAAGATAGTCTTGACTATTGGCTCGAAATTTGGTATTTTTTTTATTCCCAAGTATATTTCACTTTCAAAGAAAAAAGAAGTTTTCATTTTTTTTGTTATGAATATTTTGTTTCTGATCCGAAAAAATCATTAGAAATATTATTATCAAATGTTCATCTACCGCAAGAATTAGTTGATTCTATCAAAATAAAGGAATTTAAATCAAGAGCCAGTAAAAGCATTAATCAAAAAAATATTAAATATGTAACTTTATTTAATAATCTTAAAAAAAATGCAATCAATAGTTATGGATAAATTTGTAAAAATTCTTCGGGTAATTTTAGTCCTATTTTTTTTTATTTGGTTAATTAGCTGGTCTAGTATACGTGCTTTTAAGAAAGTTGAAGGAGGAAATTCTGGACTTTATAATAAAATCATGGTAGAATTTTACAATATACCTTATGAAATTAGAAAATGGTTCAAATCCAAAGAAGTGATACCTAAAAATGCAATAAAAATAAAAGGCATTGACTCTCTTCAGGAAATTGGTAAAGCTAATAACCTAGAATATGTTAGTGATTCAATTTTTTTACTTCACACTTCATTTATTAATCCTACTACTAGCGAAATATTGTTGCAAAATATTAAAACTGGTGAAGTAGCTAGAAAATGGACCATTCCACTAGATATTATCTTAGCAGATTTAGATACCATTATATCTATTTTTGATAAATCCAATTTAAATAAAAAATTGTCTGAGAAGATGAAAAAGAGCATCCAAAGAAAAACAGACGAGATTATTATAAGACACCAGATGATGCTTGAAGATGGTTCTGTAATATTTAAAGTAGCATCGTATGGATTTATATATAAAATGAATAAGGATTCTAAAATTCTTTGGAAAAGTAATAAAATCGCGCATCATTCATTAGAGCTAGACGAAGAAGGTAATATTTGGGCTTGTTCTATTGATCTTAATAATGATACCGCTAACTCTATTGGTTATAGAGATGATGCCATTTTATGTTTAGATCAAGAAGGAAATGAATTATACCATAAATCTTTGACAGATATTTATTTAGAGAACAACCTTTTCGAAAGTACAATAGAGTCAACACCTGTGGGATATAATTGGAATAATACGTACAAGGATCCATTTCATTTAAATGATGTTGAACCTGTAATGAATGATGGTACTTATTGGAAAAAAGGTGACGTTTTTCTGAGTATGAGAAATAAAAGCTTAGTTGCATTGTTTAGACCCCAAACTAATAAAATTATTATGCAAAAACAAGGCCCTTGGCTCAATCAACATGATGTTGATATTGAAAACGATTCTATAATATCAATTTTCAATAATAACCTTTCTTTCTTGAACGATAAAGTAAAAGAAGGCAATAATGATATAGTCTTGTTCAATTTTAAAACGAATCAAACAAATTTTATTTTGAATAATATGTCTAATACTAAATGGCAGGGTCGCAAATCAATACTGTCATCAAAAGATATTTTTGTTGAGGAAACACATAAAGGCACATATTATTTATATGATTCTATTGGAGCATTAAAATATAAATTCTATGTTCCATATAGGCCAAAACCTAAATATGCTCAATTTCCAGGATGGTCTAGATTATATTTAAAAAAGGAAGGAAAGTATCTTGAAGAATAAAACATGAAAAAAGATAATAATTAGGTTGCTGATATTTTTTGATAACTTCTTAATATATCTTTTAAGTAGCTAATATTTTTTCAGTCAAGCAATAAAAAACTTGAGTTAAATTATCTAAGACAAAAATTAACTATTTAATGAATGTAAAAAAATATTTTTTCAAAATATTTGGCATATTTGGATATAGAGTAAAGCTTATAAAAAAACCTAAGAAAGTTTATGTCAAAAATTCAATAACAAGAGGTGTTATTTTTGAAATGATAGGAACATCAGGTATAGGTAAAACTACTTTCCATTCTAAGGCAAGTAAAGTCTTAAATTACAATTGGAATTTAGATTATTATAGAGCAAATGAGCAACAAAGCATTAAATCTAATTCTTTTCTTGACGAGTTCTACCTACTAAACATATCACTTACAATTTCAAAATTTTATAATAATAAGAGAGACTTTGATCAAAATATGAGATTATTAAATTTCATGACAAGCTCAGCTAAGGACGATAGGTATTTGAACCTTTCAGGTTTACTAGATGACAGTGGATGGTTTCTAGATGACAGTTTTTGCCATAATTTTACTTCAGAAATTGTTGAAATAATTGAAAAAAAATTAATTTCAGATGAAGTTTTAAATAAATTTTTTACAGGAAGGAAATTGTTATTTTTAGAGGCACCTGTAGAATATATAATTAAAAATTTGCAAAAACGTAGATCAGAAATTAAAGGAGCTCTTAACGACTATCTCAGCATATATGGAGAGGAATCTGTTAGAAAACTTGTACAGGAAAAACAATATAATTGTCGTAAATTGGCTGAACTATCATCACAGTATGGAGCATGTACATGGAATTTGGATTTGTCAGAAGGTGATGATAAAAATTTAAAAAAAATTAAAGAAATTGAAGCTGAGATTATAAAAAAATAATTGATGAATATTTCAAAAAAAATCAAGTCATCATTTAATATAAATATGCTGTACTACTTTGCTATGATATAAAAGATAAAATCAAAACATGAAAAATATTATAATATTAGGAACAGGTGGATGTGCTGCTGAAACCACTTTTTATATAGAGGACCACAATGCTAAAGTTCCAGAAAATGAAAAGATAAATATTAAAGGGTATATTGAATTCGATTATAATTTAAAAAAGTATTATCAGAAATATAATTTCAAAGCACCTGTTATATGCGACATTGATGGATATTCACCTGCTCCAGACGAAGAAGTATTAGTATGTGTTGCTGATATTAATTTTCGAAAAAAAATGATTGATAGTTTACGCAAAAAAAGTGCAATGATTGGCAGCTTTGTCCATGATTCTGTTATACTACCCAAATCATTGAAAATTGGGATTGGAAATATAATATTTCCATTCTGTATCATAGAAAAGTATGCTGTTATTGGTAATTATAATATTATTACCCCATACAGTGTTGTAAGCCACGATTGTACTGTTGGTGATAATAATTTTTTTGCAACCTCTGTCATTGCAGGTCATGTAAACATAGGTAACAATAATTATTTTGGCGTTAGATCTGCGGTGGTTCCACGTGTTCAAATTGGTAATAATAATGTGATTCAGGCAGGAATGGTAGTTTATAAATCTATAAAAGATGATGCTACTGTTTTTTTTCGTTTCAAAGAAAAAGTTATGGCCATTCCAAAAAAATAGTTTTATATAAAAGTTATTAAATAATTTTTCGCAGAATTACTACAGACAGAATTACTACAAGTCTATAACGAAAATTATTATACTAGTATTAGAAAGAGTTATTTGCCTATATTTGTTCTTAAACTACCTATACTAAATACCAAAAAAAAAGGACATGAAAACTTCAGTTACCGAGCTTAAAAAATATATCTATTTAATCTGTATTTCATTATTTTTTATCTCTTGTGGTTCAAAACAAGATATAGTTTATTTTCAAAATGTAGATATGGTACGTAGTAGTAATTCTGTTAATAGCTATATTCCTATTATTCATCCGGACGACATGTTAACTATTATTGTATCTGGTCTAGACCAAGATGCTGTACGACCATTTAACTTAACGGTTGTTAATTTTAGTGATGAATCAAATTCAACGGGTAGAAGAAATCAACAATCGTATTTAGTAGATTCAGATGGTAATATAGATTTTCCTGTACTTGGAAAACTGAAATTAGCTGGATTAAATAGAGTACAAGCCACATCTATGATTAAAGATCTGTTAAAAGAATACGTAAAAGACCCTATTGTAAATATTAGAATAGTTAATTTTAAAATAACTGTTCTTGGAGAAGTTAGAAATCCAGGTTCATACACTATTCCAAATGAACGAATAACAATTATTGAAGCTTTAGGTTTAGCTGGAGACATGACCATACAGGCCGAAAGAAAAAATGTTTTAGTGATTAGAGAAGAGAATAGTAAAAAAAAATATATTAGAGTAGATATGACTTCAGAAGATGTATTTAATTCTCCTGTGTATTACCTTGCTCAAAATGATGTGATCTATGTGGAACCAAATAATTCCAGAGCTAAATCCTCCACAATAGGTCCGAATTCAACCCAAACTTTGAGAATAGTTTCGATTTTACTTACTGCTGTTGCTTTAGTTTTTAGCATAACAAGATAAATAATACAGAAAGTTAGATGGAATTTGATAAACAACAAAAGCTTCATCATGAAGATGAAAATATTGACAGTATTAATGTTAATATTAAGGATACCATTATTCAATATCTTAGGCATTGGAAATGGTTCGCCTTATCACTTCTACTAAGCATTATTATTGCATTTTATAAATTAAATTTTGAACGTCCTAAATATAGAGCTACAACCACAATAAAAATTAAGGATGAAGAAAATGAGGGTAATTCCACCCTTTCAGTTTTTCAAGACTTAGGTGTTGTGAATGGTTCAAATGATAAAATAGAAGATGAAATAGAGATTCTAAAATCTCAAAGTATTGTTACTGAAGTAGTAAAATCACTTGGGTTAAATATTCGATATTATACCAATAAGAACTATCTAAGTAATTTTTTAGATGATAAACTCGGATTAAATACTGAGTACTATGAAACTGAAAATTATGTTGAGCCCCCATTAAAAATTAATTTTTTAATGAGTGATTCCACAGCCTATAGAATAAACTATTCATTTATAATTTCTGTTAATTCATTAAATAGTTTTTCGGTTACTGATATAGACAAGACATTCTTGCTAAAACATGATTTTGGTGAAAAAATTAATATTGGATTTGGAGATATTATCATTGTTCCTGCTACTGACTTAAAGGAAAGTAATTTAATTGGCTCTAACATTCTAATTCAAATTAACTCTGTTAATAAATTGGCTCGTGCATTAGCCAGGAACATATCTATAGAACCTAAATCAGAAAGATCAAGTATATTGGACGTATCGATAGCAGATGGCGTTCGACAAAGATCTAGAGATTTCTTAAATGAGCTTATCAAAAAATATAATGAGCGTGCTATCTTTCTGAAAGAAGAACTATCAAAAAGTACTTCAGATTTTGTGAATCAAAGGCTAGAGATAATATCTAATGAGCTATCTGATGTAGACCTTCGAACGGAAACACTTAAAACTCGCTATGCAGGTTCTGATACTGGCCTAAATATGCAAAGTGGACAAGATTTAGAAAATCAAATAGTTGGTGCAAATACAAAACTTCAACTAATTGAGTCTCTCAAAACATATGTAAGCGAAAAAGATCCTAACGAACCTATACCGCAAAATTTAGGAATAGAAGATAATAATGTACAATCTGCATCTGCACAGTACAACAATCTTATAATTGAGAAACAACGTTTGTTAAAAAATTCGACTGAAAAAAACCCAATTATTGTTAATATTAATGATCAATTAAAAGCCTTAGAGAATAATATTAAACAAGGGCTTGATAATTTGAGTTCTACTCAACAAATATCTATAGATGCACTTAATAAACAAGATGCTGTAATCAATTCAAGATTGTATTCTGCCCCAAAGCAAGAAAGACAAATTAGAAATGTGCAGCGTCAACAGGGTATCAAAGAAGCATTATATCTATACCTTTTGCAAAAAAGAGAAGAAACTGCGATTACACTTGGTGTTGTTGATCCAAATGCCATGGTGATAGAAAGAGCTGAAAGTGTGGGCAGTGCAATCTCGCCAAAGAAAAAGGTTTTTTATTTAGTACATATATTTATTGGCCTAATTATACCTTTTGTTATTATATTTCTTAGAGATTTTCTTAATACAACAATTAAAAGTCGCGAAGAAGTTGAAAAAATATTAAATATTCCTATACTTGGCGATATCCCAAAGTTAGAATCGAAAAAACGCTTTTTGATTAATAAAGAAGATCATTCTAGCATAGCTGAAGCTTTTAGAATACTTAGAACCAATTTGAACTTTTTATTGACTAATTCTAAGAAAAAAGGGAAGGCAATTTTTGTTACGTCTACCATAGCTCATGAGGGGAAATCTTTTGTTGCTTCAAATTTAGCAGCTTCATTAGGGTATGCAGGCAAGAAAACATTAATTTTAGGTATGGATATTAGAGCTCCTACAATAAAATCATATTTAGGTATACGTGGTTCTCAAGGCGTAACAAATTATATCATTAATAATGATTTATCATTAAAAGATATTGTTATAAACGTACCAAAGGTTGAAAATTTAGATTTGATTTCTTCAGGAGATATTGCCCCAAACCCTGCTGAATTGCTAATGAGCACACGTGTAAAAGAACTTTTTGATGAAGTAAAAGAAATTTATGACTATATAATAGTTGATACTGCTGCCTCAAGCATCATAACTGACACAACCATTATAAAGAATCATGCTGATGCTTTTATTTATGTTATAAGAGTTAACTTCTTAGATAAAAGACTCTTAAGTTATGTTAAATCAATTTACAAAGAGAAGAGATTTCCGAATTTAGCTTTACTAGTAAATGGAATAGACTCAAAGAAAGGTTATGGTTACGGATACGGATATGGAGCGCAGCATGAAAAATCTAAAAATAAATGGTGGCGTAGCTTGACAAAGCTAGCGAATACTTCATAAGTGAAAATTTTTAAATTCGTATACACTTAATTTTAAAAAGCCCCATACAAATTAATCTACATGAAGCTTTTTTATCAATGTTGTACCTTATTATTTAAGCGCTTCTTTTGTTCTTAAAGAAGATATTAAATATTGCTTTGAAAAAATATTTAGTATCTGTAAAATAAGGATTTCTAAGTTTTTCTTCTAAATATTCTTTCTCAGCTTGTAATACACTTTCAACAGAACCCATTCTATTTAAAGCTACATATGGAGGAACACAACCTGGCTTTTGCTTTAATCTTAATTGTTGCATTTCAACAGGTATATCTTTAAAATAGCGCTCAGAAACTGGTCTTACTCCAACCAATTTTAATTCTCCTTTAAAAACATTTATAAGTTGTGGTAATTCATCTATCCAATAACGTCTTAAGAATTTGCCCCAAGGCACTAATCTAAAGTCATTGGCTGGTTTCCCAGTATTTGAATAACCATTAAGCTTTAATATATAATCCTGAAGGTATTCAGAGTAAGGATGCATTGTTCTAAGCTTATAGACACCAATAGTCTTACCATTTTTACCTACTCTTTTCATCTTAAACAACGGACCATAACTAGGATTCATGTCATATGCAGGCTCTTTAACCTTAATTGCAGCATAATAATGTCTGTTGTCAATTACAGTATAATCTAAAATATCAAAACCGCAAGAAACTAATCTACCAAGTGATTCAGCTTTAGATAGCATTCTGTTTTTTCCTTTAGTAGCAAAGAAATACAACTTTTTTACATAAGGTAACTTAGGAAATACTCTGTGCACAATAAAACCAACCAAAGAACATAATTTATTCAATACAGGTATTCTACAAATTACATTCTTATTTACGCGGTTGTTAAATGTTTCAAAACTTCCCATTAATATACCACCAAAAGGTAATCTTTCATTGGCTTGTTCTAATTTCTTATTTATCTTCCTAAAATTATTTATCTTATCAAGTAAAACAAGATTTTTTATTTGAACTATGTTGCTATAGTTAAGCAAGTCTTTTTCTTTAGGCACTACCAGACAATCATAAGACGCCACATCTAAAAAATTTTGAAAGAATTCAGCAGGTCTTTCTCCTACTTGCTTTTTAATTGTATCAATATTTTTAGATGATAAAGTTTCCTGAAGCTCCTTTAACTTAGAAAATTCGTTAAATGCAACTAAAAATTCTTCTTTAAGATGCTCATAAGTAGCAAGAGATATTCGTTCTTTTCTACATATCTGTTCTTTACTTAAATCGCCAATTAATCCATCAACAACGATCCTAATACGGTCCATTGATGAGAAATCAGAGATTTTTTTGAGCTTTTTCTTTTTGACGATAGGACTTTCAAATAATGATGCATTTCTTTTTTCACTATTTTTTAAACCATTTAGCCTGTCAAATATGTGATTTTTAGCCAAAGACACGTCACTTTCGGAGTTTCTACCTTCAGTTTGGTGTGTAATGTTTAATAATTCTAACATAGCAATTTTGAATTAAATAACAATTTCTAAAATATCAGCTTATACAATGACAATTATATAAGTTAACATTTCCAACTTTTTCTTTAGTCAAAAAAACTCTCCAAAACCGGGTATAGACACTCGCAAAATGAGTTAATCTATTTTCTCCAAATGTAAATAAAGCTATTAAATTAAAAGGCATTGAGGGTTTGTATTTATGATCAAATACAAACTTACTGTAGTAACTTTTGAACAATATTAAATTGGCCATTTTTAGGGGAGTTTCTTTTTATAGCTTTGCAAATATACAATTTTATATTTATTCTTCAGAAATTTAAGTAGTTAAATAACAAAATAACCGTTTTTTAATATGTTCTTTGCATTTACTTAACATAGAATAATCGCTTAATTATATTCTTAGTTTTCTGCATAACCAGTTCTTTATTCCAAGAAAAATAATCGTCATTCCATCTTTGAGGGTGGAATGTAAACATAATTTTATTAGGCAATGAGCCTGAGTTTGCAGCATCAATGATTTCACTCGTTTGATGAAAGGTCATATTAAAAGTAGTACTCACTTTATCACGTACACTAACTTTATGACCATCCCATCTCCTACCTGTATCTGTTAAATAATAAACCTCATTAAAATCAACATCAAAATAAGGTTCACCAATTATTTGATAATCTTTATAATTATGGTGCTTCCAGAGATCCTTAGAATCATACTTAGACATAGGGCTACCATGCATACAAATGGTAGTAACGGGAGCAATTTTTCTTAATCTATTTAAATTATGTTCAAAATCCTTCATTGCATTATCAATATTACCATTACATGTGGTTAAATTCTCATAATGATAACCTATTTCATGCCCCAAAGACTTAATCTCTTTAATAATTTCTTCATCCCAACTAACAGGAACAGCTCTAAAATAAAAAGTTCCGTTAACTTTAAACTGGTTTTGAATTTGCGCAAATCTCAATGAATTTAAAGGCTTTAAGTCTACATCATGCCTTAACACAATACTTTTTTCTTTTGGGCTAACTAAAAAGTCATGAAACGTTTGAAAAGTATAATCTTGACCTATTAAACTTTCAAGTAATTTTTTATAAATATCTAAGGTGAAATCTCTCATCTAGAAATAGTTTAATTGAATTGATCTTGAATATTTTGGTCTCTTTTGAATTCTGTAAGACTCTTAGGATAATTTTGCAAAAACCAACAGAAAAATTCTGTTGCATTTATTTTCTTACTAAGAAATAAGTCTAATTTTTTTCTGTGAGAATTCTTTGAATCATCTTGTATGAGAATAGCTTTGATTTTTTCAATAACTCCATTGGTATCTCTAAAACTGTATAGTAAACCAAATTCAGCTTCGTCATGAAAAACACCTGCATCCAGACTATTGACATATATAGAAGGCACCCCTAAGCATGCCGCCTCTGAAGCCATAGTGCCTCCTTCACCAATATATAAACTCGCATAATTTAATGCATCATGCATTCTTTCAGGAGAAATTTTGATCTGGTATTTTTTTAAGCTGTCAGGTAAATTTGATTCAGAGGTTATGAACACCCGAACATATTTTGCCATTTCATGCACCATTCTATGCTTAAAATCAAGGCTAAAACCTTTTTGACCAAGGTCATGATGTGCATCCCAAGAAACAAATCTAATCAATGCAAATTTTTCATTTTTAAATAACCCTAAGTCATCAAAAATGGATTCATCAGGCTCGTAGACAGCAGGATGTAAATAAAAAAGCTCAATGTTTGATTTATATCTGTAATGATTCTTTCCGAGGTCTATTAAATACGAATCTCCCGTAAATTTTAAAGTTACAAATGGTAATGTTAGCTTATGAAAAAAAGAAGTATGTTCTGTGTCAGAAAACGCGAAATTGGGAATTCTTAATAACCAGGCTATGTGAGCACTATGAATTGAAAATCGGCTTAGTACATAATCTGGCTTGAAAGATCTAACAATTCTCAAAAAGGCTATATAATCAATTGGTAAATTCAGGATTTTTCTTAAGAGGCCCTTTCTGTTTTTTGATAAAATTCTATACTTAAGGTTATATTTATCTAATAATTGCTTAGTAATATCTTTATCTTTTGCAACAAATAGACACTCCCACCCTTTTCTTTCTAAAATCCAATACATATGTTTGAACTGATGAACCTGAGCTGGATGACCCACATCAAAAATTACTCTCTTTTTCATAGCAATTCCATAAAATTTATCTCTTTATAATAAGATACGGTAAGTACAATAATTCAAAAATAGCAGGAAATAAATCACTTTTATCCCAAACTGCATATTTCTTATTTCCCTTTCTGGTTTTATACTTCATTTTTAGTCTTTTCATCTTTAATTTAGTGGGCGTATCAGTCAAAATGTGCTGAAATGTTGCAGTATTATAGGTTTTTTTTACAATCTCATCATAACCGTACATATAATTGTATAGACTCATTAATAAGGGGGAGTCTGATTTCTCGGCAATAGAATGCCATTTCCAAGTTCTAGGATTCACCTCTAAAAATTTATAGGTATTATCTCTAATATCATATTTAAATTCTACCTCACACACTCCTACAAACTTGGTTTCTTTAAGAATCTTCTCTGCAAATTGAACAATCACATCATTTTCAATAGTTTCTGCATATGTAGTTGCATTGCCAAAATCTGGTGGATGTTGTCTCGCTCTACGTGCACATAGTCTAACTAATGATTTCTCTCCGTTAAACATAAAGCAAGCTGAATACTGATGCTCACTGTTTCCGGGAACAATATCTTGAATAATAATTTCATTGCTAGGTATAATCTCTAAAGCTTTTTTGTAATTATTATATAATTCATCTGAATGGTTGCAAACAAAAACTTTCTTTTTTGTTTTAGAATAGAACGTATGCATGACTGCCGGTTTAATGATACAGGGATACTTTATGGTGAGCGATTTTAACTGTTCAATATCATCTGGCATAACAGTCCATGGAATTGGAATATCTAATTCTTCTGCCAATGTATAAGTAAGGCGTTTATTAAAGAAATACTTCAAGGAAGTAAAGTCTGCTGTACTGACTTTAAAAAATTTAGATAAGGCCTCTTTATTTTTACTCAGTACTTCAACATGAGCATCACTTGTAGGCATTATAAGCCAATCATTATATCTATTTTTTTGACCAATTCTTAGTAATTCATCAAATAATTTTCCTTTTTTGTAGCTAAAAAATTTCTTGCAATATTTTGAGTGTCTTGTTAAATTAAAATAAGTAGTATCTAACAAAATAGTAGGAATTCCACTTTTACCAAAAATTCTAGCTATGCCTAAACCCTGAACATGACCACCTATAATAATTACTCCTTTATTGCTTACATCTCTTTTCATATACGAATTAAAGTGCTATTACTTTCTTATAAATATCAATAACCTTATTAGCAATTTTAGATGCTCTTAAATAAGAAATATTTTCTCTACCTGTTGTTTCACCTTTAAAATCTAAAGCTTTAGTAATTGACAACGCAATCTCTTCAGTGTCAAAACCACATACATAACATCCTTCAGTTTTCTCTATTCTTTCTCTAACATCACCTACATCGGTTGCTACAATGGGCCTACAGCACGCCATCGCTTCTTTAATAACATTAGGACTACCTTCTCTAAGACTTGTTAAAAGAACAACGTCTGAAGCATTCATATAATATGGTATATCTTCATTCTTTATATTTTCTAAACAATGCATCATTAACAAATCATTATTCAAAGAATTAAAGGCCCTGGCCGCAAGATTGTAATTTTTTTCGGGCCTATTAGGACTAGAACAAAATAAAATATGCCTTTTATTTGGATTCCAATTCAATTTCTTCTGTGCTATTAATTTATCTATAGGTTTAAACCTATTAAAATTAACACCGTTGGGTACAATAGTAGTCTTATTTATATTAAGAATCTCACTCATCTCTTTTGACTTTACAATGATAGCTTTCCAGAAAAAAAGATTAAATATTCTAATGATCAATTTATAGAAGAACTTACTATTAACATCGCTTCCCATTAAGGAAACAACTAATGGCTTTGCACCAGCCAATGAAGCAACATATGCACTTAGTGAATAATGTGCATGTATAACATCAAACCTATTCTTTTTTAAATACTTCTTTAAAATTGGAATAAATTTCAGATATCCAAAAATTCCTTTTCCTTGAATGGGAAAATAACTAATGCTTATACCTTGTGCTTCCAATGAATCTCCCTGATTCTTTGTAATAGGAGAAATTATATTAGACGAATTACCACTAGAAACAAATAAAACTTTCATTATTAAGCCTTATTGAGAAAATCTACAATACTTTCAACATAAAACTCCTCAATACTTTGGTCTATTTCGTTTTGCACCCAATCATCTTGTTCCTTTTCGTAGTAAATATCACTCATAAGAATAGTTGATGTACCAAAATATAGACCTTGAAATTCAACCAAATGAAAATTTTCACCATCAAACACTACATCTAAAGATAGGTTTGGAAGATTCATTGAGTCAAAAACTTTTTTCGCAAAATCTAAAAGACCTGAAGGCAGCAAAGACTTACTTCCTGGTAAATAATTTTCATGACTCCCACTTGCTCTAAAATCATTTTTTTTAACGTGCCTTGTTAAAACGAAGTATTTATTTCCATAAATCAAAATCTTCCAATCATTTTTTAAATTTGGTATAAATGATTGTAGAATAAATTTATTTCTATAAAGAGAGTCTTTTACATAATCTTGATGTTTAAATCTCCTTAAACGATCCTTTAGATCATTAAGAAAATACTTAGAATTACTAATAGATTTAACCTTACGAATTAAGTCATCTCTATTTTGAGCTAGCATAACGCCCCTACTCATCGCTCCGCTTGCTGTTTTTATTACTATGGGAAATTTAAAATCCTCAATTTTCTCTTTCATTTCTTCTAATGTACCAAAAACCCATGAATCTAATTTGTCATTCCAGAAATGGCCATTATTCTTTCTATAAAGCTCCATATAAACCTTATTATTATTAGCCCTTAAAAAATCAAAGCTGGGAATAATATTAGCTCCTTTATTTTTTAGATATAATAGCACATCTTCAATGTAAGATTTATAGTGATAACCTTTATCTTCGGAAGAAGTATATAAAATGTATTTTTCTTCAACATCTTCAATATAAACAGCATCAGACATCTTAACAAATTCAACTTTAATAGAATTAAGATTGAACAATTCAAAAATTTTCTTTAGATCAAACCCACTTCTATACGGAAAACCGCCTTGCTTTGAACCAAAATAATTTTTATAATTTGTTAATATAATTACTTCTTTTGTCATATCTATTTCTAAATTAGTAGAAAAGCTTACTTATTAACAGCATAATTACTGACTTATTGAATTCTTACTGATATTTATTAAATATAACAACTGTTCTATTTCAAATTCCTACCACTGGGTATATGAGTTCTTCAAACACCATTTTTTTTATAACCTCTTAAACTTTCCTTCAAATATACGTTCTGATTATAGCTTGGAGTAAATGTTTATTACAATTTCAATACATCTTTATACATTGAAATATATCTCTTTGAGATAACATCTAAAGAAAATAATTGATGTGCTCTTTCACTAATTACTTGCCTATCTAATGAAATCAGTTTTTTAATCATTTCTGGTTGTAGCTCATTAAAATTGCTAATTGTTAGACCAAATTTTGATGTCTTTATATAATTATTTATTAATTCAACCCCTGTGTTAGCAACAACTGGTAAACCGGAACACGCATATTCGCTAAACTTTATAGGAGCTGCAACTTGGTTAACAATATCATCGTTTCTCCATACGATGCTTATATCTGCAGCATTTAAGTAACTAGAAACTTCGGTATAAGGAACAAATAAATTAATAACATTATTATGAGCTATCTTTTTTCTTGACAAGTTTAAAATCTTATACCCATTTTGAGCAATTTGATTGATAATCTCATTTGTATTTTGCCAAGCCGAGTTTCCAGATGTCATAAAAAGAAAAAGTACGTCTTTCTCAGCTAAATCTAATTTTTTTCTAAACTCCTCTCTTATTGAGCTTGAAAATTTAAAACTATCACCGGCAATACAATGATTTACATATATCTTCTCTTTGTCAAATCCTGATTTCTCAACTATATAATCTCTCAGTCTTGTTGATACACATGAAATATAATCACTACTTTTATTTAAGTACTTTAAATTTCTCTTTAATTGATATAATTTCAATTTCAAAAAAGGTTGCTTTATCTTACTATAAAGTGAAATTTCTTCATAACTCGCCCCTCTTACATCAGTGATAATTTTTACATTAGAAAAATTGGTTCTTTTAACAATGCGACTTACTAATAAAGAAAATGTTTCCCCGCGCAAATGAATGATTGTATTATCTGATAAGATCTGTTTTAATACCGAATTCAGTTCTCGAGACTGAAGGAAATTAAAAAAATGATAATTTGGGTACTGCTTAAACCTAAAAACTTTAATGCCAGTATTCTTGGTTTTTTCAATTAAAGCTCGCCATTTATCATCATTACTTTCACCTACCAGTAAATAAATGTCATTAATGTATTCATCTAGTTCAGCTTCTTTGAGAAGATTTAAAACTTGTGATTCGCCACCAAAATCGCTTATGTAAATCAAAGTTTTCTTCATATGATTAATTCTCTATAAGTTTAAAACGGATTGTATCCCGTATTTTTATTCTTTTTGAACAACCATTTATTGAAATATGTTAAGCCTCTATATTTGGCGTGTGCATATATAAATAGGTTTTCATTTCTAAATAAGTAGTAATAAATGGATTTTATAAATGTTCTTACTACACTCATGACAGTTTTTAAGTAAAATCTGAAAAACCGCGTTTTTTTTAAATGTAGAAATTTTAAAATAAGTTTGCTTTGAACCGTCCAATAAGCTAATCTTGGATTTTTATCTCTACCCCCTACCGAAACACTGCCTTTATGCCATAATTTAGCATGTGGGGTAAACACTAATTTATACCCTGCTTTCTTAGCCCTAAGGCCAAAGTCCGCTTGTTCTGAATTGAACCAAAAATAATCACAATATCCACCAATTTCATCATAAAGCTTAGCAGGAAAAAGCCAGAAAATATCATCTAACATGTCGCGTTCTTGAATAGAATCATATTGCCCTTTATCCAACTCATCAACGCCTAAAACTTTACTAATAAGATATTTTTTATTGGTATACTCATAACCAACAAACTGAAGCTTATTTGGTTCATCATAATGATACACTTTACCTGTAACTATTGCTTTTTTATTGAATTTTTTATACGTTTTCAATAGTTCTTCGATTGCGTTTTCATCAAGTATCGTATCATTATTCATGATTAAATAGTTATCAGGGCTTAATTTTGCACCTTCATTCAAGCCAAAATTTATACCACCAACATATCCGCTATTCTCTTTAACTACTTTAAATAGTAATCTTTTATCTTTAGGTAATTTCCGTATCAACTCATCTTGGTTCTCTTTAGTTGACCCATTATCAATAGCCAATAACAAAAAATTTTGATAACTCGATTTTAATATAGAGTCAATACATTTTAATGTATATTCATTTTGGTTATAATTCAAAACAATTATTACTGTTTTTTCTGTATCATTTGTATTCATACTCAATTTTTTCTTTCGTTTGTGAAGTATAAAACAACTGTCTAGATGCAAAGTACATAGCTAAATAAACAAACCAACTATATCTAGATGGTAAAGATACTGGTGAAAACCAATTCATATAAAGC
Source organism: Maritimimonas sp. 2405UD52-3 (assembly GCF_056591715.1). NCBI lineage: Bacteria > Pseudomonadati > Bacteroidota > Flavobacteriia > Flavobacteriales > Flavobacteriaceae > Maritimimonas > Maritimimonas sp. 2405UD52-3. Next base: position 180,903 of record NZ_JBWQOL010000005.1, read on the forward strand.
ATTAAATTATATACCCAATAAACTATAAATAAAATTAATCCAAAAAATTCCATCGAATAGTAATTTACTTTTTGTTTTCTTAAATATTTAATATCAAAAATCAACGATTTAATTAATAAAACATAAATTGGAATAAAAAATAGGATTCCAAAAATCCCAGTCATTGCTATTGCACCTAAGAACGGATAATCAGCAGCTTCATAACCTTGCTCATCTCCTTCTTTTGTTCTCCAACGATTGTCAAAGCCTGTTCCAAAATATGTATTATCTTTTATTAAATTCTGCATAAAATCTTTTCCAAAACCTAATCTAGCATCTTGCCCTCCTGTAGATGATTCACCAGTTTTAGCAACATACATGGCCTCTTCTAATGCGTCTGAGGCAGCTTGAATATATTTTGGAAAGCTTAACGATATAATAAAACCAAGAACAATTGAATATAATAATACTGAAAAAAGTTTTTTAACTGAAATTAGCGCTTTATGTTCGATAAAGTTAAACAAAGTTAAAGCCAAAAAAATATATAAAAAAGTGCCAATTATATGTCTTCTAGTAATGGATAACAGCCACCCTAAAAACATCAATCCAAAGGCAAGTAAAATTATATTTTTCCATTTAAATCTTTTCTTAAAAAATACGATAACAACAGCTCCTATAGGAATTAATAATGCCATGAAACCATAACTTTTTAAAAATATTCTTTTAGCTCTTGTGAAACTTCTATTCATTGTATCTAATGGCAAAATTTCTATTCCTGTGACTATAGTTGCGATGAAAAGTATTAAAACCCCAATTGATGATAAAAATAATGTTCTAAAAAAAAGCACATTACTTCTCAAATAGAAATGGTAAACAGTTATAAATAAAAGAAAATTATAAATTGCCGTTCTACTTTTCTTTAAAAAGGAAAAAAAAGAATAACCACCCGACGATTTAAAAGTAGGCGTAATATATCCAAAAACAATGAAGTAATATAATCCAAAAATAATAAAATATTTTATTGATTTATGATATAAGTCGCTTTTGACAACGGGTTTACCTTGTCTAACAAACATATAGCAGCCAAATAATAAAAAAAATAATAAATCTCTTATCGAAATAGATCCTTCACTTCTCATCAAACCTAAGGCTTGTAAAATACCTCCAGGATTGGAATATATTATAAATAAAATCCAAAAAATATAATCAATATATTGAAACTTCTTTTTATCCATTCTTTTGTCTTACAACAAATGAAATTTTCTAAACAATGTTTTCATGAATTTATCAATAACAACCCATTTGAGTAAATAAATCCATAATTTTGGAGACTTATTTAGCATAGTAATTAAAGGAGCCTTCTCTTGCCAAGATATATTTTTATTTTTTAGAATATTATATGATGTTTTCGAAAAAATGGTGCGGTTAATAAAATCAGATTTAAAATTCACTACCGACATATAGTTCACAAGCCCCGATTGCTGTACAAGTGGTACTCTTTTAACAAAAAAATCGTTAGATCTGCTTATTCCTAAATTATGAAATCTATAATGAACCCACTTTTCATCTATATATTTAATTTTTGTATAAGTAGAGATATGTAACCACCATCTATAATCATACGCGAATTCTTCACCAAACCTTTCTAAATAATCTAAAAATAAATCTTTCTTAAAACATACGGTTAGGTTATTAATAAAATTACCTTCTAAAAGTTCCCAAAAAATGAATCCGCTCTTATACAAAGATTTAATTTTTTTATGAAAATCTGTAGATTTAATAATATTATCATTTTCATCAATCATAATAATATCAGAATAAATCATTCCGTAATCACTATTTAATTCCAAAAAATCTACTTGCTTTTGCAATTTTAACGAATCGGTCCAATAATCATCTCCCTCACAATGAGCTATATATTTACCTCTAGCTGAGTATAAATTATAAGTTCCATTAAATTTAGGTGTAGGCTTTCCATACACATGAATATTATTTTCTCTTGAATGTAAAAATAATCTAATCTTATCTGGGTATTTTTTTGCATATTCTACGCAAATATCTCTTGTGCCATCTGAAGACGCATCTTCACCCACCAAAATTTCAAAATCAAAATTTGTTTGCTGCATTAAAATTCCATCTAAACACTTTGTTATGTAATTAACGTGCTGATAGGTCATTACACATACAGATACAAGAGGTTTCTTACAAACATCATTTTGAAATTCTTTAACTGGAACTTTTAGATATTTTTCTAAAAAAATTTCTTTTGAAGACATAAATCTATAATCTACTTAAACTAATTTTGTGTTTTGTTCTTTTAAGAAACACTTTCTATAATTGTGTGTATAATTTTATGCATTTCTTTTTCTCCATACCGCTGATCAATTGGAATAGGTATCAAATTATCTTGAAGATAAGCTTCATATGTATTCTTTTTATTCAGCCAAATTTTTACATTAGGCCAATAGGTAGCAACGAAAATTCTTTTATCAATCAGTTTATTTTTTAAACTTTTATTTCCTTTAAACAAAAAAGGATATACTAGAGGTCCATTTATAAAAGAAGTCTTCAAAATTGGGGTTAACTGATTTATCTGACCAAGTGAATTATGAATCATTTCAAAGTTTCTATTTCGAATTTCCTTAATGCTTTCATAATTTATGTTTTGCAATAATTTAAATGTTAATTGAGACATGTTGCGAAAAGACACGTCATTTAGTTTGATTTTATTAGCAATAAATGCTTTATAACCTTTTTCTGCCCCATTCTCTATTCTCTGAACTAGATGCGAAATACGATCTAAAGAATTGTCTTGTTCTAATGTAATATTCATTTTGGATTCTACATATGCAAAACCTCCGTCAGGTATCCCAAAAAATTTGCGAGGAGAATAAAATGTTGGTGCATCTTTTATAGGTTTATCAAAAAAAGCTTGCGAATTATCAATTACAACATTCTGAAAAGACTTTATCACATGTGCAACTTGACTATTCATTACTCCAAAATAATTCACATAAAGTAAGGCTTCCCTTTCTCCAATTGAATTTTTTACCGGTAGAAAATCCTTATCTAGATGATAAAATTCAAAATCAATCTTCAATCTTTTAAGTGGCTGAAGTATAACATCACATGTATAATAAGGTATATGAACTCTTTCATAGTCTTTATTAAATAAGATATACTCAAAAGAATTTCGCCCAGTATTTAATGCTGTTCCTGCGTCGTGATAAACCGATCCATAATTATTCAATTCAAGTTCTAGATATCCACCAATAGCATTCATAAAAGCATATATTCATTTAAGTTAACTTTAAATAGAAAAATTACATTAGCTCTATTTTTACATATTTACTCATATTCAATATTTTATCATGCATTTCTTTGGCAGTAGAAAATTGAAGCAATAAAACACCAATCGCAGTATTTGAACCATTGTAAGCATTAATTTCTTCATTTCTAATTTTGAAAATATGTTTTTCGAGAATATTACTTTCTATAGAATCTGAAATCACTATTTTCTTAAACTTACCTGGAATTTTACTATGTAAAATATATTGAGCATAATATCCCTTTTTACTATATGATTGTACACTTTTATAGTTACCCATAGCAACTTCAATTGATGATTCGACCAAATTGAAGCCGCTTGCATATTGTTCCAATTTGGGTATAAAATTTCCTCCACTTCTAGGTCCAACTTCTATCAAAAACACTCTTCCTTTATTGTCAATTTTTGCCTCCATGTTGAAAGCTCCGTGCTTCATATCAAGTATATCAATCAATTTTTGTAATTCACTTTCAATTTCAAGCAATTTAGGCTTATTTTGAACTGAAGGTAAAACTGTTGAAACGGGCACTATAGGATTTACATGTTCATTAAAATATTGATCGCCTAAATAGCAAAATACTACTTTGCCTTCAAAAACAAAAGCATCTCCATGTAATTGACAATCTTTACTACTTATAAACTCTTCAATTATAATTCTTTTATTTCTCGAATATAATAACGCAAAATTGAAAGCGTCTTCTAATTCTGAACGGCTAATAATTTTAGTTACACCTTTACTTCCTGAAGAATCTACGGGTTTAACCATAATAGGAAAGGTAAACTTATCTATATCTTCTAAAGCTTCGTTATAGCTTGTATAGCCTTTAGAATATGGAACATTAAAATTATTCTTACTCAAGAAATCTCTAAACAAATCCTTTTCAGTAAGAATCTTTACAGAATCATAAGGGTTTCCAGGAAGGTTTAGTTTCTCTGAAACATATGCAGCTGTAGGCGCCGACGGATCCGATGCGTAGGCTAATATTCCATCTATTTTTATTTTTTTTGCTAGTTCTAATACTCCTTCAAGATTAGTTGTGCTTACATTGTGATATTCATCTGAAAATTTATGTCCAGGATTATTGGGTAAGTAATCACATGTTATTACATAATATCCTAATTTCTTAGCATACTTTATTGCAAATAACTGAAAAAATGATCCACCTAAAATCAAGAGGCGTTTTTTATTCATACTACATCGTAAAAAATTCATTCATAATAATATGATCATCTCAATTGTATTATCATAAATTCGGTAATCTTAATAGCTTTGAAATGAAGATTTTAAATAATATTACATTTTTTACGCTCTTCATACTTATTGGGATATAATTTTTGCAATTTCTTTAATGGTATCTTTTGACAGTCCAGGATAAATTGGCAAACAAATTACTTGTCGAGTAATTTCAGCAGCATTTTTTAAATTTACAGCATCTGATGATGGTAAACCTCTATAAGTAGGAAATTCGCTTATTAAAGGATAAAAATACCGCCTTCCATGAATACCATTACTTTTTAATTTATGATACAACTCATCCCTTGTATGCGGATACTTTGCGGGGTCAATAAAGATGGGGAAATATGCATAATTATGCTTTACACTTTGTATATCATTTAAAAAACGAATTCCATCAACATCATTCAGCAATTCTCTGTACTCATTCGCTATTACTTTTCGTTCTTCAGTTTGCTTTTCAAAAGACTTTAATTGTAATAAACCATAAGCCGCCTGTACTTCATTCATTTTTGCATTTATACCAGGTGCAATAACAGTTGTTTCATCAGCAAACCCAAAATTCTTTAAATAATCTATCCTTTTTTTTGTTTTTTCATCGTTGCAGATAATAGCTCCTCCTTCAATTGTATTAAATGTTTTAGTTGCATGAAAACTGAGTACAGATAAATCACCAAAATTTAAAATTGAATTGTTTTCTTTTTTAACCCCGAATGCATGGGCAGCATCGTATATTACTTTAAGACCATAGATATCGGCTATCTCATCAATTTTTTCAACATTTGCAGGGTTACCGTAGACATGAACGGGCATTATTGCCGTTGTTTTTGGGGTTATGGCTGCCTCAATTTTTAGAGGGTCAATATTACCATAAACGGGATCAATATCAACAAAAACCGGTTTAATTCCATTCCAGTACAATGCATGCGTCGTTGCTACAAAAGAATAAGGCGTGGTAATTACTTCTCCTGTAATTCTTAAAGTCTGTAATGCTGATATTAATGCTAAAGTACCGTTTGAGAATAAGGAAACATAGGAAACGCCTAGATAATCAGCAAGTTTTTTTTCAAATTCCTGATGAAATTCACCATTATTTGTCAACCATTTTTTCTCCCAAATAATTTCTAAACTTTTAACAAAATCATGAAGATCGGGTAGTGTTGGTTGTGAAATTAATACTGGTTTTTTATTCTTCATATTTTAAATATTATTCACCAAAAATAAATTAAACTATACTATTCGTCCTCTAATTTTTTCTGCTTATTTTACTTTTTATAATCTCTATACTATCTATTAATAATTTTCTATTTAAATAATACATCCCCAGCAAGTAAAAACTTGCTATAAATAATATAGTAAAAGCAATTTTTAAATAATTATTATTAATTTCATTCATAAAAAATATTCCTGATGCAGCAAGAATTACTGAAATAAAAAATAAAATAGAAACATCTTTCAATTGTTCAACAATGCCATAATTAACCATTCGTTTTGTATAATATGTATTGATCAATAAGCCCAAAAATGAGGCTACTATTTCACCATAAATAATAAATACAACCCCAAAGCGATACATAATAATGATATTTATAATTCGTAGAATATTTCTTAAAACGGATATGTTAAAGTTTAATTTCATTTTACCTTGAGCAGTCAATGCCTGTATATTAACCATGTGAATAGGGTATAAAACTCCGGCAATTAATAATAATTGAAAATAGGGTACCATTGGCAACCATTTTTCAGTCAATAACAATAGAAAGAATGGTTCTGCCATAACAAAAAAAATAGCTCCTAAAGGAACAACGAAAAATAAGGTATGTTGGCAAAATTTTCTCATAGCATTTTTTAGTGCGGTTTTGTCTTCTTGTAATTTTGAAAAAACAGGAAATGCCACTGTTCCAACAGCATGAGACGTTGTTCTCGATAATGTTTGGTCAAATTGTTTGGCCTTTGTATAAAAACCAAGCTGAGCGGCAGGAAAAAATTTACCAATTACAATTAAATAAATATTATTGAATATGGTAGATAAGATACCCATTAACAAAGCCCAAGAACTAAAAGACAACATTGATCTTAAAGAATTAATACTGAAGTAAGGAAGTGGTCTCCATTTATATAAAACATACAATCCTATGCTTTCAATACTAGCCTTTACAATTCTATAAATCACTAAACTCCAAACTCCATAATTTAATAATGCGGCGATAATTCCGAATGTACTAGATAATATAGCGCTTATCAGCTTTAAGATGGTTTTTTTTTTGAAATCTACATTTTTTGTCAATTTTGTTCTTTGAATTAAGCCAAAAGAATTTATGATCAAAACTAAACTCAATACTCGAACTAACTCAATTAATTGAACCTCTTCATAAAAATTTGAAATTAAAGGTGCTGCAAACCATAAAATAATAAAGAAAAAAATACTTACAGATAAATTGAAATAAAAAATTGTACTGGCATCAGTATCATCAGCATCTTGTTTTTGAATATAAGCCAGACCAAATCCACTATCTATAAACATAACCGATATAGCAATAAAAACAGTTATCATCCCAATAAGACCATAATCTGTTGGAGTCAAAAGTCGTGCTAATATTACACCCAACACCAATCTTATTAACTGAATACCTATTTTTTCTAGCAGGTTCCAAAATACACCGTCTATTGATTTTTGTTTTAAATTATTCAATTCTCACCACTGTATTTAAAATATTAATTGTTCGTTCAATAAATCTAATTCCATATGTTCTTACTAAGATTTTCTTATCTTCAATTACAAAAGGAATTTTATAGAACACAAATAATCAATAATAACTATCAAAGTCTATTTCAATTTTCTTTATCATAATTGCTGGAACACCCCCAATTAAAGAATATGGAGGATACGATTTAGTCACAGCACTATTTGGTGCAACAATAGAATGATGTCCAATTGAAACTCCCGGATAAATTGTACAATTTCCACCTATATAAACATTATCCTCAATGAAAATGGGAGCCGTAGGTCTAAACTTATCTTTTTCTTTATCTTTTAAAGGAATACTATTTAAAGCCATTTTTGCTGATGAATGGCACCATAACGCTGTTGAAGGTCCTGCAATATGAACATAATTACCAATTGTAATATTATCGCTTGTATCTAAAATATTATTAAGCCCAAAATAACAATGTTTACCTAATACAATGTTTCCTTTTTCAGTACCTACTACTCTAACACCGCTCTCAATAACAGAATAATCTCCAATAGATATACTTCTTAATTTCGAATATTCTCCAATTTCAACATTCTTACCTAATTTAACAGTTTTTGATAACTGGCAATTCCTTGCTAATCTGCAGTTATCACTTACTTTAGTCTCTCTAGAGATGATAACATTTCTACCAATCTTACAAGATGAATTATTTAATCTAAAAAGTAACTTGTTTAAAAAGGCATTAATCATACTTATCTTATAAGTTTATTAACTATTTTGTATCCAATTGATGCTTTTTTATATACCGGATAACTAATTATGTTATTTGAAATACCCGTTTTGAATTTGTAAATTGACGGTAATTGTTCTTTTTGCAAATTACAAAGGTCATAATTCTTCACTCCTAAAGATTTTGAAAGTTTTATTGCTTCCCATTGCAACAATTCACCTTGCCCTTCATTTTTTACTCCAAAAGTCGATGCTCCTTTATAGTACAACATAGAATTTTTATTACCAATAACAAAAATTCCAGATATAGGTTTTTCCTCTTTAAAAGCAACTAAAATTATAGCTTGCTTTTTAGGCCCGTAGTGATCAATAAGTGTCTTGTAATAATTCTCTTTAAGGTGAGTATATCCTAACTTTTGATGTAATTCATTTAATATAGGCCAGAAATCAGTAAGACCCCCACTTGAAAAAAAGGTCTTTACAGAAATTCCTGATTTCTGAGCCTTTCTGATCATATTTCTGCGCTTGGAATGAATAACATTTTTGAATATATCCTCAGCTTTCAAACTAAGGTCAACCACACAAGTTTCTCCTTTTTGTAATGTTGAATTAATATTTTCATTATTGTGAATCATAGGAAGACCACAATAGTTTAGTGAATCAAAAAAACCTACCGAAAAGTCATTATAATTTGTCTCCAGTTCATCTTTCACAAAGCCTGCATAAGGAATATCGTAAAGTGGCTTAAAATGATATCTTTTTAGTCCAAACTTGCTTTTTTCAACATGAACTGGAGATAAGTTACTAATATTTTCAGGGTCATCTACTAAATAAAATAATTCTGTTTGAAATTCTCTTTCAACAATCTTATTTAGATCTACTTCCTGAAAAACAGACCCATCATTATTATTAATTACATCTAAGATTTTATCTGATTGCTCAGAATTTGGCTTTATTAATGTATAGTTTTTATACCTAAGCATTAAACTCTTTTAAATGTTTTAAGACGTAATTTACCTCATCATTTGTCAAATCTGAATGCAAAGGTAATGTCATTAATCTATCACCTTCTTTTTCTATATACTCACAGCCTTTAGCATAAGGTTTGAATAATGGCTGTAAAGTTAAAGGAGTATAATGGCAACCAGTCGCTATTCCTTTTGATTTAAGATAAATCATCAGTTCATCTCTTCTGTCAGATCTAATGCCGAACATTTGATATACGTATGTTTCTGGCTCAAAAGGCACTAACGGTTCAAGGTCATCTATTTCTTTAATACCATCTAAATACATTCTAATAATAGCTGATCTGCGTTCATTCATAGCATCGAGTTTTTTTAGCTGTGCCAAGCCGATAGATGCTGATAAATCATTCATGTTATACTTGTACCCTAATACATTAATTTCATAGAACCAATGCATTGCATCTCTATTCGCATCGGTATATGATTGTGCCGTTTTCCAATTATCTTTATCAATACCTACCCAACGAAATGCTTTAATATCTTTAATGAGTTCAGAATTATTTGTAACAATCATTCCTCCGTCACCGGTTGTCATTAATTTTTTCTCTTCGAATGAATAACAACCAAAATCACCCCAAGTACCTAGAGGTTTCCCTTTATACAAAGCCCCAGTTGTATGCGCACAATCTTCAATTACTTTCAAATTCTTTTCTTTAGCAAAATCCATCACTACATCCATAGGAACAGGATGACCGGCATAATGTACCGGCATAATAGCTACACAATCTTCAGTGTATTTTTGTTTCATATCGTTTAGGTCCATCCCTAAAGTAATAGGATCAGAATCTACAAATACCGGAATTAGACCATTATATAAAACAGCACAAGCTGTAGCCGCAAATGTTTGTGACGGAACTAATACTTTCTTTCCTTTAGGAAAATTAAAGACCATCAAAGCCACATGCAGTGCCGCTGTTGCAGAGTTCAACCCGATTGCATGCTTTACTCCAATGTATTCTTCCCATTGCCTTTCAAATTCATTGACATTAGGACCAAGACCAATCCACGATCTATCAAAAGCCTCCGATATATTTTGCAATTCTTCTTTACCTACGGAAGGTTTGAATAATCTTACATTCATAATTTTATAGAATTATATTTAGTAATAAACTCATTTAATGTTAAGTTTTTTGAATCTTTCTCTGAAAGTTTGGGGTTTATCACCGACCAGTCTATATTAATGTTTCTGTCGTTCCATAATAAGCCTAATTCCGCCGATGGCGTATAGTAATTATCTACCTTATATAATACTTCGCTTATATCTGTTAAAGTACAAAAGCCATGGGCAAAGCCTCTAGGAATAAAAATCATTTTTTTATTCTCTTCGGTAAGTTCTATGCTATCCCATTGACCAAATGTATCAGATCCCTCTCTAAGATCGACAAATACATCTAAAATGGCTCCTTTAATACAACGAACCATTTTAGTTTCAGAATATGGTGGTATTTGAAAGTGTAGCCCTCTTATGATTCCTTTTGTTTCTGATCGAGAATGGTTCTCCTGTACCCACTTTCTGTCAATTCCTTTTTCTTTAAAAATCGTATCATCAAAAGCTCTCATAAAAAAACCTCTGTTATCACTAAGGGGTTTTAATGTGATTTCATAAACACCTTTTAATTTTCGTTCTTTAATTTCCATAGCTCGTAGTAAGCATCAATTTGTTGACGACATAAATTCAACACATTGGCTTCTTTATATTTTTTATACCAGTTGACAGTAAACTCAACTGTTTCTTCTATGTTTAAAGCTGGTTTCCAGCCTAAATAATATTTTGCTTTATTGATATCTAGTGCTAATAATTTGGCTTCATGAGGTGCATTTTTATCAGACTTATCAATCCATTGCCCTGAGCCATATTTAGCAATTAATAGTGAAACTAATGTTTCAACTGTTACGACGTTATCCGCTTCTGGTCCAAAATTCCATGCCTCAGCATATCTTACAGGATCTTTTTGCATCATAGCTCCAAGCATTAAGTATCCAAATATAGGCTCTAAAACATGTTGCCAAGGCCTAACAGATTTAGGACTTCTTACTTCAATAGCTTTATTTTCTTCAATAAATCGTATACAATCTGGTATTATCCTATTTTCCGACCAATCACCTCCACCTATCACATTGCCAGCTCTAACCGATGCAATTGACTTCTTATGTTTAGTATAATTACTTGGATTAAAAAACGAATCTCTATAAGATGAAATTACAATCTCAGAAGCACCTTTACTAGCACTATATGGATCGTATCCTCCTAATCTGTCTTCTTCTTTATAAGGCCATACCCATTCTTCATTATGATATACTTTATCTGTAGTTATCATTAATGCTGCTTCTACAGAATCAGTCAAGCGAATTGCTTCTAATATGTTAGCTGTACCGAGAGTGTTAGTTTCAAAAGTTTCTAGTGGATTTTCGTAACTTTCTATGACTAAGGGTTGAGCGGCTAAATGAAAAACAATTTCAGGTTGTTCTTTTTTAAAGACTTCTATTAAAGCTCTTTTGTTTCTTATATCTAATCTTATATCTTTTACTAAAGAAGATAAATTACAAAGATTGAAATTATCAAATTCTGTTTTAGGATCTAGTGCTACTCCAACAACTTCGGCTCCTAATTTTTGAAGCCAAATAGCCATCCATGATCCTTTAAAACCGGTATGACCAGTTAGGAGAATCTTTTTGTCCTTGTACAGACTAAATAATGAGTCTATGCCCAGGTTTTCCATGCAGCTTTATTTGCATTCCATAATTTTTCTAAGTCATTCTTATCCTTCAACGAGTCCATCGCTCTCCAAAAACCATGATGTTTAAAAGCATATAATTTATCATCTTTAGATATATTCTCTAGAGGGTTTCTTTCAAAAACACTTGTCGAATCGTTTTCTATATAATCAAAAACTTCAGAATCGCACATAAAAAAACCTCCATTAATCCATCCTCTTTCTCCTTCAGGCTTTTCTTCGAAAGACTTTACAAGTTGATCGTCTTCACCAAAATCAATCGTTCCATATCTACTCTGTGGTTGAACGGTAGTCATAGTAATAATACCATTATGAGAGTTATGAAAATTTACCAATTCATCTAAATTAACATCTGAAACACCGTCTCCATAAGTAAGCAAAAACTTTTCATTTCCAATTACAGATTTTGCTTGTTTAATTCTACCCCCAGTCATAGTATTCAAACCCGTATCTAGTAAAGTAACTTTCCAATCTTCAGACTGATTATTTAATGTTTTTACCTCATTGTTTTTAAGGTCTATTGTTATACTGGAGTTATGTATAAAGTAGTTAGCAAAATATTCTTTAATCATATGTCCTTTATAGCCCAAAAGAATTACAAACTCATTAAAGCCGTAGTAAGAATAAGACTTTAAAATATGCCATAATATTGGTTTACCACCTATTTCGACCATTGGTTTGGGTCTTATACCTGTTTCTTCTGATAGTCGGGTTCCAAACCCGCCAGCTAAAATGACTACTTTCATGAATAATTTTTAGTTGATTATTTATCTTTACTACTTTTAAAAGGATGCTTAGCAGGTGATAATTTCGCCATTGGATGATAATCACCTAGTAAAGGACTTAATTCTGTATTACGAATTTGATGTACTATACTTATGGACTGACGCGCATCTTCTAATCCAAATCCTTTTCCATTGATTATATCTTCATAACTTTTTGTGTGTAAATCAAAAAAGCCATCACTAAATTCTATTTCCTTACCATCTACGGTTATTGAACGATACGTTCTTTGTCCTTTCTCTTTAACGTCATCTGGAAGGACATTATAGTTAATAGATAAAAACCATCTTACTCTAGCCTTTTCAAGTTCTAAGTAGCCTGCAGCCCGATCATGCTCATGTAAATGTACAATATTGTTTTTCACTTCTCCAAATATATAAGTGAGCATGTCATAAAAGTGAATACCTATATTGGTTGCTATACCTCCAGACTTTGTAACATCTCCTTTCCAAGAAGTATAATACCAATTACCTCTTGAAGTTAAATATGTTAAGTCTACATCGTAGACTTTATCTTTAGGTCCATTTTCAATTTTTTCTTTTAACTCAATAATACTCTTATGAAGTCTTAATTGTAAGATTGTGTAAACTTTTTTATTGTATTGTTTTTCAATATCTACTAAGGCGTCTATATTCCATGGGTTTAAGACAAGTGGTTTTTCACATATTGCATGTGCTCCGCTTCTTAAAGCCATTCTAATATGGGAGTCATGTAAATAATTAGGAGTACAAATACTAATATAATCTAAACTAGTTCCTTTTCGTCTGAGTTTTTCAATATGCCTATCAAATCTTTCAAATTCAACAAAAAATGCGGCATCAGGAAAATAGCTATCCATAACACCAACACTATCAAATTTATCTAGAGACACCAATAAATCATTGTTGGTTTCTTTAATGGCTCTTAAATGCCTTACAGCTATATAACCACCAACTCCTATTAATGCAAATTTTTTCATATAATTGAAACTATCTATAATTAATGAATACTTACTGTTCTAAATTTTAAAATTTAATAATTGAAAGCAAAATTACGTTTTTAATAAAAAATAAGATACAATATTATTCCAACTTTTGTGAGACAAAGTATTAATAATAAAATTACAAACTTTCTATGGTAAGTATAAAATTAACAGATTGACACTTTGATTGAGTAAATAAAAATGTTTTCATTTTACACAAAAGGCACCAAATTAAAATATATTATAAAACCAGCGGTTTAAAATCAAAAAATAATGTTTGAATAAGGGGAGTAACATAATATCTTCTTTTTCTATAACTCGAGCAAGATACTTAGTATTTTACTAAATACCAAGAAGATTCTTTAAACACTTATAAAATATGAGAATAAGAATTTGAAAATTATTGTAAAATGTACGTAAGAACTGCTACAAAAAGAAATTAAGTTTTATTATTCGAACCCTATTTATTAGCTCGAGAAAAGGGTTTTACTTGCTGAATAAGTTCAAAATATTAATTATTAAATAGCATTTTCAGAAATAAATATCCACTACTAAAAGTGATGAATTTAATTAAACTCTAATTGAGCTTTTATCCCTCCCCTTCTTACTCCTAATTCAAGAGAGCAATTGGTTATGTAAACATTGTCCGCTTGGAAGACTTTAGAGATGTTTATATACCAATCAATTTTAATGGTAAAAAAGGTTTTAATTTAAACGGATTTAATAAAACGGTAAAACCTAAAAGGCAAACTTCTAACAAACAAGGAAGTTTTACTAATGGGCTAATAATAAAAAACTGCTCACTTAATATGAGCAGTTTTATAAACTATTATATGGGTTATATTTAGTTATAAATAATAACTCACTATATAACCATAACTTTTTTTGTTTCTACAATTCCTAAATTCATAACTCTCAGAAAATAAATTCCCTTATTAAACTCAGACATATTTATCTGATGATTTATTTGATTTAATGTACTTTGACTATCTATTTGTTTAGAATAAACCTGAGCACCATTTAAATTAAAAAGCTGAATTTCAATTACATCATTATAACCAATAAGATCTACATTTAACGTATTTTGAGTTGGTATCGGATATATTTTTAAAGACTTGTCAATATCTGACTGACAAAGAGAATCATTAATTAATACCTGGACATAATCTGTGTCATAAGAATCTCCTACAGATACACGAACTGAATATAAAGTTGATTCTTCTGGACTTACAGTTATACTCGCTGTAGTTTCACCTGTACTCCATAAAAAAGTATCTCCACCTGAAGCTGTTAAAACAATATCTTCTTCAGGTTCACAAATTGATATGTCTTCGCCAGCATAAGCAATTACTTCTTGATTGTTAGAAGATGCCACCACAGTTACTACGATATTTTCTTCAACTTCACAACTACCATTACTTGAAGTAACGGTATATGTAGTAGTAGTACTTGGACTTACAGTAATACTTGAAGCAGTTTCTCCAGTATTCCATAAAAAACTACCAGTGCCAGTAACTGTTAAAGTAGCACTTTCACCACTTTCTATTGTAACATCACCAGAAGTAGAGAAGTTAGGCATAGTATCTACCGCGACAACAACCTCATCTGTTGCATCTGTTGAACATGAATTACTAGCTGTTACTGTATAAGTGGTTGTACTTGTAGGACTCACTTGAATACTTGCTGTAGTTTCACCTGTACTCCACAAAAAATTACCCTCTCCTGTAGCGGTCAGTGTAACTGTCTCTCCCTCACAAATTGATACATCTGAACCAGCGTCAACACTTACAGCATTACTTACCGTTACGGTCACTTCCTCTGTCTCTGAACAGTTACCATTACCAGAAGTAACGGAATAAGTTGTTGTACTTGTAGGGCTCACTTGAATACTTGCTGTAGTTTCTCCAGTATTCCAGGTTACAGATTCATTACTAGTAGCTGTTAAGGTTACTGTATCACCCTCACAAATAGCAACATCTGAACTTACCGTTAAGTCTACCGATGGTGAAACTGTAACTATAACGTCATCACTAACATCTGTTGAACATGAATTACTAGCTGTTACCGTATAAGTGGTTGTACTTGTAGGGCTCACTTGAATACTTGCTGTAGTTTCACCTGTACTCCACAAAAAATTACCCTCTCCTGTAGCGGTCAGTGTAACTGTCTCTCCCTCACAAATTGATACATCTGAACCAGCGTCAACACTTACAGCATTACTTACCGTTACGGTCACTTCCTCTGTCTCTGAACAGTTACCATTACCAGAAGTAACGGAATAAGTTGTTGTACTTGTAGGGCTCACTTGAATACTTGCTGTAGTTTCTCCAGTATTCCAGGTCACAGATTCATTACTAGTAGCAGTTAAGGTTACCGTCTCACCCTCACAAATAGCAACATCTGAACTTACCGTTAAGTCTACCGATGGTGAAACTGTAACTATCACGTCATCACTAATATCTGTTGAACATGAATTACTAGCTGTTACCGTATAGGTAGTTGTACTTGTAGGACTCACTTGAATGCTTGCTGTAGTTTCTCCTGTACTCCATAAAAAATTACCCTCTCCTGTAGCGGTCAGTGTAACTGTCTCTCCTTCACAAATCGTCTGATCTGATCCTGCATCAACCGATGGTGGAGTATTTACTGTTACCTCAATACTCTCATTCTCTGAACATGCGCCTAAACTAGATGTAACTGTATAGGTTGTAGTACTATTTGGCTGAACCGTTATACTCGGTGTTGTTTCTCCAGTACTCCATAAAAAATCTCCATTCCCAGTTGCAGTTAAAGTGGTAGTTTCGCCTACACAAATATTAACATCACCGTCAACTGCTAATTCAATTTCAGGATTTACAGTTACAACAACTTCATCTGTTGCATCAGAACTACACGAATTATTGGCTGTCACGCTATAAGTTGTTGTTGTTGTTGGGCTTACTGTAATGCTTGCAGTTGTATCCCCAGTATTCCATAAAAAATCACCTGTACCGTTAGCTGTTAGGGTAACAGTTTCTCCATAACAAATGGATTGATCTGCACCTAAATCTACAGAAGGTGACTCGTTAACTGTAACTTCAGCATCATGAGAATCAGAATCGCTACCATTTGTAACAGTCACTGTATAGGTAGTTGTACTTGAAGGGCTAACCGTTATACTAGCTGTAGTTTCTCCTGTATTCCATGAATAAGATGTACCACCTGAGGCAACTAAAGTTACACTTTCT
Organism: Maritimimonas sp. 2405UD52-3; assembly: GCF_056591715.1. Classification (NCBI taxonomy): domain Bacteria; kingdom Pseudomonadati; phylum Bacteroidota; class Flavobacteriia; order Flavobacteriales; family Flavobacteriaceae; genus Maritimimonas; species Maritimimonas sp. 2405UD52-3. The sequence continues at coordinate 197,600 of NZ_JBWQOL010000005.1, forward strand.
CCATCACAAATTGTTGATGAGCTAGGTGAAACGGCCCCTGTTGTAGGTGCAGTATCTTCATAAGCCCCCATAGAATACCTTCCATTAGACCTTTCCATCCCATCTATATCATAATTAACTTCTGATCTATCTGAACCTGAATCTTTCACAGGTGAATTCTCTTGCAGCATAAAATTTCCAGCAGATATATTAACAAATAATGGATCTACATCTATATTTCCAACCCCGCTTGGCGAGTTAAATCCGTTATTATTATAAGCACAATAAGTTTCTTTAAAGCCTCTATGCTCTTGTGGATTTTCTCCCCAACCTCCAAACCTTTCATCAACATTAGTAATAATACAATTAACCATCTCATTGTTATTATCCTGCATTTTATTTCCAATGTCAGAATACATCTTTATGATATTATTGAAAGTACAATTTATAATTTTAGTATTTAAAACAGTAGCAATAGTGCCTGAAGAAGCTCCTATAGCTTGCTCTAAATCATCAAAAGTGCAGTTTATAATAGTATTGTACCTGCCTGATGGCTGACTACCTTCTTCACTGTTATCCCTAAATCTTAAACCACGCTCCAATCCCCTGAATACACAATTTTCAACCCTATTATAGCTCGCATCATCTCTGAAGATGATTCCTCCGGGTTCATTTTCAGCATCCATTGTTATGTTACCACTTAAAAATTTTACATTTCTAACAACATTGTATTTAACTTCTTCATGCCTTAATTCTACACCTTGAATTGAACCAATAGTAGTAGTATTTTCTATTAAGTTGTAATACGCGAGTTGTCCAACACCTTGTGTTTTTATTCCAATACCATGACCCCCATGACTATCATCCACAACCCTTTCAGAATATGACTCCCTCATTATATTATTAGAACCATTCAAAAACATATAATAATCAGACGCAGGTCCTCCCCCTAACTCGTCACTAAAAACTTTACAGTTTTCAACTAAATTAAAATCTCCTGCTGCATATATTCCAGCCATTTCAGCATTAATACTTACAGAGTTAATTATTCTAATTCTTGAATGAGATGCTTGAGACGCAAAACCGGATCTAGTACTTATTGCTATCATAGATAAGCAATTATCGAAAACGACACCTTGTTTACCTCCTCCATTAACCTCAAAATTATACGCTCCTTCGTTAGCTTGAAAGTTTCTTATGATAATATAGCTGGTTCTAATTCTGATTAAGCCACTGCTAATAGTTCTGTTCCAATTATGAATTAGTGGCATTTCTGATGGGTCTAGTGTTTTTGGAGCTCCTTGTTGATAGCTGTAATACATGGATGTAATATCTCCTGGAGTATTCTTATAACCTATAAATTTAATAGGGTTATTTGCAGATGTAACTTTACCAGAGCTTAAAAGCAATTGATCACCCCCATAGTTTCCTGCTTTTACATATATGGTCATACCACCTGTAGAATTATCTTCTGCCTCCTGCAAAGTCCAGGCATTCTCTTCACTAGTTCCATCATGATTACCTGATCCGTTTACTGAAACATAACGAATTATTGCAGCTTCAGGTTCACTAATGAGGTTATCGACATATTGTAATGAAAAATTATGAATACCTATATCACTACCACCCTCATACCTGATAGTATTATTATCCCAATAATTAAACGGAGATGAGACAGTAAAATAGTGCCCGGTAGTTTGATTGGAAGAAAGTGTTATTGAACTTATTGTTTTACCACTAATAACAAAACCTGTTGTAGTTGCCGATGTACCCTCAAGCGGAACACTACTATCAAAATAAACCCTGCTTTTTTGAACGTTTTCTACTCTAAAGTTAGACAAAATAGGTGTAGAATTAGCATATAAAAAACTAAAATTTATACATCCAAAAAGTAAGATTAAGAATATTCTTTTTATCATAAGAAACCTTATAAAACAATTAATAATTTGTTGTTAATAGTTTTTTTACGCATAAATATATCTAACCTAAAAAATTATAAATTCCTAAGAATCAATATTTTAGGGGAGGGTTGATATAAAATGAACGGATTTCTTTTTTCGTAGCGACGTCTCAATAGAACGAAAAAAATACAAATAAATTGTTCTTACAATTAAATCTATAGAATATTCCATTAAAACGAAGCGAAAGTATTTTATAAATCTGAAGAAAATCTAAAGACAATTAGACTATTAGGTAAATTAACCTATATTGTTAATAAGTAATGTGCTTTGTTAAAAACCATTTTTATTTTAAACAGAATATTTACTGTCCTCTTGTACTTTTTGTCCAAGTTTCAGAACCTAACTCTTATGAAGTAATACTTCAACATTAAATTGTAAGTAATAAGAACTATTAGAGGTTACAACATCTTTAATTACTTTTATAATAGCATTCAAGTATTTAAAATGTCTATGAATAAAAAATGTATTTTTACCCTCATCATAATATTAATGGACTGACATTGTAAAATAAATTGTAATGAAAAGAATATTGAAAAAGGTTATTTCATTTTTGCTGACACAGAAAATAAAATATGACACTTTTAAAAAAATAAATTTTTTAAGAAAAAACCTTGGAATAAAAAAGAGTGAAACTAAGTCATCTATCAGGAAGAAAAATTTAGATTTATGGAGAAAGATTGATAAAAACCACAGTACAAAATGGTTAGAGGTTTACACAAAAATTAATAATATTGAAGACTTTAGATACATTTCAGAACAAACTTATTATAACAAAGTTGAGCCAACGTTAAATAATGCTTCGTTTGCACTAGCATATTCTGATAAAAATGTCTATTCAAAAGATTTTGATTCTGAAATATTACCCAAAACAATTTTTCGAAAAATTAATGGTATATATTATGATGAAGATTATAATTACATTAAAAATCCTGAAAAATATATAGACTTAAGCCTTACCAAATATGAAAAAATAATTTGCAAAAAATCGTTTGATTCTGGAGGTGGTAAAGGAATTGTTGTTTATGAATTGAAAAATGACCGGTGGTTGGATAAAAATAATCATGAGTTTTCTTTACAAGAGTTAAGAAATTTACTTGGGGATAACTTTGTGGTACAAGAATATATGGACCAACATTCCTTTTTTAGTCAATTCAACCAATCTTCATTGAATACCACAAGGTTTTTCACTTACAGATCTGTCATAGATAATGAAGTAAAAATTCTAGATGCAATTTTACGAATTGGCCAACCCGGAGCTGTTGTAGACAATTTATCTTCTGACGGTACCATATGTGGTATAGATATTAACTCGGGTAAATTAAATGAGTTCGTTACTAACAAACATGGAAAGAAATCATTTTCTTATAATAACGTAAATTTTAGTGATAAGATAATTCCAAATTTTAATGAAATGAAAGCAGTTGTAAAAAAGAACGCTAATAAATTTCCTTATCAAAGATTATTAGGTCATGACATGTGTCTTGATATTAATGGTAATGTAAAAATGATTGAAGTAAATAATCGAAATATTGGAATTAATATTCATCAGATGTGCAATGGACCTCTTTTTAAGGATTTTACGAATGAGATAATTGATTTCTGTCTTAAAAACACTAAAACGATAAAAATAGATTATGAAATATAACTCATGTTAGTTAATATTTTTCCAAGAAACTTTTCTGAAAAATTCATTACACTTATTTTAGTGTTATTAGCTTCATGCAAAAACCATACTTCTTCACCCAAAGAATCTAACTTTGTTGTTGAAATAATCGCCCACGGGGTTGAAGACAATCTTAAACTGCAATTAAGAAAACAAGGCACTACTCTTTCAATAGATTCTTCAAAATTGCAAAATCATAAAGCTATCTTTAGAGGCAATATAAAGTATCCATCAATTCATAATATAAAATTAGAAGACAACAAAAACATATTCTTCATTTTAGAAGAGGGTACAACATCAATTGTATATATAGATAGTTTAAACAAAACTATTATTACAGGTTCAAAACTAAATAATGAATTAAAATTATTTCGCGAAAAATCACAAGAAATCACTTCTAAAATTAATGATCTGTACCCTCAATTTCAAAAAGCACGCGCAGAAAATAATTTAGAAAAACTTAAAGAAATAAATAATAAAATAAAAGCAATTGAAAAAGAAAATCTTGAACACAGTCTGAATTACGCTAAACAATATCCTAATTCTTTTGTCTCAAGTATCATATTGCATTCATTGCTGAAAACTCCTGATTTAGATTTTGGCGAAGTGCAGTCAGTTTACAATAACTTTTCAGAAGAAGTTAAAAAGGGAGATCATGCAAAACATGTATTAGAATTCCTTGAATTCAATACAAGTTTTGATTCGATTCCAAATTAATTTGGACACCTAGCATTTAACATAAGTTTATAATAGCTTTAATATTTTCTTGTGAGTTATGAACCTTAATTTGTGGTACCAAACCATACTGAATGCCAAAAGGATTACTTTTTACCTTCATATTTTTATCTTTATTCTTCTCACTGCATTCACAAAATGAAAGAAAAACCGTAAATGGAATTATCATTGCAGATTCCCTATCCGTTGATGACATTCATGTAATCAATAAAAACTCTAGAAAGGCTACCATAAGTAATAAATTTGGTGAATTTCAAATTTCTGTTAAACTAAATGACACGCTACTCTTTTCAGCTATACAGTTTGAAAGAAAAGAAATTATTATTAAGAATACAGATTTCAAAAGACTAATTATCTCTGTTAAATTAAACCCCAAAATCAATCAAATTACTGAGATAGAGGTTAAAAAAACGGAAAACATAGCCAAAAGTTTAAATCTCCCCAATGCTGGTAAGAAACCTCTAAATAGACTTGAAGCTAGGCTAAACGGACATTCTTCAGCTAGTGTTCCTATAGCTATTTTAGACGCATTATTAATAGGGCCTCTATTAGGTAAAAAAGGAGGAATTAACAATTTATATTATATCCTTTCCGGAAAGAGAAAAGCTGACAGAAAACTGTCAAAGCATCTTGAAGCAGATAAATTCAATGTAAAAAAACAGGAAGACCTACAAAATATAAGAACTCGTTTTAAAGATAGTTTTTTTACAAATCAGCTAAAAATACCAAATGAAGAAATTGATTATTTTTTAGACCATTGTTATAAAAAGAATATTGTAGATCTATATTATGATGGTAGATTTCTAGAAATTACAGATGTGTTTTTAAAAGAACGGAATGTGTATTTAGAACTTAAAAGCAAAGAATAATTGATGCTTATTAAATTTCTATAATGGTTGCAATCATTGAATTTGAAAATATACCTTTACATCTGAAAATATATTTAGGAATGATTCTTGTTTTCATCTTCCTAAATCTATAGTTAGTATATGAAGAAAATAACTACATGTTTTATCATTGTGAGCGCGTTAATTGTATCGTTGTCCTTTTCAACACACAAGTATTATCTAAGCCTTACCAATGTAGATTATATTACTAGTTCTAAATCCGTTCAGATTACTTCAAGAATTTTCATTGATGATTTAGAATTGGCCTTAAGTCAAATAAATGGTAAATCTTTTGAGCTTCATACAGAAAGTGAAATAAAAGATTCTAATGTATTTATACACAGTTATTTAAATGATTTTCTGAAAATTGAGATTAATGGTAAGAGCTACAAATTTAAATACCTAGGAAAAAAATATGACAATGATGTTGTTTACTTGTTTGCCGAGATAGAAAATGTTCCAGAAATAAAATCTATTGAAGTTCAAAATAGAATTCTGATGGATCATTTTCCTGATCAACAAAACATCATCAAATTAAAAATTAACAATAAAAAAAAGTCTTTTATATTAACTTCAGATAATGATAAAGATTTGTTAAAGTTTTAACTAAAATTAACACACCTCAACCGAAAATGAGTATTTTCGGGCAGCAAAATTGAAAAGTATTAAATCAAAATAAATGAGAAGACTAAGCTATCTATTGTTATCTTTCTTTTTAATAACTTCTATTGCTTTTGCTCAAGAACAACAAGAGAAAGAAGAAAGAAAACCAGGGCACTATAACAAAAGTAAATTCAGGCAATTAAACGAAGAATTGCCAACGCCTAATTCTCAACATACAGCTTCTGGAGCCCCTGGGCATGAATATACGCAGCAGCAAGTTGATTATGTAATGGATATTAGAGTTGAGGAAGGTACCAATCGCATTTATGGTGATGAAACAATTACATATCATAACAATTCTAAAGATGCTTTAGAATATTTATGGGTGCAATTAGATCAAAACATGCGTGCACCTGACTCACAAACTCCATTAGCTCAAGCTGAAAGTTTAGGTAATACAGCTTTTAATGGGCCAGTAACGTTTACAAAAAACAATTTGAAGAAGCCTTTTGAAGGCGGCTTTAAAATAGAATCTGTTTTGAATGTAGATGGCTCTCCACTTTCACATACTATCAATAGGACCATGATGCGCATTAACCTATCACAGCCTCTTGCATCTGGTGGTAAATTCGTTTTTAAAATTAAATGGTGGTATAATGTTCCTCCGTATGTAGAAATTGGAGGTAGATCTGGTTATGAAGCTTTTCCTGATGGTAATAACAATTATACAATTGCTCAGTTTTTTCCTAGACTTTGCGTTTATGATAATGTAGAAGGATGGCAAAATATGCAATTCTGGGGGCGTAGTGAGTGGGCCTTAGAGTTCGGTAACTACGATGTAAAATTAACTGTACCAGCTGACCATATTGTAGACGCTACTGGTGAATTGCAAAACGAGAAAGAAGTTTTATCAAGAGAACAGCGTAAGCGCTGGGAGCAAGCAAGAAATTCTTATAAAGATCCAGTTTTTATTGTAACACAAGAAGAGGCTGAAGTAGCAGAAAAAAGTCGTACTGATAAAGAAAAAACATGGCACTTTAAAGCCAATAATGTTCGTGATTTTGCTTTCGCTTCTTCTCGTAAATATATCTGGGATGCTATGGCAGTAGACATTAATGGTAAAAAGGTAATGGCTGTCTCTCTCTATCCTAAAGAAGGTAACCCATTGTGGGAAGAACATTCTACAAGAGTAGTTGCAAATACGCTTGAAGAATATTCTAAAATGACATTTGATTATCCATATAGTAAAGCTATATCTGTTCACGCTAAGCGCCAAGGTATGGAGTACCCTATGATATGTTTTAATTATGGTCGCCCTAACCCTGATGGAACCTATTCAGATCGTGTTAAAAATGGAATGATAGGTGTTATTACACATGAAGTTGGTCATAATTTCTTTCCTATGATTGTAAATTCTGATGAGCGCCGTTGGACGTGGATGGATGAAGGGATTAATTCTTTTGTGGAAATGATTGCAGAATATGACTATGATCCAAATTTCGATACAGGTAATCTACCCAAAGACATTGTGCGTTATATGAGTATTGATCAAGATCGTTTATCACCAATAATGTCTCAAGGTGATAATGTATATAACTTTGGACCAAATGCTTATACTAAACCCGCTGCCGGTTTATGGATGTTGCGCGAGACCATTATGGGTCCAGAACTATTTGACTACGCATTTAGAACCTACTCTAAACGCTGGAAATTCAAACACCCAACACCTGCTGATTTCTTTAGAACTATGGAAGATGCTTCTGCTATGGACCTTGACTGGTTCTGGAGAGGGTGGTTTTACACAACTGATTATAATGATCAAGGTGTAAAAAATGTGAAGAGTTTCTATTTAACAGATCAACCAACTGAGCAAGCTAAAGATTTGGCTAAACGCTACGGAATGAATCTAGCAGATTATAAAGATAAGCTTGTATATTTTGCTGAAGGTGATCCTGTAAAAGCGGAAAATGCCAAAAAAGTAGATGAATTCAAATTTTTAAATGATCATTTAACTGCTTTATCTGAAGAAGAGAAGAAACAGTTAAAGGAAGCTCCAAACTACTTTTATGAGGTTACATATGAAAAACCAGGTGGGCTTGTATTACCTTTAATTGTTGAAATAACTTACGAAGATGGTGAAAAGGTAAAAGAAAAATACCCAGCTCAGGTGTGGAATAAGCATGACAAAGAAGTAACTAAAGTCTATCGTTCGGCAAAAAAGATTACAAATATAATTGTTGATCCTGATTTAGAAACTGCAGATATAGATATGACCAATAACAGTTGGCCAAAGCAAGAACAAGAATCTCAATTTGACCAGTTCAAAAAAGAGTTGAAAAATTAATATTCCCCTTTTTTAGTAAGAAAGCATCTTTAGAATCATTTTAAAGGTGCTTTTTTTCATTATACATACTTGTAATGAGTGACTTTTTATACGACTATTACTGTAGAAATAAAAAATATTGAAAAAAATGAAGAAAATAATAATAGTATTGTTAGTAGTTAGTTTTGCCTTTATGTCTTTCAAAGCAATTGAATCTACAAATTATATTGCGAGTGTAGAAGATTCTGTGATCACATGGGCGGCTTCTAGACCGGGTAAAACTCATAATGGTACGCTATCTATTTCAAAAGGAAATTTTATGTTTGAAGAAGGGAAGCTAATAGGTGGTGACTTTACAATTGATATGAACACCATTAAAGTACTAGATATAAAACCAGGTAAGAACAATCAAAAATTAGTTGATCATTTAAAATCAAAGGATTTTTTTGATGTAGCAAATCATACCGCTGGCGCATATAAGATCACTGGAAGCGAAGTTAAAGATGGAAAAACCTTAGTAAAAGGACAACTAACTATTAAAGGAATTACCAATGATGTTGACTTTTTGGCTGATGTTGATGAGCGTAACGGAACAGTTATACTTACTAGTGGTGAATTCAAAATTGATAGAACGAAGTGGGATATTAGATTCAGGTCAGGAAAATTCTTTGATAACCTAAAGAATAAATTGATATACGACGATATTGTCATTACAGTAAAAGTAAAAGCAGCTAAATAATAAAAACGATACACACTTAAAAAACCAGTCCCGAGTACTCGGGACTGTTTTTTTTATACCGGTATTTCAGCACTATTCTTTAATTCACTAATAATGAATGTACTATGCGTACTACCTATATGCTCTAATCTGGTTAATTTTTCATTAATAAAAGCTCTATAAGCTTTCATATTTTTAACTATAACTTTCAAAATATAATCATATTCACCGCTCACATTAAAACATTCCAATACTTCATCAAGCTCAATGACTTCTTTTTCAAACTTCGTAAGGTACTCATGACTATGCTGAACTAATTTTAAATGACAAAGTACCGTAAAGCTTTTGTTCACTTTTTCCTTATTCAGTACGGCCATATATTTTTCAATCACCCCTACCCTTTCTAATTTCTTTATACGCTCATAAACTGCAGTAGCAGACAAGTTCAATTGCAATGACAACCATTTAGTTGTGGCCTTGCTGTTTTTTTGAAGTAGTATTAAGAGTTTTTTATCGATACTATCTAAATCCATTGCGAAAATTTTTCTAACTATCTATAAAATTACGAATAATAATTAGATTTTAAATTTAAATAATACTAATTTATTAGATTATATTTCTATAATTATATTTATATATTGATATTTTATCAACACATTGGTAAATTTGACTAAAATTACAATTATGAAATTTAAGCCAGCAGATAAGATTCAAGACCTACAATACTTTGGGGAATTTGGCGGGATCAATCCTTCTATTTCAGATTCTTCGACTTATACATTTTTAGCAGCTAAATCAATGGCTGATACCTTTGAAGGGAATTCAGAAGGCTGTTACTTATATTCACGGCATAGCAGCCCAAGTAATTTATATTTAGGAGAAGCTCTAGCAGCTATGGAAGGTACCGAAACAGCTAATGTATCAGCTTCAGGTATGGGAGCCATTACTCCCGTTTTATTGCAGTTATGTGGTGCGGGTGACCATATAGTATCAGCTAGAACTATCTATGGAGGCACTTATGCTTTTTTAAAGAATTTCATTCCAAAATTCAATATTCAAAACACCTTTGTTGACATTACCAATCTTGAAAAAGTAGAAGCCGCTATCAATAAAAATACTAAAGTTATTTATTGCGAAACCGTGAGCAATCCTTTGCTAGAAATAGCAGATATTCCTGCTTTAGCTGATTTGGCAAAAAAGTATAACTTAAAGTTAGTAGTTGATAACACATTTTCACCTTTGAACATTTCACCTGCTAAACTAGGTGCAGATGTTGTGATCCATAGCTTAACCAAGTTTATTAATGGTTCTAGTGATACTGTAGGAGGTGTTATCTGCGGAACACAAAATTTCATCAATGAATTGCGAAATGTAAATGATGGAGCCTCAATGCTATTAGGCCCTGTAATGGATAGTCTGCGTGCTGCTAGTGTTTTGAAAAACTTAAGAACACTACACATTAGAATCAAAAAACATAGTGAAAATGCCATGTATCTGTCAAAAATGTTTGAAAAGGATGGTTTAAAGATCATCTATCCAGGGCTAGAAAGTCATAAACAACACCAACTCATTAAAAAAATGATTAATGAAGAATATGGCTATGGTGGCATGCTTGCTCTTGACGTTGGCTCACTTGAAAAAGCCAATGAGTTCATGGAATTGATGCAAGAACGTAATTTAGGATATTTGGCAGTTAGCTTAGGCTTTTATAAAACCTTGTTCAATGCTCCTGGCACGGCAACATCATCAGAAATACCTGAAGAAGAGCAACAAGAAATGGGATTAACAGACGGGTTGATCAGGTTTTCGATTGGTTTAGATAATGATATTGAACGTACGTATAAAGCTATGCGACAATGTATGGAAGAACTAAATATATTGAATGCTATTCCAGTTTAGTCTCATCCATGTTCTTTAAATGCAGATTTAACGCCTTTACCGAAATTTGAATTTCCTGTATGGAAATACCTAAGGAGATTAATAAAAAAAGTAGTCCAACTCCAAAAACCCATTTTCCTGCTACTTGATTGTCTGCAAAAATCAGGAACATACACAATACACATAAAAACAAGCTTGCAACTCCCCATATTTGCATATTCTTGATCAGCTGAACTCTTTTTCGTAAGTTTTGAATCTGACCCAAAACCAAATAATTGGGGTCGCTCTGATTTTCTCCATGTAGCTTTCTTATAAGAGCAGCTATAGCCAAAAAACGATTTGTATAAGCTAATAATAGCAGTGATATAGCTGAAAACAATAAGCCAGGTGTAGTTAAGGTTATATCACTCATGACCTAGAGCTTAAAAATGAAACAACATTGTTTTCTATCCGTTGATCAATATTTGAAAGACCTGAGCGCTCAAAAGCTTCTCCAGTAATATTTTCGTACAACTCGATATAACGTTCTGAAATTTCCAGTACTTTTTCATCTGACATATTGGGAACAGTCTGTCCTTCTTTACCTTGAAATCCATTTGAAATCAGCCACTGACGTACAAATTCCTTAGACAATTGTTTTTGAGGTAGACCCTTTTCTTGTCGCTCTTCATAACCATCTTCGTAAAAATAACGTGAAGAATCTGGTGTATGAATTTCATCAATTAACACAATCGTTCCATCCATGGTCCTACCAAATTCATACTTAGTATCTACTAAAATCAAACTTCTTTCTGAGGCTAACTCTGTACCTCTTTGAAACAAAGCTCGCGTATATTCTTCTAAAACGGTGTAATCTTCTTCTGAAACTATTCCTTTAGCGATAATATCCTCACGAGAAATATCTTCATCATGCTCCCCTCCCTCTGCTTTAGTAGCAGGGGTTATGATAGGCTCCGGAAATTTATCATTCTCCTTCATTCCTTCGGGCATTACAACTCCACATAGTAGTCTCTTTCCCAATTTGTATTCTCTTGCTGCATGACCTGATAAATAACCTCTAATAACCATCTCTACTTTAAATGGCTCGCATAAATGCCCAACAGCAACATTCGGGTCTGGTGTTGCCAATATCCAATTAGGAACAATATCCTTGGTAGCTTTCATCATTTTGGCTGCAATTTGATTTAAGATTTGTCCTTTATATGGAATCTGACGTGGCATTATAACATCAAAAGCGGACAGTCTGTCAGTGGCAATCATAACCAATAACTCATGATTAATATTATACACTTCACGTACTTTTCCTCTGTATACTGATTTTTGGTCCGGAAAATGAAAATTGGTTTTATTGACTGTATTTAAAATCAAAATGGTATGTTATAAGCTATTCTTGTGTTTAGTTCTTTACAAGTAATTATTCTGTTTCAATACTCTTATAAGCCGAAATAATTTGTTTTACAAGCTTATGACGAATAACATCTTTATCATCTAAATATACCATAGCTATACCTTTAATGTTCTTAAGGGCTAGTAAGGATTCTTTTAGACCAGATACTTGTTTTCTGGGAAGGTCAATTTGTCCAGGATCACCGGTAATCACAAATTTTGCGTGCTTACCCATTCTAGTCAAAAACATTTTCATCTGAGCATGCGTCGTATTTTGCGCTTCATCTAAAATTACAAATGCATTATCTAATGTACGCCCACGCATAAATGCTAAAGGTGCTATTTGAATAACTCCTGTCTCTAAATAAGATTGTAATTTCTCAGGCGCTATCATATCACGTAAGGCGTCGTACAAGGGTTGCATATACGGATCTAGCTTTTCTTTTAAATCGCCAGGTAAGAATCCCAAATTTTCACCAGATTCAACCGCAGGTCTTGTTAAAATAATACGTCGTACTTCTTTATCTTTCAAAGCTTTAACAGCTAAAGCAACAGCAGTATATGTTTTGCCTGTTCCTGCAGGACCAACAGCAAACATTAAATCATTCTTTTGAATCAACTCAACCATTTTACGTTGATTGGCTGTTTGAGCTTTTACCAATTTACCACTTACCCCGTGAACTAAAACATCATTACCTTTTTTCTCGCTCTTCTCTTCATTTTCACTTGTAGTAAGTAAGCGCTCAATGCTATTCTCATCTAGTTTATTGTATCTGTTAAAGTGATTTACCAACATTTTGAGGCGCATTTCAAATTCATCCAGTAAATTTTTTTCACCAAAAACTTTAATTTTATTACCTCTAGCAACTACTTTAATCTTCGGAAAATATTTCTTTAATTGCTCAATATTGCTATTCTGTGTACCAAAAAAATCTTTAGGATTGATTTCTGTAAGCTCAATAGTTCTTTCGTTCAAATGGAGTGTTTTTTAATGTTTATTATCTGTTAAAAAATAGCCCACAAACTGGCATTTGAAGACTGATAATTTACGTACGTTTGTACAACAAATCTAACTAATTATTTTAATAGATTTTAACGGGCTTAAGGAAATAATCAACAAATGCCATTAATAACACTCACCACAGATTTTGGAACTAAAGATCATTTTGTAGGAGCAATTAAAGGTGCTATTTTCAATGAGTTAGAGACTGTTAATGTCATTGATATTTCACATGAAGTTTCGCCGTTTAACATTACAGAAACTGCATATATTGTTAAAAACGCCTATCAGAATTTCCCGAAAGGAAGTATCCATATAATTGGAGTAGATTCTGAGCTTAGTGATGAAAACAAGCACATCGCTTTATTACTTGATGATCACTACTTTATTTGCCCTGATAATGGTGTTATTTCAATGATTGCATCAGAATTTAGACCAGAAAAATTAGTAGAGATCACTATTCATGATAGACTCATAAGCAGCTTTAACGTTTTAGATGTGTTTGTTAAGGTAGCTGGTCATATCGCCAGAGGTGGTACGTTAGACGTTATAGGTAAAGAAATTCAAAATTACAAGCAAATAACTGAAGTGCATCCCTCTATAAACGATGATAAAACTCAAATTGTTGGTAGTGTTATCTATATTGATAATTATGGTAATGTGATCAGTAATATTAGTAAAAAACTATTTCAGGAGATTGGTAAAGGTCGAGGTTTTGAGGTTGTTGCCCGTAACTATAGTTTCAATAAAATCTTAAGACAGTATAATGAAGTTGTAAATTTTAATATTCCTGCAGAAAACAGGCAAGATGATGGTAAGCGGCTAGCAATTTTTAATTCGGCTAACTTTCTTGAAATTGCTATTTATAGAAGTAATCTAAAGACTGTAGGTGGTGCTTCTAGCCTTTTAGGATTGGATTATAGAGATACAATAACTGTTAGATTTAAATAGTATGTTTGTACGCATTGTGAAAATGAGCTTTCAGCAAGATAAAATAGATGAGTTTTTAGCAAACTTTGATGGTGTAAAAGATAAAATACGTGCTTTTGAAGGTTGCGAATTGTTAGAACTCTATAAAGACAAAAAACATTCAAATATATTTTTCACCTATAGCTATTGGCAAGAAGAACATTTTTTAGAACACTATAGAAACTCAGACCTGTTCAAAAAGGTGTGGGTTAAAACCAAAATGTTATTCAATGATAAACCAGAAGCATGGAGTGTGGATAAAATTGAAATATTAAACTAGTACTTAAACATTAAAAAGATAACTAACTAAATGTTAGCAATTTTAAGAAAAGAATTAAATTCATTTTTTGCATCACCAATAGGTTATTTGGTCATTGCAGTTTTCTTATTAGTCAACGGACTTTTCTTGTGGGTATTCAAAGGACAATTCAATATTTTAGATGCTGGCTTTGCTGATCTGAATATTTTCTTTTTCATTGTTCCCTGGTTTTTTTTATTTCTAATTCCCGCAGTTACAATGCGTAGTTTCTCTGATGAATTCAGGTTAGGAACTATAGAAATTTTAAAAACCAAACCAATGACTAACTGGCAAATTGTATTGGGAAAGTATTTCGGCGCACTGCTTCTAATTATATTAGCCCTCATTCCTACTTTTATCTATGTTTTTAGTATTTATAATTTAGGAAATCCAACTGGAAATTTAGATACTGGTGTTACCATTGGGTCATACTTAGGGTTGTTATTTTTAGCTAGTGCATATACGGCTGTTGGATTGTTTACCTCTACCCTATCCAACAATCAAATTGTAGCATTCATTCTGGCAGTAATCATTTCCTTTGTTTTGTTTTATGGCTTTGAGGCAATAGCCAATATGAATCTAGTAGATGGCATTCATAATTTTGGCATGAAAGAACATTATAACAGTATCTCACGAGGTGTTATAGATACTCGAGATTTAATCTATTTTGTAAGTGTTACTGTATTTTTTTTATTCTTAACTAAATTAAAATTAGAGCAAGAATAATGAATAAGTACACAAAAATAGCCTTACTTCTAATTGGATTAGTTCTACTTAATTTTGCCTTCAATAAATTTTATAAACGCTTTGACCTAACTCAAGATAAAAGGTATACATTCTCAGAAACAACGGAAGCTATACTAGATAAAATTGATGAACGCGCCTTTGTAAAAGTATATTTACAAGGAGAATTTCCAGCTGAATTCAAACGCCTCCAAACTGAGACCAAGCAATATCTTGAAGAACTAAAGGCAAAGAATAATAATATTAAATTCAAATTTATTGATCCTTTAGATCAGGCTGAAGAACTTATCAAGCAAGGGTTACAACCGAGCAGATTATCAACTCAAGAAGCTGGTAATGTATCTGAAACAATCATTTTTCCTTGGGCTACCGTTGAATATAAAGACAAAGTTGAAAATGTATCATTGCTTGCTACACAAACTACCACTACTCAAGAAGAACAACTACAAAGCTCAATTCAAAATCTGGAATATAGCTTTGCAGATGCTTTTCATAAGGTGTCTTCAGAAAAGAATCAAACCATAGCTATTTTAAAAGGAAATGGCGAGTTAGACGATATCTATCTGGCCAGTTTTTTACGAAAGTTAAGTCAATACTATAAACTTGCCCCATTCACTCTTGACTCTGTTAGTAATAACCCTGAAAAGACATTACAACAGCTAAAGGGATATGACTTGGCAATTATAGCAAAGCCTACAGAAAAATTTTCAGAGCAAGAGAAGTTTACATTAGATCAATTTATTACTAATGGAGGCAAATCTCTTTGGCTCATTGATAATGTAGTGGCTGAACTCGACAGCTTAATGAATACTGGTGAGACCTTAGCTTACAATCGTGATTTGGGTTTAACAGATTTATTATTCTCTTATGGAGTGCGTCTAAATTTTGACGTGATTAAAGACATGTATAGTGCCACCATTCGCTTAGCTGCCGGAAATGTTGGTAATAGAACACAGTATCAGGATTTCTTATGGCAATACCATCCTGTAATTACATCTAAAGGTGAGCATCCAATTACAACAAACACTGAAGCTATTAATCTAAAATTTGCGAATTCAATTGATACCTTAAAGAACAATATTAGTAAAACTGTACTGCTACAGAGTTCAAAATTATCAAAACCTATTGGCACTCCAAATCTAATATCTATCGAAGAAATCAATAAGAAACCATTACCCAAAGATTATAATAATGGCGATCAGATTTTAGGCGTTTTGTTAGAAGGCGAATTCAAGTCAGCTTACGCAAATCGTGTAAAGCCTTTTAAGGCCAATGAGTTTAATGAAAAAAGTTTAGCTAGTAAAATGGTTATTATTGCTGATGGTGACATCATAGCAAATCAAATTCATCAAGGCCAACCGCTAGAACTGGGGCTTGATAAATGGACAAATCAGCAGTATGGTAATAGTACATTTTTATTGAATACTATCAATTATCTGTTAGATGACTCTGGCTTAATTAACTTAAGATCTAAAACCCTTAATCTTCAATTTTTAGACAAACAAAAAGTTATTTCGCAAAAAACTAAATGGCAGGTAATTAATGTGCTGTTACCATTGGTATTGCTTGGGATCTTCGGGCTTATCTTTAACTTTATAAGGAATAGAAAATATAGTTAAAGAAAAGTTAAACCCTCTTTTTAAGGTTCTTTTTCAATTATCTTTGATACCCTTTATTAACTTAAACTTAAATATACCAAAATGAAAAAAATTACACTTTTAGCTGTATTGGTTTTTGGTGCTTGGTCACTTTCAGCACAAGTAGAGACCCCGGCTCCTAGCCCTTCCTCAAAACTAAAACAAACTGTAGGATTAACAGATGTTGTACTTGAATATTCTAGACCTTCAATGAAAGGTAGAAAAATATTTGGCGGTCTTGTACCATATGATCAACTATGGAGAACTGGCGCTAACGCAAGAACAAAAATTACTTTTAAAGATGATGTAACTATTAATGGTGACACCTTAAAGAAAGGTACATATGCCATTTTTACAAAACCTAATGCAGATAAATGGAAAGTACATTTCTATACCGATCATGAAGGAGGTGGTGTTCCAGGAGATTGGAGTGAAGCCAAAATTGCTCTAACTGCTATTGTGCCTGTTCAAAAAATGCCAATGCCAATCCAATCATTTACCATGACTTTTGATGACTTAAAAGATGACGGTGCTACACTGGGTATGCTTTGGGAAGATGTGTATGTTGGTGTTCCTTTTAATGTACCTACAGACGCTAAAGCATCCAAAAGTATTACAAAGGTCATGGCAGGCCCATCAGCTAATGATTACTATAGTGCTGCCGGATACTATAGAAAAACTGGCAAAGACTTAAATCAAGCATTAACATGGATCGATAAAGCTGTAAAAATCAATGAAGGAGCCTGGTGGATGAAGCGTGAAAAAGCTTTAATACTAGCTGGTCTTGGTAAGAAAAAAGAAGCCATTGAAGCTGCTACGGCGTCAATGAAAGGTGCAGAAGAAGCAGGTAATGCTAATTGGGTTGAAATGAATAAAAAGTCCATTGCTGAATGGTCTTCAAAATAAAAGTAATCAAACCAAACCAAGAACGACAAAGCTTAAAATAACTTTAAATTATAATTCATGAAAAAACTTAGTTTATTAGTATGTTTTGTATTTGTAGTCTCTATCGGCTGTGCTCAAAAGAGTCCTAGAAAGCAAGCTGAAGGTACCATAGGTGGTGTTTCTGTTTCTGTTGACTACGGTGCTCCTAGTGTAAAAGGAAGAACTATTTGGGGAGGCCTTGAAAAATATGATAAAGTATGGCGCGCTGGTGCAAATGAAAATACTACAGTTTCTTTTGACAAGGATGTAAATGTAGGTGGTAAAACCTTAAAAGCTGGTAAATATGGCTTCTTTATTATCCCTAAAAAAGACGCTGATTGGGTAGTTATTTTCAATACAAAGAATGATGCCTGGGGTGCTTATTCATACAATGAAAGTCAAGATGCAGCCAGAGTTATGGTGAAACCTTCATTTGTTGATGACAACCAAGAAGCATTGCAATATACTATTGGTGATAACGCAATTGAATTTGCTTGGGCAAAAACACGCTTAACAATACCTGTTTCTAATTAAATAAATATTAGAATTCTGTTTTCAAAAGCCTCAATTTGATTATTGAGGCTTTTGTTTTTCAGTATTTTGATGACTCAGTTATTCTGGGTACATTTATCATTCTAACCAATTTAAACACCATGAAAAGAATCTTACCTTACATTTTTATTCTAGTAGTATGTTTAACTACCAATGCTCAAAAGATAGATCTTTCCTACTATTTACCGCAAGATGTCTCTTATAATTCAGCTATTCCAACTCCTGAAAGTATTATTGGTCATCAAGTAGGTGAATGGCATATTTCTCATGATAAACTAGCAGAGTATATGAAGGCACTGGCTAGGGCTTCTGATAGGGTTACCATTGAAAACCGAGGAAACACTTATGAAGGAAGACCGCTCCTATTATTAACAATTACATCTCCACAAAATCAGCAAAATTTAGAGCTTATAAGAACCGAGCATTTAAAACTTTCTGATGCTAATGTTTCTACAGCAATAAATACTAGTGCTATGCCATTAGTGGTATATCAAGGTTTTTCTATACATGGTAATGAACCCAGTGGTGCTAATGCAGGAATGTTGGTTGCCTATTATTTAGCGGCGGCACAAGGTAAAGCTATTGATGAATTGCTTGATAATACTATTATCTTATTTGATCCATCATACAACCCTGATGGGTTAAATAGATTCGCATCTTGGGTGAATACACATAAAAATCAGAATTTAACTCCTGATAGTAGTGACCGAGAGTATAACGAAGCATGGCCTCGAGGCAGAACCAATCATTATTGGTTTGATATGAATCGTGATTGGTTAGTTTCACAATTACCTGAATCACAAGCTAGAGTCAAAAGTTTTCATCAATGGAAGCCCAATATTTTAACTGATCATCATGAAATGGGTACCAATGCCACTTTTTTCTTTCAACCTGGTATTCCTTCACGAACGCATCCATTAACTCCTAATAAAAATCAGGAATTGACAAAAGAAATAGGCACCTACCACGCAAAGGCACTCGATAAAATAGGCTCGCTTTATTATACAGAAGAAAGCTTTGATGATTTTTATTATGGTAAAGGTTCAACCTTTCCAGATATCAATGGTGGTATTGGAATTTTATTTGAACAGGCCAGTTCAAGAGGTCATTTACAGCAAAGCGATAATGGATTGCTAAAATTTCCTTTTACAATTAAAAATCAATTCACTACCGCCTTATCTACGTTAGAAGCTGGTAAAGAGATGCGTGAGCAGTTGCTAAACTATCAACGTGATTTTTACAAAAACGCTCAACGCGAGGTGACGAGAAATAAAGCAAAGGCTATTGCTTTTGGTGACAAAACCGATAGAGCTAAAACGTATCATTTTGCTAAAATGCTACAAAGGCAGCATATAAAGTTTTATAAAAACAGTCAAAAAGAAAATAGTTATGTCATTCCTTTGAATCAAGCTAATTCTAGAATGATCAATGCTATGTTTGAAAAAAGAACCTCTTTTAGAGATAGTCTTTTTTATGATGTCTCAGCATGGACTCTCCCTCTGGCATTTAACTTGCCTTATCAATATCAAAATAACACCTCAAATTTGGGTGAAGAAGTGACTGATCTGTCTTTCCCAAAAGGTATAGTTTCAGGAAAGAGTAATTATGCTTACTTATTTGAATGGGATGAATATTATACACCAAAACTGGTCTATCAAATTTTAAAGAGAGGACTGCGTGCTAAAGTAGCTATGAAGCCCTTTAAATTGGCAGGAAATTCATATGATTACGGTACGATCATGGTGCCTGTTCAAAATCAGAAAAAAACACCGGATGTATTATATGAACTACTTAAAAACCTGGCTAAAGAAACCGGAGTTAATATTGATGCAGTTACCACTGGTTTGACAGAAGGTATTGATTTAGGAAGTAGTAATTTCAAAGCTTTGAAAAAACCTAAAATAGCTTTAATTATTGGTGATGGAATCACTTCATATGATGCTGGTGAAATATGGCACTTACTAGACACGCGTTACGATATTCCTATCGCTAAATTAGATACACGAGATCTATCAAGAGTCAACTTAAGTAAGTACACTGCTGTAATTCTACCAAACTCAAATGGTGGTAGATTAAACAATCCTAAAAAGCAATTAGAGAACTATGTGAAAGGTGGCGGTACACTTATTGGTTTTAGAAATAGCTTAAAATGGTTAAACAGTAATAAATTCATTAAACTTGATTTTAAAAAATCAAAAGCTGGAACTAAAAATGTAGCATTTGATCAACGTCAAAACTTTAGAGGTGCTCAAGTCATTGGCGGTGCTATTTTTGAAGCCACCATTGATAGAAGTCACCCCATAAACTTTGGATATAACTCAAATAAGTTGCCTCTATTTAGGAATACCACTGTATTTGTAAAGCCAGATAGTTTAGGTACTTATAAACCGGCTCTACAATACACTAAAAAACCACTCATGAGTGGTTATATCTCCAAAGAAAATTTAGACCAATTAGCCGAATCTATACCTTTTAAAAGTGCAAAAATGGGTAAGGGTAAAGTGATTGTTTTTACTGACAATACTAATTTCAGAGCGTTTTGGTACGGTACTAATAAGCTTATGATGAATGCTATCTTTTTCGGAAAATTTATGTAGAAACGAAGAGGCATTGACAAATAAAAGAAAAGAGCTGCAAAATTGCAGCTCTTTTCTTTTATAAATTATTATTCTGGTAGTCGGATGTATAATTAAGCTAATACTTCCTGAACCTTATCTGCAGCTTCTTGAAATTCAGTAGCAGAAATAATTTCCATACCACTGTTATCAATCAACTCTTTTGCTTCCTTTGCATTGGTACCTTGTAAACGCGCTATAATTGGTACATTAATAGCATCACCCATATTCTGATACGCATCAACTATACCTTGTGCAACTCGATCACAACGTACAATACCTCCAAATATATTTACTAAAATAGCTTTTACGTTTGGATCTTTTAAAATAATCTTAAAAGCTGTTTCAACACGTTTAGCATCTGCAGTACCACCAACATCTAAAAAATTAGCAGGTTCACCACCCGACTCTTTTATTAAATCCATAGTACCCATAGCCAATCCAGCGCCATTTACCATACAGCCAACATTTCCATCAAGGTCGACATAATTCAACCCTGCTGCTTTTGCTTCTACTTCAATCGGATTTTCCTCTCGTAAATCACGCATTTCTGCATAATCCTTATGGCGGAACAAGGCGTTATCATCTAAAGTTACCTTGGCATCTACAGCCATGATCTTATCATCAGATGTTTTTAGTACCGGATTGATCTCAAACAATGAAGAATCAGACTTCACAAAAGCTGTATATAACGAAGAAACAAACTTTACCATTTCCTTCAAGGCACCACCAGACAATCCTAAGTTAAAGGCAATTTTACGTGCCTGGAATGGCAATAAACCTATAGCGGGATCAACTTCCTCTGTAAAAATAAGATGTGGAGTTTCTTCTGCAACGGCTTCAATATCCATACCTCCTTCAGTTGAATACATGATCATATTTTTGCCAGTAGATCTATTTAACAACACTGACATATAATATTCTTCAGGTTCATTATCTCCAGGATAATACACATCTTCAGCAATTAAAACCTGATGTACTTTTTTACCTTCTGGTGGAGTTTGAGGAGTTTTCAACATCATACCTATAATATCTTCTGAAATTGATTCTACTTCTTGTAAAGTCTTTGCCAATTTCACACCGCCACCTTTACCTCTGCCGCCCGCATGAACCTGAGCCTTTACTACCCACCAACTAGTTCCTGTCTCAATAGATAATTGCTTTGCTGCATCAACAGCTTCTTTATGATTATGAGCAACAATTCCACGTTGTGTTCTTACGCCAAAGCTGCTTAAAATTTCTTTCCCTTGATATTCGTGTAAATTCATTGATGTATTTTTGAGTACGCGTAAGCAAAAATAACAAACCATTTGAAATTTAGGCGCGCTTTACATATAAACTTTATTTAAAATTTAAGGTGTTTCTGTGAATTTGACTATTTTCACATCGTTTATTTTATTTTGATGATTGAAGCAAAAAATATTACCAAGACTTATGGTAACCTGCAAGTATTAAAAGGTGTAGATCTCTATATAAAAGAGAGTGAAATTGTAGCTATTGTAGGGCCTAGTGGAGCAGGAAAAACAACATTATTACAAATTTTAGGGACTCTTGACGCTCCTGATGATAAACGAAATAGCAAATTACAATTAAACGGCGATAATGTCTCAGTTCTAAACGACAAGCGTTTATCAAAATTTAGAAATCAGCATATAGGTTTCATATTTCAATTTCATCAGTTATTGCCTGAGTTTACAGCCTTAGAAAACGTGTGTATTCCAGGTTTTATAGCCAATAGACCTAAAAATGAAGTACAGCAAGAGGCAAAAAAATTATTAGAATTTTTAGGTTTAGGAGACCGTATTGACCATAAGCCTGGTGAACTTTCTGGTGGTGAACAACAGAGAACTGCGGTAGCCAGAGCTTTGATAAATCATCCTAAGGTAATCTTTGCTGATGAACCCAGTGGTAATTTAGACACGGCTTCGGCAAAGAGTCTTCATGAGCTTTTTTTTAAGCTTCGTGATGAATTCAAACAGACTTTTGTAATCGTTACTCACAATGAAGAATTGGCAACTATGGCAGATAGAAAACTGGAAATGGTAGACGGTAAAATTGTTAAGCCTTAGTATAAATGCGTAAAATTTCATCTATACCCTAATTCGATTTAGCTATGATTGCAATTATGAGTGCCATGCAAGAAGAAATGGGTGCACTCCTTATAGAACTCAAAAATGCAACCAGCTACGCTAAAGGGCTTCGCAAATATCACGTTGGCACCCTATTTGGAAAAGAGGTGGTATTGGTTTTCTCACGCTGGGGTAAGGTAGCTTCAGCAACAACCGCTACACAACTTGCTAATGATTTCAGTTTAGATCAACTTATTTTTAGCGGTGTTGCCGGATCAGTTAGCCCTAAAGTTCATATTGGCGATATCGTAATCGGAAAGAAATTATATCAACATGATGTAGATGCCTCTCCATTGTTTAATAGATTTGAATTACCCTTGTTGGGCAAATCATATTTTAATACAGATGATGTTGCTTCTAAAAAATTAATCGATGCTTCAAAAACCTTTTTAAAGGATTTTAATCATACTATATCACAAGCAGAAGCAACCAATTTCGATATTCTGAATCCTAGGGTTATACATGGTGATATTGCAAGTGGAGATCAATTTATCACTAGTAAATCTCAGATAAATTTCATAAATTCGAACTTGCAGTCAGTTGTAAGTGTTGAAATGGAAGGTGCGGCTGTTGCTCAGGTTTGCTATGAATATCAAATACCTTTTTCTATCATTCGGATTATTTCAGATAACGCAAATGATAACGCACACATAGATTTTCAGCATTTTTTAAACCAGATTGCCAGTAAATATGTTTTAAAAATCTTAGAAAATTATTTTATATAAATGCCATATTTAGAAGAATCTACATATTCGCCTTCATTTATTTTTAAAAATGGACATTTAAATACCATGTACAGAGCTATATTCTGTCATCCTGAATTAGAGTATGGAAGAAAACGCGTTGAATTGTCTGATGGAGATTTTGTTGATCTTGATTTTTCTACCATAGGTTCAAAAAAGTTGGTATTGCTTATTCATGGATTGGAAGGAAGTTCAAACTCTTCTTATATGATCTCGCTCACCAATGAATTAAACAGAAAAGGTTATGATGCCGTTTCTATGAACTTAAGAGGATGTAGTGGTGAGACTAATAGACTCTTCTGCTCGTATCACAGTGGAAAAACCGAAGATATTGAAGAAGTTTTTGATTATATCCAACAAAACTTTGATTATGAAGAATTAAACATGGTAGGTTATAGTCTTGGTGGCAACTTGACTTTGAAGTATCTAGGCGAAAAAGATAGACCACA
Source organism: Maritimimonas sp. 2405UD52-3 (assembly GCF_056591715.1). Taxonomy (NCBI): domain Bacteria; kingdom Pseudomonadati; phylum Bacteroidota; class Flavobacteriia; order Flavobacteriales; family Flavobacteriaceae; genus Maritimimonas; species Maritimimonas sp. 2405UD52-3. The sequence continues at coordinate 221,793 of NZ_JBWQOL010000005.1, forward strand.
TATCAATACGGGTGTAGCAATTTCTACACCATGTGATTTACAGGCAACAGCCGCAAAAATGACCGCTATTTCAAACAAATTGTATCTAAGCACATTTCTTAAAACATTAAAGCAAAAGGCTTTACAAAAATTAGAGCAGTTTCCTGATTCACATCTAACAAAAGAACAAATAGTTCGTGTAAAAAACTTTAAAGAACTTGATGATTTTTATACAGCTCCTGCTAACGGATTTAAAAATGCAGAAGATTATTGGCAAAAAGCCAGTTGCAAGCAATTTCTCTCAACCATAAAGACCAAATCTTTATTGATCAATGCCTTGGATGACCCTTTCTTTACTGCTGAAAGTTATCCTATAGAAGAAGCTAGAGATCATAAACACTTTCATTTAGAAGTGCCAAAATATGGTGGGCATGTTGGCTTTATGACCTACTTAAATACTAATAAATTACCTTGGTGCGAACAACGAATCATATCCTTCATACAGCATGGAATATAACTATCTAGCCTAACAAACATTATCTTACTGAAAGTACTGTTAGTTTATAATAAAATGTAATATTTGCACAAAATTCATCGTTTGAAAAAAATAAGTCTATTCTTTTTTTTAACCTCAATGATTTCTTTTGGCCAGTCGGTTAGAGGCTACTCAAATGAGTTTTTAAACATAGGTGTAGATGCCGCAGCTTTTGGCATGGGTAATGCTGTAAGTGCAACTACAAATGATGTAAACGCTATCTACTGGAATCCTGCAGGTTTGGTTGAAATAGCAGATTACCAAGGTGCACTCATGCACGCTGAATATTTTCAAGGCATTGCTAAATATGATTATGCAGCATTTGCCAAACCATTAGATAATGAAAGTACTATTGCTATTTCATTAATACGATTTGGAGTTGATGATATTTTGAATACTACAGATCTTATTATAGATGGAAACATAGATTACAATAGAGTGAGTTTATTCTCTACGGCCGATTGGGCACTAAATATAGCATACGCAAAAAAATTAAAGTACAAAGGCATTAATTTTGGTTTAAATGCTAAAATTATAAGACGCGTTATTGGTGATTTTGCTTCATCTATTGGTTTTGGTTTTGATGCTGGAATTCAATATAAAACTAAGAACTGGCAATTTGGACTCATGGCAAGAGATATAACTACCTCTTTTAATGCCTGGTCTTTTGATGATGGTGAATTAGATGGTATTTTGGCTATTTATGAAGAACTAAATAATAATATTTTAAATGATGGAGACCCAACTAATGATGATGAAGTAATTCCTACTGTTGTACCTGATGACATAGAGATTACAAAACCCAAATTACAATTTGGCATAGCCAGAAAGTTTAAAATTAATAGAGATTTTGGGCTTTTAACAGCTTTAGATTTGCATATGCGTTTTACAGAAACCAATGATATTATCTCTTCATCAGTGGTGAGTATGAACCCTTCTTTTGGTTTTCAAGTTGATTACTTAAATATGGTGTATTTAAGAGGAGGTATTACAAATTTTCAAAATGAAACCAATTTTGACAACTCTAATTCTTTAATTGTAGAGCCAAATTTTGGGGTTGGTTTTAAGTATAAGGGTATTCAGGTGGATTATGCTTTATCAAATATTGGAGGAGCTAGCGGCACCTTGTATTCCAATGTTTTTTCAATAAAAGCAGATTTTAGTTTTTTTAGACCATGATCAGGAATTTCATAATATCTCTTTTTTTACTTGTAGGAATAGGAAATTCTTATAGTCAATATATAAAGCTTTCTCATATGGCTCAGGTCAGTATTTTAACTATTGGGCCCGGGGATGAATTAGTAGATTCCTTTGGTCATAGTGCCATGCGAATAAAGGACCCCTTATTAAGCCTAGATATAGTCTATAATTATGGTGTTTATGATTTTGAAATACCTAATTTTTACGGAAAATTTGCTCAGGGTAAGTTATTGTATCTGTTAAGTGTTTCAAGGTTTGAACGCTTCATGCAGCTTTATCAACATCAGAATAGGTCGGTCAAAGAACAGATATTAGCCCTGTCACAAGCTGAAGTACAAGCTTATTTTGAGTTTTTACAAAACAACGCCAAGCCCGAAAATAGAAATTATTTATATGATTTCTTTTATGACAATTGTGCTACAAAATTAGAAGTTGTTTCTGATACAATTCTAAATGATAAATTGAAACTGAACTATGATTTTAAAGGTGAAGAGGGAAAAACATTCAGACAGTTAATTCATCAAAATCTTGACAAACAGCCTTGGGGAAGGTTTGGTATTGATCTAGCATTGGGATCAGTCATTGATAAAAAAGCACAGTCAAAAAATTACCTCTTTCTTCCTGAGTATATCTATAAGGCTTTTGAAAAAGGAACGATTGAAGGAAAGCCATTAGTTCGCATAACACGTACATTATTCCAACCCCAAAAACATGAAAGGAAAAACTCTTTTCTACTAAATCCGCTCGTAGTGTTTTCTTTAATTTCCTTTATTATTATTGGATTAACTTATAGGGATTATAGAACCAAAACTCGAACAAAATGGATTGATTTTATCCTATTCTTTACCACAGGGCTTATTGGTGTACTATTGCTACTACTTTGGTTTGCTACTGATCATTCCGCAACTGCAAATAATTTTAATATTTTATGGGCTTTTCCTTTGAATTTGGTGATAGCTTTTTTACTACTGAAAAAATCTTCAAAATGGGTAACCGATTATATTAATATTTGCATTTTATTATTATTAACAACAATTATACTTTGGATTTTGAAAGTACAGATCTTCTCAACTGCGATTATCCCGCTATTGCTAGTGCTATTTATTCGGTACCTTTTTTTGAGAAGGTTTTATACCCACCATACTTAAAGCTTCATCAAGCTTTTCAAATTCAGAGTTATTAGAGATATATTCAGGTACTATATCTTTTAGTTTAAAAACAATACTTTCTTTATCTTTTTCAACTAATAATGTAAGTGCCTCTATTTTCTTTTTTACAAAAGTGTAATCAATCTCTTGATTTTTAGCTATAAGTATTTTTTTGTTATAGGTTTTAACAGTATTTTCTTCTGTACTTAATAACTCTTCGAAGAGCTTCTCTCCTGGGCGCAAACCAATAATCTTAATATCTATGTCTTCTGGGTATCGCAAACCAGAAAGGTTAATCATTTTTTTTGCAATGTCAAAAATCTTAACAGATTTTCCCATATCAAATACAAAAATCTCACCACCATCGCCCATAACACCGGCTTCCAAAACCAGTTCGCAGGCTTCAGGTATAGTCATAAAATAACGGGTAATTTCTTTATGAGTAACAGTTAAAGGTCCTCCAGCTTTTATTTGCTTTTTGAAAAGTGGAATAACTGAACCATTAGATCCTAAAACATTGCCGAATCTGGTAGTTATAAATTTAGTTCTATTTTCTTCATTCAAACTTCTACCATACAATTCGGCAACTCTCTTAGTTGCACCCATAACATTTGTTGGGTTTACAGCTTTATCAGTTGAAACCATTACAAACTTTTCTACTCCAAATTGCAATGATAAATCCATTAAATTTTTGGTTCCACAAATATTGACCTTAACAGCTTCATAAGGATTATCTTCCATTAATGGCACATGCTTATATGCAGCCGCATGAAAAACTAAATCAAAATCATAGGCTTCAAAAACTTGTTGTATCCTATCCTTGTTTCTTATATCCGCAATAATTACTTCATAATTACGAATATCATTTCTAATAAAGCTCTGCTGAACATCATACAATGCTGATTCTGCTTGGTCCAATAACACCAATTCTTTATAACTATATTTACTTACCTGTCTAGCTATTTCGCTACCTATAGAACCAGCAGCTCCCGTAATGAGTACACTTTGTTTATTTAATTCCTTTTGAAGTATTGGATTATTAATCTTAATAGGTGTTCTATCCAATAAATCTTCAATCTTTACTTCCTCTATCTGTCCAAAATTGAGATCTCCATTAATCCATTTATCAACAGAAGGTACAATTTTAACTTTTACAGGAAGCCCTAAAAGAGAATCAACGATTTGCATGAGTCTGTAAGCTTCTACATTCTGAATAGATACAATAATTTCACTGATCTCTTTTGACTCAATAAAATCATTTGTAATCTTCCTTGCAGCATACACCTTAACCCTATTGTATTTCTTACCAATTTTGTTTTTATCATCGTCAACAAAACCAACTACATTCGTGTTATTACTCGTATCATTATATATGGTAGAATAAGTTAAAAGTCCCGAATCCCCAGCTCCATAAATTAAGGTATTTACTGGAGCTTTGTATTGTGTTAATACGCGTTGTATAAATCTCTTAAAAATAAATCGGCTTGCAATAAGTACAATTATATTTAACAGGTAATGAACTGTCAGAACTCTAAGCGGTGCTGCAAACCTATTGGTAAATTCAAATTCACGATCAAGCAGGGTTAAAGCAATTAATGAAATATAAAGAAGAGACACTCCATAAAACACATTGATAGCATCCTTAATACCAGTTTGGCGCACTGTTCCCTTATAGGAGCCTACAATCAAAAAACAAAGAAGTGAAAGGAATGTAACTAAGCCTATTTGGGCAAAAAAACCAAACCTTTGAAAATTCAGATTAAAATTGAAGACTATCAGGTAGGCTAGAATAAAAGTTTGAACCACTAAAGAAATATCAATGAGTAATACTACCCAACGAGATACATTTAGGTTTGCACCTTTAAGAAAAAAAGACCTTAACATGATTCCCCTATCCTTTTAATACTGTAAATGTCGTAATAAAATGTGAAATAAAAGAATAAACTATTTATTTATCTTAATATCAATAAATTACAATTAACTAAAAATTAGAACTTATTACATTGCAAATTCTAGATAATTGTTCTGATGTCAAGTCAGAACCACTTGGGAGACAGAGCCCTTTTTGGAATAATTCTTCTGATACACCATTTAAATATGCTGGAAATTCTTGAAAGATAGGTTGTAAATGCATGGGCTTCCATAATGGTCTAGATTCTATATTTTCTTTTTCTAATGAAAGTCTTATTTTTTCTCTAGTTTCAAAACTATCTACAGTTATTGTTGTAAGCCATCTATTTGAGTAAAAACCTTCTGGCTCTTGAGCAAAAGAAATTTGTTGTATCTCTTCCAACTGATTTTTATAAAATTCATAATTCGACCTTCTCGCTTCTACCCTATTATCAAGCACTTCCATTTGTCCTCGTCCAATACCTGCACAGATATTAGACATTCTGTAGTTATAACCAATATGTGAATGTTGATAATGTGGAGCATTATCTCGTGCTTGAGTTGCTAAAAATGTTGCCTTCTTACAATATTCAGGATTATTAGAGACCAGAGCCCCTCCACCAGATGTTGTTATAATTTTATTTCCATTAAAAGAGAAAATTCCCATTTCACCATATGTCCCCATTGCTTTGCCCTTATATTTGGCTCCTATAGCCTCAGCTGCATCTTCAATAACAGGAATTTCATAATTATTAGCTATGGTTAATAATTCTTTCATTTTTGATGGCATTCCATACAGATGAACAAGAATTATAGCTTTAGGTTTTTTCCCAATTTCTATTCTTTTCTTAATTGTCTGCTCCAACAATTCAGGAGACATATTCCACGTATCTCTTTCTGAGTCTATAAAAACAGGAATTGCATTTTGATACCTTATTGGATTTACAGAGGCCGAAAATGTAAACGTAGAGCAAATAACCTCATCTTCTTCCTTTATACCTAATAAAATTAATGCCAAATGAATAGCTGCTGTTCCCGAACTTAAGGCCGCGCAGCTTTCAGCACCTGTATAGTCACATATATCTTTTTCTAACCCATTAACATTGGGGCCCAGTGGAGCTATCCAATTGGTCTCAAAGGCCTCCTTAATATACTTTTGCTCTTCACCAGTTAAATGTGGTGACGATAACCAGATTTTTTCTTTCATGAAATTATTAATACTAAATCAAGGTCAACAAATGATCTACAATTCTTTTTGAGGTCTTACCATCCCACAAATAAGGTACATCACCTAATTTCCATTGACCATCATGTAATTTTTTCATGTAAGGAGCTATATTGTCTGGGTTTGTACCTACCAATTCATTGGTGCCAACAGTTATAGTTTCAGGTCGTTCAGTATTATCTCTCAAGGTCATACATGGTATTTTCATGACTGTGGTTTCTTCTGTAATCCCCCCTGAATCAGTGATTACGGCAAAGGAATTTTTTACTAAATAATTAAATTCTAAATATCCTAATGGTTCAATCATATGCAGATTAGGCGCTTCAACTCCTATATTCTTTAATATTTTTGCTGTACGAGGATGTACTGGAAATATAATTGGCATCTGATTGGCACCTTTGACAATTTCATCAATCAGCTTCTTTAGCTTTTGTTCTTCATCTACATTTGCAGGTCTATGTAAGGTCATTACAAAATAACCTTTGTCTTTCAAATTGAGTTTATTGTAAACTTGAGGTTTTGCAAATCTTGGCATATTTTTCAATAATGTATCTATCATGGTATTCCCAACATATATTATCTTCTCTTTTGAGTGTCCTAGATTTATTAAATTTTGATTAGCAACTTCACTAGTAGTATAAAAAACATCTGTAATTGAATCGGTTACCATGCGATTTATTTCCTCTGGCATATTCAAATCATTTGACCGTATACCCCCTTCAACATGAATAACTCCCATTTTTAATTTCTTTGCTGCAATACTGCAAGCCATCGTAGAGGTAACATCTCCCACTACTAAACACCAATCTGCAGGCTCATTCAGCAATAATGTTTCATAACGCTCCATGATTTTACCTGTCTGTACAGCCTGGGTAGCTGATCCCACTTCTAAATTCACATGAGGCTCAGGAATACCTAATTGTTCAAAAAAATTACCAGACATCTTTTTATCATAATGCTGTCCGGTATGAATCAATCTATATTCAATTTTATCTTTAACTTTTCCTAACTCCTCTAAAATAGGAGCAATCTTCATAAAGTTTGGTCGCGCACCTGCTATGATATCTATTTTCATTTTCATATACTTTTTATTTTTTTTCCAGGTACTCCAACATAAATTGAGTTTGCCTCAACATCTCGTGTTAACATACTTTGCCCCCCAATCACAGAGTGTTTAGCAATTTTGATTCCCTGTTTTGTACTTACTCCAATTCCTATTTCAACAAAAGGCTCAACAACCGTAAAACCAGCAAAATTAACACCCGGAGATAATGAACTACCCCTGCCAATAATACAATTGTGACCAATAACACAATTCATATTAATAATTGAAAAATCGCTTACCACAGATTCATGATTAATTGAAACATTAGGATAAATAATTACTCCCTTTCCTATATCAACTTTATTTGAAATCCAACAATTGTTAGAAATAAAGTTTGGAAAATCAAATCTATCACCTATTCTACCTAGAATTTTCTTTTTAACAGCTGGTTTTGAAATTCCAATTACAATTGAACAATTTTTATAGTCTTGTACTTTTTCAATCCTCCCTAAAACCTGAATACCCCAAAATTTTTTTCCAATTTTCTTTTCATTATCATCTAAAAAGCCAATAATATCATATTGTTTTTGAAATAACTCTTGATTCAATGCCAAAAAACCACCAACGTTTCCTGCACCAATAATAATAAGTTTGTCCTTCATGAATATTTAATCAATTCTTTTTTAAGCCCTTGCTTTGCAGGTAACTGCCATAGCAATTTGCACCAATTATGATTTCCTTCAAGTAATTCGGGTCCCATGTCAGTAAGTGCAATATCCCAACCTATTGATCTGTTTTCAGGGTATAGTAACGCAGCTTCTTTGGCTATTGACAATATTTCGCTCCAATATGGAATTTTGAAACCTACTATTTTATGACCGGTTATAGGGTGTTGTGTTTGATCTTTTTTTGTTATATCACTATACACGCCCTTACCAAAAACAATACCTGTATTCATATCAATAGGTGCAGCTAGATTCCCAGCGGCTAAATTATCAACTTCAGAATTAACAGTAATTCTTAATCTAGCACCTAAATAATCTACTTCTCCATAATCATTCAATTGAGTAAAAACTCTTATTGTATTTAACCCTGTTGATGACAACTTCATTAAATCCTTATGCTGTACAACAAATTCTTCCAAAAGGTCATTTTCAGAGTGAATGAGAATTTTCTTAAAAATATCAAATTGCAAATCAGAAGTTTTAATGACTTCTATTCCTTCACCACATTGACCATCAGATGATTTTAAAACCACCTTATCAACACTATCGAAAAAATCTCTAGCAGTTTTTAAGTTTGCCAAATAATCGTTTTTTTCGTAGTGCTTATGTTTCACAAATCTGGAGTACTTTTTCAAAAAAAAGAGTTTGTTTTCCAATATTTTTCTCTTATTTTTCGGATTCATTCTAAGTTGAAATTCATACATAAAACCAGTGCCAGCATATGTTTTTCTTTCCTCTTTATTCAAAATATAAAATTTAAAATAAAAGTAATCCAGAATAGAAATATTGTATTTAAGGACAGCATTAAGAATATCATTATATAAGGAAAACTTAGTCATACCATGCTTTTCAATCACAAAGTTTGAATACTTTCTAAATTTATCTTTATCTAATTTTTTAAGATAATATATGAGATATATAAATCTTTTAACTTTCATTAATTTGTTCCATTAAAAGGCTCCATAGGCCTATCGTCAGTTTGATTAATACCTTCTCTTTTAATTACTTTTAAAAAAGTAAGCCATAATATTTTTATATCAAAAAGAAATGAAATATGATCTACATAGTATACATCATATTTGAATTTTTTTGTCCAAGAAATTTTATTTCTACCATTTACTTGAGCCCATCCTGTAATACCCGGTTTTATTTCATGCCTTCTTAATTGCTCTTTATTGAATAATGGTATATACTTAAATAATAAAGGCCTTGGTCCAACTAAGCTCATATCTCCTTTAAGTACATTTAAAAGTTGAGGTAATTCATCTAGTGATGTTTTTCTGATAAAGGCACCGAATCGAGTGATTCTATTTTTATCAGGTAACAAGTTACCTTCTTTATCAACATCATCAGTCATAGATTTGAATTTTATTATTTTTATTTTCCTTTGGTTCCTTCCAGGCCTAATCTGGATAAAAAGGGGCTTATGCTTATTCTGAATAAATAGAATAACAAATATAAATAATAATACAGGTGAAAGAATTATTAATAAAAACAAGCTTGTCAAAAAATCAAAAACCCTTTTAATAAAATGTCTATACATCTTTTCTACTCTCATTAATTAAGTCACCCAGATCTAAGGAAGACATAAATTCAACATCAGGCCAAGTTGCCACAATCTTTTTCAATAATTGATTTAAACTTTTCAACCCTTTTTTTCTATTTCCTTGATCAATATGACCACAAAAATTTACTCTATGCGAGCTTACAATTGCCGGGCGATTCCAGTAAAACGCTGACTTTATTTGATTAAAAGAGTAAGAAACCCAATCAATACCTCTATCGTCTGTAGGTTCAAAGACCACATTTCTAACCTGGTATATCATTCCAAGGTTGTTCGTCTTACCTGTAAAATTAAATCGTTTCTTATATTTTCCCACACCCTGATGTTCATTTTTCAATAGGGGAGTGTCCAAAAAATCTATTCCTTCATTTTTTAAGAATTTATGAATTACTGGATGCTCTCTACCTCCGGGTGGGTTAAAATGTCTGGGTCTGTATCCAAATACTTCCTGAAATTTTTCTAAACCGTCAGAAATTATTTCGTCAAAAGATTCATTCTCTTTATATTCCCAAAAATCAAATGCTGCGGTCGCACTTATAGTTTTATAAGGACTATTACCAATATTAGTATAACACCTATTTTTCAAAGCTATTAAAAGCTTACTATCCTTTATCTTTAACTTTTCATTAAGTATTTTAAGGTTTATATGTTCTCTTCCATGAAACTGTGGTGCCATGATACCTTCATTAACACCTTCCATTAAAAGCTTCCACGCTCCTTCATATGCTTTTGGATCTTTTGATGCCAATTTCTCAAAAGTTTCTGGTAAAAGTTCATAAATATAATTATTGAAATTATCTAAAGCCATTTTCTCAAAATTAATATTACAAGGAAGGGCAAAAGGTGTAAAAACAGCATGATTTCCATACTTATCTTTGACTGACGTAAGAACTTCAAATAAACTTTCTAAATCCTCTCTGGTCTCCAAAGCATCGTAAGCATCAAACCTGTTATATACTTTAATCCCAGCATTATCTAAATTCTTTCTTGCTCTTTTGCTATCCAACCTCACATTACCATAATCATCGACAGAAATCACAACAATTTTTTTCTTGGTTTTCCAACCATAAATGTTCTTAATATTATTTAAAATTTTCTGTTTCATTATTAATCGATATAATAATTAACAATTTTCTCTGCATTTGATCTCTTAAAATTCATGGATGCAGTAATATTATTTTTTGACAAAGATTGATAATAATTTTTATCCTCTTTTAGTTTTAAAATGTAATTTTTTGCATTATAAAGTTGTCTCTCTGTAAAGCATTCTGCATTTTTATATTTCAGAGAATAATTTTTTAGTTCAGAGTCTTCAGATGCAATATATAAAGATGGAATACCCAAACTCATCAGATTATAAGATTTGCTTGGCACGCTTCCCTTTGAGGTTTTTTCATCAAGTATTACAATCCCGACATCCGCTGCTGATAACGAATAGGGAAACATATCATCTGATTGAAAGGGCAAGAATTGACAATTCTTTAATTGCTTTTTTTCAACTAACTCTTGTAACACTTTCTTTCTAGGTCCCCTTCCAATAATTTGAAATAATATATTCTCATAATCACTCATTATTTCGGCCAAATCGAGCATTACTTCAACTTTATGTGTCAATCCAATATTTCCAGAATATTGTACAACAAATTTATTTTCTAAATTATGAAGTTTTACAAAGGGGTTCTCAGATTTAACAATTCGTTTGTTTTCATTGAAAATAGCCCAAATAGGTTGCACAATTATAGCTTCATCTTTAACATATTTTGAAAGCAGTTCTGCCATTTTGTCTCCAATTGTAAATATTTTAAAAGCCTTATTAAATGATTTTTTATTAAGTCTTGCCCATAAACGAAAAACAATATGGTTTTCTGACATACCCATAATCTTTAGTATATCAGGATAGATATCCCAAATTAACATACTAAATCGATTACCAACCAATAAATTTAAAAGGTAAGCCATTGGAGGAACAGAAATAAAAAATATCTCATAGTTCCGATACTTAGTTCTTAGTAAAAAGAAAATTCTTAACAAAGCTTTTAAATAGATTAAAAACTTACCAATACCGTGCTCTTCTCTCCATTTATTTATATAAGTAATCTCTATTTGTTCATCTAATAATTCGCCCTGGGTGTGCACGCTTCCAGTTATTAAAGCAACCCTCGCAAATTTTTCACAAAATTCATTGCAAATTCCTATAGTTAAATAATTAACTGCCTGATTAACAATTAAAATTTTTCTATTTTCAATTTTACTAGTTGATTTTCTACTCATTAATTAAAGTTTCACAAATTCTCAGATATTGTTTTGCCCTATCTGAAGCTGTGCTAAAAGTGTTTAATCTAGATACGCCATTTTCAATCAAATCCCCCTGAAGCTTCTTAGAGCTGGCGAGTTTTTTAATTTTAAAAGCAATATCATCAGCATCAGTAGGATTAATATAAATAGCTGAATTCTGACATATGGTGTGTGCAAAACCTAAATCGCTTGTTACTATAGGTTTTCTCATTTTCATAGCTTCAACATACGAAGCAGAAAAGCATTCAAGAAGTGTTGGCAAAAACATCGCATCGCACTCAGTGTATAACGATGGTGCATCTTTTATCTTTACAGGTCCTACATTTATAATATTTGGATAATTCTCACCTTTGGTCAATTTAAAAAAATCGGACTCCGGAAGTGTCACAATAAATTTTATATTCACCTTTGTATCTTTTAATCTTTTAACCACTTCAGGAATTATGTGTAAATTTTTATGAGGATACCAAGCTGATAATGTTAACAGTCTAAATTCATTTTGATTTTTATCCTTTAACCTGGCAGTAACACTAGTAAAATCTGAGAAATAACTATTTATTGTGTTAAATACCGTAAAGACTTTCGGCTTATTGAGAAATTTTTTGAGCCTTTTATTTACATCATTTGTCTGAACCACATATGCATCGCCGTCTCTTCTAAATACATAACGTGCGTAGACCTTCATCATTCTCCACCATACTCTTCTTTCAAATGATATTTGCTTAAAAAATGGTGATTCCGAGTATATATAATGTGGTAAATTATAGCCAATAAGGTGAGGGGCTTTAGGCTTCCAATATGAAGGGCCAGATGTTGTAAACACCACATCTGGTTGCCATTTTCTTTCAATTTCCTTAAAGAAATAATTATGAGATTTTAATTTAAAAACCATTGTTGCCGGTCTAAACGGGGCGTCATAGAAAGAAAAATTATCTGGAAAACTCTCCTTATTAATCATTTCGGAAAGAGTAACACCGAGAACTACAAAATATTGATTCTCTGAATATTTTTTACATTCTTCAATAAATGATTTTGCCACTTGAATTCCTCCTCCTTTAAAAGTAGAAGCTGTATTGATTAAGATTTTCAATTAACAATGATTTTTAAGAATTGCCTGGTAATATCATCAGAATTATATCGCTTACTATTAAAACTTGCTCTTTCACCCATTTGAGACCTTAAATTATCATTATCAATAAGGAACTCTAGTTTGTTTTGAAATAGTTGATCATCGAAAAGAGGTACTATAAAACCATCCTCTGTATCACTTATAATTTCGGAGGGTCCAGCTATGCAATCATAAGCCACTACAGGTAATCCTGCAGCCATGGCTTCACCAATAACATTAGGAAACCCCTCAGAACTAGAAGTAAAAGCGAAGATTTTACTTTTTAAGTAGTATTTGTTAACATCTTTTGTATTACCAACAAAATTTACTCTACCATTTAAACCTAAATGATCTGTCAATTTTTCAAGTTTCACTTTTGTATTCTGCTCTTTAGCATTAGAGCCAACAATAACTAATTTCCAGTCTTTTACTTTTAAGTTTGAAAATATTTTTATTAACCTATCTATATGCTTAGTTTCTATTAATCTGCCAACTGAAAGGATTATATTTTCTCTTTTAAAATTGTTATCAAATTTTAAATCTGGAATTGGGTTTGGTATAGAAACAATTTTTAGGTTTCTAAAGGTCTTCTTATAAATATTCTTGGCAAACTCTGTTTGAACGATTAACCCAGAAGATCTGGGGTATAAAAGTTTTCTTAAGTAATTTTGAAATCTACCTAAATCTTTTAGTGGAGTACTTCTATCAGCAATATAAATTGGAGTTGTTAAGCCACTATTGGCAAGTAAAACTAGATTATTCCAATACTCCCCAAAACTTAAAATCACATCAGCATTCAATTCTTTAATTTTTTTTCTTAAAAAAACAAGAGTTTTTAACGTGTTAAAATTTCGGAGTCTATTATTAAACTCAAATTTCGGTTTATGAATTTTAATCCCTGAATTCACATTATAAAAAACTTCCCTTTTAATTCCGAACAGAATAAAATGAACTTCAATATCATTTTTTTCGTAAAATCTATTTGCCAATTCTGAAGCGACCCTTTCCATTCCACCAACTCCCAACGAATGAATTGCTATTATAATTCTAGTCATTATTCTCTGCTAATAAATTTTCAATGATCCAACCTTGTGGTAGAAACTTCCCAGGATGCCAAGTTAAATTTTTATCCCAGAAACCTTCGCATTGATCATACGCTTCTACTGCAAACCCATAACTTATTTCAACAATTAAAGGATTTTCATCAATATCAAAAACAAAATCATATGCCAAACATTGGGCATTTAACTTTCTGGATGTTTCAAATGAAATTTCAACACATCGCTCATCAAACTCCTCCTTACCGAATTTCATCTCTCCGCTACCAGAAGCTCTGAAATCACCTTTTCTAACCATTCTTTTCAATGCAAAGGCTCTATCACCAATCACTACAATTCTAATGTCAAAATCATTATTTGGGATAAAATCCTGAGAATAAATATAGCCTCTTTCAAATCCGATAGTTTTAGAAAATTCTGGTTCTTTGTAAAAGCGTAGAATACCCTTAAAAACATCTTTTAAGTCCGTCAAGCCGTTCTTATACTTACGCCACCTTTCCTTCAAATTCTGTAAAGCTTGATACTGTTTAAATCCTTTGCTGAACGCCCTCTTTGTATATTTAATGGCTTCTGATCTTGTTCTAATCAATTTGACATTGGCTGAACCAGAACCCCCTCTTAATTTAAATACTTTTGGGAAGTCGGTTTTTCCTATCCAATCTAAAGCTTCCTCTTTACAATAAAAAACATACGATTTTACTAAAGGGGCATCTATGGCTTCCAGTAAGTATTTCTGCCCTACTTTATCATCAAAATGCCACCCAGTATTAAAATTAGGAAAAACTTTGATTCCAGCTTGTTCAAGAGAAAATAATAGTGCTTTTGCCGATAAAATATCTTTGGACATTGAGTGACTATGATGCCATAATAAAGCATCACAATCACTAAGTTGGTCTAGAATATTATTATCATAGCATCTAACTAATTTGTATGGTATATCTTTCTTCTCACAGTAATTTATCCATCTTGAATAAAACCCCTCTTTACCCTTGTGAATTGCGAATTTCATACTTTATTTTTTATTATATTCTATCCAACCGGGTGGCATTTTTGCTTTAATAGCAAGTTTATCATAATCTTTTAAGTTCACGGATTTCTTATTTAATTGGAAGCTTACCTCAGAGTCCTTTTCAAGGGTTTTAGCTGAAACTAATAGTGGTATTTTTTCAGAATTCATCCCCATCATTTTAGATAGCGCTAGATCGTTAAACCCTGAAGTATTTGTAAAACTCACTACTCCTAAAGGTAATAATTCTGGATTTAGAGGACCATCACCTTGTCCCCCAATAATTCCATCGCACAAAGAAAAAAATAAACGCTGTTTCTGTTCTTTCAATTCTCCCGCTTTTGTGCCAAAATATATTATCTGATTCAAATCCATAACCATACGCCATGTAGTATCATTACCATACCATCCAGCTGTTAAACTATGAACTTTCTTTGGAAAAGAGATTCTCCATAATAAAGAAGCAATCTTTGTCCATACATAATACTGCCATTTCCCTTTTTTCCTATTGGCGTTATCTAGGCTCAATTCTGACCAATATCTAAATTTATTATCACCAGGATAACAATCTCCTCCCATTGCTGTTCCTCCCAATCTATGATGTGGCAGAAAGTCTTTATCACCATTTAAGCCAACTATATTCTTTAAAGCCGAAGTAATTCCAGCTTTTTGGTGTGTCTTCACTTTTGGTATAGAAATTACAACATCTGCATTAAATAATTCTTTGGTAATACAATACTTATGAACACCGGGCCTATGTGATTCATGAAATCTATCCGGGTTATATACTGTAACTCTAAATTTATTAGTATCCTTTTCTGTTATAGGTTCAAGGTAACTTTTCTTTCCAACATCAAATATTACATAATTATCAATAGGTTCTTGTTGTTCAATTGCATTATTTAATTCAGGATCAAAATGAACTCTTCGAAAATCTTTAATAGATATAGGTGTTTTATACTCTTTCGAAAGGTTAACTACGCTTTCTTTTAAATTTTGAGTAACCATTTTACTCCAATGACAACCCTGTATGGGAGCATCACCAATTAGAATTTCTTTCGGTTTAAGATTTAAAACATATTTTACGGTTGCTAATAAAAAACTATCATGAGTTCTCAAACACCATTCATCCTCTTCAACCTTAGAATGCCTTACCCAATTTGGTTTTAATAAAACTTTTTTTCCTTCAATTACTTCAGGAGTTAAATACCCTTGAACAACTTCATCAATAAGGTCAAGTAACATATCTTGATCTTCATATACTTTTTTTAACGACTGCAGCTCTCTGGAAGTATTGGGGAAGACTGTTTTTATATTTACAAATGCTTTCATTTCTTTTAATAATCTATAATCTGCATAAAATTCTGTATTTTTTTATTAAAAATTTGATGAATTTTTATTTTTAAAACACTATTTCATAATTGTTAGTCACTATTTGCTATTAGTGAAGCAAGTTGGTCACTACTTAAGAATATAACATCTGGCCACTTTTTTAAGATATTTTTTAGTAATGTATCCAGTTTTTTCAGATTTTGATCTCTGTTTTTTTCACTGATACCACTAACATAATTTATTCTATGTGTAGAAATTACAGCTGGCTTATTCCAAAAAAAAGCTATTTGAATTTCTCTTAGTGCCTTCTTCACCCAATCAATTCTTTTATTTTCAAAAGGCTCAAATTTTACATTTCTTACGGTATAAATTTGGTTCAACTCATTTCTCTTTCCTGTATAATGTCTTTTTATATTAATCTTTCCATTTTTAATAATATCAGGCTCAAGCTGTCCTCTTTGGGTTTGCAATGATAAAACTCCTTTTTGATGTAAAAGCGATTCGATTTGTTTGGACCAAACATAATTACAGGCAATAAAAGATTTTGATTTAAAACCAAAGGTGTTTTCAAAAAGTTGTAGTCCTTCTTTAGTACTATCTCTAATTTGCCTCAATTCCTCTTCATTCTCAGCTCTATATGCCGCTAAATAATGACTTTGATACGCTGAACTCGTTTTAGTTATCAAACCATAAAAACCATAATCAAAGGAGAGTCTAGTATCCTTAAAATCAGTTCTGAGGTCTTTAAGCCATAAGGGTACATTTACATGCTCCCTTGCATGAAATTGTGGTTGGATTATTCTATCTCTAAAAGCTTTTTTCCATAACTGCTCAAAACTTGAACCATGGAAACGATCATAAGACTTAAAAAAATGTTCGTGATGAAATGCTTCAAATTTAGATTCTTTTATCTTCTCAAAATCAGGGTTTCCCATTACAGTATTCATAGTGAATAAAGGAAAATTGTTAACCAAATCCCTATGCTTTATAATAATAGAAAACAAATTTTCTAAATCATTTTCTGATTCTAAACAATCTAAAGACCAATTATCATTATTATCTACTCTAACTCCCTTCTTAATTAATATATCAGAAATCTTTCTAGAAGGCATACGGATACTACCCCAATCGTCACTTTCAAAAACAATGATTTTTTTCGAACTTCTCCAACCAATAACATTAGAGAGGTTAAGTTTTATATTTCTTACTATACTCATTTTATTAGATCATTTATTGAAACCGTATCTCCCACATTGAAAACTGCAAAAAAAGGATTACCAATAATTGTTGTTAAACTAGATGAATATAAACCAATACGAATAGAAACTACTATAAAAAGAATAAATGCAGGAGTCAAAACGTTAACCATCGTCCTAAAATTTATATCAACCTTGAATATATCTAAATATAAAAGAATTAAAATAAGGGCTAAAAATAACGGGAATATCATAAATCTAGTTCCTGAAGGCATATTAAGAAGTAAGTTCGCAGCACTAAAAAATATAAGTATCAACGAAAACAACTTCCTATATTCCAAATTTCTTTTCACAAAGGCGTTACCATAAAGAAAAAGATAAATTATGAGAGAATAAATTGCCCATCTTAAAGCACGTCCGTACCACTCAACATACCAAACTAAATTTGAAGTACTAACTTGACCGGTATTTGACTCTATTGTACTTTCAATTATGTAAGATTGAGATCTTTCCAACAATCTTTGAGGCAAGTAGCTCTCAATATCACCCAAAACACTTAGATCAATCTGCGAAACGAATAAAGTAAATATAAAAGTCAAAAAATATAAATTAAGTCTATTTCCGATTAGACGATAAATAACAAATATTGTGATTGGAATCAGGAAAGAAAAATGAATCAACCATGATAAATATATGTATATAAGTTTTTCTTTTTTATTCTCAAATATAAACGGAAGTAACCCGTACATAAAAACGTGAAATGCCAAATACATCCTAACCCCATTAATATACCATATAGGGGCGATCAATAAAAATGTAAAAATCAGCAATTTAATAGAAAATGTGAATTTACCTTTGAGTAACCCAAGAGTATACCAAATATTTCTTGAATAGAAATATCCAAAGAACACTCCATAAACCATAGTCAATATTCCTTTATTATCAGTAAATCTAGATACTAGGTATGTTATAGAAGTGTTAAAGATATCTATCTCACCAGACTGATCGAAGAAGGAAATAATTTCATTAATAGTAAGGGTAGTATAAGAGTGTAAAACAATTAACTGGTCTATATATCTATTAATATCAGAACCTGAATTTTCTTGACCAATGGCAAAAGCAAAACCATAAAAAGCACAAAATGCCCAAAAAATATTCTTTGCAAAAGGCCAAGAATAATTATTTAAAGCCACTAGCACAGACACAAAAGGGTTTATAAAAAATAATACCCAGCTGCTCGTTTTTTGGTTCACTTTATTTTATGGTTTTTAACTATAAATCTATTCCTCTTAATTTAACAAATCTAAAAATTTCAATGAAACATTCGTTATATCATAATCATTTAGATCATTATATTCAAATCGATTTTTATAATTTCTATTCAAAAATTCAGTTATAATACCCTCACTAAATTCTTTGTTTTTAATTAATAAAATTGGTCTTTTGGTCAAACTATAATCAATTAACTTACTTGGGGCTTGGTTAGTAGGATCATATTCTAAATTGATCAAAAAATCCATTTTACTTAGTTGATAAATTAATTCTTTACGTGGTAGATAATCTCTTACAAAAATTTTGTTTCCAAGTTTTTTTATATAAGGATCAGTAAATTCTTTTTGGTTATTATAAATTATAAATCTAAATGGCAGATCTATTGTTAACAAATAATCTAAAAGCCTCCTAGGATCCCTCGAGTTCTTCATAAAGCTTCCAGCATACGCAAAAGTCACAACTTCATTATTAATTGGCTCGTTTGATATTATAATTTCCTTGAAATTGAACCCTTGAGGAATGATCTTATATTTAGAATCAAATTCTCCAAAAAAATACTTTTTTAAGCCTTCAAATGGTATTGAAATATAATCCGCCTTTTTACTAAACCACTTTTCTAAGTATTTAAAGTAAAACAATTTTCTAAACGAATCATGGCTTGAGAAATAGTATGGATCACCACAATCCGCAATCCAAATTTTGGAAATGGGATTACTCTTTCTTCTAGCCCAAGCTACACCCCAATGAATTGGGAAGGGTACAGCTATAGAAATTAATAAATCGTATTCTTTTTCCCTTTTCAATTTTCTTTTAACTTGATACATCAATTCAATATCTGGGTATTCGAATAATTGAATTAAAGTTCTTCTAAGTAGTCTTCTTAAAATCTTTGCAACTGTATTTTCGCTATCTGGATTAATTCTTTTTAAAACTCTTTTACCCAGATTCTTAATTGTAACCCCGTATTCTTTTTCAAACTTCTCATGATTGGGTTTATCTTTTGGTATGTATAATACCACACTATGCCCTAATCTCGAAAATTCTTTAGCTAATTCTGTAGTTCTAAATGATCTAGGATTATTTTCAGGAAAAAATGTGCCTGAAACAATGAGTATTCTTTTTTCTTTCATTTAAATAAAAATCGTATAAGATAAAGTTGGGTTTAAACATACTATAGCACGATCTCAAATTTTTTCATCCAGTGTCCAAACATAATTAATCTCCAATAAGAAAAATTAAATTTTTCCTTTCCGGATATAATATCATCAAAATAGTCTAGTGCTTCAGGTTTTATTATTCCTTGCGAATACTCTATACTATCTCTTAATAATTCTCTAAACGTTTGAGTAAACTCTTCTTTAACCCATCGCTCATCAGGGGCCACATACCCCATTTTATCTTTTCTATTATATATTTTATTAGGAATAGTATCTTTCATGGATTCCAATAATATTCTTTTTGTCTGTCCCGGAATATCTAAATATTCAATAGGTAAACTATGACAAAACTCAACCAAACGATGGTCAAGAAATGGAACTCGTGCCTCTATTGAATGAATCATTGAATTACGATCCTCCCATCGAAGATACATGGGCAAAGGCGACTTAGTGAGTTGACCTTTCGAAATCGTTTTATAACTGGTAATTTTAGGTAACGAATTCATGATTACTCTGCTAGTATCTGCAAGTAAGACCTTATAGTCCAAACAATAAAACCACTTTTTTGCATCCAAAGAGTTACTAAATGTTCTATTATATCTTTTTGGAAATAAAGAAGTAAAAATTTGTCTTAGTGATGATCTTACAGCTAATTTTATTGCTTCGGCAAAAGTACATTCAAACTCTTTTTTAATTTTGCCAATATTTAAAGAATCTAAGGCCTTTTGTTGCTGTAATTTTCTAAATGCTCCATAACCTCCCAAATATTCATCTGCGCCTTGACCATTTAGTAAAACTGTTATATCGTTTTCTTTTGCACTACGATCAACTAAATAGGCTAAATATGGACTCATTGAACCTATCGGCTCATCCATTTGGTAAATTATCTGATCAATATTACTAAGCACTTCTTCTGGATCAGGAGTAATTAAATGAGAATTGACATTTATTTTATCCAATACTATATCAATCCATTTTTTCTCCGAATATTTTGAATCTCCGTCTACTGCTGAAAAAGTATTTTGAATTTCTACTTTACCCTCTTTATCTAAAAGTTCATTCACTACACAAGTAATGGACGATGAATCAACTCCGCCACTTAAAGTACATCCAACTTTCACATCAGCTCGTAAATGCATTTGGACCGATTCAAAAAATTTGTTCTTAAATATTTCTTTTGCTTCCCCGAAAGATCCCTTAAACATATTTTGTTGAGGATTATACCATTTGAAGGAATCAATTTTATTGTTAGATTCAAAACGATAATTTTCAATATTTAAGAATATGGCATGGCCGGGTTCTAGTTGATAAACACCTTTGAACATAGTTTCATTGGTATGGTCAGTTTTATATCCATAAATATAATCAAAGGCTCTTTGATGATTCAATTTAGGACTCCACTCTTTATTTTCGGTAAATTGCTTAATTTCACTTGCAAAATAAAAATCTCCTGATTCTGAGACCCAGTAATACAAGGGTTTGATTCCGAATCGATCTCTTGACAAAAAAAAGTTTTTGTTTTTGATATCAAGAATAGCAAAAGCAAACATTCCCATAAATCGATCTAAACAATCGGAACCCCATTCTTTATATGCATTTAGAATGACTTCTGTATCTGAGTTTGTAAAGAAATTGTGACCTAATTGTTTCAGTTCATTTCGAATCTCAATAAAATTGTAAACTTCTCCGTTATAGGTGATCCATAACTCTTCTTCTTTATCACACATTGGCATATGTCCCGCTGGTGATAGGTCTAAAATCGAGAGTCTGCGATGCCCAAAAGCAATATTAAAATCGCCGTAGTTTTTTTTTACCTCTAAAACGGGCTTATAAGGAAAAGTGCTATCCCACGCTTCCATTGAAGTATCTTCACTGCCACCAGTTGTGGCTTTCAAATCCTTATCAAAAAAAACAAATCCTTCATCATCGGGCCCACGGTGACTAATTATTTGATTCATTCTTACAAAAGATGAAAAATCTATTATTTTTTGACTCAAAACACCACTTATGCCACACATGCTAGGTCTAAAAATTTAATTAAAATAAATCTTTTTAATTACCAAGTTTTCTCAAAACTTTGAGGATCAAACTTCTTATATGATTCCTTGAATATACTACTTTGATTATTTTTCAAACCAAGTTGATTCTTTTCACCAAAAACCCTAGATAATAATGCTATTGGGGTTAAAAAAAGGTAAAAAACAACTGTTAAAAGTACATTAGGAATAATTAAACTTAGCAACCATGTCAATTTCATCCAAACAAAATCAATTTTTTTTGAAATAAATTCTGACAAAACTCCTGAAACTCCAATAACTAAAGCAGTATAAAGTGCCCATTCCCATTTGAATATAGCATATACCACTATAAATCCGACGGTTATTACTAATACTGTTTTTACAGAATCTGATTTAATCTTTATTGAGCTCATAATTTTAAAATATGGTATAAATAAATGGGGCCAGGGCCGAACTACCTGCAAAAACAATTAGAATGCCCAATAATAATAAAAGTATAATTACGGGTGCAAGCCAAAACTTCTTTCGCTCTTTCATAAAATGCCATAAATCCTTTAAAAAATCCATTTTTATTCTTTTTTATTAATATTTTGATTAATTCTTTCCTTGATCCGATCTGCAATGATCTTATTTCCTTCTGGTATAACGTGACACCAATCTATATAATATGCTTTACCATCAAAACTATTGGTAAGGTCAAGAACATGATTGCTCAATTTACGATATTTCTCATCTTCGTTTAACAATTCACGAACTCGTTTATAAAATGGCTTATATGTTTTCATCAATAGCTCTTCATATTCGTCAAATGTTAGATAGTCAATTTTTGGTTTTCCAACAGATACGTTAGGTTGTAGAACAGCTAAAAAGTTTGAGTCGTTATTTTCAGATAGATCCATCATAGCATTCCAACTATCGAGCATAGCTCTAGCAACAATATTTGTTCTTTCTTCGTTTAAAACAATGTCCATTTTTTCCTTTATAACCCTCTTATTTTTGAATCGTATCACTGTATTTTCCAAAGGTCCAATAAAAAAATTACGATAAGTCAAATCGGTAATATAATTAGGCATTTCTTTCTTTTGCTTTAATTTAGATTTCATTTTACTTTCAGCAATAGTAGAAGTACCATTATTATTATTCAAAAAGCCTACAGCATCATTAACTCCATCATAGGTTATCACCCAATCAGCTTTTACCCCCGAATTAAATTTAAGCAACAAATAAATATAACTTTGCATTGCCCTGTATGCGGATTCACCAAAGTTCTTTACAAAATAATTATTTTCTTCTGCGACGAAAAATGCAGGGATTGTTCCATTATCAGGTGCTCCGGTTCCCCACATTGTTGATCCGCCCAAAAATAAAACTTTTGTTACACTGTCAGTTGCATTATTAATTTGTGGTGTAACTCTATCACCTAATGAATCAATATTAATATAAGTTGACTTAAATGCTTCCTTTCTCCATCCTACATAAGATTCATAATTATCATCTTTCAGTTTATTAAAATCATTAAAATATTGCTTTGCCCAACTTTTATCACTATAATTAGGGAGTAATGCTCGTGGATCAATACGCTCAGTTTTCTTTTTAAAAACATCATTCTTAAGATAGTTTATAAATCGTCTAGATTCCCAGCCCGTAATTGCAAAAAAATTCAGAAGAATTAAAAAACCCAGAAAAATTCCAATATTGATTAAAATTGTTCTTGAAATACTCTTTTTTTTCATTTCTAGTCCATTTTAAACTTTACTCTCCACTTATCCCTATTTTCCCATTCAGGCTGTTCCTTTTTAACATATAAAAAATCATTGATTACCAAATAATCCATTTCCGTACTCATAAAACAACGATAGGCGTCGTATGGTGTACAAACTATAGGTTCACCACGTACATTAAAACTAGTATTTACCACCAAACCATATCCTGTTTGTCTTTCAAAAGCATCAATTAATTTCCAATAACGTGGATTTGTTTCCTTATGAACTGATTGAATCCTGGCAGAAAAATCAAGGTGTGTGATAGATTGTAAGTCACTCCTTTCAGTATATAATCGCTCAAAAAATGGTAAATTATAATAATTTTCTGGCAATGTCTTCCTTCTTGACTTTTTTACTGGAGCAACAACCAACATATATGGCGAATCAGTATCAAGATCAAAATATTCAGATACTTTTTCCGCCAAAACTGATGGTGCAAAGGGTCTAAAGCCTTCCCTGTATTTTATTTTTAAGTTTAATTTCTTTTGCATTTGCGGATTACGTGCATCTCCTAAAATACTTCTATTGCCAAGAGCTCTTGGTCCAAATTCCATTTTTCCTTGAAACCATCCAACGACATCACCTTTGGCCAACTTTTCAGCAACTATCTTTGTTAAATCAGAAAAATTATCATATTTCTTAACATTAGCCTTAACCTTACGGTTCATCAAGTGGATTTCCTTATCGGAATAATCAGGACCCAAATACGAGCCTTTCATAGTATCCATTTTATTAGTAACGACTCTTTCATTATTAAAATACATATATTCAATTGCCAATGCCGCTCCTAATGAACAACCAGCATCTCCGGCGGCAGGTTGTATATATACATTTTTAAATATATTTTCTCTGAGTAATTTTCCATTTGCAACACAATTAAGTGCTACACCTCCTGCCAAACATAAATTATCAGACCCCGTTAATCTTTTTACTTCTTTGGCCATTTTAATAACAATCTCTTCTGTAACCAGTTGAATGGCAAGAGCAAGATTACAATGCTTCTGCTCAATATCAGTTTCGGGTTCTCTACGTCCAAACCCAAAAAGGTTTGTCCATTTACTCTCTTTGACCATTCGAAGACCAGTTGCATAATTAAAATAATCTTGATCTATCCAAACGGAACCATCCTCTTTTATTGAAATTAAATTATTTTTTATTAAGGATACAAAATTACTTGTTTCTTCAGCTTCAGGGTTCCCATACGGGGCTAAACCCATAAGTTTATATTCTCCAGAATTAACAGTAAACCCTAAAAAGTAGGTGAAGGCACTATACAATAAGCCAACAGAATGTGGAAATTCCATTTCCTTTAATATCTCAATATTTTTTCCTTTACCTTTACCTATTGACACTGTACTCCACTCACCTACCCCATCTATTGTAAGAATTGCAGATTCCTGATATGGTGAAGGATAAAAAGCACTTGCAGCGTGAGATAGGTGATGTTCAGGAAATAAAAGTTTGACCTTTTTCTTATCATATGGTCCAACTTCATTTAAGCCATCATATATTAATTTTTTTAAGAACATTTTCTCGTTTAACCATACCGGAATAGCTTTTAAAAAAGACATTAACCCTTTGGGTGCAAAAGCATAGTATGTTTGAAGTAATCGTTCGAATTTAAGTAACGGTTTGTCATAAAATACGATGGCGTCTAATTCATCAATTTCTAAACCTGTTTCTTCTAAACAGTACTTTATGGAATTTTTTGGAAAATCTGGAGTGTGTTTATCTCTTGTGAATCGTTCTTCTTGTGCAGCGGCAATAATTTCCCCTCCAATAGTAATCGTAGCTGCTGAATCATGATAGAAAGCTGAAATGCCTAAAATATTTTTTTGATTCATTCTTATTTTTTAGTTTTAATAAATATAAAATTTAGCGAGCAAAGCTATGGAATTTTGGATTTAAATCTCTTCTTAATCATATCAAAAGCATAACGAATCGCAAAAAGCCAAACCGACTTATTTAAAGCCTTAGCATATTTTAAATATTCGTTCGGAGAAACATGACGGATACTCACCGGTAAAATATCCTCATTGATCAAGAGATTATGATATGCTAGTAGTGCTCGTATGTTCTTCGCATTCATGGCACGCATTAAGGGTAATAAAACGTATTTTAAAATACTCGTATTGATAAACTCTTTCTGTAAGGAACTAAGTCGATTAGTTTCTATAAATGATAACAATTTCTTAATGGAAATAATATCTCCTTTAACAGCTTCAAAAGATGTACCTA
Source organism: Maritimimonas sp. 2405UD52-3 (assembly GCF_056591715.1). Taxonomy (NCBI): domain Bacteria; kingdom Pseudomonadati; phylum Bacteroidota; class Flavobacteriia; order Flavobacteriales; family Flavobacteriaceae; genus Maritimimonas; species Maritimimonas sp. 2405UD52-3. The sequence goes on from NZ_JBWQOL010000005.1 coordinate 247,547, forward strand.
TGTTCGATCTTGATGCAGAACCCGGTCTTTCAAAGACCTGATAAAAATCACAATTTTCAAAACCTACCCGATTAGCCAATGTAAACAGCATTCGAATAAAAACTCCATCTTCTAAATGAACAACACCTACGGGGTACCTAATATTGTTCTCAATAATTAATTTTCTTTTATATAAATAACCAACTGATGAGTCAAAAAATTGAAAACTCTTGTCTTTTTCATAAAAAGCCTGAGGCCCATCATATATTTTATCCTTTATTGTTTCATACCCAACCATATGAAAAACCTCGCCGTCAGATCTTATAAATGATCTTCCACTTTGCAAAATGTCTAAATTATCTTTCTTTGCACGATCATAAAGTCTTTTTAATAAATTAGCATTTACAAAATCATCCGGGTCAGTAAATACTAAATATTCTCCAACAGCATTTTCAATACCTTTATTACGTGCTGCTGAAACCCCTTTATTTTCCTGCTCAATTAATATAATATTCGGAATTTCCTTTTGTAAATTCTTAACTATATCAGCAGAATTATCCGGTGATCCATCATTAATAACGATAATTTCGTAATCATCGAATGCCAATTCTTTGTCCCTAATACTTCTAATACATTTTTCAACATAAGGTTCTACGTTATAAACAGGAAGAATAAAACTTAACTTTTTCATTCATTAAGTATTTGATCAAATAGGTCAACAAATTGTTTAGCTTGTAATTTTCGAGAAAATTGTTGTGTATACTCTCGATTTACATTAATTGTGGTCTGTCCTTTTTCTTTCCATTCATTTAATTTCTCCAATAAAAAATCATAGGTTTCTTCTACTGTTCGAGCCGCAATACCGGCTTTGGCTTTTTTGATGGAATCCTCTAATATATTTTCATCACTTCTAACACATAGTATAGGTCGTTCCATAGCTAAATATTCAAAATATTTTGTTGGCATAATACCTTTGGGACCATCCTCCTTGAACAAATTCGTAAATAATAGAAGTATTGATGAATCCGCTAATACCTGTGGAACCGCTGATGTATCTATATAATCCATAAAATCAACAAAATCACTGATCTCCTTATAAGCCGTGTTTTCTAAAATAGGGCGCCTTCTATTTTTAGGAGTAAAGAACTGGATACGAAAATTACTTTTACTTATGAAACCGTCTTGAGCCAATTTTTTAACGGCGATAAAAAAAAGTGTGGGATCACTATATTCTGAACTAAAAACCATACCAGTATATGTAACTTTAAAGATCTCTTGAGGTTTACCAGGTTTAGGATAATAATACTCTGGGCAAAATCCATTATAAATTAAATGTACATTCTTATTGTATTTTTTTAATTGCTCAACATGCCATGGAGAGATGCTAATCAAAGCATTTGCACATTTAAATCTATAATTTCTTCTATTAATAGAGAAAATATGGTAATTATGTTCAATTTTATTAATGATACTTTTAATAATTCCTTTTTCCCTATTTACGATTTTATGTTTTTGTTCATTGAGATCTCTTAAATCTGCGATCCACATTAAATCCCATGCTTGAGCCACCTGAAATGCTGCATCCAATAAAAATGTGCGGTGTGACGTTGAACAAAGAATTAAATCATAATCTTTAGCATTAAGTTCATTAATTATTCTATCTGAAATTAATTTTGCATTTCTTTCGTGAGCTTTTTTTTGTGTAAGTAACCTCAATATTTTGTCCTTTGTGCTTTTCAAGGGAATCTTTAAACCTCGTACACGCATTACCCGTTCAGATCCGACTAATGATTTAAAACTACGATCGCCATCCTGACCACGTGACACAATATCTGCGGTCCAACCCAAATTTTTCATGTTTTTTACAAGATACCCCATCCTAGGCGCAAAACTTGGAGGATATACATCGCAAATAATTAATATTTTTGGCATAACGTACTTATCTTTGATTCTAGTTTTAATAAACCTTTATTGGTTTATAGAGGTTATTTCAATACATAAATAGAGGTCTCTATTCTCTTGTACCAATATGACTCTATTTCTTTCTCTGTTAGCCATCAAAGGAGCATGCAAGCATCTCATCAATTCAACAGCTTGCATTTAAAATTTTAAAATAACTTTTTATCACATCACTATTTCTAAAAGATTCCATTTTTAACCTTGACCTTTTGGTCATCTTATCAAAAAGAGATTTATCAATTTGCTTTAAAACTTCAATTACCTCCTCTTCGGTATTATTTATAACAAAGGCTTCATCCTCTGTAAAGTATCCGTCCATTCCAGTTTGTTTCCGCCCAATTATTAAAAGTCCTTGGGACGCCGCTTCAAAGTAAACCCTACCAAAAGTTTCGGGATAACTAAGCATTATAAATATTATGTTTTTTTTGTATAATCTTCTTATTTCTTCATGTTCAAGAAAACCATAAAATGTAACAGCATCTTGCAAATTAAGTTGTTCCACTAATTTTTCAAGATTTTCTCTATAGGGTCCATCACCAACAATAGAATAGTTAATTTTCACCCCTTCTTCAATCAACTTTGCCACACTTTTTATTACTGTTTGTATTTGCTTCATTTCAATCAAACTTGCTACGGTAATTAAGCCAATATTTTTTTGATCAAAAATTTTAGGAACATCTATATACCACTCGTCATCTAAACCATGAGGAATTAACTCTGTTGAATACAGTTCATTAAGATTCTTTTGAAGCTCGGCGCTGGGTGTTGTTACGGTCTTTGCATTTAATAATACTTTTTTTAAAAATTCATTCTTATATAAATCATGATAAAAACCCCTTAATGTTACCACATACGGTATACCGAACCTCTGATTAATTTTATAGGCATAAAAAGCATCTTCTAGAGTATGTGCATGTATTAAAGCTGGTTTAAAACCTTTAACATATTTGTATAATCCATTTTTATAAAATGCAAACTGGTACTTTAAATCATAAAACTGTCCAAAACCACCTTTTTTTGATAGTAGGGCAAAATAACCTTCAAAAAAATAGATTGGTAACTGATATTGCTTATCTATATAATTTTTATCTTGAATAATCTTTTGTCTTTTTTTTAATGAAGATTTTATAAAAGTAGCCCAATAAGGTATATGCGACAAAGGCATAATAAAAATGCTTTCAATGCCATACTGGTCTCTAAGATTGGCATAAATTTTTAATGTGATATCATTGACCGTTGGAAAACCCTTTATAGGTAAAAAACGAGAAATATTAAGAACCTTTATAGAATTCATACCTCCCAATAATCTGATTCTTTATTACCATAATGTAATATCTTAGTTATTTCTTCATCAAGCATTTCATATATTTTCTTTCTTTCTTCTAATGGAAAATCTATTTCATAATTAATTTCTTTTTGTAAGGATATATTTAATCTAAGCATTTCATTGATTTTGTTAAATAAATACTTTAAGAGCTTAAATTTTCTTAATTTAACCACCCAACTCCTTTCTACTTTCTTTCCTTTGCTTGAATTTTTAACTTCAAAAAAATGATCCCCTGTTAAATACTTAATATCTAAAAAAGAGCAAATACTTTTAAAAACTGATTCTGGGTCTGCTTTCAAATCTTCAAAAAACAGAAGCAAAATATTTTTATCATCAAAAAAAGATCTATAATTATTAATATGTGTCCAATACTTTGTTGCTTCTAAAAAAGCAGGGTATTCATATACAGCTTCTAAAAAATTCTTAGGCATTAGAGGAACTTCTACATCACTGTAGATTTTATAAACATGTCTATACCAGTGGCCGGTATGTAATGTTTGTCTCCACACTGACTTTAATCTTTCAATAGGTTCTCTAACAATATAAATGATCTTTGCATTTGGGTTATACTTATGAATTCTTTCAGGAATATTAGGTATAACAGTAGTTTGAGAGTAAATTACAGAAGCTTCTCCAATTATTCTTTCATTTTTTACCCTTGCAAAAATGTCTTCATAATCATTTAATCTATTTTTGTAATCACTAAAAGAAAACAAACTCGGTTCTTTAGGAACAGACATAAAAACATCGGGGTGCGCGCTTAGCATATTCCATAAAGTGGTTGTTCCACCCTTCTGAGCCCCAATAATAAATAAATTAGGTTTACTTTGATTTTTGAAGTTCATATTTGTTTCTTGATCTTTATTTGAGCATTTTTATGGATTTCATTTTATTCGATCTGATCTATCGCATCTAATTTTTTTTCACTCATTAATCTCAATACTGTATTTACACTTTGAATCAAAGTCATCCACAATCAAATTAAAAAAACTAATTGTTGGGCAATAAACCAAATCCGAGCTTCTAGACGCGTAATACAAATTACATCACATGCAGCAAATGGTATATACTATAAATGCTCACCTTATTCCTTGAATAAGATAGTTAGTAGTTCCATCAATTCTAGCAAGTATGGGAGTTACTTTCATATCTTTAATAACTGGATTATACCGTAACTCAACATCTTTGACACTATCAAAGTAGCGAACGTGGCCAGCACTTGGGTAACTAGGCACGGTTCCCAATATTATTGTACCTGGGCGAATTTTTTCCAGAACTTCAATATCTCGTTCAACATGTTCAAGAAACTCCATTATCAAAACAACATCATATTCTTCCGTAGTAATTAACTGATCTTCGAACACGTTTGCAACCACAAACTTGTATTCTGGACAAACCTCCCGCGCTTTTTTAATACGCGCTGCACTAAAATCAAGGCCTATATAATCTTGTATTCCAATATCACGAACAAAACAAGCAAATTGCCCTGGGCCACACCCAATATCAAGAATTCTCTTTGGATTCACACTACGGATACGATCGGCTACAACGGTCCATAAAGGGTAATAATGTGATTCTGTGTAGTGGTTTTTCCAATGTTTTGATTTATGATAGGTATGATCATAGAACTCTCTAGGTTGTTCGACCCCATACTCAAACTTGCTAGTGCTTGACTTTTGGTTTCCTCGCAATTTCAATATAGCACGCCAAAGTATAGGAGGAGTTATTTCATGTAATATATTTTTTATCATTTGTCTGAAAAATCAATTTATTATTTCCTTTAACATAATTTGTATTTCTTTTAACACTTTTTCATTAAACATTTTAAATAATAAAACCCAACCTAACATAAATAAGGTGGTTATAAAAATTATTTGAACATAATCCGGGTAATTATAAATATATTTTAATAAAAATAAACCCAAAAACACCAAAACGATAGCTGAAATAAAATGGACTTTGATATTATTTAAAAAATCTACTATCCTTAATTCAATTATTTTGGATACATTATATTGAACTGGTATAAAATTAATAATAAATGCTATTAAATATGCAATTGCTACTGCGTTGATTCCATATTGAACACCTATTATAATGGCAACAATTATGATTACACTTGTAAACAATCTTAAATAAAAAAGGGTTTTTGTTTTGCCCTGTGAAATAAAAATATTTCCGTTTAATGCGAGAACTGATTGTACCGCCCCAACAAAAGCAAAAGCTTTTAGTAAAAATGTCATATCAACCCATCTATTTCCTAAAAAAAAACTAACCAATGGTTCTGCAGCCACAAATAGAATTCCCATCATGGGGAAGGTAATAAAAGCTATAATTCTATTTATTTTTAAATAAATTGTTTTAATACGCTCTTTATCATCTTGAATCAATGAAAAAGAAGATAACATAACCGATGAAATTACACCACTTATCTTAGTTAATGGTAGCATCATCAAAGCATATGCTTTTGAGTATAAACCCAGGGCTCCAGGACCTAAAAATTTACCAATTAATAAGTTGTCCGTGTTACGGCTCCAATAATTCAGGGTATTTGTTCCAAATAGTGGAATACTGAATTTTAAATGTACTTTTAAACGGCTTAATGAAAATAGAAATTTAGGATGCCAGCGAACAATAACTAATAGTAAAATTGTAGTTACGATTGAAGTGGTTAATTGCTGATAAACTAAGGTCCATACTCTATAATTATTTAATGCCAGATAAATTGCCAGCCCTCCCCCAATCAATGCAGCTATTAAATTGATGAAGAATATCAGTCTAAAGTTTAACCTTCTTCTTAAAACAGTTGACGGTATCATACCAAAAGCTTGAGTGGTGAAAAGTATAGCCATGAATCTTGCAATTCTTACTAATTTAGGCGAATCATAAAATGCAGCAATATAATCACTACTAAAAAACAAAATGGCTGACAAAAAAACACCTAACAACAGATTAGCATAAAACACCGTGCTTTTGTCTAACTCATCTATTTCTTTCTTTTGAATTAATGAAGTAGCCAGTCCAAAATTTGCTAACACATTCATAAAACCCGTAAAAACGGCAACCATACCTAATAGACCAAACTCCTCAGGTTCTATTAAACGCATCAATAAAATACCTATACCCAGAGTAATTAACTGGGTAATAAACTGGTTAAGTGTATTCCATTTTAAAGCAGATACAGTTTTTAATTTATGCTCCTTTTGTTTCATTATTATTACGCCTTTTACTTATAAAAAAAGTATCTCTTTCAAAATGGTTCGCTAGAGCATAAATATAAGCGCTAGGAATCATACATTGAAAATTTTTTTCAAGCTTTAAAAACTTTTAAGCAATTTGTTTTGAGTGCCCTATTAAATTTTCGATAATAACTTCAGAACTATTGCCTTTTCCATATAAATAAGTGGTATTATCAACAATATGATTCATATTGTTATGGATATTTTTTGTTAAATTTTTATCAATTGGCAATAGTACATTTACATTATTATCTACAAGTTCAACCCATTCTGTAGTGTCTCTTAATGTAATACAAAATTTATTAAAAAAATAAGCTTCTTTTTGTAACCCACCACTGTCAGTAACTACCACCTTACAATGATCTAAAAGATAAATCATTTGAAGATAGCCTACCGGATCAATAGTCTTAAAATTAATTTTTAAATCATATTTCTCTATAAATCTTTTGGTTCTAGGATGAAGTGGTAGAACTATATTTTCACCCATTTCAGCCAATTGATTAAGAGATTCTATTACTTTGGTTAACTTATATTTGTCATTTGTGTTTTCTTGTCTATGCAGTGTAACCAATATAAAATCGGCGCCAATATCTGCTACTTTTTTCATCTTATCTTTATAAAATAATGCACTCTCATACATAATATCACCAGAGTTCACAATTTCAACCTCCTTATCCAAAAAACCCTCTTTGGCAAGATTTTGAATAGCCGTTTCTGTTGGGCAGAACAGTATATCACTAATTTGATCCGTAAGTATTCTATTAATTTCTTCAGGCATTTGCATATCAAAAGAACGCAATCCTGCTTCAATATGTGCAACTTTAATATGCATCTTTTTTGCTGCTAATGCCCCAGCTATTGTAGAATTAGTATCTCCATAAACCAAAACCCAATCAGGCATTTCATCAATTAATATTTTTTCTATTTCTTCAAGCATTCTGCCAGTCATGGCACCATGAGTAAGGCTATTTATATTAAGATTATAGTTTGGTTTTGGTATACCCATTTCATTAAAAAATATCTCACTCATATTTTTATCGAAATGTTGACCAGTGTGTACTATAACTTCATTAATATTTTCATGTTTTGAAATTTGATGGCTAAGACAAGCTGCTTTAATAAACTGAGGACGCGCACCTAAGATAGTTACTATTTTCATTTTTTATTATGAATAATAAATTGTCTCAAAAGAATTATGATGTATAGTAATTATAGTATTTATCTAAGCCTTCATTAAGTGAGGTTTTATACTTCCAACCTAAACTATTTAGTCGATTGACATCAGTAAGTTTTCGCATGGTTCCATCTGGTTTTTGATCATTAAAGAATAATTCTCCCTTAAAACCAATAAACCTTTTTATCTTACTACTTAGATCTTCTATTGATACTTCTTCACCCGTGCCAATATTTATATGGGTATTTCTTATTTCTTTATCATTATTATTCAAATCTGAAAAATTAATATTACTCATGAGATGTACGCACGCGTCTGCCATATCTTCACTCCACAGGAATTCTCTCATAGGCTTTCCGGTACCCCATATTTCTACTTCTACGTTCTTATTATCTTCCATTTTTATCCCATATTTCTTTAGAATATTTAAGATCATTTCTTCTGAGTCTTTTCCGGAAATAGTTTCAATAGGTAACTTATTTAAATCTTTTCTAATAATATCCCAGTTACCTTCTTCTAACGCTTTTCCTAAATAAATTTTACGTAACAATGCTGGTAAAACATGAGACTTTTCTAAATCAAAATTATCATTAGGGCCATATAAATTGGTAGGTTGAACCGCTATAAAATTAGTGCCATATTGAATATTATAACTTTCACACATTTTTATACCTGCTATTTTAGCAATAGCATAAGGCTCATTGGTATACTCTAAAGTATCAGTCAATAAATACTCTTCTTTCATTGGTTGAGGGCAGTTTTTAGGATAGATACAGGTACTTCCTAAAAACAACAGTTTCTTTACTCCGTAAACATAGGACTGATGAATTACATTATTTTGTATCATCAAGTTTTCATAAATAAAATCTGCTCTATAGGTATTATTGGCAACAATACCTCCAACCTTAGCGGCTGCTAAAAAAACATATTCAGGTTTTTCTTTTTCAAAGAATGATTCTACCTCATTTTGATTTATGAGGTTCAACTCTTTACTAGTTCTGGTAATTATATTATTATAACCTTTAGATTTTAAGTTATTTAGAATGGCAGAACCAACCAATCCTCTATGCCCTGCAATATAAATTTTTGCTTCTTTATTCATAATAATTTAGAATATCATACCCACCATTGCGAAGAAATTGATCTTTTTTCATAAGACTTAAATCACTTTGCATCATATCTTTTACAAGGTCTTCTAATTGATATTCAGGCTCCCAGCCTAATTTATTTTTGGCTTTAGAAGCATCTCCTATAAGTAACTCAACTTCAGTAGGTCTGTAATATCTAGGATCTATTGCCAAAACCTCTTTACCTAATTCAATTTGATATTCAGGATTTGAACATGATTTTATATAAGCTTTCTCATTTTCTCCTTGGCCTTTAAACTCTAATTCTACTCCAGCTTCTTTAAAAGCCATTTTTACAAAATCTCTAACAGTAGTTGTTTTACCAGTTGCTATGACCCAGTCTTCAGGGGTCTCATGTTGTAATAGCATCCACATCATTCTAACATAATCTTTTGCATGCCCCCAATCTCTTTTAGCATCTAAATTTCCAAGATAAAATTTGTCTTGCAAGCCCAGTGCAATTTTAGAAACTGCTCTTGTAATTTTTCTTGTTACAAACGTTTCTCCTCTAATTGGTGATTCATGATTAAATAAAATACCATTACAGGCATACATTCCATATGCTTCTCTGTAATTAACAGTTATCCAATATGCATATAGCTTTGCGACAGCATATGGGCTTCTTGGATAAAATGGTGTTTCTTCAGTTTGAGGTACTTCCTGAACTTTACCATATAACTCTGATGTTGAAGCTTGATAAATTCTAACTTTTTTCTCCATACCTAAAATACGGATTGCCTCTAAAAGACGTAAGGTACCGGTACCATCTGCATTAGCAGTATATTCAGGCATATCAAATGATACATGAACATGGCTCATTGCAGCAAGATTATAGATCTCATCTGGTTGCACTTCCTGAATAATCCTAATAAGATTTGTACTATCTGTCATATCTCCATAATGGAGTATGAAATTTTGATTTTCTATATGTGGATCTTGATATAGATGATCAACTCTATCTGTATTAAATAGTGATGACCTCCGTTTAATACCATGCACTATATATCCTTTTTTTAATAAGAATTCGCTCAGATATGCACCATCTTGTCCGGTTACACCGGTAATTAAAGCTACTTTTTTGTTCAATGTAAAATGTTATTAAATTATACAATCATACCAGCAGCCACCGTTTCATTTGTGGCTTCATCAATTAAAACGAAACTACCAGTTTCTCTATTCACATCATAGTCATCAAACATAAGAGGAGCAGTAACTCTAAGGTTTACCTTACAAATATCATTCATGTTCAAGTTTTTATCATCTTCTATTCTTTTGAATGTATCAATATTTACCTTATAAATTACTTCTTTGATAATAGCCTTCTGTTCATTTGAAGTATGCTTTAAAATATATTTGGCTTTTGGTCTAGCTGCTTGGTCATTCAGCCAACAAATCATAGCAGAAATATCTTGACCAATTTTGGGTTGATTATTAGATTTTACAATCATATCACCCCTACTTATATCAATATCATCTTCTAAGGTAATTGCCGCAGACATTCCTGAAAAAACTTCTTGAACTTGCTTCTCCAAATAATTAATAGAATGAATTTTTGATACTAAACCCGAAGGTAAAATTTTTACTTCATCACTAACTCTAAAAATACCACTAGAAATTCTACCAGCATACCCCCTGTAATCTCTATATTTTTCATTTTGAGGCCTTAAAACAGTTTGCACGGCAAATCGCGCATCTACCATATTATTATCACTACTAATGTGCATAGTTTCTAGTGTATGCAATAACGGTGCGTTTTGGTACCAAGGCATATTTTGAGATCTATGAACAACGTTATCTCCTTCTAAAGCACTTATAGGAATATACCGCACATCTTTAATCATCATCTTAGAGGAAATGCCTTCATATTGTGAAACAATATCATCAAATACTTCTTCTTTATAATCAACCAAATCCATTTTATTTACACACACGATTACATGCGAAATTTGCAATAAAGATGCTATATAAGAATGTCTCTTCGTTTGTTCAATGACTCCTTTTCTGGCATCTATTAAAATTAAGGCTACATTCGCAGTAGAAGCGCCCGTTACCATGTTGCGCGTATATTGAATGTGACCAGGCGTATCAGCAATAATAAATTTTCGTTTGGGTGTTGTAAAATACCTATATGCTACATCAATTGTTATACCTTGTTCGCGTTCATCTCTTAACCCATCAGTAAATAATGCAAGATCAACTTTATCTTGACCTTTTCTTTTACTTGTTTGTTCTACAGCAGTAATTTGATCTTCGAAAATTGATTTTGAATCATATAATAATCTACCTATCAAAGTACTCTTACCATCATCAACACTTCCTGCAGTGGTAAAGCGAAGTAATTGATTGTTATCTATATTGCTCATCGTTATTTTCTTAAAAATATCCTTGTTTTTTCCTATCCTCCATGGCAGTTTCCGATCTTTTATCATCCGCTCTGTTACCTCTCTCTGTTTCGCGCATTGCTGATACTTCTTCAACTATTTTTTCTAAAGTATCTGCACCACTTTCAATGCCTCCCGTAATTGTTATATCGCCTAAAGTTCTAAATCTAATTTTCTTTTTATGAATTTGTTCTCCTTCAATTTTTGGAAGGTACTCAGATACAGGAATCCAGCTATTATTTCTCCAAACAACTTCCCTCTCATGAGCAAAGTATAGAGAAGGTATTTGTATCTGTTCTCTTTGAATATAATTCCAAACATCCATCTCAGTCCAGTTACTAATAGGAAAAACCCTAAAGTGTTCTCCTTGATTCATTCTGCCATTAAATAAGTTCCACAATTCCGGACGCTGATTTTTTGGCGTCCATTGTCCAAAATCATCCCTATGAGAAAAAAAACGCTCTTTTGCACGCGCCTTTTCTTCATCTCTACGACCTCCACCTATAGCACAATCTATTTGATTATTTTCTATAGCATCAAGTAACGTAGTTATCTGCAAACTGTTTCTAGTAGCATTTTTTCCTTTCTCTTCAATCACACGACCATCATCAATGGCTTCCTGAACTGAACCTACAAGTAAATTTACTTCAAGGCTCTCAACTAAATTATCTCTAAACTCTATAGTTTCAGGAAAATTATGACCGGTGTCAATATGCATAAGGGAAAATGGTATTCTTCCAGGGTAGAAAGCCTTTTTTGCTAAATGGGTCAACACAATTGAATCTTTTCCACCAGAGAATAAAATAACTGGATTTCTAAATTGTGCAAAAACCTCTCTCATTATAAATACCGCCTCAGATTCTAATTCATCTAAATAGTTTAAAAAGTACTTACTCATAGCCTAATTTTTCATGTAATATATTCATAACTTTTTCAGCAGATTCTTCAATAGTTAAATTCTCAGTAATTATTTCAATATCTGGATTTAAAGGTGCCTCATAAGGAGCATTTACACCAGTAAAATTTTTAATCTCTCCTTTACGGGCTTTTTTATACAAGCCTTTCACATCTCTTCTCTCGCATTCTTCAAGTGAGGTATTAACAAAAACCTCAATATAATTTTCAACACCTACAATATTCTTAATATTTTCCCTGTCTTTTCTATAAGGAGAAATGAAAGCGGCCAAAACAACTAAACCCGCATCAACTAGCAAATTCGCCACTTCAGCAATCCTTCTAATATTTTCAGTTCTGTCCTCCGCAGAAAAAGTAAGATCACTATTCATTCCATTACGTATATTATCACCATCAAGTGAATAGGTATTGATACCTTGCTCGAAAAGTTTTGCTTCAACAAGGTTAGCAATAGTTGATTTTCCTGACCCAGATAATCCAGTAAACCAAATCAAAAAAGACGCATGTGTATTCTTTTTGTTTCTATGCTCTTTAGAAACCTTATATGTATGTTGTATGATATTCTCTTTCATTTTATTTTTTTAGAGAAGAAAAATCTTCTAACTCTTCCTAATGGTAATTTTAACCATAACCTTTCATGAAAATAATAAAGGGCAAATTTCGTAAATAATTCCGTAAGAGCAATATATAAAGCAACCTCATCAAAAGCATTTAATATAGCACCTGAAATGATAAATGTCATTGCAGTCGCCACTGTGCGCCAAGAAATAGTTTTATATAAGGTCACACGTGGTGTTATAACACCATTTTTTAAGGCAGACTGCCAAATCCTTTCATGAAAGTAATATAGCACGAATTTTATTAAAAACTCAAAGAAGCCAATCTTAATTGCGTTTTCTAAGCTACAATTACCAGTAATACATGTTACAAAAAGAACAACTAGAACTGTATCAACCGTAGCTATGATACGCCAGGAAATGCCTTTTAAAAGACTACGGATATGAGATTCCTTCTTATAAGGCACCATTAAATAATTTATTTAGAAACTAAGAACCAAGGATTCAATAAATTTTCTTTGTTGTACTTCAGGGCTTTATTTGTTTCTTGCGAGATAACTGAGATACCTACTGCACTACATATAGCATGAGCAGCAGCGGTGTCCCATTCCATAGTTGGGGCGAATCTAGGATACACATCTGCCTCACCTTCTGCTATCAAACAAAATTTCAAGGAACTTCCTTTAGATATTATCTCAACCTCTTTACCCTCATTCTCAATACGCTGAATATATGCCCTTGTATCATCATTCATATGTGATCTGCTTCCTACAACTCTAACTTTATTAGTATTTAGTATTGATGGAGAAATCTCAATTCTATGATTAAAATGCTCCTCTGTAAAATCTGAATTCACAAATAAAGAATATGCTTTCCTATCTCTTACATCTGCGTAGTATAATTTCCGCTCTACAGGAATATATACCACACCTAGAATTGGTTCTCCATGTTCAACATATGCAATATTAACCGTGAACTCTCCATTACGCTTAATAAATTCTTTAGTACCATCTAAAGGATCAACTATCCAGCATGTGTCCCAATGTTTTCTTTTATCAAAACTAACTTGAGCATTCTCTTCACTAATTATTGGAATCTTAGTATTTAAGAGATGGTTGTTGATAATTTTATTAGATTCTTCATCAGCAATTGTCAAAGGAGAGGTGTCTTTTTTTAATTTAATATGAAAATCATCTTCTTGATAAATCCTCATTATTTCTTCTCCAGCTTTGATAGCTGCTCTAATAGCAATTTTTAAGAGCTCATTCATAATGATTATTATGCATTTAGTTCAAGATATTTATCAACAAAAGCTTTTACTCCGTCTTCAATTTTAGTTGACGGTTTAAAATCTATGTGGTCAAACAAACTTTGTACATCTGCATAAGTTTTTGGCACATCGCCAGCTTGAATTGGTTGATATTTAATCTTTCCTTTTTTACCTAATGTATTTTCTATTGCATGTACAAAATCCATTAATGCAACTGGGCTGTTATTTCCAATATTAAAGATTCTATAGGGTGCCGAGCTTATAGATGGATTAGGGTCTTGAGCATTAAAATTAGGGTTATAAGGCTCAGGAGCAAGAGGTATAAGCCTTCGAATACTTTCAACAATATCTCCAACATAAGTAAAGTCTCTACTCATATCTCCAAAATTAAAAACCTGAAATTCTTGATCTTCAACGATTGCTTTGGTAAAAATATGTAGCGCCATATCAGGCCTTCCCCAGGGGCCGTAAACTGTAAAAAAACGTAAACCAGTTGAAGGAATACCAAACAAATGGGCATATGAATGAGCCATCATTTCATTTGCCTTTTTGCTAGCTGCATACATTGCTATTGGATGATCTGTGTGATTATCTACCGAAAAAGGTATTTGCTCACTCAATCCATAAACAGAACTTGAGGAAGCATAAATTAAATGTTCTACCGGAAAATGTCTACAAGCTTCTAAAATACTTAGAAATCCCGTAATATTACTGTCTATATATGCTTGAGGATTCTCTAAAGAATATCTTACACCGGCTTGTGCGGCCAAATTAATTACATAATCGAATTTTTCAGTTTCAAAAAGTTTTAAAATATTATCTCTATCCTGAAGATCAAGTTTCACAAACCTAATCTTTCCTTGAATAGCATTATTGTATTCAATATTACCAACTTCTACATCAAGCTCTTTTAGTCTTATCAGTTTTAAGTTAGGGTCATAGTAATCGTTAATATTATCAATACCAATTACTTCAAAATTATTTTCAATCAACAATCTTGAAAGATGAAATCCTATAAATCCTGCAGCACCGGTAACTAATACTTTTTTCATTTTTAAAGTTTTCCTTTAATAATTTTTCTTCCCACAGATTCATAATGGAAATCTTTTTCTTTCATAACCTCTAGATCAAATATATTTCTACCATCAAAAATGACTGGTGCATTCATCAATGATTTCATTCTATCAAAATCAGGAGAAACAAATTCACTCCATTCTGTACAAATTAACAAACAATCTGCTCCTTCTAATATTTCATAGGCGTTCTTACCTAATTGAATTTTACCTTCGTATATTCTGCTTATATTTTCCATAGCTTCAGGATCATAACCAGAAATTAAAACATCTTTAAGCAATAATTCATTTATTACATCTATTGCTGGAGCCTCTCTAATATCATCTGTATTTGGTTTGAAAGCCAAACCCCAAATGGCCACTTTCTTACCTTTTAAATCATTATTAAAATATTTTTCTAGTTTAGGAATTAGTGATTTTTTCTGTTTTCCATTAACTTTCAAAACAGATTTTAATAACTGAAAATCATAATCAGCTTCATCACTAGATTTAACCAAAGCATTTACATCTTTAGGAAAACAAGACCCTCCATACCCTATCCCCGGATATAAAAAACGGTTTCCTATTCTATTATCAGATCCCATTCCAATTCGTACCAAATCTACATCAGCTCCTATCTGTTCACAAAGATTAGCCATTTCATTCATAAAAGTAATCTTAGTAGCTAAAAAAGTATTTGCTGCATACTTAGTAAGTTCAGAAGAACGTTCATCCATAAAAATAATAGGCCTTTTAACTGTAATGAACGGCTTATATAGCTTTTCAAGAATATGTCTTGCTTTTTTACTTTTTGTACCTACAATAATGCGTTGAGGTTCCATGAAATCTTTAACAGCATAGCCCTCTCTTAAAAATTCAGGATTAGAAACCACATCAAACTCAGTATTTGTAAGGCTTGATATTACTTCTTTAACTATATCACTTGTGCCAACAGGTACAGTACTTTTATTGATTATTACTTTATAATCTTCAATAATACTACCTAAATCTTTCGCTACTTTCTTCACATAAGACAAATCTGCAGAACCATCTTCTCCTTGAGGTGTAGGAAGTGCTAGAAAAATAATGGTTGAATCTTTTACAGCGCTCTTTAAATCATCAGTAAAATAAAGACGCTCACCTTTAATATTCTTTAAAAATAATTCTTCCAGATTAGGTTCATAAATAGGAACCTTTCCTTTTTTCATTCGCTGAACTTTATCCTGATCTATGTCTACACAGGTAACTGTATTACCCATATCCGCCAGGCAAGTTCCGGTAACTAAACCAACATACCCTGTTCCAATTACTGTGATATTCATTATCTAAATAATATCTATTATTTATAATCTGCTATGAGATCTCTCTTTTGGTAATGTAGCTTTCACATCAAAAATGATATGTTGATCTAATAAAGAACCGTCTAAATCTATATTTTCAAACTCTTTATGTGAAACAGCAATTATAGCTGCACTGTATTTTTTATTTATCTCTGATTGTGATGAAATTAGTTCAATATTATATTCGTGCATAACTTCAGAAGCAGATGCCCAGGGATCAAATACATCTACATTAATGTTATAAGTTTCCAACTCACGTACAATATCAATGGCTCTTGAATTACGAATATCTGGACAATCCTCTTTAAAGGTAATACCCAAAACAAGTATGTTTGAATCTTTAACTGATATTCCTTTCTTAATCATCATCTTTACTGTTTCTTGAGCAACAAATGGCCCCATACTGTCATTTAATCTTCTACCAGCTAGAATAATTTCTGGATTGTATCCTAAAAGCATAGCCTTTTGTGCTAAGTAATAAGGATCTACGCCAATACAATGCCCTCCAACCAAACCTGGCTTAAAAGGTAAAAAATTCCATTTAGTACCTGCCGCTTCTAGTACTTCATGCGTATCAATATCCATCAATCTAAATATTTTAGACAATTCATTAACAAATGCTATGTTAATATCACGTTGTGAATTCTCTATTACTTTAGCTGCTTCAGCAACTTTAATGGATGGCGCCAAGTGAGTACCAGCTGTAATAACCGAATTATAAACTTCATCAATTAAAGCTGCTACCTGAGGTGTTGAACCTGAAGTCACCTTTAAAATTTTGGTTACAGTATGTTTTTTATCTCCGGGATTGATCCTCTCAGGTGAATACCCTACAAAGAAATCTTTATTAAACTTTAAACCTGAAGTATCTTCAAGAATTGGCACACATTCTTCTTCTGTAGCTCCAGGGAATACGGTAGACTCATAAACAACAATATCATTTTCCTTTAGAACACCTCCTACAGTTTCACTTGCTTTATATAAAGGTGTAAGATCTGGTCTATTATTTTTGTCTACAGGAGTAGGGACGGTGATAATAAAAAAATTAGAAGCCTCAATTTCTTTCAAGTCATATGTTAACCAAAGCCCTTTGGCATCTGCCTTCAATTCATCTAATGAGTTTACATTTACAGCCTCCAATTCTTCAGATGAAGTTTCTAAAGTAATATCTTTTGCAGACTTCAACTCATTTATACGTCTCTTATTTATATCAAAGCCAACGACTTCATATTGCTTAGCAAATTCTACTGCTAATGGCAAACCTACGTATCCTAATCCGATAATAGCAATTTTTGGTTTTTTCATAATAAATAATTTATTTAAAAAGCTTTTTGTACCATTTTATTTTTTCATTTTGATGGTAGCCATTTCCATATTTTCCATAAGCGTACCCTCCATAACCGTAACCATAGCCATAACCATAGCCATCTCTTACCGTAAAATCATTAAAAACAAAACTTATATTCTTTACTTCCTCATTTTTATACTTTTCATTGATCATTCTAGGCATACCTCTCTGCGTATAATTCTGCCTTATTATGTACATTATAGCGCCAGCATATTTAAACAATTCTATTGCATCAGCTACTAAACCTACTGGAGGTGTATCTATTATTATATAATCGTAATTCTTTTTGAGGTAATTAATAAGATTTGTAGTTCGCTCCCCTAGTATCAATTCTGAAGGGTTAGGTGGAATTGGACCAGAAGTTATAATATCTAAATTATTAATTTTTGTTTGTTGAATTACCTCTTCTATATCTTTTTGACCTATTAAGTAGTTTACAACTCCTATATCATTGGCAATATCAAAATCAGTATGTAATTTTGGTTTTCTTAAATCTAATCCTAATAAAACTGTTCTTTTTTCACTTAAAGCAAAAACAGAGGCCATATTGATTGAACACAATGTCTTACCCTCCCCACTTACTGATGAAGTTATAACTATAGTTTTAGAGCCTTTAACATCTTTAAATAAAAATTGAATATTTGATCTTAAAGCCCTAAAAGATTCAGCCATAGTTGATTTCGGATTCTCAAAAACAGCTAAATAGCTGTTTAACTTACTAGTACCCACAACACCTAATACCGGAATGTCATACCTTTTTTCAATTTCTTCAACACTCACTATTTTATTATTAAATGCTTCCTTCAGCAGGATAAACAAAAAAGGAATTCCAAAACTTACCATTAAAGCCACTAGATAATTAAATCGTGTATTAGGACTTATTGGGCCTTGTCCAACATCTTTTGCTTTATCTAATACCTTAATATCTGATACATTCGCGGCAATTGCAGTACCAGCTTCATATTGTTTTTGCTTTAAATATTCATAATTAGCAGAAGTAAGACCGTAGTTACGTTGCAATTTTACAAGACCTTGTTCTTTTTTTGGAAGGGTTTGCAATCTCGCATTATAAGAACTTAACTGACGCTTAATATTATTAAGATTACTCTTTGTTTCGTTTTTTAAATTAGATAAATTTTCGATAACAACTTTTTTTGTAATATCAATCTTATCATTAAGTATTTTTAAAGGTGGGTAATCTGATTTAACAGTATTCTCTAAATTCTTCTTCTGTTTTGAAAGTTCCACTAGCTCAACAATATTATTAGAAATGTTAGCGTCCTCCATTGAAACATTTAGAGGAACTGGAACGTCATCATTGATAGTATTAGCTGATTGAATGTAATTCTCTAAATTACTATAATAAGATAACCTGCTCTGAATCTCTTGTTCCTCTTTATCAAGTTCTTGAGCTTTGCTGAATAATGCATTACCCTCTACACTTAAATCATAAATATTATTATCACGCTTATAATTTCCTAAATCCTGTTCAATATTTTGAAGGTTTGTAGATGCATCGGAAAACACTGTATCAATATATTTTTTTGTTCGAATAGCATATTGAATCTTTTGATCTTGTTGATCTCGGTCTAATACCGCAACAGTTGTATTAATAAAATCCTCAATTCGTTTTTTATTTAATCCTTTCATTTCTAAACGAACTAAAGAAGTACGATTAACCATCGTTTGAGCATTAATACCTTGATATGCGGCAACAGTGCTGTTAAATCCCGAAAAGCTTATAAGATACTCTTTTCCAGAAAAATCAGTTAGCGGATCATTAAAGCTTAATTTAAAATTACAAAAAGGAGTCTCTAAAGTCTCAAAAATTGAAAATTCTTGCTCCCAGTCAGCCTTGTTCGGAACATATATTTTAGAATTAAAATTGGCATAATTGCTTAAACTATATTCTAAGCCCTCTTCAAATTCAGTACTCAGTTTTAATTTACCATTATCTAAAAATTTAAGCTTTAAAAGCAAATTTTGAATTTGGTATTCAGTAGTATCAAGTTCTATCTTAAATGGAGTTTGGCCATAAACATCTAAAAGCCTGAAACGACCCTCCTGCAAGTAGTTAATATAGTATTTCAATGACTTAACTACCTTTTCATTATGCGTACGAGAATTTAATATTGTAATGATTGTTTCTACTTGATCACTTGGGCCTCCCCAGTTAAATGCAATATTAGTACTAGACGTAAACAATGGGTTTTGCTCTTCTTTTACAGTAATAATACTATGTAAACTATAAATACGGGGCCTACGCATGTTATAGTAATAAGCGATAAGTAAACCAATAAAAACTGTTATTGCAAATAGTTTCCAATGTGAAATAACCTTCAAAACATAGTCTTTAACATCAAAAGACTTAATATCCTCTAGATTTATATCAAAATTATTCGATTTCTCCTTCACTCTATAAATTTCTGGAAATTAATATAGCAGTAGAAACTAATGAAACAATCGATACAATTGTAGTTAAGGTTTGAAGACCCGTAGTACCTGTTCCCCAAGATTTCTGACTTAATGGTTCAACATATACGATATCATTAGATTGAATAAAATAGGCATCAGAATCAAAGGTATTTACACTTGTTAAATCTAATACAAACTTCTTTGTTCCATCAACATTTTTTCTTATTACCGAAACTCTTTTTCTATTACCAGTTAACGTAATATCGCCTGCATTTGCAATAGCTTCAACAATATTTACTTGATTCTGAAACAACACAATACTTCTAGGATTAGTGACCTCACCTAAAACGGTAAAACGAATTCCCGCCAATTTAACGGTTATAAAAAGATCTTCAGGGTTCTTAAAGAATACTGTTAACTTTTGCTCAATCTTTTCTCTAACTTCGCGCTCAGTATAACCTAATACATTTACTTCACCCAAGTATGGTAATCTTATATTTCCGTGCCTATCAATTGTGTAGGAGTTAAAATAAATATTTTCAGGTGTTACTTGCATTTGAACATTACTCTCCTGATTTTGACTAAAAAGCGCAACAAGTTTTTGATCTGCAGCCTTAATACGTACGTCTAAAATGTCATTTACCTGTAACTTGTATGGTTCATTCATCAATTTATGAACCGACTTTCTTGAAGAAGGCTCCCCTTGAAAATAAATCAAGTCCTTTTTTGGAACACAAGAAGTAATTGTTACAATAAAGATCAGTACTAATAGCCTACGCATCTAAGGTCATTTTTATTCCAACGGCAAATATAATTTTTAATTGTTTATTAAAAGAATATTTCTAGCTATTTTCGGCACTACATACAAACCATGCTTTTTCAAGTTAAATCATATTTGAAATTCTTTATTAAATCCTCAAATGAACACGGGATACATTCTCCATTTGTCTATGAATTAATCACCAAATGTTTTTACGATAAAGACAATAAAGATTGGTATTCAAAATTCAATTTACTACAAACAGCTTTATTAAAAAATGATGCAAAAATTAAAGTTGAGGACTTTGGAGCTGGTTCGAAAAAATTACAAGCCTACACTAGAAGGGTTTCTCAAATAGCAAAAAATGCAGGAATCAATAGAAAAAGAGCATATTTGTTAGGTAGGATCATTAACTATTTTAACGTTGAATTTGTTTTAGAACTGGGCACCTCAGTAGGATTAGCAACTGCAAGTATGAGTTTAGCTAGAGCGGAGATAAGCATCTCCACTCTTGAAGGATGCAAAAATACAGCATCATTAGCTCAAGATAATTTTAAAAAATTTAATATTTCTAACATAGAAGTAATTACCGGAAGGTTTAGTGATACCTTAAAAAAAGTAGTAGAAAATAATGTCTATGATCTTATATATTTTGATGGCAATCATCAAAAGAAACCAACGATCGACTATTTCGAACAATGTTTACATCATATTCATAATGACACAATTTTTATTTTTGATGATATTTATTGGAGCAAAGGAATGAAAGAAGCATGGGAGTATATCTATCAGCATCCAAAAGTTACAGTATCAATAGATACTTTTAAATGGGGACTTGTTTTTTTTAGAAAAGAACAACCAAAACAACATTATATAATAAGAGTTTAAATTAATGTTGAATTTCTATTTTTAACTTTCTACTTTTAACATATGAAAATCTACACTAAAACAGGAGATAAAGGTACTACTGCATTATATGGAGGAACTCGCGTTCCTAAATATCATTTACGAATTGAAGCCTATGGCACAACTGATGAACTTAACTCTTATTTAGGACTTATTAAAGATCAAAAAGTAGATTTAAGAACTTCTGACGCGCTATTAAAAATTCAAAATGAATTGTTCACCATTGGTGCTATGCTCGCCACTCCTCCTGAAAAAGAAAAATTAAAAAGTGGTCAAGAACGATTAAATATTAACAAAATAAGTCAAGAAGATATTTCTTTTTTAGAACTAGAAATTGATTACATGGACAAATCATTACCACAGATGACTCATTTTATTTTACCTGGCGGTCATCAAACCGTGTCATTCTGTCATATAGCGCGTTGTGTATGCCGCAGAACAGAGCGGTTAGTAGTTCAGCTGAATGAGCACGAACCCATTGATAAATATATTCTGTCATATCTTAACCGCCTTTCCGACTACCTTTTTGTCTTGGCACGAAAGTTGACCGTCGATAATCAGGTTAAAGAAATTCCTTGGATTCCAAAGAAAAAATAGCTTTAACAAACAATTAAAAACACGTTCTTTTACGTATTTGAAAATTAGAGTAGAAAAAACTTGCTTTTTTGCTCAAAAAAATTACATTTGCAAAAAATTAAAAAAGGTAATAACGCTATGTATTGGACATTAGAACTAGCATCTTATTTAAGTGATGCGCCTTGGCCGGCAACCAAAGATGAATTGATTGATTATGCAATAAGAACCGGTGCGCCTCTTGAAGTAGTTGAAAATCTGCAAGCAATTGAAGATGAGGGTGAGACTTATGAAATAATTCAAGAGATATGGCCAGATTATCCCACTGACGAGGATTTCCTCTGGAATGAAGATGAATATTAACGATCTAAAAGTCTCCTTTGTGAGACTTTTTTTATGCACTGAACTCGAAGTTCTGGCAAATAAAATATAAATATTAAGTAGCTAAAAAGGCTATATTTGTAAGCCCAAATTTTCCTTAGTTGGCTTGCGCTATAATTTAAAATCAAACTATGAGTTTTATAAATTCTGTATTAAAGGCATTTGTTGGTGATAAGAAGAAAAAGGATTTAAAACTACTACAACCAATTGTTGATGGTGTCAGATCTTTTGAAGCTGAAATACAACCACTTTCCATCAACCAGCTTCGCGAAAAGACCTTTCTTTTCAAAGAAAAAATAAAAGAAGCTACCAAAACTTTTGATGACACCATTGCTGAATTAAAAAAAGAAACTGAAACAGCCAATGTTGATAGAAAAGAAGAAATCTATAGAGAAATTGACCGCTTAAGTGATGAGGCTTATGAAGCCTCAGAAAAGGTTTTAAGCGAAATTTCTTCCGAAGCTTTTGCTGTAGTAAAGGAAACGGCCAGGCGTTTCGTTCAAAATGAATCCATTGAAGTAAATGCTAATCAATTTGACAGAGAATTATCAGGTACCAAAGACTATGTAACTCTTGACGGCGATAAAGCTATTTGGAAAAATTCTTGGGATGCTGCAGGAAAAGCTATCACCTGGGATATGGTTCATTATGATGTACAGCTTATAGGTGGTTCTGTATTGCATCAAGGTAAAATTGCAGAGATGATGACCGGTGAAGGTAAAACACTTGTAGCTACTCTACCTATCTATTTGAATGCCTTAACAGGACGAGGTGTACATGTGGTAACAGTAAATGACTATCTGGCAAAACGTGATGCCGCCTGGATGGGTCCTATTTTTGAATTTCATGGACTTAGCATTGATTGTATAGATATGCATCAGCCAAATTCTGAATCTAGAAGGCAGGCTTACAACGCAGACATCACATACGGAACAAATAATGAATTTGGTTTTGACTATCTGCGTGATAACATGTCACATTCACCAAAAGACCTGGTACAACGCCCTCATAATTATGCGATTGTTGATGAGGTAGATTCGGTATTAATTGATGATGCCAGAACACCATTAATTATTTCTGGAGCAACCCCACAAGGTGATCGCCATGAATTCAATGAGCTAAAACCTAAGGTGGATGATATTGTTAAGAAACAACGTGCTTTTTTAACTGGTGTTTTAGCTGATGCCAAAAAAATGATTGCCGAAGGAGACACCAAAGATGGTGGTTTTCATTTGCTGCGTGTGTATCGTGGGTTACCAAAAAATAAAGCTCTAATTAAATTCTTAAGCCAAGAAGGTATACGACAACTCCTGCAAAAGACAGAGAATTTCTTTATGCAAGATAACAATAGAGAAATGCCAAAAATTGATGAAGCATTGTATTTTGTTATTGATGAAAAGAATAACTCAATTGAATTAACAGATAAGGGTATAGAGTATTTATCTGGAAGTGGCAACAAAGAAGATAATTTCTTTGTACTACCTGATATAGGAATTGAAATTGCAAAGATAGATTCAGAAAAAACTGAAGCAGACGATAGAGCAAAGGCAAAAGAGGAGCTATACCGTGATTTCAGTATTAAAAGCGAACGTATTCATACGTTGAACCAGTTATTGAAGGCTTACACACTTTTTGAGAAAGATGTAGAGTATGTTTTGATGGATGATAAGATCAAAATTGTTGATGAGCAAACAGGTCGTATTATGGATGGACGTCGTTACTCTGATGGTCTGCACCAAGCCATTGAAGCAAAGGAAAACGTTAAGATTGAGGCAGCTACACAAACCTATGCAACTGTTACTTTGCAGAACTACTTCAGAATGTACAAGAAGCTCTCTGGAATGACAGGTACTGCTGTTACTGAGGCTGGTGAGTTTTGGGAAATCTATAAACTAGATGTTGTTGAAATTCCAACAAATAGACCTTTAGCTAGAGATGACAGAGAAGATTTAATCTACAAGACCAAACGTGAAAAGTACAATGCTGTTATTGATGAAATTGTAGAATTGGTAAATTCAAATCGACCAGTGTTGGTGGGTACTACTTCTGTTGAAATTTCTGAATTGCTTTCTAGGATGTTAACCATCAGAAAGATAAAACACAATGTTCTAAATGCAAAACTTCATAAAAAGGAAGCTGATATTGTAGCTGAAGCAGGAAAGCCAGGTGTTGTTACCATTGCAACGAATATGGCTGGTCGAGGTACCGATATTAAATTATCTGATCAGGTGCTAAATGCTGGTGGCCTTGCTATTATAGGTACGGAACGTCATGATTCTCGTCGTGTGGATAGGCAGTTACGAGGTCGTGCTGGACGTCAAGGGGATGTTGGTTCTTCACAGTTCTACGTCTCTCTTGAGGATAATCTAATGCGCTTATTTGGATCCGAGCGTGTAGCTAAGATGATGGACAGAATGGGATTAAAAGAAGGTGAGGTAATTCAGCATTCTATGATCTCAAAGTCTATAGAACGGGCTCAAAAGAAAGTAGAAGAAAATAATTTTGGTATTCGTAAGCGATTACTTGAATATGATGATATTATGAACTCTCAGCGAGAAGTAGTTTATAAACGTCGTCGTCATGCACTCTATGGTGAACGTTTGCAAGTAGATATTGTAAACATGGTATTTGACACTTGTGAAAGCATTGTTTTAGAAAATAAAGCATCTAATGATTATTCAAATTTTGAGTTTGAATTAATTCGCTTCTCTTCTACTTCCTCTCCTTTTACCAAAGAAGAATTTGAAAGTAAGACGGAACAAGAATTAATTGATGAATTATTTGATGTTGTTTATAAGCACTATCAGGCAAAAATAGCACGTAATGCTGATGCTGTTTTTCCTGTGATCAAAGATGTATATGAAAAACAAGGAGCGCAATATGAACGCATTGCAGTTCCTTTTACGGATGGTGTAAAAACACTAAATGTAGTTACCAATTTAAAAGATGCTTATGAAACCCAAGGGAAACAATTGGTAACCGATTTTGAAAAGAACATTACGCTTGCAATCATTGATGAAACATGGAAAGATCATCTTCGTCAAATGGATGAACTAAAACAGTCTGTTCAAAATGCCACCTATGAACAAAAAGATCCGTTATTGATCTATAAGTTTGAAGCTTTTGAGTTATTCAAGAAAATGCTTGATAAGGTAAATAAAGAGGTACTATCATTCTTGTTCAAAGGTGAATTACCTAATCAAAATGCAAATCAGGTATCACAAGCAAGAGAACAACAAAGAGAAAAAGTGCAAGCTACTAAAGCAGATTTCAGAAGTCAAACACAGGATACTATTACCAATCAAACACAAGAGCAACATGTAACCGAAACTATTGTTCGTACAGAACGAAAAATTGGAAGAAATGAGCGTGTTACCATTAAAAATGTTATGAGTGGTGAAAGTAAAGAAGTGAAATACAAACAAGCCATCCCTTTAATTGATAAAGGGGAATGGGTTTTGGTTGAATAATAAATCACAACATATAGAAAAAGAAAAATCCAGCTCAAAAGCTGGATTTTTTATTCTATGCCCTAAAATCTTTTAATTAAAACACAGGTTCAACCTTATAACCAGCTTTTTTTAACAATTTAATTACTCCTTGCTCACCTGCCAAATGCATTGCACCTACCCCGTAGAAAGTTGGTTTCTCCTTAGACATTTCTTCAATAACCGGAATCCAGTTTTGATTGCGTTTGTCTAACAATTCTTCCGTAAACTCAGAAGTCATATCATCAGTTTCCATCATTAAGGTAAACAACCCTTCCACATCTTCTTTAGCATACAGATCGTTTAATTTTTGGAATTCCTCACTACTTTTTTCTAATCCTTCCTTAGCCATCTTCACTAATTCGTTTAACTGATCCTTATAAGGAATAGAGTCAAAAACTGCCATTTGATATTCTATAGTCTCCAAACCTTTTAATTCTTCATTCTGCTCTTTGGCCAATTTCACAAACTCTAGCTCATAAGAAGCAGGTGGTGAACAGGGAATTAATTTCGCAATCATCATAGATGACAAAGCAAAAGGCTTCATCTTATTAAACATACCTAGATTCATCCCTACATTATCTTTTACGAAGTCATTCAACAAACCATAATCCTCTTCTGACAGCATGCCTTTTATAGTTGTATCACCTTGCATCATCATACCTTGCATCATCTTAGTTTGCATTTGAGGGTCATCCATATCAATCTCTAATGCTATTTGACTGGTTTCATCAAAGGCTTTTTTCAATTTATCAGTAAACTGATAATCACAAGTCATATGAATTGTTCCGTATAAATAAGACGGTTGCTCCAAACCATTGCCCGAGATTTTCCACAACAAAGAATTTGCCAATTTTTCTTGTTTATCAGAACTTGAAATTGATTCAGTTGTTCTAGACGTTGCTGTGCTTTTACAGGCAATAAAAAAGGTAGCGGTAAATACCACTACTAAAATAGATTTAATAGTTGTTTTCATTTTTTTGTTTTTGAGTTGTAATTACTTGACGCTTTTTTTAAAAAACGTTACAACATGCTCACCATTTTTAGATTCCAGCTATTTTAGCAATTTCTTGTAGTACTCTTTTGGCAAGATCATCAGCAGTTTGTTGTGAAGTACTTTCTGTATAAATTCGTATGATAGGTTCAGTATTAGATTTACGTAAATGCACCCATTCATTGGTAAAATCAATCTTAACTCCGTCAATGGTGTTTACTTCTTCATTTCCATACTTTTCAGCCATTGACTTTAAAATACCATCTACATCAAGATCAGGGGTAAGCTGAATTTTGTTTTTGCTCATAAAGTAAGAAGGATAACTTTCTCTTAGTTCTTTGCAACTAATACCAAATTTAGCCAAATGGGTTAAGAACAAGGCTACCCCAACTAATGAATCACGTCCATAATGTGAGGCAGGATAGATAATACCACCATTACCTTCACCACCAATCACAGCATTGGTATCTTTCATTAACTGCACTACATTTACTTCACCTACTGCACTCGCTTGATAATTACCTCCTCGCTTTTGAGTTACATCGCGCAACGCTCTAGATGAAGATAAATTTGAAACCGTATTGCCAGGAGTTTGACTTAGTACATAATCGGCACAAGCCACTAGTGTATATTCTTCTCCAAACATAGAACCATCTTCACAAACTAGCGCTAGTCTATCTACATCTGGATCAACCACAATACCTAAATCAGCTTTCTCCTTAACTACTAACTCTGAAATATCTGTTAAATGTTCCTTTAATGGCTCAGGATTATGAGGAAATTGTCCATTTGGCTCACAATATAATTTTATACACTCTACTCCTAACCTATCTAATAAAGCTGGAATGGCAATACCTCCCGTAGAGTTTACAGCATCAACTACCACTTTAAAATTAGCCGCTTTAATGGCGTCAACATCTACTAGCTCTAAATTCAATACTTCACTAATATGCCTTTCTATATAACCTTTATCCTTTATATACAATCCTAAATCATCTACTTCTGCAAAATCAAAATCATCCGCTTCAGCCAAAGTTAAAATTTCAGCTCCATCTTCTCCATTTAAAAACTCTCCTTTTTCATTCAATAGTTTTAAGGCATTCCATTGTTTAGGATTATGAGAAGCCGTTAAGATAATACCTCCGTCTGCTTTTTCTAAAGGAACAGCTACTTCAACAGTTGGTGTAGTAGACAAACCAATATCAACTACATCAATACCTAAACCTATTAACGTATTGGAAACGATACTACTGATCATTTTACCCGAGATACGTGCATCTCTACCAATAATCACTCGTAACCCTTCTTTAGTATTATTACGTTTGATAAGCCATGTTCCATACGCCGCGGCAAACTTAGCTGCGTCTATTGGTGTTAGATTTTCGCTTACTTTTCCACCTATGGTGCCTCTTATACCTGAAATTGATTTTATTAATGTCACAACTTGATACTTTAGTTTTTACAAATATATACTTTAGAATATTGCACATTTGATTTTATTAGTTTTAAATCAAAAAATATTCTTTTTGAAGATTAATATATTCATATATATTTGGCACTAGAATTTTAATCAAAAATCAACAAGCTTTGGAAGAGAAAATCAAAGAAGAGATTCACGAATGTTCTTTGTGTAGCGAACCTATTGAATCAGAATCTGTTTTTTGCTCTAATTGTGGCTACCCTGAAAGTGGAACCGAAAAAGAAATCGCTCAATTTCATGCTAGAAGAGCAGTAGAAAAAAACAAAAATATTGATGCTGAAAAGAAAATAAAATCAGCAAGAACTACACTATATGTAATAGCAGGCATTAATCTAGTGTTTGGACTTATCTTTTACTTTTCTAATAAAGACTTGTTTGCTCTTGCAGTAAGTTTTATCCTTTTCTTTATTTATCTGCTATTAGCATCTTGGACATCGAAAAAACCCTTAATGGCACTTCTGCTTGGGCTTTTACTATATATTACTACTATTGTTCTTTCTGCGGTTGTAGACCCATCTAGTTTGGTAAAAGGCATTATATGGAAAGTAATTATTATTACTTACCTAGGCAAGGGTATTTATTCAGCTTCTTCAATAAAGGAAGCGGAGCTAACCTAATTTTAATAAAAGACAAAGTTGAGTACAACATGTAAGAGTTGCAAAATTACATATGAAGATAATGCGAAGTTTTGCCCAAAGTGCGGAAAACAATTGGTTAAAGATCAAAATAATGAAAGAACTAGTTCGCTAAACTTAATTATTTCCTTTTATGTTGCTTTTGTAATATTTGCTTTAGTTTCATTCTTTATAAGCGAAAAGTATGCTTATAATTTCAGCATAGAACTAATCATTGAAATTGCTTTTGCTTTATTAGTGCTTGGTTTTTGTTTTTTTGATAGCAAAAGTATTATTAAACTTTATAAATTTCCTAATGTAAATTGGCATATCTGGTGCTTAGTTTTATTATTTCCAATAATTTCTAGCGTTGGGGTCTATTACTTTATTGAATCTATTTCTACCTTTTTTAACATCGTGGAAGTAGACAATTATTATTTACAATATATAGATTACGAATATCCTTTGTTAAGCGGTTTTATTTTTATTGCAGTAATGCCACCAATATTTGAAGAGCTCGCATTTAGAGGATTCTTATTTAACCAACTAGAAAAAATAACAAGTAGTGAACTTACAATTGTAGGCACAGCATTTATATTTGCATTAATTCATTTTTCATTTATCTCTTTAATTTGGATTTTTCCTTTTGGGTTATTTCTTGGGTATTTAAGGAGCAAATACAAAACTTTATGGCTAGGCATTATCGTACATTTTCTTCACAATTTAATAGTATTGTTACTTGACTATGAAGTAGTACTAGCATATATCTAACAATAAAGCCGCTGAAAAAATCAGCGGCTTTATTATATATAAAAATGAACTTCAGATTTATTTTCCGTCCATCTTATCCTTCAGCGCTTGTAAAGCATCATTAGCATCACCTAATGTTGGTTTCTCAACACTCTCTGCCATTTTCTTTTGCGCTTTCTTGAAGTTTCTCTCTTCTTGCTCTTTAAAGGTAGATGTATGTGAAACTACTAAGCGTCTGTACTCTTTATTGAACTCTAACACTTTGAAGTCTAATGCATCACCCTTGTCTAGTTTGCTACCATCTTCTTTTTCCATGTGACGTGAAGGAACAAATGCCTCTACTTCATCATTTAATGTAACGATAGCACCTTTATCGGTTCTTTCTTTCACAATTCCTTTATGAACAGAATCTAATGAATAAGTTTCTTCATGCTTGTCCCAAGGATTTTCAGTAGTCTGCTTGTGACCTAAGTTTAACTTACGCCCTTCTACATCAAGTTCTAATACTTGAACATCAAGCTTATCACCTACTTTTACAAAATCAGATGGATGTTTTACCTTCTTAGTCCATGATAGATCAGAAATATAAACTAGCCCGTCAATACCTTCTTCCAGCTCAACAAATACACCAAAGTTAGTATAGTTACGAACAGTACCTGTGTGTTGAGAACCTACAGGATATTTTGTTGTAATATCTGTCCAAGGATCTGGGTTCAGCTGCTTCATACCTAAAGACATCTTGCGCTCTTCTCTATCTAAAGTCAAGATCTCAGCTTCAACTTCATCACCAACTTTTACAAAATCTTGAGCAGAACGTAAATGTGTAGACCAAGACATTTCAGATACGTGAATCAATCCTTCAACACCTTCAGCAACTTCTATAAATGCACCATAGTCAGCAATAATTGCCACTTTACCTTTTACTTTATCACCTATCTTTAATTCAGCATCAAGAGCTTCCCATGGATGCTTGCTTAATTGCTTCAATCCTAATTGAATTCTTGACTTATTATCATCAAAATCAAGGATTACCACATTTAATTTTTGATCTAGTTCAACTACCTCACTTGGATGATTAATTCTACTCCAAGATAAATCTGTAATGTGAACCAATCCATCAACACCACCAAGGTCAACAAATACACCATACGATGTTACGTTTTTAACAACACCTTCTAATACCTGACCTTTTTCTAATTGACCGATGATCTCTTTCTTTTGTTCTTCAAGATCAGCCTCAATTAATGCTTTGTGAGATACAACAACATTTTTGAATTCATGATTGATTTTTACAACCTTGAATTCCATTGTTTTATCTACATATTGATCGTAGTCTCTAATTGGCTTTACATCAATTTGAGAACCAGGTAAGAATGCCTCAATACCAAATACATCAACAATCATTCCTCCTCTAGTTCTACACTTAACGTAACCATTCACTACTTCTTGAGTTTCATGTGCAGTATTTACACGCTCCCAAGCTTTAATTACTCTTGCTTTTTTATGAGATAATACTAGTTGCCCTGTTGCATCTTCACGCTTATCAACTAATACTTCCACTTTATCACCAACTGCTAGTTTTGGATTGTAACGGAACTCATTTAATGAAATAACTCCTTCTGACTTAGAGTTAATATCAATAATTGCTTCACGATCAGTCATACGAACTACAGTTCCTTCTATAACCTCACGCTCATCAACAAAACCTACTGTACCTTCTAGTGCCTTATCAAAAGCTTCTAATTTCTTTTCATCTACAGCTTCAATACCTTCTTCGTACTTGTGCCAGTCAAAATTATCAAGAAATTCTTGCGTATTTTGCTGTTGAACTTCTTGTTTCTTCTCAGTTTTGTTGTTTTTTTCAGTAGCTATTGCTTCTTGCTCAGCTACTTCTTTTTTTGTTTCTTCAGCCATATTGCTGATTTTAAAATTTGTATCTTATTGTTATTCAGATTCTTAAGTGAGAATATTAATAAGAGATGTTTAACTAAATTTTTGCAATACCTTTTTTGAATCTGTACTCACCTAAAAAGGCGTGCAAATTTACGATTAATTTTTCAATTCTTCAATTGAAAATCAAATAATTAAGATAAAGGAAAATGAGAAAATTTAGAAGAGTGATTCAATAATTTGATTTTCGCTAACACTTTCGGCTTCAGCTTTGTAATTCTTTACAATTCTATGCCTTAAAATTCCAGAAGCAACCGCTTTTACATTTTCTATATCAGGAGAAAATTTACCATTAATAGCTGCGTGTGCTTTCGCCGCTAAAATCAAATTTTGAGAAGCTCTAGGGCCAGCACCCCAATCTATATAGTCTGTTACTATTTTTGCCGCTGCATCAGTATTAGGTCTAGTCTTTCCCACAAGTCTAACAGCATATTCAACAACATTATCAGCCACAGGAATACGTCTAATTAAATGCTGTGCTGCAATGATTTCCTGTGCGGAAAGTACGGCATTCACCTGATTTGTAATATCTGAGGTAGTAGCTTTCACCACTTCTACTTCTTCTTCAAATGAAGGATATTGCAAATTAATAGAAAACATGAAACGATCTAATTGCGCCTCTGGTAAAGGATAGGTTCCTTCTTGCTCAATGGGGTTCTGAGTTGCTAATACAAAAAACGGTGCGTCTAACTTATAATGATGTCCGGCTACGGTAACAGCTTTTTCTTGCATAGCTTCTAATAAAGCTGCCTGTGTTTTTGGAGGTGTTCTGTTAATTTCATCCGCAAGGATGATATTCGAGAAAATTGGGCCTTTAATAAATTTGAAATGACGACTTTCATCCAATATCTCACTTCCTAAAATATCAGAAGGCATTAAGTCTGGTGTAAATTGAATACGCTTGAAATCAAGGCCTAAAGACTCAGCTACCGTATTGACTAATAATGTTTTAGCAAGGCCCGGAACACCAATTAATAAAGAGTGACCTCCACAAAGTATGGACAATAACACATAGTCAACAGCTTCATGTTGACCAACAATTACTTTTCCTATTTCTGATTTTAACTGAGCATACTTCTTTACCAAGTTCTCAATTGCAGCAACATCTGACATATTAATTGATTTTGGCCCAGTTATTCTTAAAGGTACATTTTTTATAACCTTGATTAACTTTTATATAAGTATCCGTAATCTTATCTTTTGCCCACTTATCTATAGTTTCTTGCTGCTTTTTTTGTAATGCTAAATTCTGAATCTTTACATAATCTTTATTCAGATCAGCAATGTGCGGTTCTGTCTTACTCTTCATAAGAATGATCTTATGCATCTTTTCGCCTTCCCTGGTCTCATCATAAAAAACTTCTGTAATCTCACCTTCTTTCAATTCACTAATCCTAGAATATAAAGTTGGGTCCATACCCGTTAATTCAAACTTTGTATCACTTGTAACAGGGTTTACCAATAAACCTTCATTACTCTTAGTATCCTTATCTTCTGAATATTTTTTTACAGCTTCTTCAAAAGTTAATTTAAATGTAAGTATGTCTTTGCGAATTTTATTTAAAGTATCCTTACTCTTTTGAAGTTCATTATCATTTATTTTTGGCTGCATTAATATATGTCTGGTATCACGTTGTTTACCCTTAATTTTTTCTACCTGTAAAATATGATATCCAAAATCAGATTTGAAAGGTTCTGATATTTCTCCTTCGTCTAAACTAAATGCAGCTTCTTTAAATTCTTTTACAAATCCGCTTTCTCTGGTGATTGTATAAAACCCCTTATTATTAGTAACCCCAGGGTCTTCAGAATATAAAATGGCCTTCATTGTAAAACTATCTCCGTTTTCAACCTGCCCTTTTAACTCTTTGAGTTTATTAATAACGCGCTCTTCTTCATCACCAGACGGTTGCGCTTTTAATACAATCTGAGCAAGTTCTATTTCTGCACCAAACTCTGGTAAATTATTTTTCTCTTCTAAACTTTTATAATAACTACGTACCTCATCAGGCGTCACGTCAACTTTTTCTGTCAACTTTTGTTGCATTCTTTCTATAAGTGCTGCTTCCTTTTCAACTTCCAAAAATTCCTTTCTCAAATCAGACATATTATCAAACCCGTAATATCTGTATACATTTTCCTCAGTTCCTAACTGTTGCAAGAAATAGCCTAACTTTCTATCAACTCTTGAAGAAACCTCTACATCAGTCACCACAACACTATCAATAACTGCATGGTGTGATAGTAGCTTTCTATCCATAATCTGCTCCAAAATTTCACAATCTGAAGCCTCAACTTTCCCTTCACTTTGTTGCTCAAGCTGTTTTTTGTAGCCTTCTATTTCTGAGTCTAATACAATATTTTTACCTACTACAGTAGCAACTCCATCTAACTTAATTCTGTTTTGAGCATAACCAAAGGTTACAACACTCAAAAAAACAATAATTACTAGATTTTTAATTACGCTCTTCATAAATCTCAAATTCTTTATTATTAATAGCATCTTCAACTAACGTCTCTTCTATTTTCTTTAATAAGTCTAATTTCCTTCTGTGCAAAATCATTTGCTTGATGGTTGGTAAAACATAACTCATAGGAGCCGTTTCACTTCTTTTTAAAACATTTTTTACAGCGATCAAATATACTTCTAAAGAATCTTTCTTTTCAAGAAACTTAGTCTTTTTTAGTATTTTATCTCTGTCATCATTGTCTAAATTAGGTATCCTGTTAAATACATCACTCAAACGAACCCATATTGTATCATTTAGACTTAAAGACTTTAATTGCATTTCCTTAGATCTAAGGCTATCTAAATCTTCTCTCTTACTAGATCTAAACAGTTTTTTAAACTCTTCTGGGTTTAACAACTCATTGCTGAAGTTTATGTATTTAAATTTTATAAGCTCCTCATTAAGCTTGAAAATTGCTTTATTTTCTGTATAAAAATTAGTGATATCTGATGATGTTATAGCCGTATCTAAATACTGTTTTACTACAGCTTCTTTATATTTATCAATTAAAATATCTTGCTTATATCTTTGGACTAGTTCTTCAATACTCTTATCATCATTTACATTGATCTCAGCTTTTTTTAGCATTAGCTGCTCTTTAGCCCAAAAATTGATATAATTTTTAGTCAATAATAAGCTGTCCTGTGGTGTATATCTTTCAGGAAGTATGTCGTAAATGTCATTATCGTACAAATAAGTATCATGTACTCTCGCAACTGCATTTTCAATATCTCCTTTCTCAGAACAAGAAAAAAAAATTAACACCATGAATGATATGTAAAAAAGCTGTTTAGGCATTACTTATTTAGCATTTTCTTTTACCAGACGTTTTAATGTTTTCTTGTTTACTTTAACTTCATAAGAATTCTTTAGTTCGGTTATCCACTGCTCTTCAAGCTTCTTTTGAAAATCATTGATCACCAAACCTTTAGCTTCTTTTAACTTTTTAGTAGTAGGCGCCATTATTTGATTTACTTTAGCTATCAAAAATTGGCTTGCTCCCTCATCATAAATATCAGAAACACCTTCTTCAAAGACAAAATTTTTGGGTAATTTAACATCACCTTCTTCTAAAACACCTTCTGAAAATAGCACATGAATAGTAGCTCCTTCATTTACCTTTTCTTTTATTTCATTAATAGTTTTTCCTTGCTTTAAAAGATCTTGTACAATTTTCGCCTTTTTAGCTTTTGTGCAACTAGCCAAAATTAAATCAGCTCGCTGCTTCCACATATATTTTGATTTATTTTTGCTAAAATAATCTGCTAAGGCAATTGTATCTTTTTCTGCTCTTGTCCACACTTTATCTTGTAGCAAATCAAAAAGTAATAACCCATCTCTATATTCCTGAATAGTAAATGCAAAGTCTTCATTGGTATTTTCAAGGTTCGTCTTGTAATACTCTATAATTTGTTGATTAAGAAAATCTTGATACGCAGCCTGCGGTGTTTTGTTACGCTGTGATTTATTATAATTAACTAATTCTTCTAAGGATGTACTTTTACCATTTACAGAAAAAGCAGTTGTATTCAAATTATTTGCAATTGCAAGGCTGTCATCATTGTAATAAGCATTCAATATCTCAGGTGTTTCTTGAATGTTATATTTTTTTTTCAATTTTCCCGCAATGGATTTCCCGGCAATACTCGCGCGTTCACTTCGCTCTATTTTTCTTTTTAAATCATCTTTCAACTCTTCATAAGGAAGTAAAGGATGCTTCTTTATTAGTTTAACCACATGCCATCCAAACTGCGTCTTGAAAGGTTTTGAAAGCTCATCTTTATCTTTAAGGGCAAAGGCCACATCTGAAAAAGATTTAATCATTTTATTTTCGGAAAACTTTGCTAGTTTACCTCCGTTTACAGCACTAGCTTTATCATCTGAGTATTTTCTGGCTAAGAAATCAAAAGCATCACCTTGCTGGAGTTTTGAGTAAACCTCCTTTATTTGTTTACTGGCATAAGTTGTGTCTGCTTCTTTCTCGCGAATCATGATATGTGCAACTTCAACTTCTCCTTTAGAGGGTCTTTTATCATTCACTTTTAAAATATGGTAGCCAAACGCACTCTTAAATGGCATTGAGATTTCTTTTAACTTTGAACTATAAGCAGCATTTTCAAAAGGATATACCATATTAAAGGCGGAAAAATAACCTAAACTACCTCCATTTTTTTTTGCAGAAGGGTCTTCAGAATAAGTCTTAGCAATTTCTTCAAAAGAGGCTCCTTTTATTACTTTTTCTCTGGCCTCCATAATTTTATTGTATGCTGTTAAGGTATCTTGAGGAGATGCTTTAGGGTCAAGTCTTACCAAAATATGACTGGCATTTACATCTATTTTCATTCTGTCATAAGCCTCACGCAACAATAATTCGGTTACCTTGCTATCTTTAAGGTAGGGAGCAATTAACTGTTCTCTATATTTCTTTAATTCTTTTTGATAACTTGCAACCGTGTCCAGACCCAATTCATATGCCTGTTTTAACTTCAATTTGTAGTTTACATAAAGCTCAAGGTATTCTTCAATTGATTTTTGATTCTCCTCATCAACTATATCTCTATTTTTATTGAAAACTCTCAAAAATTCATCGGCATAAACCGGTTCCTTATCAATAGTAAATAATATATCTTTTTTATGTTGGGCATTTAACTGAAGAAAAGCAATAGTAAACGCTAGAACAATAATCCCTTGTATCTTCATAAACGAATAATCTCTAAAATTTGGCTGATTTATAGAATTTTTGCTTCGCAAAAATATTTATTATTTTTAATTTACCTGTTAAATAAATCACAAAGAAATAACGCCTTCAACAGTAGCAACTTCCTGGTATTTTGCAATCACTTCATCGGCATTTTTCATCTTCACTACAACAGTAATACTGTTATACTTTCCTGTTTTTGATGGCTTGGTACTTATCACGGCTCCACTATGGTCAAAAATAGACTCTATCGTTTTCATTTTTTCCTTATCGGCAGGTATAATAAACTTGTACATATAATCTGCAGGAAACGTAGTAGTTTCTTCTAAACTAGCCTTTAATTTTGTATAAAACTCCTCCTCTTTACTTGACATCTCGATAATTTAAATGTATTATTTCAAATACAATACCAATTTGCATTTTTCACAAATTGCTGACAAAATTACCGATATTATTTATCTTAAATGAAATTATTCTTTTCTTTGTCTTTAAAGTCATATATGAATGCAACATAAGGTAGTCATTACGGGTGGACCAGGTACCGGAAAAACATCTATTATAAAGGAGCTTGAAAAGCAAGGGTACTATTGCCATCATGAAATTATTCGTGATATGACATTTGAAGCAAAAAAAGATGGTGACCCCAATACTTTTGTCTCCAATCCATTAGCTTTTGTTGATGACCCTATGGAGTTCAATAAAAAGCTTTTAAATGGCAGGGTACATCAGTTTATTACGTCAGAAGACTTAGACTATAATACTGTCTTTTTTGATCGAGGTATTCCAGATGTACTTGCTTACATGGATTTTTTTGATCAAGAGTATGACAACGACTTCATAAAGGTTTGTAAGAAAAATGTCTACAACACGATATTTATCTTACCTCCATGGAAAGAAATCTATGTCTCTGATAATGAACGATTAGAAAGCTATGACGAAGCACTACAAATTCATGGTTATCTTGAACAAACCTACAGCGATCTTGGATATTCCACAATAAAAGTGCCTACTGGTACCGTTAAAGAACGGGTAAATTTCATACTAAACTACATTAAAAATGGATGATCCCATTACTGTTTTAAAAAAGTATTGGAACTATTCATCATTCAGGCCTCCGCAAGAGCAAATTATTGAAGAAATACTAACAGGTAAAAATGTGGTCGCTCTATTACCTACTGGTGGTGGTAAGTCTATCTGTTTTCAAATTCCTGCACTTATAAAAGAAGGTATTTGCATTGTTATCTCACCTTTAATTGCTTTGATGAACGATCAGGTGCAAAGTCTAGAGAAAAAAGGAATTAAGGCCATTGCCTTAACTTCTATGCTTTTACAAGAGGAAGTAATTACAGCTTTTGATAATTTGCGTTATGGACATTATAAGTTTTTATACCTATCCCCTGAAAAATTACAATCTGAATTTATTCAAGAAAAGATCAAACAATTAAATGTTAGTCTAGTTGCTGTTGATGAAGCACATTGTATTTCAGAATGGGGGCATGACTTTAGGCCTGCTTACAGAAATATAGTATCGTTAAAAAAATTGACCCCAAATACTCCTACTATTGCTTTAACAGCCACGGCTACCAAAACTGTATTGAAGGACATTGTTGAAAATCTAGAATTAAGTGATATCACCACTATTAAAAGCTCTTTAAAAAGAGAGGAATTAGCCTATAAACTGATAAAGTCTGAAGATGTTTTATATGCATTGAAGCAAGAACTTAATAAAGAAATCCCTTCAATAGTATACACAACAAGTAGAAAAGCAACCAAAAACACTGCTAATTTTTTAAATTCAAAGAGTATTAGAAGTGGTTATTATCATGGCGGTTTGATTAATGATGAAAAGCAAAGGGCTTTCGAAAACTGGATGGAAGAGAAAACTCCTGTTATGGTAGCTACTAATGCCTTTGGAATGGGAATAGACAAAGACAACATTGAAAAAATTATACACATCAATCTACCTTTTAGTTTAGAAAACTATATGCAAGAAGCAGGTAGAGCAGGTAGAAATGGAAGTTGGGCTTCTTCAACGATCTTATATAATGAAGCCACTATTTCAACATTTAAACAACGATTTATTAATGGGCAACCTACTTTAGGTTTTATTAAAGAAGTATATAGTAAACTAAATCAATATTTTCATATTGGTTTAGGTGAAAAGCCAGAGCAGTCATTCTCATTTAATTTTCAGAAGTTTTGCGCACATTATGAATTGTCTTCATTAAAAACATACAATACTTTAAAATTATTAGAGCAAGAAGAAATTATATTTATAGAAGATAATTTTAATAAAAAGTCTTCCGTGGTATTCACAGCAAATCATGGTATAATAATGAAATATTGTGATACTCATACCTCAATAGGTCAATTAGCTAAACTTCTTTTAAGAACTTATGGTGGAATTTTTGAAAGCCCCAAGCAAATTAATGAGCAGATACTTAGCAAAAAATTGAAGCTAAATACCCCTGAGATTAAAGACAAATTAAATAAGATGCATACAGATGGCATTATAGAATATGTTCCTGCTTCAAATGATAGCGCACTTTTTTTCCTCATACCTCGTGAGGATGATAGAGTTATCAATAGAATATCAAAGAAAATTAAACTACACTTATCAGTCAAAAAGAAGAAAATGGACGCTGTTCTAAATTATATTAACAATAATACGCTATGTAGAAGTAAATTTTTATTGAGCTATTTTGACGAGTTAGAAAGTGAAGATTGCGGCATTTGTGATATCTGTCAAGTGAGAAACATAAAAACAGTAGATTCCCAAAAACTTTCAGCATTAATTTTAATTGCATTGACTGACCATAAGAATCTAACTTCAAGGCAACTTGTAGAATTACTCCAATCAGACAAAGAGTGTGTTATAGAATCATTACAATTGCTATTGGAAACGAATAAAATACGATTAACTTCGCACAATACATTTGAAAAAGTTGACTATGATTGATTTGCGTATTGTTTTTATGGGAACTCCAGGTTTTGCTGTAGGTACATTAAAGGCACTTTTAGAGCATGAATTCAATATTGTAGGCGTTATTACTGCACCAGACAAGCCCGCTGGTAGAGGAAGAAAATTAAATGAGTCGGCTGTTAAGAAATTCTCTGCAGAGCGCAATCTTAAGGTATTACAGCCAACAAATTTAAAGAGTGAATCTTTCATTGAAGAATTAAAGGCGTTAAATGCCAATTTGCAAATAATAGTAGCATTTAGAATGTTGCCAAAAGTAGTATGGACCCTGCCAACATATGGCACTTTTAACCTGCATGCTTCTTTATTACCAGAATATCGAGGTGCTGCCCCTATTAACTGGGCAATTATTAATGGTGAAAAGAAAACCGGTGTCACTACTTTCTTTATTGATGAAAAAATTGATACTGGAGAGATTATCCTTCAAAAGAAAACTAAAATAGGTAAAGAAGAAACCGCAGGTGAGCTTCATGATAAACTTATGGAACTAGGAAGTAAGTTAGTTGTGAAAACCGTTAAAAAGATTGCCAAAGGAAGTGTAGTTACCAAAAAGCAACCTAAAAAAGAAGAAAAAGCGGCACCAAAAATATTTAAAGAAACCTGCAAAATAGATTGGAACACTTCTCGAAAAGATATCTACAACAAGATAAGAGGATTAAGTCCTTATCCAGCAGCTTGGACGTATTTACAAAATGGTGATCAGAAATTAGAAGTAAAAATTTATAAAGCTCGTAAGGAAAAAGAGAAGCATTCTTTAGAAATTGGTTCGGTTAATGTAACAAAAAAAGAATTAAAAATTGCTGTTAAAAAAGGGTATATCTATATTGATGAACTTCAAGTACCCGGTAAACGCAAAATGGCTACAAAAGACCTATTAAATGGTTTTAAGCTGAATGAAAATTCAAAGGTGCGTTAAGCCCTTTATTTATGCGGTTTTGTTAAATTTCAATCGTTGTAGAGTGGGTTTATTAACAAAACACCCTAATTTATCAACAAATTGACTGTTTTTTCTTAGCAAATCTTGCGTGAACTCCCATAAAATATATATTTGTTCAGCTTTTAAAAAAGCAAATAACGATTATTTAACCAATTTTAATTTTTTATTATGAATAAATCAGAATTAATAGAATCAATGGCTGCAGACGCAGGGATTTCTAAAGCAGCTGCTAAAAAAGCTCTTGACAGCATGATGGGATCAGTTGAAAAGACACTGAAAAAAGGAGGTAGAGTTTCTTTAGTAGGATTTGGTTCTTGGTCAGTTTCTAAAAGAGCTGCAAGAGAGGGTAGAAACCCACAAACTGGTAAAACCATTAAGATTGCTGCAAAAAATGTAGTGAAGTTTAAGCCAGGTGCTGAATTAAAAGGTGCAGTAAATTAATTACTGAAAATCAATACAAGCTAGAAAGCCGGCGATTTGCCGGCTTTTTCATTTTTTAAGAGTACATTTTCTCTCTTAACACTTTAATTTTGGTATCCTGAAAATACTCATCAAAGGTCATATGCCTATCAATAACACCTTTGGGTGTTAGTTCAATAATTCTATTCCCTACTGTTTGGGCAAATTCATGATCATGAGTAGAAAGTAATACGGTGCCTTTAAAATTCTTTAGTGAATTGTTAAATGCCTGAATAGACTCAAGATCCAAGTGATTTGTAGGTTCATCAAGCATTAGCACATTGGCACGTAACATCATCATTCTAGAAAGCATACAGCGTACTTTTTCACCCCCAGAAAGTACATTACATTTTTTTAGCGCTTCTTCACCGCTAAATATCATCTTACCAAGAAAACCGCGAATATAAACTTCCTCTCGTTCTTCTTCTGTGGTTGCCCATTGACGTAACCAATCTACTAATGTAAGATCACTTTCAAAGAACTCCGAATTGTCTAATGGTAAATATGACTGTGTTGTAGTAACTCCCCAGGCATATTTCCCATTATCTTGTTTTAAATTACCATTGATAATTTCAAAAAACGCAGTCACAGCTTTTGAGTTTCTCGAAAATACTACTACTTTATCCCCTTTGGTTAAGTTAATATCAATATTATCAAATAATAACTCGCCATCTAAGGACTTGCTCAAACCTTCTATGTTCAGTATTTGGTCTCCGGCTTCTCTATCTCGTTCAAAAATAATAGCTGGATACCTCCTACTTGAAGGTTTTATATCTTCAATATTTAATTTCTCTATCATCTTCTTTCTACTGGTAGCCTGTTTTGATTTTGCTACGTTTGCAGAAAAACGTCTGATAAACTCTTCTAATTCCTTTTTCTTTTCTTCAGCTTTCTTATTTTGCTGCTGTTTTTGACGAGCTGCCAACTGACTAGATTCATACCAAAACGTATAATTACCTGAAAAGTGATTTATTTTACCAAAATCTATATCAGAAATATGTGTACAAACCGCATCTAAAAAGTGACGATCATGTGAAACTACAATCACTGTATTCTCATAATTAGCTAAGAAATTCTCCAACCAACTAATAGTTTCATAATCCAAGTCATTGGTGGGCTCATCCATAATCAAAACATCTGGATTTCCGAACAATGCTTGAGCTAACAAAACACGTACCTTAGACTTACCATCAATGTCTTTCATTAATGTGTAATGGCTATCCTCTTTAATTCCTAAGCTAGAAAGTAAAGCCGCAGCATCACTTTCAGCGTTCCAGCCATCCATTTCTTCAAATTGCACTTGCAACTCTCCTATTCTATCAGCATTTTCATCTGTATAACTCTCATAGAGTTTATCCATTTCAGTCTTCACAGCATATAAAGGTTTATTACCTTTTAGCACAGTTTCTAATACTGGAAACTCATCATATGCAAAGTGATCTTGCGTGAGTACAGACATACGTTTTCCCTTCTCAAGGGTAACATGGCCTGAGGTGGGATCCATATCACTGGAAAGGATTTTTAAAAAGGTAGACTTTCCTGCCCCATTTGCACCTATAATTCCGTAACAGTTACCTTGTGTAAAAACAGTGTTTACCTCATCAAAAAGTATGCGTTTTCCGAACTGAACAGATAGGTTTGATACTGATAACATATTCTCTGTTTAAAATTTTGGCAAAAGTAGTAAAATGCATGTATTTAAGGCTTAATTAAACTCTAATATTTAACATCTAATTAACAAATTACGATACCGCATATCAGTAATTTTGTTTGATAGAAGGATTATGAAGTTTTTGATGGATTTTTTATTAACACAACGGCTATTGAAATATAAATTACTCTTACTCTCTTTATTGGTTTTCTCTGGATGTGTAAGCGATAAAAAGATTGCTGAAACTACGTATTTTGGTGGTAAGATAATTAACCCAAAATCTAAAAAAGTTAAGTTCTATAAAGGTGACAAGCTTTTAGATTCAGCAGAGTTAAATCACAAAAATAAGTTTCTTTTTAAGTTTGATTCTATACAAGTAGGCTTATACACTTTTGAACATGGGCCTGAAGTGCAATTTATTTTCTTAGAACCCG
Organism: Maritimimonas sp. 2405UD52-3; assembly: GCF_056591715.1. Taxonomy (NCBI): domain Bacteria; kingdom Pseudomonadati; phylum Bacteroidota; class Flavobacteriia; order Flavobacteriales; family Flavobacteriaceae; genus Maritimimonas; species Maritimimonas sp. 2405UD52-3. The sequence continues at coordinate 291,195 of NZ_JBWQOL010000005.1, forward strand.
CTGACAGCCTTTTGCTTCGTTTAAATACATGGGATTTTGATGAATCCTTAGTATTTAGTGGTAAGGGTGCAGAAAAGAATAATTTGCTGATCAATTTATTTCTTCAAAATGAATTAGAAGATAAAGTGGCTTTAAAATATTATTCTTTAAGCGATAGTCTATTTGATATAAAGCTAGACTCCTTATTACAACTTAAGAAGTTACTCTATAAACATTATAAAGAACAGGTAGTTGAGAATGATGCTGCCCTATTTGACCAATATGTACAGACGGCTATGCACTATCCTTTATACAGAAAAAAAGAAGCATACCCTTACAGAAATAAACGGGCATTGAAGTTAGATCAGTACCCAAAAATAGACCCTACATTCTATAAGTTTAGAAAGAAAGTAAACTTTAATAATGAAGAATTGCAAAACTTCTATGCTTACTATGAATATATTAGAACTTATTTATTTCATTTAAGTCATGAAAAACAGTTGATTAATGAAGGTAGTGATATGATGGTTAACTTTATGGAGGTCACTTCCAATCATATAACTGTAGATGATTTAAAAAATAAGTTGCTGACTGAAGGTATGTGGCACATTTTACTTGACAATAAGATGGGATCTGGGCAAAAAGAAAAAGCCGAACAATTATTTTTTGATAATTGTTCTGATACGAAACTTAAAAAGGATGTGAAGCATTTGATGGAAGCCTCTAGCTATCCAAAAAAAGGAGAAGCTCTGCCCGAAATGACAGTTGTAAATGGTGAAAAAGAGGAATTGTCATTAAATGAGATTACCAAAGACAAGAATACTGTTATTTATTTCTGGCCTAAAAAAGATAGACAAGTAGATAATCTAGCGAAGCGTGTTAGCTATTTAGAAAGGAAATATCCTGATATTTCTTTTGTAGGAATTTCAACCAAATCAAATGATTATGAATGGAAACAGGCTATCAAAAACAACAAGCTTAACCCAACAAAACAATATAGATTGCAGGAAAAGTCTGATGTAAATGATTTGTTATATTTAGACTTTTCTAGGGCTATACTCGTAGATGCAAATGGAATAGTACACAATGGCTTTACTCATCTTTCAAATGGTAAATTTGAATATCAACTTAAAAAGCTGAAAAAGAACTAGTTTTTAACTTCATTTCTAAAAATTACCTTACTTTTGCCGCTTCATTAGAACAAGAGACTTATTTATTTGCTAGACGCGCAATTATCTTGGAGTCTTAGTTTAGCTAAATATTAAAAAACATGTCTCAATTCACACAACTTGGCCTTAGCCAGGAGATTACTGCTACACTTTCAGATTTAGGATACGAAAAACCTACTCCTATTCAAGAAAAAGCCATACCACAAGTTTTAGATTCTTCAACAGATTTAAAAGCATTTGCGCAAACTGGAACAGGAAAAACAGCAGCATTTAGTTTACCTATCATAGAGCAAGTAAGCACTTCTTCAAAAGATACGCAAGCAATCATTCTTTCTCCTACAAGAGAATTAGCCATTCAAATAGGAAAGAATATTGAAGAATTCTCAAAGAATCTACCTGGAATCAAGGTGTTAACCGTTTATGGTGGATCTGATATAGAAAAGCAGATAAGAGCTTTAAAAAAAGGAGTGCAAATTGTTGTTGGTACACCAGGTAGAACTGTAGATCTCATAAAGCGCAAGCAATTAAAACTTCAAAATGTTAAGTGGTTAGTACTAGATGAAGCAGATGAAATGCTTAATATGGGCTTTAAGGAAGATCTTGACAAGGTGTTAGAAGCAACTCCAGATACCAAACAAACATTACTGTTTTCGGCAACTTTCCCTAAAGAGGTTAATGCCATTGCTAAAAATTACATGAACAAGCCTGTTGAAATTAGTGCAGGTATTGTAAATACAGGTTCAGAAAATGTTTCGCATGAATATTATTTGGTTTCAGAACGAAACAGATACGCAGCTTTAAAAAGGTTGGCAGATATCAATCCAAATATTTATGGTATTGTCTTTTGTAGAACGCGAAGAGAGACCAAAGATGTTGCTGCTAAGTTAATGGATGATGGTTACAATGCAGATGCTTTGCATGGAGATTTATCGCAAGCGCAGCGTGACATTGTTATGGAAAAATTTAGAAATAAACATTTACAGATACTTGTGGCTACTGATGTTGCTGCACGTGGGTTGGACGTTAACAATCTTACACATGTAATTAACTATAAATTACCTGATGAAGCAGAATCATATACTCATCGTAGCGGAAGAACAGGTAGAGCTGGCAACAAGGGAATTTCTATTGCGATAGTTACTAATGGCGAAAAAAGAAAATTAACACCTATTGAAAGGAAATTAAATAGAAAATTCTCTGCAAAACAAGTGCCTAGTGGTGCTGAAATTTGCGAGAAACAGTTATTTAGCCTTATAGAAAAAATAAAGGATGTAGAAGTGAATGATACTCAGATAGAAGGCTATCTAGAGAGTGTATATTCAAAATTAGAAGGTATTGACAGAGAAGAGTTAATACGAAGATTTGTATCTATTGAGTTTAATCAGTTTCTGGCGTACTATCAAGACTCAGAAGATCTAAATGGAGATACTTCTAGAGAACGAAGAAGAAGCGATGATGAAAATTTTACGCGTTTTTATATTAATTTAGGTAAGATTGATAAGCTTAACCCTGCAAGGTTAATGGGCTTGATCAATGAAAATTTAAAGAAAGGTGATGTACAAATAGGTCAAATTGAAATTTTACGTAATTTCTCATTTTTTGAGATAGATAAATCTTATGAAAAGCAAATTCTAAGCTCTTTTTTAAATACTGAGTTCAACGGACGAGGTATTATAGTAGAGATCACTAAAAAGCAAAAAAAGCGTACAAGGAATAGAAAAGGTTCTGGAGGTAGAAAATTTAATGCTACAAATTCTTTCAAGCATAAAGGTAAAAAGAGAAGAAGGTAATGCTCTGCTAAATTCTACTTACTACTTCATCAGCAATTGCCAGACATGAGGTAGCTGCAGGTGATGGTGCATTTATTACGTGAATATTACCATCAATATTTTTGATCTTAAAATCATCTACTAAATTACCATGTATATCTAATGCCTGAGCTCTTACTCCAGAACGGGCTCTAACGACATCATCAGAGGTTAATGACGGCATCATTTTCTGAAGTTCTTTTACAAATAAAATTTTGCTGAAAGCTCGTTTATATTCATCAATACCTTTTCTCCAGTGTCTAAAGAATAACTTCCAGATACCTTTATAACTCAAAGCATCAAAAGTATCTCTAACACTAAAACTAGTAAGGCCATAGCCTTCTCGCTTAAAAGTGAAAACTGCATTGGGTCCGCACTCTATCCTACCATCTGTCATTTTAGTAAAATGTACACCTAAAAATGGAAAGTTAGGATCAGGTACAGGGTATACTAGTGATTTAACCTTATGCTTTGCATGCTCTTTCAATTCATAGTAATCGCCTCTAAAACCAACTATTTTCATATCAATTTTTTTATGATGATTTTCAGCTAGTTTATCAGCTTGTAAACCTCCACAAAAAATAATCCTGCCACTCGAAAATTCACCTAAAGAAGTATAGATAATATTTCCCTTTGCATGCACATTGGAATTCAAAAATTTGCAGTTGGTAATGACTGAACTTGTATTATTTGTTTTAGTGATATTCTCTGCCAATCGCTCACATACCTGCACATAATTTATAATACCAGCTGTAGGTACCCAAATAGCCTTAACACCTTTGATGTAAGGTTCTTTTTCTTTAATCTGTTCAGAATCAAGAAAAGTAATGCCTTCTATTTCATTCTTTATTCCTTTTCGATAAATATCATCTAGTAAAAGATTTTCTTCTTCATTAACAGCTACAATTACTTTACCGCAAACTTCATAATCAACATTATTTTCTTTAGCAAAAGCAACTAGCTGATCCCTACCATTTTTACAATTTTTTGCTTTATAAGAACCTGGTGTATAATAAATACCTGAATGTATAACCCCTGAATTACGGCCCGTTTGGTGCATACCAATCTTATCTTCTTTTTCAAGAACAACAATAGATCTCTTCGGGTGTTTTAGTTGCAGTTTATAAGCAGTAGCTAATCCAATAATGCCACCACCAACAATAGTGAAGTCATAATGTTTAGCTAACATATTTTGTTTTCTTCACAAAACTCAATATAATGAAGGATGCTAAAAAGAAAATAGCTAAGAATAAAACACTCCATTGCATAGATCCCGTCAAGGCTATTAATGCCCCAAAAACAAAAGTACCCAATACAATGGCTATTTTTTCTGTAACATCATAAAAGCTAAAATATGTAGCGTGATCATGCGTTTCAGGAAGTAATTTAGAATACGTAGACCTTGATAGCGATTGAATAGCCCCCATCACCAAACCTATCAAACCAGCCAATGCATAAAATTGAAAGGCTATACTTTCACTCTCCTTATTAAGCATAAAAGCAACAAAGCAAACTAATCCCCAAATGGCAATAGTAATTTTTAAAGCGGCTATATTTCCAATGCTGGAAGTCAATCTTGAGAAAATAAATGCTCCAAGAATAGCTACTATCTGAACTAGCAAAATAGCTGCTATCAAATGAGCAGTAGGCAAACCTAGTTCTTTGCTACCAAAAATACCTGCCATATAAATGATGGTTTGTACCCCTACACTAAACAAGAAAAAAGAAATCAAAAAAATCTTTAACTGAGGGTATTTTTTTACCTCATCATACACTTTCTTCAACTCTTTGAAACCTTTCTTTATATAATCTTTTTCCGGCTTTCTTTTGAATACATTATTTGGTAATCTTTTATATGTAATTTGTGCAAAACCTAACCACCATAAACCAACCAATACAAATGTTATTCGTGTGGGCATTGCAGCATTTTCAAAACCAAACAATTCCGGTTTTTGAATCATTACAAGGTTTAATAATAATAATAAAATAGAACCTATATAACCATACATAAATCCTTTAGCACTCGCTTTATCCTGCTGTTCAGGATACGCAACTTCAGGTAAATATGCATTGTAAAATACAATACTTCCCCAAAATCCTATACTCGCTATTATTGAAAATACAATGGCCACCCATACCGTATCAACACCATCAAAGAAAAACAAGCTCATTACAGCTAAAGAGCCTATCAAACAAAAAGCTTTCAAAAAATTCAGTTTATTACCTGTGTAATCAGCTATACCTGATAGCACAGGAGAAATAAACGCTACCACTAACATTGAAAATGAAATAGAATAACTAAATAATGCATCAGGATGCTTCCATTGCATTCCTAAAAAAGAAACCGTTTCTCCTGTGGTTATTGAAGCATAGTAAATTGGAAAGACTGCTGTTGAAATAACTAAGGAATATACCGAATTTGCCCAATCATAAAATGCCCAGGCATTAATTAATTTTTTATCTCCTTTTTTTAGCATAATTCATATAAAATAAATGAGCCGTTCAAATGAACGGCTCACAATGTACTAATTTATTATGATCTGAATGCTAATTGGTCATTGTTTGAGCATTCAATCTTTTGGCAATTACTTTTGCCTGAGGTATCCATTCTGTTAACGCTTTAATACGTGTTTGATTAGAAGGGTGCGTACTTAAAATTTCAGGCGGCGCTTGCCCTGCTCCTGCTCTTTGACTCATGCGCACCCATACATTTACAGATTCTGCCGGGTCATACCCAGCCATGATCATAAAGACCACACCTAATTTGTCAGCTTCTGTCTCATGTGTTCTACTAAACTTTAATTGCCCTAATTGAGAACCTATACCATAGGCTGTCATCCAAAGCTGCTGTTGTTGAGGATTCTTACCCCCAGTGGCTAGAGCAACAGCTAAACCACCAGCTTGTGCTAACATACCTGTTGACATTCGTTCAGCTCCATGACGTGCAAACGCATGCGCTACTTCATGACCCATGATAGCAGCTATACCATCAGTGTTTTTGGCGATAGGTAAAATACCTGTATAGAATACTACTTTACCTCCAGGCATCGCCCAGGCATTGACTGTATTATCATCAATTAAATTAAATTCCCATCTATATGCATTTGCTTTATCAGCCATTCCATTAGCGCGCATATATCTATCTACAGCTCCTGAAATGCGCTTCCCTACTGTTTTGAGTTCATTTGTTTTTGATGCATCAGGTGAAAGTTTATTTTGTTCTAAAAAACCTTGGTACTGTTGAAATGCCATAGGAAGCAACTGTGCATCACTTACCAAACTAAATTGTTTCCTTCCCGTTATTGGTACTGTGCTACAGCTTACCAGAAAAAGAAATACTACAATTAAAGAAATACTTTTTTTCATTTGACTATTCGTTTTTTGGTTGAAGGGTAAATATACAAATTTTGCATAAATTCGTATTCATGAATCCTAAAGAACAACCTAACAACAGCAACAATTTTAGCATTCCAGCATCTATCATAAATACAGGTAAATTCTTACAGTTTTTATCTACAGGTATGGCAGCAAAATATACATTTAAGCTTTTTACCACTCCACCAAAATTTAAAACACCTGAACGCGAATTGATGATGCGTAAAAGTGCTAAAAATCATACTTTAAAAGTGCCAAGTATTGATAAAGAAGTAACGGTTTATGAATATGGCTATTCACAAACAAAAATTTTATTGGCACATGGTTGGGCAGGTCGCGGTACTCAGTTATATGAAATAGCAGATAAACTATTAGAAAATGGCATGATGGTGATTGCATATGACGCACCAGCCCATGGTCAGTCAGAAGGAAAGCAAACAGATTTGCCTGAATGCATAAAAACGTTAAAACATATTAATGAAACCTTCGGCCCTTTTGATGTGGGAATAGGTCATTCTTTTGGAGGAATTACCATTTTAAATGTGCAAGCAGAAAAACCTATGTTTAAAAAAATAGTTACTATTGGTATTGAAGGTTCCATAGGTACTATTATTGATGAGTTCACTAAAAGAATCCGATTAAAACAGAAAGTAGCAACAAGAGCAAAAAAACAAATTGGTATTGCTTTTAAAAGTGATGTGGAGTCATTATCACCATATACAGTTGCCAAAAAAATTGACGCGCCAACCTTAGTGCTTCATGATACTCATGATAAAGATGTTGATGTAAGTAGTGCCTTTAGATTACGTCAAAATTTGAAGAATGGCCTTTTACTAATTACAAATGGTTTAGGACATCGAAAAATTTTACGAGACGCTAAAGTTATTCAACGAATTATTGAATTTATCAAAACATAAAATATGAGGCACTTGTTTTTTATTAGTTTGATGTGCTTGTTTATTGGTTGCACATCTAATGCTCAAGAAAAAAAATCAAAAGGAACTACCAAAAAAGAAATGACAAAAAAAGTAGAAAAAATAGTGAAGACTGAAGAAGAGTGGAAAGCACAGCTTTCTCCCCAAGAATACTACGTACTACGTCAAAAAGGAACAGATAGACCTGGAAATGAGGGCTATACCAAACATTTTGAAAAGGGCACTTATTTATGTCGTGCTTGTGATCTTCAGTTATTTGAATCTGGCAGCAAATATGAATCACATTGTGGATGGCCTTCTTTTGATGATGCTATTGATGGTACCATTATTTTCACACCAGATTATAGTCATGGAATGATCCGTACAGAGATTACTTGTGCTCGTTGTGAAGGTCATTTAGGGCACATTTTTGATGATGGGCCAAAGGAGACTACAGGTAAACGCTATTGCGTGAATACCAGTTCTATAAAGTTTGTGAAGTCAAAGTAATTTTTGGATTATTTTGTCTAAATTTAGAGTTCTCAGTACTACTGGGGACTCTATTTTTTTTATGACATGAATACAAATTATATACAAAGCATTCAGAAACAATTTAACTACTACAAAAGTTTAGGAGATAAAACATTTGAACAATTAGAAGATCAGCAAATTTATTGGCAATACAATGAAGACAGTAATAATATTGCAATTACTGTAAAGCATATTGTTGGTAATATGCTATCTCGCTGGACGAACTTTTATACCGAAGACGGTGAAAAAGAATGGCGCCATAGAGACACAGAATTTGAAGGTCCTTATACGTCAAAAGCAGAAATGCTAAAGGCTTGGGAAAAAGGTTGGAATTGTCTTTTTGAGATTATTAATCCATTAGAAGCAAATGACTTAGAGCGTATTATTTATATACGAAATATTGGTCATACGGTATTAGAAGCCATTAACAGGCAACTGTGTCACTACTCCTATCACGTTGGGCAACTGGTTTATGTTGGAAGAATGATAAAAGGTGAAGATTGGAAAAGTTTATCGGTACCAAAAGGTCAATCGAAAGCTTATAACAAGGATAAATTTAGTAAAGAAAAGCATAGAGGTCATTTTACAGATGAGCTTTAATTCATATCTATGGAACGCGCAAAATGGGTAGATAGAAAATTTAATTTAGACATCCCTTCAGGATGGTTACCAAACATTATAACCCGATTAGACGGAGTGACTATTCGGTTACGAACTATAGCATCTAATTTAACTGATGAACAATTAAGTAATCAACCAGATGATAAATGGAGCATCAAAGAACATATAGGTCACTTAATTGATCTTGAAGAACTGCATTCTGGTAGAATTTTAGATTTCATCTATAGAAAACCTGTATTGAGGGCGGCGGATATGAGCAATAAAAAAATCTATGATGCAAATCATAATAAAAGGTCTATTGATGAGCTTGTTTCAGAGTTTGGAATAAAAAGAAAAGAATTTATTGAATCATTGCAAGATCTTGATGATGAAACGCAAAATTTTGTAGCCACACACCCTCGTTTGAAAGCACCTATGAAGATTGTAGACATGGCATTTTTTACTGCTGAGCATGATGATCATCATATGGCTAGTATCTATGAAATTCTAGAATCTTATAAGTAATTATGATAATTTCCTGTTTTTTATATCTTTAAAATCCAAATTATTTGATTTATGGATAGAGAAGCTATTGCCGATGTATTAGAAGAAAAGCATCAAGCGCTTTTTGAATGGTTAGAAATACAGCCTGATGATCAATGGGGAAAGGGACCTGAAGACAGGTGGACCACAGGGCAACATGCATTGCATTTGTTGAAGAGTATAAAACCTCTTAATGATGCTTTAAGTATGCCACGATTCTTACTGCGATATAGATATGGAAAAAATAATAGGGAAGTCAGGTCTTATGAAGTGGTAGCTAATAGATATGAGGAGAGACTTTCTGAAAACTTGGATAGAGCAAAGGTTTTTAATGAGAAACTAAAGACTCCTAAGGTAAATGATAAGAACTATATTTTAAATAGATTAAAAACAGAGAATAAAAAGTTACAATATAAAACTCGCAAAATAAAAGATAAAGATCTTGATGAGTTAATATTACCACATCCTCTGATGGGTAAAATGCCTATTAGAGAAATTATTATGTGGACTGCGCATCATGTAGAACATCACACTAATACTTTGCAAAAGGATTATTAGGAGGTCATTGCGATGGAATAAAATGACTGAAGCAATCTTTTAAAACAGACTGCCACGTTTTACTAAAAATAAAACTCGCAGTGACGCCATTATTTTTTCCTTGCTATCACTTCTCGCATGGCGGGAGTAAAAATAGTAGCTCCAGGCTTTTTTTCAAGCTCACCAAAAGCAATTAAGGCATTCTCAACTTCTTTTTGAGTTAAATAGCCCGTTTCAACCAATTTCGGAAAATAAATATGAAAAAAGCTCTTGGGCCAGTTCCAAATAAATTGATTAGGTGTAGCCATTTTTGTTAAAGGTCTCGTATGAATCACTTCATAACCACATTCTTCAAAATATTTAGGTAATTTTCTACCTACATCAATGTCATTTTGATCTCGCAAACTTTGTAAAGCGGCAGCTATTCCTTTTGCTAATGCAGGAATATGAGGTTCCGTTTGTAAGGTAGACCAGTCAAAATATTCTTGAGTTACCATTACTCCTCCTATCTTTAAGGCTTTATGAATTTTTGACAAAATTTCTTTAGGATTCGGAACCCATGCCAATGCCCATCGGGTATAAACACCATCTAAGCTATTATCTTCTAATTGCATATGATCAAAATCACAACACTGCGTTTCTATATTTAAAGCATATAGATCTTTAACGCTATCAAGAAAATCAATATAATAAGCTGATTTGTCTACAGCAATTACTTTGCCTTGTTCTCCTGCCATATAGGCTAGTTCTGTAGTACAAAAACCCGGACCACAACCCAAATCTAACAAGGTTTGTCCTGCAGTAAAACCTGCTAATTCCCAACCTTTAATGGCTTCGCCTGACCATACCTGATGTTGTAAGCCTAAACGATGTAATTCTTTGGTTTCTGTACCCAAAATATAGGCATTTAATTCTTGTTCTGACATAGACTCAATTATGTTAACTAAATTATAAAATTTACAGAACATTACATTTTTATAGTCTCAATTGTTAACTTTCAGAAGCTTTAATCGTCTTACTATCAACTAACTCATCAATTATGTCAAAAAATAGAATCCAATCTGTAGATGCACTTCGTGGTTTTTCCTTAGCAGGAATAGTCATTGTTCATATGGTAGAAAACTATATTGGAAGCTTGCCACCTGCCGATGTCATGGCTGCAACAAACCAAGGCATTTTAGATAGTATTGTTGAAGGTTTTCTGTTCTTATTCATACGGGGTAAGTTCTTTGCCTTATTTTCATTTCTTTTTGGATTGAGTTTCTTTATTCAAATGGATAAAGGTGCCCAAAAAGGTACACGTTTTGAAGGTCGTTTCTTATGGCGATTGATATTATTATTGGGGATTGGGTATGTACATCACTTATTTTATAGAGGTGATATTTTGACTATTTATGCGTTACTAGGAATAGTATTAATCCCTTTTTATAGGATGAAGCCAAAATGGATTCTAGCACTGACTGGTATCTTATTTTTAGGTCTGGGGCGTTTTCTTGTTTTTGCTTTTGCAGGTAATGAATCACTATTTTCTGGTGTAGAATTTAATCCTGAAAACCCTATTATTTTAAACTATTTCAATACCATTAAAAATGGAAGTTTAATGGAAGTATTTGCCACAAACGCAACTGAAGGTCATTTGATGAAGTTCGATTTTCAATTAGGCGTTTTTGGTAGAGGTTATTTAACATTTGCTTTCTTTTTATTGGGATTATATGCGGGTAAATTGAAGTTTTTTGAGAGCTTTAGAGAAAATAGAAAAAAATTATTGAAAGGCTTATACTGGTCTATTGGGTTGTTCATTGTTTTTAGCGTTTTAATGGGGTTCCTGTTTTCTCAAGGTAATCAAGGAGGAGGTCCTAACTTTGATAGCTGGACAACTATGTTTGCCTTGACGGCCTACGATCTTTCAAACCTGTTTATGACCTTTATTTTAATTCTTGGGTTTCTACTCATTTATATGAAAATAAAAGGTGAACGCTTTTTGCAAAAGTTTGCACCTTATGGAAGAATGGCACTAACCAACTATGTGTTTCAAACGGTACTGGGCACTGCTATACTCTATGGTTGGGGAATGGGCTATTTAGGCGAGTTAAGAAACATATATACCTTTTTAATAGGTATAGTTATTATAATATTACAAATGTTCTTTAGTAATTGGTGGCTAGAGCGATTTAAATATGGCCCTTTAGAATGGCTATGGCGGAGCCTGACCTATTTTAAAGTATTTCCGTTTAAGAAAACTGTACTCGAGTAATAATTTGGTTTGTTTCTTAACGAGTTTTCTTCGAACTTAGCTAACATAAATTTAAATTATTCATTTACAATGAAATAAGGTTTATAAAAGAAGATCATATTCGCTGAAATGATGGACCTAGGTAAATTATTTATATGAAACAGATATATCATTTGTTGGTGGTAATAATCTTACTCTCATGCAATTCTTCCGAAAAGAAAATTGAGATTGATAAATCTAAACATCAAGGACTATCTAAACTTGATGCAAATCATCCATTCCTTACTTTGTACAGTAATGGAGAGAAGAATCAAGCAAAAAAGCAAGCTGCATTGGTTGCTGATGCATATCAGTTTCTTTCGAAAATTATGGGACAAAAAAAGGATTTTTGTTTATTGGTAATAGCCAACGAAGACTGGGAAAGAAATGCCTACTCACCCGTTGTAGATATGCCTGAATACTATAGAGGAAATCTAATTGTTGGCTCGGGACAAAACGATATGGCTTTAGGTTATGAAGAAATGATTAGACTACTTCCAAAAGAAATGACAAGTGGTTTAATTGCCACTTACACTAATAATCAAGAAGAATTTGACATGAGTCTTTTTTTTGATAAACTTTCAATTCATGAACTAACACATAATTTTCAAGACCCTAAAAATATAGAGAAGTATTCAATGAGTAGGTGGCTCGAAGAAATTCATGCAAATATGGGGTTATATGCTTACTTTAAGTTCAAAAAACCAAGTGAATTAAAATACATTTTAGGTTTGGTAAAATTTAGCTTAGAAAATCCTCCTCCTGATTTAAAATACACCAGTCTCTCTGATTTTAATTCTCATTATTATGATATGAACCCTCAGAATTATGGACATTATCAAATGAAGTTCACAAAAGTAGCTCAGGTTTTGATTGACTCATTAGGTAGTGAAATATTAAAACCTCTTAACGATTTTATCATCAAATATGATGAGAGCTGGAAAGAAAAGATGTCAGAAGAAGAATTTAGAAAAAAAATTTCCAATGAAGTGCATCCATTCTTAACAGAAACAATTAGCAACTGGTAAGACAGCATTTCTAGTTTTCAATACGCATACCAATAAACTATTCCTTATGATGTACTCAAAAGTGATTATTTTTGAACTACTAATTTTATTCTCATATTTGGGATTCTCTCAAGTTGATTCAAAAAGTACTATACTTTTTATTGGTAATAGCCTAACCTATACCAATGATTTACCAAAACTGGTTCAAAAAAAAGCTAAAAGAAAAGGAATCATAGTTAATACAAAGATAATTGCTTTTCCTAATTATGGATTAGAAGATCATTGGAATGATGGAAAGGTTCAAAAGTTAATTAATAAAGGTAACTATGACTATGTGATTATTCAGCAAGGGCCGTCTTCACAGGCTTATGGTAGAAATAGTCTATTAGAATATGGTGAAAAGCTTAAAAAGCTTTGTGATCAAAACAACACAAAACTGGTCTATTTTATGGTATGGCCATCTAGACACTATTACCATACATTTGATGGCGTTATAAAAAATCATACAGATGCTGCCGCAAAAAATAATGCCATTCTCTGCCCTGTAGGCAAAGTTTGGAAAGCACATTTTGATAGTACAGAAGACTTTTCGTACTATGGTGCAGATGGATTCCATCCTTCCTTTAAAGGCAGCCAAATAGCTGCTGAAATCATTGTAAAAACACTCTTTTCTGATTAAGATTTCTTCTTTCAAATACCTATCTTTGCCACTTACAAAAAATGACGCAGGATTATGTTTAATAATTTAAGTGATAAGCTAGATAAAGCCTTTCATGTCTTAAAAGGGCATGGAAAAATTACCGAAATAAATGTTGCAGAGACACTAAAAGAAGTACGCCGAGCTCTTTTAGATGCTGATGTTAACTATAAAATAGCCAAAGATTTTACCAATCGTGTAAAAGAAAAGGCATTAGGTCAAAATGTATTAACCACTTTAAACCCGGGGCAGTTACTCGTTAAGATCGTAAAAGATGAATTGACCGAATTGATGGGTGGTGAAACCGTTGGCATTAACCTGGGCGGTTCGCCAACTGTTATTTTAATGTCTGGTCTGCAAGGTTCAGGTAAAACCACTTTCTCAGGAAAGTTAGCGAACTATCTAAAAAATAAAAAGACAAAACAAGTTTTATTGGTTGGGTGTGACGTCTATCGTCCAGCAGCAATCAATCAGTTAAAAGTGGTTGGTGAACAAATTGGTGTAGAAGTATATGCTGAAGAAGGGAATCAAAACCCTGTTGAGATTTCTCAAAATGCCATTCTACATGCCAAATCTAATGGTAAAAATGTAGTCATTATAGATACTGCCGGTCGCTTGGCAGTTGATGAAGAGATGATGACCGAGATATCAAACATCCACAAGGCTGTAAACCCTCAAGAAACCTTGTTCGTGGTAGATTCTATGACAGGTCAAGATGCGGTGAATACTGCCAAAGCTTTTAATGATATCTTAAATTTTGAAGGCGTAGTTCTTACAAAATTAGATGGTGATACACGCGGTGGTGCCGCTTTATCTATTAAATCTGTAGTAGATAAACCCATCAAATTCATTGGTACTGGTGAAAAAATGGAAGCTATTGATGTGTTCCATCCAGATCGTATGGCCGATCGTATTTTAGGTATGGGTGATGTGGTTTCTTTGGTTGAGCGTGCGCAAGAACAATTTGATGAGCAAGAGGCACGTAAGATTCAAAAGAAAATTGCTAAGAATCAATTTGGTTTTGATGATTTCCTAAAGCAGATCCAGCAGATCAAAAAAATGGGAAATATGAAAGACCTTGTGGGAATGATACCCGGCGTTGGAAAGGCTATGAAAGATATTGATATAGATGATGATGCTTTTAAAGGCATAGAAGCTATTATTCATTCTATGACGCCTTCTGAGAGAAGTAAACCTGATATTATAAACTCAAGCAGGAAAAAGCGTATTGCCAAAGGCTCAGGTACTTCAGTACAAGAGGTAAATCAACTCATGAAACAATTCGATCAAATGAGCAAAATGATGAAAATGATGCAAGGCGGTGGTGGAAAACGTATGATGCAAATGATGAAGGGAATGAGGTAAACCAGTTATTAGTTAAGAGTGCTGAATTGCGAATTGGTTAACTTTTACTTGTCATTCCGCACTTGATGCAGAATCCAGATAGAATGTAAATGCTATGGATTCCTGCTTTCACAGGAATGACAGAAATTATAAAACTCTTACTCGAACTTCAAGTTGAAGACATAAACTACTATGATACTACTAGACGGAAAAAAAACAGCCGCAGACATTAAAGAAGAGATTGCTTTAGAAGTTGCTGACATGAAAGAACGAGATTTAAAAGTACCGCATTTGGCAGCTGTCATTGTTGGTAGTGATGGAGCTAGTCTCACTTATGTAAATGCCAAAGTAAAAGCTTGTGAACGTGTTGGTTTTGAATCCACCTTAGTTAGATTACCTGAAGAAACAACAGAGGAAGAATTACTAAATGAAATTGCCATTTTAAACATTGATAATGATATAGATGGCTTTATTGTTCAATTGCCATTACCAAAACATATAGACGAGCAGAAAGTCATTATGGCTGTGAATCCTGATAAAGATGTAGATGGGTTCCACCCCGCCAATGTTGGTAAAATGGCACTGAATTTACCTACATTTATTTCTGCCACGCCATTTGGCATTTTAGAACTGCTAGACCGATATAACGTAGAAACTTCAGGTAAAAATGTTGTAGTTATTGGCAGAAGTCATATTGTTGGTAGCCCTATGAGTATTTTACTGTCTCAAAAGAGAAAAGTAGGCAATGCCACGGTAACCATCACTCATAGTAGAACTAAAGATTTAAATGAATTTACCAAAAAAGCCGATATTATTATTGCCGCATTAGGAATACCAGAGTTCTTAAAAGCAGACATGGTTAAAGAAGATGTTGTTATTATAGATGTTGGTATTACCAGAGTTGCGGACCCTTCAAAGAAAAACGGATTTCGTTTGGTGGGTGATGTAGATTTTAAAAGCGTAAGTGAAAAGTCAAGTTATATTACACCTGTACCTGGTGGTGTAGGTCCTATGACCATTGCCATGTTATTAAAAAATACTTTGTTGGCCTGTAAAAGAAGGAGTTAAACTGAAACAGCTCTTTGTAAGATTCTGATTGAAAATATTATTTGTTTTGTAGTTGCCATCATCAAATAATAGATTCTTCGAACTTTATGTCTAATTCTTTCTGAATTTCATGTATACGTTGCAACTCGCTAGGTAAAATTAGAGCTATAGAATCACCTGTTTTACCAGCTCTTGCTGTTCTGCCACTTCTGTGTGTATAATATTCTAAACTTTCTGGCAGTTGATGATGAATTACAAAATTTAAATCGGTTACGTCAATCCCTCTTGCAGAAACATCAGTAGATATTAAAAATTGTAAACTCTCATTTTTAAAGGCTCTCATAACTTTGTCACGTTCCTTTTGTTGCATATCACCTTCTAAGGCTCCAACAGAAAATCCTTCTTCAGTCAATTCTTTCGTTAAACTTTGGGCTCCTAACTTTGTTCTACAGAATATAATACCGCGTTCATTGGTTCTACCCTCAAGTATTTGAATAAGTTTATTGGTTTTATTTTTAGTTGAAGTGAGTACATATGTGTGGGAAATATTAGTATTCACTAATCCATTTCTATTCACTTCAACTCTTGCAATATCATCACTCATATACTTCGTGATGATCTTTCTAACTTCCTCTTGCATTGTAGCAGAAAAAAGCCATGTATTTCTAGACCCTGTAGTGTATTTTAAAATGGCATTTAACTCTTGCTTAAAACCCATACTTAGCATTTCGTCGGCCTCATCTAGAACCAAAGTTTTAATACTTCTTATACTAATGGATTTCTTTTCTATCAAATCAATTAAACGACCCGGCGTAGCAACTACAATATGTGTAGGTCTTTTTAACTTGTTTATTTGAATATCTATTTTCTCACCCCCATAAACCGCTTCCACAAAAATTTTAGTGTCTGTATATTTTGTGAATCTAAATAACTGCTTTTTTATCTGTTGTGCCAGTTCACGAGTAGGTGTTAAAATAAGTGCTTGAATCAGGGCTTTTGAGTCATCTATTTGATGTAAAACAGGTAATCCGAAAGCTGCTGTTTTTCCTGTTCCAGTTTGAGCTAAACCAATAAAATCAGATTTAGAATTCAATAAAACAGGTATCGTTTTTTCTTGGATTTCTGTTGGTGAAGTAATACCAAGTTCCTTTAAAGCTTTTAAATACTTTTTATGAACTCCTAAGTCTGAAAATGTTAGCATGTTTTACGGTAAAATGCAAATATATGCTTCTTATAGCCAGAACGTTCTTAAATAAAGTGTTTTTAATTTTATTTGGTCTTTCTACATTTAATTTTCCATGTTGCGTAGGCGAAGGACTCATTTTTCGTTACCCACTCACCTATCCAATCAAATCCATCATCAGAAATATTTGAGAATGTTAATCTGTAGTAACCATCCATACCATTTGGTGCCTTTTGCTCTCTATACAAAACAATGTCATCTCCTTTTTTGTTTCCTTCCCAAGTAGATAATCTATTAGCTATTGATTTTGTAGTATAGTAATGCACATACCAACGGGCGCTATCTTGGCTATATTGACGAATGCTCCCGGAGCTACTACCATCTTCTTTTAGTGTTTCATCTTGCACTGCCATACCATTCATGATGTATTTAAACTTCCAAGTCATATCTATAGGATCAGCCCAAGATTTGTCTTTATTTCTTGTTTCTGATTTGCAGTTACAGACTCCAATAAGTGGTGCAAAGTCTTTGAGTTGCTCTGGTGCATTAGGGTTTACTTTTCCAAAAGGAGCATCCTTAGAAGGCTCATACTCCATTGATAAATTTTGAGCATTTATAATAAAAGACAGAAAGAATAATATAATGGCGAGAATAAGGCGAACTAGCATGGTACTAAGGTTTTGATACCTAAAAGTAGCTATAAACCAAAGCCAAAAATGTTAAGGAATGTTTATTTAGGAAAAATTTAACTTACATTCCTAAAGTTGGTAAGTGTTTAACTTTATGATATCTCAATGCAGTCTTAATGCAGTTCTTTAGTTCTTCTTTTGGGATTTTATCATTGAGTTGAAATACAATAGCTCCACTGCCTTCAAACTTAAATCTATCTTTATACAACATTTTAAAAGTTGGAATCAATTTGCTAGTGCATTGAAAATATATAGCATATCGGTCTGGTGATTTTGTTTTCCAATCTATTCTGATAGTACTTCCTCTTTTTGAAATATAGCTAGGCTCACCCCATTTTAGTGTTTCTTCTAAACTTGATATATCCTCCAGCTCCTTTGCAACTTCAATGATCAATGACCTTAGAGCTACTAATTTCTTTTTAGCAATATTTGGATACTTTTCAAAAACGAATTCCACCTCAGGGTTTGTAGTAATTTTTAAACCTTTCATCTATACTAATTAGCAAATAATTGAGAAATATCCTTAAACGCCTTAAACTCTAAAGCATTTCCTGCCGGATCTAAAAAGAACATGGTAGCCTGTTCTCCTACCTCGCCTTCAAAACGAAGATAAGGATCAATAATAAATTCAATCCCTTTAGATTTTAATTCATCCGCGAAAGCATGAAATTGATTCCATTCTAAGACCACACCATAGTGCGGTACCGGTACACTTTTTCCATCAACCGAATTTGTATGAAGAGATTCTTCGGATTTAGGTTTATAATGAATCACCAACTGATGCCCAAATAGATTAAAATCCACCCAATGGTCAGAGCTTCTACCTTCTTCACAACCTAGAATATCTCTGTAAAAAGTTCTGCATTCAGATAAATTATGAACCGGAATTGCTATATGAAATGGTTGTACATTCATGTTTCCTCTCTATTGACTAAATTCATTGAAAAGGCAGGAGTGCAAATGGCTAAATATTCACATTCTGAGTCAAATGGATTCGAGTATTGTACTCGAGTATTTTTCTCGATCTTGATGGATTCTCCTGCTTTTAAAATAATAGTCTCCCCTTCAATTACAAACTGTTTTTTACCGCGAATGATGTAGGTATATTCATCAAATTCAGGTGTTTGAAATGGTTCGCTCCAGCCCGGTGGTGCGATCATATGTGCAATACTGATGTTGGAATTACCGTCTGTTGCGTTTCCAAAATGTTCTTCTATTAATTTTCCGTCATCAGTAGGCACTACAAATGGTGATTTTTGGATGTTATACTTTTTATTCATAGAGGTGAATTAGCTTCACTAAAAATAGTAATTTGATGATCAAATACTTAATTTTGCCGTTCATTTTTTAGAAAATCGGTCTCGACTCCGCTCGACCAGAAAGGTGCACAATTTACAATTGTCATCTTGAGCATTAGCGAGGTCAAAATATATTTTGAACGAAGCTACCTTACGAAGTAAGTCGAAAGGTCTTAAACTAGGGAGATAATTTATGCCAATCCAAGAAACACTAAAATCAACTATTCAGGAAGCGTTCAAATCTATTTACGATCAAGAAATAGATACCGTTGAATTTCAAGCTACACGAAAGGATTTTGCGGGTGACATCACAGTAGTTGTTTTTCCATTTTTAAGAGTGGTCAAAGGAAATCCCGTTGAAATTGCCACCAAATTAGGTGAATATATTAAAGAGTATGTTTCTGAGGTTGCTAATTTCAATGTGGTAAAAGGTTTTTTAAATCTTGAATTGAGTGATGCCTATTTTCTAGAGCAGTTTAACACGATATATCAGATAGAAAATTACGGTATTTCAACACTTGGCGCTGGTGAAAAAGCTGTAATGGTTGAATATTCCTCTCCAAATACAAATAAACCTTTACACCTGGGTCATATACGTAATAACCTGTTGGGTTATTCAGTAGCTGAAATTTTAAAGGCTTCTGGCAGAAAAGTATATAAGACTCAGATAATTAATGATAGGGGCATTCATATATGTAAATCAATGCTAGCCTGGCAAAAATGGGGAAATGAAGAAACACCTGAATCAACGGGACTCAAAGGTGATAAGCTAGTAGGAGACTATTATGTAAAGTTTGATCAGGAATATAAAAAGGAGATAAAGGCACTAGTTGCCGAGGGTATCTCTGAAAAAGAGGCCACAAAGCAGGCTCCTATACTACTTGAAGCTCAAGAAATGCTGAGGAAATGGGAAGGTGGTAACGAAGAAGTGGTTAATCTCTGGAAAAAAATGAATGGTTGGGTGTATGATGGATTTGATATTACCTATAAAAACCTAGGCGTTGATTTTGATACTTTGTATTATGAAAGTGACACCTATCTATTAGGGAAAGAATTTGTTGCCGAAGGACTCAAAAGTGGTGTTTTTTTTAAAAAGGAAGATGGTTCAGTTTGGTGTGACCTGACTGATGAAGGTCTTGATGAGAAGATTGTTTTACGCTCGGATGGTACAGCTGTTTATATGACCCAAGATATTGGCACTGCTATACAACGTATTAAAGACCACTCCGATGTAGGTGGATTGGTATACACTGTGGGTAACGAGCAAGATTATCATTTTAAAGTATTGTTTTTAATCCTTAAGAAATTAGGGTTTGATTGGGCTGAAAATTTGTATCACTTAAGCTACGGAATGGTGGATTTACCGAGTGGTAAAATGAAATCTCGAGAAGGTACTGTTGTGGATGCAGATGACCTTATTATAGAAATGGCTAATACAGCTAAAGAAATTTCTGAAGAGTTGGGTAAACTTGATGGGTATACTAACCAAGAAAAAGAAACACTCTATAAAACCATAGGTCTAGGTGCTTTAAAATATTTTATTTTAAAAGTTGATCCTAAGAAGCGAATCTTATTTGATCCTGTTGCCTCTATTGATTTTCAGGGCAATACTGGTCCGTTTATTCAGTACACCTATGCCAGAATTCAATCTATTCTTCGTAAAGCCGATTTTGACTATAGTGTCGCCCTAAGCGGAGTCGAAGAATCTTTCCATGAAAAAGAACGTAATCTTTTAAAGCAATTGGCATTATTTCCCGAAACAGTGCAGCAATCAGCGACTAATTACAGCCCTGCATTAATAGCGAATTACACGTATGATCTTGTAAAAGAATATAATTCCTTCTACCAAAGTGTACCTATTCTTGGTTCGGAAAATGAACAAGAAAAAATCTTTAGAACACAATTGTCTAAAAAAGTAGCTGATGTCATTAAAGCTGCCTTTACATTATTGGGTATTGATGTGCCGGAGAGGATGTAATTTAGTTTGCATCTTACCTATTTTTCTTCGAACTTCGCTTACCTGTACTTAACTTGATTCAGTATTGACTAGTATAGTCTATTAATTAGAATTGAATTCTTCAGTACTAAAAGAGAATCATATTTTAAGCTTTAGCAATAACTACAAGTCAAAAAAGGTTAGATTAAAAAATTAAAAAATCATGTGAAGAAAATAACATTCAATACTTTAATACATAGGAAGACTTCAATGATATAATTGAAGATGCCTCAACCTATATTAATAACTGAAGTTCTAATAAAAAAATACAAGTCCTAGTCAATATTCATTAAACAAAAAAAGAAAAAAATGAAAGATCCTATTTACCAAAATCGTTATGTGTCATTTTTCTTTCTGTTTGTTTTTCTATTTATCTTATTAAGTAGCTTTTATTTAAATAGAAAGAAATCAATAATTCCAATCACTAAATCTGAAATCCGTCTAACAGATGAGGGCTACCGTATCTTTTTAAACGGAGAGCTTTTCTACATTCAAGGAGCAGGTGTGGACAAAGGTAATTTAGAATCATTGGCTAAACACGGAGCAAATTCTTTTAGAACCTGGAGTACTGAAAATGGTAGAGAAATTTTAGATCAAGCTGAAGAACTAGGACTGAAGGTAATGATGGGTATTTGGGTTGGTTTGGAGCGTCATGGATTCGATTATGATAATGAAGTAGCTGTAAAAGAACAATTAGAAAGCATCCGAAAGAGTGTTATAGAGTTGAAGGATCATCCTGCATTAATAGCTTGGGGAATTGGAAATGAAATGAATCTGCAATCGCAAAATCTAAAAGTTTGGGATGCGGTAAATGACATATCTAAAATGATCCACAAAGTAGATCCTCACCATTTAACTACTACATGTTTATCAGGAATAGATAAGAAATATGTGGATTTAATTGCAGATAGAGCGCCAGATTTAGATTTTTTGAGTATTCAAATGTATAGGTCAATTGAAATTCTTCCCGAACTTATTGCAAAATCAAATTATAAAGGGCCTTTATTGGTTACTGAGTGGGGAGCAACAGGTTATTGGGAAGTTGGTACTACTGAATGGGGGGCGCCTATAGAGAACAATAGTTCAGAAAAAGCAGATGGTTACCTTAGTAGATATCAGAATTCTATTCTATCTCAATCACAACAAGTAATGGGCTCTTTTGTATTCCTATGGGGTCAAAAACAAGAACGAACACCTACCTGGTTTGGAATGTTCATGCCTGATGGTAATGAAACTGAATCTGTTGATGTAATGCATTATGCCTGGAACGGTAAATGGCCAGACAATCGAACCACTAGGCTGATTGATTTTACTCTCGAAGGCAAAAGAGCTAAAAATAACATTAAACTGAAAGCTGGTGATACCTACAAAGCAATAGTAAAAGTAAGCGATCCTGATAATGACAAGTTAACTTTTCATTGGGAAATTATGAAAGAAAGCACTTCAACTAACTCAGGAGGAGATGCAGAATATATTCCAGCAGTTATAGATGGCCAATTTTCAAAAAATGCCGATAGTACTACCAATTTTGTAGCTCCATCTCAACCTGGAGCTTATCGATTATTCATTAATGTAGAAGATGGTAATAATCATACTGCTCATGCCAATATCCCATTTTTGGTAAAAGATTAAATTATTAAATGCTCAATTTCATATCTCTTCGGCTTTAAAATAGTAATAAATTTTAATGACTGATAAAATATATAGGAAAGTAT
This sequence comes from Maritimimonas sp. 2405UD52-3, assembly GCF_056591715.1. NCBI lineage: Bacteria > Pseudomonadati > Bacteroidota > Flavobacteriia > Flavobacteriales > Flavobacteriaceae > Maritimimonas > Maritimimonas sp. 2405UD52-3. The sequence goes on from NZ_JBWQOL010000005.1 coordinate 313,899, forward strand.
ATAAAGATTTTTAGGAACGTATTGAATCTAAATCCAGTAATATCAAATCTGCCCTATTTAATAGCAAACTGATAGATGCAGTTTTTAAATCATAAAGAAAAACTATTTGAATTTATATAAAATAAAAAATAACTTATCCATACTATTCAACTACCTTTGGCGTCTGTAGAAAAAATATATGACATTCAAAGACTTAGGTTTAGTTGAACCTATATTGAGAGCCTTAGAAGATCAAGGCTATACCCACCCAACTCCTATACAAAAGCAATCAATTCCAATTTTACTTCGTAATAAAGATTTATTAGGCTGTGCACAAACAGGTACTGGTAAAACTGCGGCATTTTCAATACCTATTTTACAACATCTTTATAACAATATAAAACTTAGAGATAAGCAACGTAAAATAAAAGCATTGGTTGTTACACCCACTCGGGAGTTAGCTATACAAATTGCTGAAAGCTTTACAGCGTATGGTAAATATACTGGTATAAAAAACACCGTTATTTTTGGAGGCGTAAAACAAGGTGCGCAAACAAAAGCCTTAAAAGAAGGTATTGATATTTTAGTTGCAACACCAGGTAGACTATTAGATTTAATGCAACAAGGCTTTATATCTCTAAGAGATATTGAATATTTTGTTCTTGATGAAGCCGACCAAATGCTAGATATGGGCTTCATACATGACATCAGAAAAATTATAGCAAAACTACCCCCTAAACGTCAATCTTTATTTTTTTCTGCTACCATGCCTAGCAGTATTATTGCGCTATCTCAAAAAATATTGGGCAAGTATGAAAAAGTAACCATAAAACCTCAACAAGCAACTGCTGAAAAAGTAGATCAGGCAGTATATTTTGTCTCTAAAAAAGGAAAAATTAAACTGCTGATCCATTTACTTGAAACTAAAATTACGGGATCTACTCTTGTTTTTTCACGCACAAAACATGGTGCCAACAAAATTGTAAAATTACTTGATAGGGCAACTATAAAAGCAGAAGCTATACATGGTAACAAATCGCAAGGAGCTCGACAGAAAGCACTTGAAAATTTTAAAAAAGGCACTACTAAAGTTTTGGTTGCTACTGATATTGCTGCTAGAGGTATAGATGTATCTGCTTTGGCATTTGTTATTAATTATGACCTACCTAATATACCAGAAACTTATGTTCATCGTATTGGAAGAACTGGTAGAGCTAAAGCAAGTGGTATTGCATTATCATTTTGTGACAAAGATGAGCGTCCTTATCTACGAAGTATACAAAAATTAATAAAGCAGCAAATTCCTATAATAAAAGAGCATCCTTTTATTTATGATGTTGAGGAAGTTCAAGCCGAAAAGAAACAACCCGATCAGAATTCTAAATCTCGAAACTTTCGCAGGGGTAGTAAAAATAATTATAGAAAGAAATCGAATGGAAATAGATCAAGAAATAGAAACTCTTAAAATAACTTAATTAGATAGCCTCAATAAAAAATTGGGGTTAGGGCAATTCTTACGGTAAAAATCTAAATTCTCTTTGTTTGTAACCCCTGGATAATCTCCAAACTTTCCTTGCATATCTTTAATGAGTTGAAAATGTAGATGTGGTGCATACCCACCGTTGATTTCTGGAGAGCCAAGTTTAGCAATCTCGTTGCCCTGATATACCTTCTGCCCTACTTTTAATCCCTTAAGTGATTCTATACTTAAATGCCCATATAATGAATAAAAGTCTACCTCTTTAAAATTGTGTTTTAAAATAATTGTTGGTCCATAATTTCCTAGACTGCTATTATTTTGAAAACTATGGATTTCTCCATCTAAAACTGCTAACACTTTTGTACCTGCTTCACACCAAAAATCAATACCTAAATGTATATTTCGTTCTTCTTTTCCAATGAAATTATGACTTCCTTGATATAAATTTCGTTCTTCTAAATAACCTCCATATGCTATTTGCGCATTTCTAATCTTCAAATAATCTGTTATATAGTTTTCACAGGCAGTGGCAGACGAAATGTTAACACTATATAGTTCTTTATTATGAACCGATAAGTCAATAGCAACATAGTAATTTAAAGGAATATTTGTATCTAGAACTTTCAATGATTCTTGAGAAATACGTTTAAAAAATTCTTTAAAATCCATCTATATTAACAATTAGGTAACTAAACTAATACTTTGTATTTTTAAGAAAAAGTTTTTATGACAGCATTTACGGAAAGAGAGCAAATTGTTGAAGTAGTTAACAAACTATTTATTTATACAGATCACCTCTATTGGGATAAATTACAAAACGAAGTCTTTACCAAGTTTGTGAATCTAGATATGACTTCTATGGGTGGTGAAGCTAGAGAGTTATTATCAAGTGAGATTTGTGATAATTGGCAAAACGGTTTTAAAGATTTGGATGCAATAAATCATCTTGGTGGAAATTATTTGGTAACTATTCATGGCCATAAAGCAGATGTTTTTGCCTACGCCACAGCTACCCATTATAAAGAAAAAGCAAAAAAGGGGAATACTCGTGATTTTGTAGGAACCTACGAATTAAGTCTTGTTAAAAATCCCGAAGGGTGGCGTATTGAAAAAATGAAGTATAATCTGCGTTATGCTACTGGAAATTTGTTATTGAAATAACTAAAATGCTAAAGGCTTGTTAAAATTTTCATTTGAAAATACTTATTAAGTAAATTGGTCTTCATAAAGGCTATATAATGAAATATTTAATTTTCTTTTTGATACTTTTAGTTAGCGTTACAAGTCATTCACAAGAATTTAATGCTAAAAATTCGCCTGACTTAGATGATCGTATTTCAACCATTGATTTTGTAGAAATTGTGAATGATAATATAGAAGAAGCACTATACTATTACAACAATAATTGGAAGATTTTACGAGAAAAAGCAATAAATAAAAACTATATTTTATCGTTTCAATTATTACAAGCCCCTATCACAAATGATAGCAAAATTCAATTGATATTAATCACAACTTATGCTAATCAAGAACAATATGATAAAAGAGAAGAGCATTTTCAAGAACTTATTGGAAATAGCGGCGGATTAAAGTTACTGAACGATAAAAAACCCAATCAGTTTAGAAAGGTAGCTTTTGGCAAAGAACCCGTTAAACATCTTAATTGATATGAATAAATACCTGTTTTCTTTATTTTTATTGGTCTCATTATCTTCAAGTTTAGCACAAGCAACATATTCTGAAGGTGTTGATGAGTTAAGAAATTCTATCACTTTTTATGCTCAAGACTCTGTTTTAATTACTGCTGACACTTATTTTATAAAAAATACTTCACCCACTATATTACTTTGCCACCAAGCAGGTTATAGTAGAGGGGAGTATATAGAAACTGCAAAAAAAATAAATGATTTAGGGTTTTCTTGTATGGCTATAGACCAACGATCTGGTAAAGGTGTAAATGGTATTGTAAATCAGACTGCCATTAATGCTAACGGTAAACGAATGAATGTTGGTTTTGCTGGTGCCAAGGAAGATTTATTGGCAGCCATAGATTATTTATATGAGTTAAATGGAAATCAACCTTTACTAGTTGTGGGTAGCTCCTACTCGGCTTCTTTAGCTTTATGGATTGCCGGTGAACGAAATAAAAAAGTAAAAGCAGTAGCGGCTTTTAGTCCAGGAGAATATTTAAAAGGGAAAAACTTAGCAAAACTTATAAAACCTATAAAGATTCCTGTTTTTATAACTTCTTCAAAGCGAGAAATCGGGCCAGTGGAAAAGCTTCTTCGAAACGTAAAACCGTCGTATATAACTCATTATAAACCTATAGAAAAAGGCATTCACGGTTCACGTGCTGTATGGGAAACTACTGAAGGTTATGAGGGGTATTGGCAGGCATTTAAGCGATTTTTATTGGAGAATAAGTAAACACATGGTATCACTTGTCATTCCGGACTTGATCCGGAATCTACTCTTTATAAATTAATTGGGTCCTGAATCAAGTTTAGGATGACAATATCAATATAAAGCATCATAACAAATCTAACACGCGCTCTAGCGCCATACCCCGAGAAGCTTTAATTAATAAAGTGGAGTCTCTAATCGTTCGGCCTGAAAAATAATTTTTAAAGTCTTCAAAGGATTTATAGCACTTAACTCCAGAAGTAGTAACTTTATAAAAATTCTCTCCCAATAGAAATACTTCATTGATATCTAATTCAGACACTAAATCAGCTACTTCTTGATGTTCTTTTTCTGCCTCATCTCCAAGTTCAAACATATCACCAAGTATGGCAATTTTATTAGTATTGCTTAAGTCATTAAAATTCTGTAACGCTGCATGCATACTACTTGGGTTTGCGTTATAGGCATCTAAAATTATTTTATTTGATCCTTTTTGAATGATCTGTGATCGGTTGTTAGAGGGTACATAGTTTTCAATAGCCTCTTTAATCAAAGTATCATTAACATTAAAGTAATTACCAATAGTAATGGCAGCAGCAATGTTATTAAAGTTATACGCCCCAATAAGTTGACTTTCTATTTCCATTTCGTTATAATTGGTTTTTACAAATGGATTGGCCTCCACAAAATCAATTTGAATATCAGAATTATTATTACTGAAAGTGATCCTTCGCATACCTTCAGACTTTTCAAGTTGCTTGGTATCCTTACCATTCACAAAAACCATCTTTTCATGAGCTTTTAGGTATTGATATAATTCTGTCTTACCTTTTATAACACCTTCTATTCCTCCGAAACCCTCAAGATGTGCTTTTCCAAAATTTGTAATATAGCCATAATCTGGCTCTGCAATGGTACATAAAAGCTCTATTTCCTTTTGGTGGTTTGCTCCCATTTCAACAATACTCAGTTCTGTTTCGGGTGTCATTGATAATAAGGTTAACGGCACACCAATATGATTATTCAAGTTACCCAAAGTGGCTGTTGTTGTATACTTCTTAGATAGCACAACATTTATCAATTCCTTAGTTGTTGTTTTGCCATTGCTTCCAGTTAATGAAATAATAGGAACTTTCAATTGTCTCCTATGATACCTAGCTAATTTTTGAAGTGTCTCTAAAACATCCTCTACTAACAATATCCTTTCATTGGTCCTGAATTCCTCCTCATGAACTACGGCATAAGACGCTCCTTTTTTTAAAGCTTCTTCGGCAAAAGCATTACCATTAAAATTATCGCCTTTTAAAGCAAAGAAAATACAATCTTGAGTGATTTTTCTTGTATCAGTACTTACTAAATAAGATTTGCAATAATGTTGGTAGAGTTCAGCTATTTTCATTGGCTAAAAATAAAAAAAGCTCGACACTTTTTAGTCTCGAGCTTTAATTATATATAAATTGATTCTTATTTAATTTTTCATAGGGTGCTTTCTTCTACGCTTATGCGTCATAGCTCCTAACTTGTCTGTTGCACAACGGAAACCAATAAAATTAGTTGCCATATATTCTGGTAAATATCTACGCTGCGCTGGGTCTAACCAGTAATCTCTATCTCTCCAAGAACCACCTTTATAAACTCTTGTTTGATTGCTAATTAACGTATTACGTTTCTTAGTATCATATTGCTGAATAATCAACCCACTCTCTCCTATTTGACGAGGCGTCTTAGGTGAATTATACATTCTAGGTTTATACTCTTCATCCTCTTCTTCAAGATTTCTGTAGTATTCTTTTGTAGAAGCTAAGTCACCATCATTAATATCAATGTTATTCGCTTTTTCGTAGTTAGGCCTCATGAAAGCATCACTCTTTGTAATAGGCACATACTTTACACTACCAGGTAAATCTTTTACTACAATCTTACCATTATCTAAAGTATCAAACTCTACAGTATTATAATCTACTACTACTACCTTACCCTCAGCATCAATTAAAGGTTTCTTAAATACATTTCCTCTAAAATAATTAAAGTCATTAGCTTCATTATCTACAATTGGTCTGTATACATCAGCTACCCATTCAGCAACATTACCAGACATATCATACAATCCAAAAGCATTAGGGTCGTAAGATTTTACTTCAATAGTAATATCTGCACCATCATTACTCCATCCTGCCAATCCACTATAATCTCCTTTGGCTTGTTTGAAATTTGCTAACTGATCACCAGCTCTTCTTTTAGACCTGTCTCTTGTATAACGGCCATTCCAAGAATATTTCTTTCTACCTCTAATAGTATTATACTCTCTATTTTCAATTAAAGCTTTGGCAGCATATTCCCACTCAGATTCTGTTGGCAGTCTAAAACGAGGTGTTAAAATACCATCTGATGTTTTTACATGTCTTCCTGTAAAACCTTGTTGCTCCTTACCTCTTTTTCTTCTTGCCTTTCTTCCAGTATCCTCTTCAGCTTCAGCTACAACATCATCACCAGCGTCTTCTGCTTCGGCTTTTCTTTCTTTTCTACTTTTCTTTTTACTTGGCTTTTGAGAATAGTCTGGCAATCCTTTTCCATAAATACTCTCGTCACCATCAAATAACAACTCAGGGTTTGCCAAATAAGCACTAGTGTCAAAACGATTTTTACCTTCTACTTTTAAAGAATCTTGGTCAAATAATTTCTTTAATACACCTTTATCATAAAGTATCTTTTCATTTACACGGTCGGTTCTCCATTTACAGTAATCTGTAGCCTGTATCCATGATACACCAACCACTGGATAATCTGCATATGAAGGGTGACGCAAATAGGTTTCTGATAATAATTCATTAAAACCTAAAGCATCTCTCCAAACCAATGTATCTGGCAAAGCAGCCTGATAAATTTTACGGTACGTATCATCAGACGGAGGAAATACCTTTTCTAAATATTGTAGATAAAATAAATACTCAAGGTTGGTTACCTCAGCCTCATCCATATAAAATGACCTGATCTGTTGTTTAGTTGGAGTTGTATTCCAGTCAAACATAACATCATCTTGTACACTACCCATAGTAAATGTACCACCTTCAATCAACACCATTCCAGGAGGCGTCTTCTGACCGGCATAGTTAGTATTAGCTGTAAAACCACCATAAGTTGGGTCATTAAAGTTCCAACCTGTCAAATCTGATCTAGATCTTCCTTTACTACCGCAGCTAGCTAAAAAGCCCGCTACCAGAATGGTTAATACCACATTTCTTACAATAAACCTTTTCATATTTATTTAATGTTTAATTTAGGGGTTAAAAAGTCCTATTCTGTTTACTTTATTATTTACTTTACTCTAGCCAAAAAATGGCATCAGTTGCATGTATAACGATTGTTTTATTTCTTTATTATATGTAACCTTGCAAAATATTAAAATAACTGTTTACAACCGCGTTTTGAATAATGATGCCAAAAATTAGAAACTTAACTCTGTTCTTATTTTTATCTATTTGCCTTTGTATTTCTGCTCAAGACATAGCAAAACAATCTAAGGTTGAATACAAGCACGCTACAGTAAAAAACTCTGTTCTATCTCAAGGTACTTGGTATAAATTTGCTATTGATACAACTGGAATCTTCAGAATTGATGCTTCTTTTTTACAACAATTAGGTATTAATACTTCTGAGTTAAATCCAAAAAACATTCGAATTTTTGGAAATGGTGGACAGCTATTACCTGAATTAAATAGTGAGTTCAGGTATGATGGATTACAAGAAAATGCTATTTATGTAGAAGGTGAAGAGGATAATAGTTTTGATAGTGGTGACTTTATTCTTTTTTACGGTAAAGGGCCTTATGATTGGCAGGTAAACGCACAACAACCCGAACAAACAAGACATAGAAATAATATCTATTCAGATAAAGCTTACTATTTTATCACGGTAGATAATGGAATTGGTAAGCGCTTACTAAACAATACTCCAGTAAGTGGATCTGAAACATTGCAAGTAACTACCTATAATGATTATTTAGTACATGAAATTGACGAAGTAAATTTGTTCGCTAATGGCCAGCAGTGGCTCGGAGAAAATTTGACTTTCAATAATACGACAACAATTAATTTTGATTTTTCAAATATTGAAGCTTCAGAAAATGTTTTTGTTAGAGCCAGAGGTGTAACCGAATCATTTACACCTACTCAAATGCAATTCAATGTAAATGGTCAAAATCTTGGGATTATTAATTTTAATGCAATTACTAACTCATTAACCTTAGCTACTCCGGGCGAATTAGAAAGAGGAATTGCTGTAAGCAATGATCAGATATCAGTAGAAGTAACATTCAATAATAATGGAAACCCCTCTGCAAAAGGGCATTTAGATTATATAGAACTTATTGGAACAAAAAGGCTGGTTGCTCTGACGAACAAACAATTCTCATTTAGAAACTTTAATGCGGCAAATACTTCATTTACAGATATTATAAATTATAGTATTGAAAACACAACTTCAACTACAAAAATTTGGGATGTCACAGATTATATCAATCCCATAAATATTAATAATGAGTCTGTTGATACTAATTTCTCATTTAACACCAATGGTGGTGTTCTAAAAGAATTTATTGTGTTAAATGAAAATGATTATTTCACTCCTGAAATCATCTCTAATGGTGCCATTCCAAATCAAAATTTACACATTTTACAAGATATTGATTATGTAATTGTTTCTCCTGATTTTCTAATACAACAAGCTGAACGTCTGGCTGAATATCATAGAACAAATTCAGGTTTAGATGTTCGGGTTATTGATCTTCAATATGTATATAATGAATTTAGCTCAGGCTCACCTGATTTAACAGCCATACGCGATTTTGTGAGACACCTATATGTAAATGCTACGTCTACCGAAAACAGAATTAAATTTGTAGCCCTTTTTGGAGATGCATCATTTGATTATAAGGATAGAATTACAGGTAATAACAATTTAGTGCCTGCAGTTCAATCTTTTCAGAGTTTTAATCTCGCAAATTCTTTTGTTACTGATGACTATTATGGTATAATGGATGAAGATGAAGGACTGCTGAGAATTAGTGATACACAAGATGTAGCTACAGGAAGGTTTCCTGTATCAACCATTTCTGAAGCGCGGACAGCAGTTGACAAAGTTTTAAGTTATTATGCTACCTCTTCTTTTGGTGACTGGCGCAATAGAATAGCATTTGTGGCTGATGACCCTGACAATGCCGGTGAATTTATCTTGCAACAAACGGTTGAAGAAATTGCCGATGAAATAACTCTTAATAAACCCGAATTCAATATTTCAAAAATATACGCTGATGCCTTTGTACAACAAAACTCAGCAGGTGGTGAGCGCTACCCAGATGTAAATCAAGCAATCAACAATGTAATTGAAACTGGAACTTTAGTAGTTGATTACTTCGGTCATGGTGGTGAAGATGGTTGGGCGAATGAGCGTATATTAGATGTTGGGCAAATTCAAAATTGGCGAAACCCAAATACATTACCTCTTTTGATAACCGTTACCTGCGAATTCTCAAGATTTGATAACCCCCTAAGACCTACCGCTGGTGAGTCAGTATTTCTTAATACCAATGGAGGAGCGACCAGCATGATCACAACAACACGAGAAATTTTTATTAGTGTTGGACAACGTTTTAATAGGGTGTTAGCTAGAAAGCTCTTTGCCTTTAATGATGAAGATTACACGATGGCTCAGGCCTTAATGCAAACAAAGAATGACCCTGCCTCTTCAAATAGTGAGCAGCGACTATTTGTATATTATTTTGGTGATCCTGCTATGAAATTAGCGCAGCCAAAGCCAAACATAAGGCTCACCAAAATCAACGATAGAGACATTTCACAATCTTTAGATACTTTGAAAGCCTTATCGAGAGTTACTCTAGAAGGTGTTGTTACGAATTCATCTAATACTATTTTAACTGATTTTAATGGTACACTTTCTACCACTATTTTTGATAAGTCACTTGAAAGAACAACGCTTGATAATGATAATTTTGGAAGAACACTAACTTTTGATGCTATTGAAAGTAAGATTTTTAGAGGGCAGGCATCTGTGACTAATGGAGCTTTTAAATTTGACTTTATAGTACCTAAAGACATCCGTGTAGCCTTTGGAAAGTCTAAAATAAGTATGTATGCTGAAAATCAAGAAATAGACAAGTCAGGATTAAATCAAGATATTATCGTAGGCGGAATTAATGAAAATGCTCCTGAAGATACTACTGGCCCTATCGTAAAACTATTTATGAATGATGAGTCTTTTGTTGATGGTGGTAATACCAATGAATCGCCATTTTTTGTGGCTGTTTTAGAAGATGCATCAGGAATTAATACCTCTATCACTTCTGTAGATCATGATATTGTAGCTATTCTAGATGGTGATCAAACAAATCCATTTATTCTTAATGACTTTTATCAGACTGAATTAGATGACTTTACGAAGGGAAAAGTAAAGTTTCCGTTTAGAGACTTAGAACCTGGACCTCATACTATTTCATTTAAATGTTGGGACACATACAATAATCCGTCAGAAGCTACGTTAAATTTTGTTGTAGTAGATGACAGAGATTTGGTATTAGATAATGTTTTGAATTATCCCAATCCATTAATCAATTATACCCAATTTTGGTTTAATCACAATAAACCAAATGAGCCTTTAGAAGTTCAGGTTCAAATATTTACTGTTTCAGGAAAACTGATTAAGACTATTAATCAAGTTGTACAAACTGAAGGTAATTTGTCACGTGAACTTTCTTGGGACGGTTTAGATGATTTTGGTAATAAAATTGGAAAAGGCGTTTATGTCTACAAACTCAATGTTACTTCTACATTATCAAATGCTAAAGCCAGTACGTTTGAAAAACTGGTAATTTTACAATAACATGACCCCAAACACTAATTCAATTTCATGAAAAAATTAACATTAATTCTTTTGATTTTCACCTTAGGTATCTCAAAAAATTATGCCCAAGATGAAAACCCAATTACTACGGCAGCACCTTTTTTATTAATAGCGCCTGATGCCAGATCAGGAGGTATGGGTGACATTGGTGCAGCAACTTCGCCAGATGCTAATTCGCAGCACTTTAATGCTGCAAAAAATGTCTTTTCTGAAGCGCAACACAGAATAGGAGTTAATTATACACCATGGCTACGTAATTTGACGAATGATGTATTTGTAGCTTATTTAACGTATTCTAATAGATTTAGTGAAGCTAGTTCTGTTGGTGCTTCTTTAAAATATTTTTCTTTAGGAACTATAGACCTTACCGCTATAGATGGCCAAGGTATTGGTTCTGAAAACCCTAACGAATTGGCTCTTGATGTATCATATGGTTTAAAATTAAGTCCTGAATACTCTATGGCAGTAGCGGTTAGATATTTGAGATCTGATTATGCCTTGAGGGTTGAAAACTCTACCATTAATACTGTAAATTCATTTGCAGTAGATGTTAGTGGCTATTACCAATCTCAAGAGAAAAACTATGGTAGCTTTAATGGTATTTGGCGTGGTGGGTTTAACATATCAAACATAGGCCCTAAAGTTACTTTAACTGATGGCGGTCAAGATAACTTTATTCCTACTAATCTAAGACTGGGTGGCGGCTTTGAATTCATATTAGATGAGTTCAATTCTATTACCGCCAATTTAGAGTTTAATAAATTATTAGTGCCATCACCACCAATACGTGATGAAACCACTGGTGATATTATTGATGGCAAAGATGATGATGTTGGCTTTTTAGGTGGTATGTTTCAATCATTTGGAGATGCTCCTGGTGGATTTGGTGATGAACTAAAAGAATTTACTTGGGCTTTAGGTGGTGAATATATGTATGATGATACTTTTGGTTTTAGAGCTGGATACTTTAATGAAAGTGACTATGCAGGAGGAAGGCAATATTTTACATTGGGTGCCGGTTTTAAATTTAAGAGTGCTCAATTAGATTTATCATATCTAATAAATTCAAGTGATGTGAATAATCCTTTAGAAAATACACTTAGATTCTCATTGTCATTCAGCTTTGGAGATACCTACGAAGACTTTTAACAAATCAGTCTTCGTTTTAAGAATTATAAAAATCATTTTAGTACATTAGCTAAAATGATTTTTTGTTTTTAGATGAAAAAACAAGAGCATATTGTACATTTTACAGTTTATGAAGGCATTGATGAACTTCCTACTGAAGAGCAAAACTTAATGCTTCAAGCTATTGATAGTAGAGATTTGGCCTATGCACCTTATTCTAAGTTTAGTGTAGGTGCAGCTATCTTATTAGAAAATGGTCAAATAGTTTTAGGGAATAACCAAGAAAATGCAGCTTATCCTTCTGGTATGTGTGCAGAACGTGTGGCTATTTATAATACAGGTGCCAACTACCCTAATGAAAGCATCAAAAAGATTGCTATTTCCGCTAAATCTTCTCTTAATCTTGTTACTGATCCCGTAGGACCATGTGGAGCTTGTAGACAAGCTATCGCAGAATATGAATCAAAACAAAAAAAAACCATAGAAATATTATTTATGGGTGAAGAAGGTAAAATTATTAAAACAAATTCTTTAAGTGATTTACTACCTTTTGGATTTGATAAATCTTGGTTATAACTTATATGCACAATAAGAGTGATATTAGCTCAAGAGAAGATATCCATCTGCTTATTACGGAATTTTACGGTAAACTCTTAAATGACCAACGAATTAGTCATTTTTTTCAGCATATTGTTAGTAAAAATCACCTTGCTCAACATTTAGAAACCATCATTGACTTTTGGGAAGATATTCTTTTAGGAACCAATCATTATCAAAAAAATGCCATGAAACCACATTTTGACCTCAACAAAAAGATCTCGTTTGAAAGCGAACATTTTAAAATCTGGCTTTCTCATTTCAATGCCACATTAGACATTTATTTTGAAGGTGAAAAAGTCTTATTAGCGAAAACCAGAGCGCAATCAATTGCTACCATTATGGAAATAAAATTATTAAATTCTTAATTTTAAATACTCAATTTTATAATTATCACAAAAATAAAATTGATTTTAAAACTATTTTCTACACAATCATTAGTTTAATTAAAAAAAACTTAGTTTCGCGGCAACTGAAAACCCTAATAAGTTAATGAATTCTGTAATTACTGGTACTGGGAGTTATATCCCAAAAATAGCTAAAACAAATGCTGATTTTAATCAAGAGCGCTTCTATAATGATAAGAATGAACCTTTTGAGACCTCAAATGACATTATTATAGAAAAATTCAAGGCTATTACGGGTATAGAAGAGCGTCGTTACGTTACAGATGATCTTCAATCTAGTGATATAGCAGCAATAGCTGCCCAAAAAGCTATTGATGATGCTAATATAGACCCTGAAGAATTAGACTACATTATATTAGGACAGAATTTTGGTGATATTAAAAAAGGTACCATACAAACAGATATCTTACCAAGTCTGGCTGCAAGAGTCAAACATTTATTAAAAATTAAAAACCCTAATTGTGTTGCTTACGATGTCATTTTTGGTTGCCCCGGTTGGATAGAAGGTGTTATACAGGCACATGTTTATATACAAGCAGGTATAGCAAAAAAATGTCTTGTTATTGGTGCAGAAACTTTGTCTAGGGTATTAGATATGCATGATAGAGATTCTATGATCTATTCTGATGGTGCCGGTGCTTGCATCGTTGAGTTTAGCGAAAATGGGAGATCAGGCATTATGAGTCATGCCTCGCAATCGCACACTTATGAAGAGGCAAATTATCTCTTTATGGGTAAATCAAATATTCCTGATACTGATCCCAAAGTACGCTATATTAAAATGCATGGAAGAAAAATTTATGAATATGCCTTAAATAATGTTCCTTTGGCTATGAAGACGGCTTTAGATAAAAGTGGGGTTTCTATTCAGGATGTAAAAAAGGTGTTCATTCATCAAGCCAATGAAAAAATGGATGAAGCTATTATTAAGCGATTTTTTAGACTCTATAAAGCCGCAGTACCGGAACATGTCATGCCTATGAGTATTCATAAGTTAGGGAATAGTTCAGTTGCTACGGTACCTACTTTACTCGATTTAGTTTTAAAAGGAAAATTAGAAAATCATGAGGTCAATAAAGGTGATGTAATTGTATTGGCTTCAGTTGGTGCGGGCATGAATATAAACGCTGTTGTTTATAAATATTAGCATAATAAATTGCAAAAGAAGACGTTATTTTATTTGTACCAACCCAATATTATGGCAAATAAAATTATATTATCGCTCATCATTTTTGCTTTTATAATGGTATTTCAAATCATACTTTCTGAAAAAAGAAAGCAAAAAGCTATTCACAAAAGAAAAAAATAATTCTTTTAATCTAGTACTTCTGTAATTACAGTTCCAGTACTTCCATTGGGAAATCCAATTTTTAACAACATAGATAATGTAGGCGCAATGTCTGTTATTACTGTCTTCCTCTTCAGGTTCCCTTTTTTAATTCCTTTTCCATAAAATAGTAATGGTACATGTGTATCATAATTATACCCGGAGCCATGAGTAGAACCCGTTCTTTCATAAGAGATCATAGCGGGAGCTCTTATAAATAAAATATCTCCAGATCTTTTCTGATTATATCCATTTTGTAATAAAGCCTCAATACCATCAGTAAAATTAACATTGGCTATAGTTTGTGATGTATATACTTTTTGAATGTTAGGATAGTTAATGATTTCATTAACTATTGTCTCTTGAATAGATTCAATGGTCAACTTGAGTTCTTGAGCTTTAGCTCTATTTATAAAAACTTGGTGATTACTTATATCTTCAACAATATCTATCGTTCCATATGTTTTGGACAAAAAGTCATTAAATCTTTTTTTGGTAGCATCAGCATCAACATATCCAGATGGAATACCTTTAGTTTGCAAGTAGGCAGGCACCTCAACCGCACCATGGTCAGAGGTAAGAAAAATAGTGTACTGCCCTTTACCTACTTTCGTGTCTAAATAAATAAGTAAGCGTTCCAAATCTTTGTCTAAACGAATGTATGTATCTTCTACTTCTTTAGAGTTTACACCAAAATTATGACCAATATAATCTGTACTTGAAAAGCTTATTGTTAACACATCAGTAAACTCATCCTGACCCAAGTTTTCATTTTCAATAGCTGCCAAAGCAAAATCAGTGGTTAACGTATTTCCATAAGGGGAAGACTTTATGATACTATATCCCCAATTTTCATCTTTAAGTGCTTTCAAGTCATAAGGAAATGTAGCTGTTTTCTTTCCTACGAAACCACGCTCAAAACTATTAAGATCATCACCACTTTCTATATAAGTATCTATATCATAAAGAGTATTCCAGGTTTTGAGGTACGATTTTATATTTTTTCTTGCATTAAAGTCTTTTACCCACTTAGGCAATTCTTTCATATAGTAAGAGCTGGTTACCCACTTTCCTATAGCGCTTCCGTGAAACCAGTATGCAGCATTTGCACTATGGCCGGCAGGTAAAATAGCGCCTCTATCTTTTATTGAAATGCCAATTGATTTACCTCTTGATTGTGTAAATAATTTGTTTTCATCTGCTATAGTAGTCGTTAACATTCTTCGTGGTGACATCTTATCATCATTGCTTCCTGAACCAATAGGATTCACTGTTTTATCAGATACACAGTATACTTCTTCTTTTGTAACCTTATCATACCAATTATTTGCAATAATACCGTGGTATTTTGGTGTAGTTCCGGTAAATATTGATGCATGACCGGGTCCAGTATAGGTAGGCACATAATTATAGTGATTGTTTTCACAGTTAAATCCATCGTTCATCAGACGTTTGAATCCGCCATCGCCATATTTATTGTAGAAACGGGTAAGGTAATCATAACGCATTTGATCAACCACAACACCAACGATCAGTTTTGGACGCTGACTTTCAATAGTTTGTGATTCTACATTAAAAGAAATTAGTAGTATAAATAGAAGTAGTATAACCTTCTTCATATAAGCTCATATTTTATCTTCCTCAAAAGTAGTTTAAATTCTATTTAAAATCCTATTTTTGACTGTTTCATCAAAAGGCTTGATCTTTTGTTAACATAGTATATTACTACATGAAGTACCTAGAAAATATTGGTACCTATTTTATAATGATAGGAGAAATGTTCAGAAAACCCACCAAGTGGTCAGTAATGCGAACATTGATCTTAAAAGACATAGATGACCTCATCATAGGTTCTCTAGGTATTGTTTCTTTTATATCTTTTTTTGTGGGAGGTGTAATTACTATTCAAACTGCATTAAATATTACAAATCCTTTAATTCCTGATTATTTAGTTGGTTTTGCTACCCGACAATCTGTAATCTTAGAATTTGCACCGACGTTTATTTCTATTATTATGGCTGGTAAGGTAGGCTCATTTATCACTTCAAGTATTGGTACCATGCGTGTAACAGAACAAATTGATGCTTTAGAAGTGATGGGTATCAATGCTATAAACTATCTGGTATTTCCTAAATTTATTGCTTTGATGCTCTACCCTTTTGTGATATCAATTGCTATGTTTTTAGGCATTTTAGGGGGATTAGCCGCTTGTGTATATGGTGGGTTTACAAGTATGGAAGATTATATCATAGGTATTCAAACAGAGTTTATACCTTTTCATATTGTATATGCTTTCGTTAAAACTGTTGTCTTTGGCTTCATTTTAGCTACCATACCTTCCTTTTATGGTTATTTTATGAAAGGGGGAGCCTTAGAAGTAGGCAAAGCAAGTACTACTTCTTTTGTTTGGACAAGTGTAATCATAATACTAGTAAATTATATACTAACCCAAATGTTACTAAGCTAATGATTGTAGTAGATAACTTGGAAAAGTCATTTGGAAATACTAAGGTATTAAAAGGCATTAGTGCTTCTTTTGAAAACGGAAAGACCAATCTAATCATTGGGCAAAGTGGCTCAGGCAAAACCGTCTTTTTAAAGTGTCTACTAGGTTTATATACTCCAGAAAAAGGAACTATTAGCTATGATGGTAGATTATACTCTGACCTTACTGACAATGAAAAGAGTGACCTTAGAGGTGATATGGGTATGGTATTTCAAGGTAGTGCCTTATTTGATTCTATGACCATTGCAGAAAATGTGATGTTCCCTTTACGAATGTTTACCAAGCAAAGTAAAAGTGAAATGGAAGACCGGGTAGATTTTGTATTGAAACGTGTTAACCTACCAAATGCCCATAAAAAAATGCCTAGTGAAGCTTCTGGTGGAATGCAAAAGCGTGTAGCTATTGCAAGGGCTATTGTGAATAATCCTAAATACTTATTTTGTGATGAGCCTAATTCAGGTTTAGACCCAAAAACGGCTATTGTTATTGATAATTTAATTCAAGAGATTACTAGAGAATACAATATCACTACTATGATTAATTCTCATGATATGAACTCTGTTATGGAGATTGGTGAAAAGATCATTTTTCTGAAAGATGGACTTAAAGCATGGGAAGGTTCAAATGAAACCTTATTTAAAACTGATAATGAAGCTGTAACCGATTTTGTATATTCTTCTAACCTTTTCAAAAAAATTAGAGAAGCACAAATACGAGAAGATCACCACTAAACAGTACTTATCTACCTACCCTTACCGTATCAAGGTTTAATCTTGTTTTTAACCATTTTCTCAATTCAGGGTCTTGCTGCCTAGCGATCTTATTTGAAATGGAATCATACCACTTAAAATGAAAAACCCTGACTGTATCAATTAATTTAAAATTATTGTTTATTCTATCTGAATATGATATTTGCTGTAATGCAGAGAATAATACCTGTGCCTCCTTCCCTACTTGAACAAGTGGTACACTTTTTTCATTGAACTTGAACAGTTGCTGTTCTAACAATCGTATTTTTTCGTCTTTTTCTTTAATAGTTTCATCGCGAGAGTTGATAATTTTTTGATTCTGCGAATACAGATCTTGAAGATCTTGAACTTGCTGCCGAATTTCAGAGTCATCGCCTTGCTGCACATCTAATCTTACTTCATCTAAGCCCATTTCTTGCATCTTTACCTTCCATCCATCAATTTCAGAATCAGGTCTCATGCTTCCTAATATAGGAAGTGTTATAGTTCTATTTAAATAGTCTATATTTTCTTCATCCTCACCTAAAATAGCTACTCCGCCATCTTTTAACTCAGTAATAAAACTACTGGCAATTTGCTTAAACTGATTTTCTTTAAATAAGTTATAAAACGAGTAAATACTACCTGCAAAAATTACAAAAGCTACCACAGAAGCAAATCTGGCTATTGTTTTTCTTCTAGCTGAATTGATATACTTCACCATAGGGAAGCGCAAATACTTTACAATAACAAAAGTTGCTAGCGCTATAAAAATAGTATTGATAGTAAATAGGAACATGGCACCACCAAAATAAGCTAAGTTACCTGTTGCCAAGCCATAACCTGCAGTACACAAAGGTGGCATTAAAGCTGTGGCAATTGCCACACCCGCTACCGTATTTGTTTGGGCAGAAGGTCTACTTACAGCAACTATCAATGCCAGTCCACCAGCCAGTGCAATAAATACATCACGTACATCAGGACGTGTTCTGGCTAAGATTTCTGGGGTTGCATCTTGAAATAAAGGAATGCTGAAAAACAAAAAAGAAGTTAATAGACTCAAGCCTATCATCACTCCTAAATTGGTCATAGAACGCTTTAAGGTGTCAATATCGTTAATACCAATGGCCAAACCGGCACCTAAAATAGGCCCCATTAACGGTGATATAAGCATAGCACCAATAACTACCGCTGTTGAGTTTGCATTAAGACCAATGGAAGCTATTGTGATGGAAAAAACCAAAATCCAAGCGGTATGGCCTTTCATTGAAATACCATCTTTTATCTGCTGAATGGTACCATCTTTATTGGTATCATGACGTATTTCAAGTAGGTCTCTTAAAAAGTGTTTTACACTGCCAAAAAAACCAGAAAAGTCCTTTTTTACCTGTTCTTTTTTGACATCAAATTCTACTTCTACTTTTTTATCTTCTTCCATAACTTATAGGTTTGGTTGTAGAATATTAGGTTAAATTGTCACCAAATTCATCTTTAACTTTAGCAACCAATTGTTTGATATGTTGCTCTTCTTTTTTAGGGCAAATTAATAAAACATCATCTTTTTCAACTACAATATAATCATTTAAGCCTTGAATGACTACTTTTTTACCCGGTGAGGTTCTGACCATATTTCCAGAGGCATCTTCAAAGATAGCCTCGCCGTTTACAATAGTATTTTTAGCGGCATCCTTTGAAAGCTTTTCATATAAAGAGCTCCAGGTACCAAGGTCATTCCATCCAAAATCTACAGGTAATACATAAATATTATTGGCACTTTGCATGACACCAAAATCTATTGAAATATTCTTGGCGTTTTCATAGTTTGACCTAATAAAGTCATCTTCAAATTCAGTATTGTAAACACTGTTGCCTTCACAAAATAGCGTATACATTTCAGGTAAATAATTTTCAAATGCTTTTAGAATGCTTTTCACACTCCAGATGAAAATACCTGCATTCCAAAGGTATTCACCACTATTATAAAATTCAGTAGCGGTTTCAAGGTCTGGTTTTTCAGTGAATTGTTTAACTTTTTTTATAGTAGTGTTTTCCTTATCAAAATGAATATAACCGTACCCCGTATTGGAGTATGAAGGTTGTATACCTAAGGTCATTAAAATATCTCTTTCTGAGCACGCTTTAAATGAAGTTTCAATATTTTCAATAAACTCGGGTTCATTTTCTATCCAATGATCAGAAGGTGCCACAATCATAACGGCATCAGGATTCTCTTGATAAATTTTTAAGGCTGTATATAAAATACAAGGTGCTGTATTGCGCATGGCCGGTTCTAAAACCAATTGCTTTTCAGTTATATTTAACTGGTCTAACACCAATTTTTTATAGCGTTCATTAGTAGAAATTAAAATTTGATCTTGTGGTATTAATCTTTCTAAACGATCAAATGTCTTCTGAATCAACGATCTTCCTGCACCTAGCATATCATGAAACTGCTTAGGAAAATTTTGAGTACTTACGGGCCAAAATCGTGAGCCAACACCTCCTGCCATTATTACTGCATAGTAATTTTTATTCATTAATTTTCAATTGATTTAACTTCAGCGTTTTGATGAAATAAATAGAGTCTGCCTGTTGCCAGTTCTTTACAACCATAACGTGTTCTCCTTTTTTCACCACGAACAAAAATACGTTTATTATACATAAATTTTTTAGCCAATGGTATTTCAAAAATATAATTGGCGTTACTAGGAGAATCATAATGCTTTAAGGCCAATGACAAATGCACATCTGTATCAGTGCTAGCTTTTGGGTTTTTAAAATAAGATGCCAATTTTGACAGCACGTCCTCTGGATAAATATCTGGGTTCAAAAAAGGCAACATTAAATGTTGAAAGGTTATTTTCCACTCCTTACCGTGTGGCTTTACACGCCCATTTTCTTGAAACGTAACTAAATGTGCTATTTCATGAATGAGTGTTAATAAAAACCGATACGGATTCAGGTCATTATTAATTGTTATTTGGGGTATACCACTTGGCAATTTCTTAAAATCACCATGTTTGGTCTTACGTTTATTAACTATTTTAAGTTTGCAAGGGTACCTTTCAAGCAACACTATTACTTGATCTAAAGCAGCATCAGGAATATACTTTTGTAGAATCTCTCTCATTCACTAAGGTGTACTTGAAGATACTTGTAACACTTTTCCGTTGTAGAATTGATGACCTGTTAAAGCAAAATCAGCAATATAGTTTGCCATTTCTGCAGCTGTATTAGGTGCTTTAAAGCCCGGAAAAGCCTCTTCTAACATTTCGGTTTGCACAGCACCTAGCGCCAATGCATTAAATGCTATACCTTTTTCTTTATATTCTTCGGCTAGTAATTCTGTTAATGTAATGACGGCACCTTTAGATGAACTATAGGCAGCTAAACCAGGGAACTTCATACTACCCTGAATACCGCCCATGCTACTGATAGTAAGCACATGGCTTTCATTCTTTAAAAATGGTAATAAGATTCTAGTTAATTCAGCCACTGCAAATACGTTAACTTTATATACATCCAAAAAATCCTGCGTACTAGTTTCGGCAAAAGGTTTATTGATGAGCTTTCCTGCATTATGGATAAGTATATCTACTTTTTGCCAATTATTTTCAACAAATGTTTTGACCTTTTCTAGTTCTTCTTCATTACCAATATCTACCGATATATTTTCTGAAGGTAATTCAGTTAATGTACTCACATTCCGTGAAAGCGCCAATACACTGTAACCTGAATTGGTTAGTTGTTTTATCAACTCAAAACCGATACCCCTGCTGGCACCAGTTATAATGATATTTTTTTGTTTCATTTTAATTCATGCGATAATGAGAGAAATCTACCACTTTTTTTTGATACTTTTATGGCACTAACTAATAATTTATACACTCATGAAACACCTACTTTTTATCATTTGCCTTGCTTTTAGCTTTTTAATTCATGCACAAGATACTTACTTGCACTGCGGAAAATTGATTGATACAAAATCAGGCAAGATTCTCAAAGAAATGACAGTAGTGGTTTCTGGCAACAAAATAAAGAGTGTTGAAAAAGGATATCAAAATCCGACATCAACATCTAGCCAGGTAATAGACCTTAAGAATAAAACTGTGCTACCAGGCTTGATAGATATGCATGTGCATATTGAGGGTGAATTGAACCCAAAAAGTTATGTAGAACCATTTGTATTGAATGATGCTGATATTGCTTATAATGCCCAAAAAAATGCTAAAACTACATTGATGGCTGGTTTTACAACGGTGCGTGACCTTGGCGGAAGTGGTGTTAATGTATCACTTAGAAATGCTATTAATGCAGGCAAAGTAGATGGACCAAGAATTATAACTGCTGAAAAAGCATTGGGGACTACTGGTGGACATGCTGACCCAACTAATGGAAGACGTAAAGAGCTGATGGGAAATCCGGGTCCTAAAGAGGGTGTTGTTAATAGTGTTGATGATGCTAAAAAAGCAGTACGACAACGTTATAAAAATGGTGCTGACATGATCAAGATTACTGCCACTGGTGGTGTATTAAGTGTGGCAAAGAGTGGGCAGAATCCGCAATTTACTTTAGAAGAAATTAAAGCTATTACTCAAACTGCTAAAGATTACGGAATGCACGTAGCGGCACATGCGCATGGCGATGAAGGTATGCAACGGGCGGTAATTGGCGGTGTAAAGACCATAGAACATGGTACACTTATGAGTGAGGAAACTATGGAACTTATGAAAAAACACAATGCGTATTATGTACCTACCATTACAGCTGGTAAATCTGTTGAAGCTAAAGCAAAAATCAAAGGTTATTTTCCGGAAATTATTGTACCTAAAGCCTTAGCAATAGGCCCTAAAATTCAAGATACTTTTGGTAAGGCATATAAAAAAGGGGTAGCCATAGCTTTTGGCACAGATGCCGGTGTTTTTGATCATGGTGACAACGGTAAGGAATTTGGTTATATGGTTGAGGCTGGTATGCCCGCTATGGAAACTATACAGTCAGCTACAGTTACAAATGCTAAAGTTCTAGAAATGACAGACCAATTAGGCTCTATTGAAGTAGGAAAACTGGCGGATATCATTGCTGTAGATGAAAACCCAATAAAGAATATTAGAACTATGGAAAATGTGCGTTTTGTAATGAAGGACGGAAAAATATATAAACAATAAGTTTATATTTAAAGTTATGAAAAAGAAATTACCAATTGTTACTATTACAAAAGGAAAGCACAGAGGAGAAAATCAATTATTTGTAGGCTTTGCATATAATAAAGACCTTATTGATGTAGTGCGATCAATTTCTGGTTCAAGATGGAGTGCCAGTAAAAAGACATGGTACATTCATAATACTCCAGCTAATTTGAAGGTTATTTTTGCATCTTTTAGAGGGAAAGCCATTGTTGATGCTTCTTCTTTATTTGCTAAAGAAGCAAGTGAAAAACCCACTACTGGACAACAAAGAAAGCAAAACATTCCAGAAGCTAAAATAGCGGTTCCAAAAGAATTTATCCTTTTTATGAAAAGGCGAAGGTATAGTGAGAACAGCATTAAAACGTATTGTTCTTTTATCCTTGACTTTTCAAGATTTATCTATCCACTAAAGTTACAAACGGTAACGGAAAACCATTTGAAAAGATATATCAATTATCTGATAAAAAATAAAGAAGCATCTATTAGCACTCAAAATCAGGCCATAAATGCATTAAAATGTTATTATGAAAACATTGAAGGATGGGAAAAGTTCTATTATGCTATAGAGCGTCCTAAAAAGGAAAAGAAATTACCAAAAGTCTTATCTGAAGTTGATATTTTAAAAATGATTTGGGTATGTGATAATTTAAAACACAAGGTTATTATATGCACTTTATATTCAGCCGGATTACGAATAAGTGAATTATTGGCACTCAGAAAAGAAGATATTTCGTTTACCAAAAATATTATTTTTGTTAGAGGAGGTAAGGGTAGAAAAGATAGAACAACCATTTTATCAGCTCGTTTGAAAAAATTACTTATGATATATTTGGAAGAATATAAACCAAAGTACTATTTAGTTGAAAGCCCTAATCGTACAAAATACAGTAGTTCTAGTGTAAATAAAGTTATTAAGAATATGGCTCAAAAGGCAGGAATAGAAAAAAATGTAAGTGCACATATGCTAAGACATTCATTTGCAACACATTTATTAGAGCAAGGGTTAGATTTAAGATATATACAAAAGCTTTTAGGCCACGGAAGTAGTAAAACTACAGAAATTTATACGCATGTAAGTAACAAGGTTCTGGCTAAGATTAAAAGTCCGTTAGACACTTTTATAGAATCTAACACTACTGATTTTAAACAAATTAACCATAAAACGGATATAT